>CP070662.1:0-5013 GCA_020355185.1 archaeon
ATAGACTCCAAGACCTTCAACATAAACCCGGAAAGGATTTCCGATAAAATTACAGGCAAGACCAAGGCAATAATACCCGTCCACCTTTACGGCCAGGCCGCAGACATGGAACCCATAAACGAGCTTGCAAAGAAATACGGAGTAAAGGTTCTTGAGGACGCAGCCCAGGCCCACGGCTCCGAGTACAACGGACAGAGGGTGGGTTCCCTCGGCGACTGTGCTGCCTTCTCCTTTTACGCCACCAAAAACATGATAACCGGTGAGGGTGGCATGGTGACCACGGACAACGAGAACCTGGCCAAAAAATTGCGCCAGCTCAGGAATCACGGGCAAAACAAGACCTACGAGCATGATTGCCTTGGCTTCAACCTCAGGATGATGAACCTGACCGCTGCCATAGGTCTGGAGCAATTAAAAAAACTGGACTCCTTCAACCAGAAGCGAATCAGCAACGCAAACTTCCTCACAAAACACCTGCAAAAACACATACAAACTCCCCACGTCTCCCAAAACGTTAAGCACGTTTTCCACCAGTATACCATAAAAACAGAAAACCGGGATACTCTCCTGAAAAAACTAAACCAAAACGGAGTTGGTGCCCGGGTTTACTATCCCAAACCGATTCACAAACAACCCTACTACCAGAAACTGGGCTACAAAAATTTCCTGCCCGCGGCCGAGGATACAGCGAAAAAGGTTCTATCCCTGCCGGTCCATCCCAACCTGAAGAAGGAAGACCTTGAACACATTGTAAAAACAGTAAAACTAAACATTTAACATTTGGACCAGTTGGTTTAACCCTTTCCAATTCCCCTGTAAACAAAACCCATTTCTTCGCAAAGTTTCCTGTCAAAAAGGTTCCTTCCGTCCACGATTAACGGCCTTTTCATCATCTTTTTAATTCTTTTCAAACCTTCTTTTGTGGACAGTTCCTTGAACTTGGTATGGTCCGTGGCCAAAACCAGGCAAACACTGTCCTTCAAACAAGCCTCCAGTCCCTTGCTTTCAACATAAGGGTCATGAGCACAAACCTCAAATCCCTTACCTTTCAGTTCCTCGGTAATAACAAGTGCAGGAGAGTTCCTTGTATCATCACTATCCTTTACGAAGGCTAGCCCCAGAACACTAACCTTGCCACCGTTCTTCACATTTCCCTCAACCATTTTCACCAGATAGTGAGGCATACCCTCGTTTATCTTTCTTGAAGTCAGAACCAAAACAGGCTCATAAAAATCCCTGATACTGGAGGCAAGAAGCTTGGTATCCTTTGGTATGCAGTGACCGCCGACTCCTGCCCCAGGCAAGTGCATATCCCTCCAGGGACATTTGTTGACAAGTTTCCGTACTTCAAAAACGTTTCCGCCAAGTTTCTCGCAAACCATTGCCATTTCATTTGCAAAAGCAATCTGTACATCTCTGTAGGTATTTTCTATCGTCTTCACAAGCTCAGCGTTTGTCATACTAGTAACATCCAGATCACCCTTAACTATCTCCTTGTAAAAGGATTTGGCCCTCTCCCCGCTTTCCCTGTTAAAGGCGCCGATAACCCTGCCAAAATTTTCCAGTTGGTAAAGAAGGTGCCCTGGTCTGACCCTTTCCGGGCAGTGAACCAGGTAAAAATCATTCCCTGCCACCATGCCGGATTCTTTCTCCAAAACGGGTTTCACGATCTTTTCCATGGTCTTCGGGGCCAGAGTGGATTCCACACTAACAAGACTGCCTCCCTTCAGGTTCTTACCAACACTTTCCAGTGCGCTCTTTAGGAAAGAATAATTTGGCATGTCCCCCCTCATAGGGGTCTGAACAGAAACCAGAATAAAATCAGCATCCTTACACTCCTTAAAATCCAGACTTGCCTTAAGCTTCCCGGCCTTCACAACCTTTTCCACGAGTCCCTTCATGCCGGGTTCTTCCCCCTTTAAAGGGAAAACGCCTTGGTTTATCTTACACACCTTTTCATCATCAACGTCAATCCCAACAACATCAAAACCGGCCTCGGCGAACTTGGCCGCCACAGGAATCCCGACGTAACCAAGGCCCACTACACAAACCTTCATTCCTTCACCTTCATTTTCTTCATGATATCGGATATAACTTCGAGGTTCTTTTTTCCTTCCTCCCCGGTCACGCTCGGCTCTCTCCTGTTCTTTACCGCATCAATGAATTCCAGAAGTTCCAGTTTAAGGGGCTCCCCCCTGGCCACTATGGTTTCTATTTTCTCGCTGAAGAACGGCCTGCCATTGTAAACGGGCTTGGCTTGGCTGTAAATCTTAATCTCCTGGTTGACGTAGTCCGCATCAATCAGCTTATCCTCGCAGTTTACCTCTATTTTTCTTATTTTTTTCTGTGTTCTCCTGTCAGAAAGGTGGACGGTTGGTATCTTTCCGTACTTCATAACCACCTTGGCCCAGTCCTCGTGCTTTGATTTTACCGAACCTCCTATAACATAATCAACAACAGGTCTTTCCCCCGTGAGGTACCTCACCACATCTATGTCATGCACCATCAAATCCAGAACTATCCCACAGTCCTCTATCCTGCTCACGAAGGGGTTCCTTCTTCTGGTTTCGATTTCCTGTATCTTCTCGTTCTTTATGATATTCTTCAGAGCCCCTATCGTGGGGTTGAACCTTTCAATATGACCCACCATTAAAATCCTTTTGTTGGCACGGGCCGTTTTTATCATGTCCTCGGCCTCCTTGAGGTCGAAAGCCATGGGCTTCTCAACCAGCACGTCCACCCCGTTTTTCAGAAAAAGGTTGGCAACGTCCCTATGGGAGCATGTTGGCACGGCGACCGTAACAGCATCAACCTTCCCTATGAGTTTCTCCGCGCTGTCAAATGCGAGCGCGCCGTATCTGAGGGCAACGTCTTTGGCCTTTTTCAGGTCCTTGTCCACAACACCCACAAGCTCCACACCGGGAATCTCATAATAAACCCTAGAGTGAAGAGAACCCATAACTCCTGCTCCTATTACCCCCACTTTCATAAAAACACCTTTACGTAAATAATACAAGAATAACAAATATAAGTCTTATCTGAACTCCTTCTCCAGAGCGTTGAAAACATCCTGCGGTCTTTTTATCCGATAACCCACATTCTTTGTGATAAGAATGGCATCCTCGTGATGGTCGCCCTTCATCTCTATCCCGCTTTTGGTTATCTTGGGAAGCGTCTGAACCTTTGCCTCACCGAAGGAGCAGAATCCGTGATCCGATATTATTATCAACTTGTTCCCCTCCTTATCCATAAAACCCGTTTCAAACAGAATCTCGCCCAGCCTCTTGTCCATCTTTTTGTACCATTCCACTACAACTGGTTCACCCCAGTGAAAATGCTGAATACGATCAAGGCTGGTGAAAACAGCTATCAAAACGTCCGGCCCTTCCTTTAAAAGTTCCACTATTTTTTCCGTTATCTTCTCCAGCTCCTCATTCCACTCCTTTTCGTCCGTGGGCAAACCGAAACCAATCCCTTCAAATTCAACATTAAAGTTGTAGGGAGAAACCACAAAAGGTACATTAAGTGCACGTATGTCATAACCTCTCTTGTCAAGGACGTCCCATATAAATTCCACCGATATGTCCTCTCTTGTCTGCACCTCGCCGTCAACCACATACTCCCTGTGCTTGTGTTCCTCTGATCCCTTGCCACAGAACATCCCACACCACAACGGCGGTGAGTAGGGCTTCTCCTTAAGGTGAATTGTTCCACTCTCGCACGTGTCCAAAAGTTTCCTGAAATTCGGCAGAACCTCCAGGTTCGGTTTTATTACCTTCCACGTCGCCGCGTCTATCCCCAAAACCAAAAACATTTTTACACCAAAATTAACTAACAATAACCAAGCGCCCTGAGTTTCCTCATTATCTGTTCCTTGTCCTGGCACCTGCCTTCTCTCTCCTCTCCTTTTTTCGTTTGCAATTCTTCGATTATCTCATCGATTGTACTGGCGTTGGAATCTATTGGCTTGGTACAAGGTTTACACCCTAGGGATCTGTATCTCTTTCCATTTTTAGCGAAATAAAGCGGGTTGATGGGAAGTTTTTGATCTCTTACGTATTCCCATACATCGATCTCGGTCCAATGTAGAATTGGATGGATTCTTATATGGTGGGCATCTAGAAAGTCTGTTTGGAAAAGATTCCAACCGGAAAGTTCCACGTTCTGTTGGTAAACAAAATCTGAGTCCCCCTCTCTCTTTTCCTCTTCGGTTTTTGGTCTTACTATATGCCATTGCATGGTCTTGTCTCTCGGCGAAAAATATCTCTCCAGATTTCTTATATAGTGTTCATCTCTTCTTATCCCCAGCATCAGAGCGTCAAACTTATATTTTTCTACAACCTTTTTAAGATTTTCTGTCTTCCTCTTCATGCAGCATTCAAACGGTTTGTCCGGACTTGTCTCTTTCATGCCCTCCTCATTCCTGCTCACAATCATATCCAGATTCCACTTCTTTGCAATCATATCCCTAAATTCGTAGATCTCCGGGAACTTCTCCCCGGTATCCAGATGAATGACTTTGAAAGGCACCACCCCACCTGGGAAGGACTTTCTGATCAAGTCCAGCAAACACACGCTATCCTTGCCCGTGCTGAAAAGCACTCCAATATTCTTGTAGCTGGCCTTTGCCTCCCTTATAACAGAAACACTCCTCTGAACAAACTTGTCCACGAAATCACCTCACAAATAACCCAGCTTCTTCAGCCTTTCCCTGACTTTCCTTATCTCATTGGCCGTCAGCTTGTCCTCGTCCTTTATCCTGCCTCCAGATGCAACATTCCTAACCACGAAAACTACGAATTCGTTTACGCTTGAAAAACCCGTACCCTCTATTATTTCGTTCAACTTCCCGTACAACTCCCAGGGAATCTTTAATGTAACCTTCCCGGTTTTTGGTCTTTTTCTCCTAACCAAATCAAACACCCCAATAATACTCTAACACTCTAATTGTAGCGTTACAAGTATTTAAAGCTTCCCTTCGCTTAGAGTTTAATTAAACCTTTTTAATCTCAT
>CP070662.1:5113-8806 GCA_020355185.1 archaeon
ACAAGGATAAGGGGGGACGTGCACATACTTCTGGTCGGCGACCCCGCTGCCGGAAAGACCCAGCTCCTGAAGCTTATCGCGGCCCTTGTTCCCAGGGGGAGATACGTCTCCGGCAAGGGAACCACCGCAGCCGGACTTACGGCCACAGTGACCCGTGACGAGGAGTTCATGGGGGGATGGGTTCTTGAGGCGGGGGCCATAGTCCTCTCCAACAAGAGCATGATTTCCATAGACGAGTTTGACAAGATGAGCAAGGAGGACCAGATAAACCTGCACGAGGCCATGAGCACCCAGACTGTTTCCATTTCAAAGGCCACAATACAGGCAACCCTCCCTGCCCAAACCGCGGTGGTGGCCGGGGCAAACCCCAAACTTTCCCGTTTCGATCCCATGAGGCCGATTTCGGAGCAGATAGACATCCCGGACACGCTGCTCTCCCGTTTCGACCTAAAGTTCATACTCAGGGACGTGCCCGCCAGGGAAAGGGATGAGAGCCTGGTGGACCACGTCATAAAAAGCAGGATTGCGGAGGATGAGATCAAGCCCCTTATAGACAAGGAATTCTTCAAGAAGTACATAGGCTATGTAAGGAAGAACGTCAACCCCAGGATAAACAGGGAGGCCCTGGCCACCTGCAAGAACTTCTTCGTGGAACTTAGGAGCAAGTATGCGGGGGAGGAAAGCGCCGCCGTGCCGCTGACCCTGAGGCAGTTCGAGGCCCTGATAAGACTGTCCGAGGCCTCGGCGAAGATAAGGCTCTCGGAGGAGGTCACGAAGGAGGATGCGCAGAGAGCCATAAAACTCATGAAGGCCAGCATAAAGCAGCTGGGCTACGACCCTGAAACAGGGAAACTTGACATAGACCGGGCCGAGGGAGGGGTAAGCTCCTCCAAGAGGAGCAGGATAAGGATAGTAATGGACGTTATAGACGACCTGCAGAAAACTATAGGAAAGAACATTCCCGTCACGGACCTAATAAGCTCTCTGGAGGAGGAGGGAGTGGACGAGCACGCCGCGGAGTCCATAATCAGGGAGATGAAGAACAAGGGCATGCTGTTTGAGCCCAGGTCCGGTTACATCCAAAAGATTTAAATCATCGATGCAAATAATGGTTAAGAGGTTTTTGAGGGGTGATATTTTGAAGAAAAAGATACTGAAGGTTGAAATGGATAACGGCGGCCCGGCATTTTTTTCTGACACCGTGACGGTTTCCCACAATCCCAAAAAGTTCATACTCGACTTCCAGCAGCTGACTCCCAGGTTCACCAAGATAGGTTCGGAGGAACCCGGCCAGAAGATGTTCCTCAGCCATAATGCGGTGATGCTTGACACGGAGGTGGCCAAGGAATTCTCCAGGATTCTTAACGACAACGTAAAGAACTACGAGAAGAGGTTCGGGGAGCTAAAGATAAAAAAAGCCAAGAAACCGGAGGCCAAAAAGCCGGAGAAGGTTGAGTACACAGGTTACATAGGGTGAGCATTTGGAGCAGAAAAGACTTACAGCCATAAAGACGAGCATAAAGCCGATTATAGAAGGAAAGTACGTCAAGGGCGAGGGATTCGAGAGCAACTATGTCCTGACACCCACCGGTCTGAAGATATCCAGAGCCAGGATACTGGGAACAGTTATGACCAAGTTCGTTAACGATGACAGGACCTACGGATTTGTGGTAATAGACGACCAGACCGAAACCATACGTGCAAAGATTTTCAAGAACCTGAAGCTGATAGAGAACATAAACCAGGGGGACCTGGTCGACGCCATAGGCAAGGTAAGGGAATACGACGGGGAGCTTTACGTAATGCCGGAGGTAATAAGGAAAATCGATAACCCCAACTTCATAATTCTAAGGAAGGCCGAGCTTCTGGAACAGAGCAAAACCCTGGAAAATGTAAGGGAAAAAATCCAGGGCTTCAAGAAACAGACCTCTGACCTCGAGGAAATAAAGAAACTGGCCCAGGCCGAGGGAATAGAACCAGAAATAACAGAGGCTATCGTCCAGTCCATGTCCCAGGCCGAGGAAATCCGGGAGGAAAAGGAAACCGGGAAAGACAAGAAGCCGGTCAAGGAAATGATACTGGAAATAATAGACAGGCTGGACGAGGGGACCGGTGCCGAATACTCTGCAATAATAACAGAGTCCAAGATGGATGAGCCGGAAGTTGAGGAGGTAATAAACGAGCTCCTGGGGGAAGGCACGTGCTACGAGCCCAGGCCCGGGAGAATCAAGAGATTATAGGCTGTATATATGGCAAAAATTCTGGTCGGCTCAAAGAACCCTGTTAAAGTCAAGGCGGTTGAGGAAACTTTTTCCCGTTTCTTTCCCGAACCGGAGGTCATGAGCTTTTCCGTTCCCAGCGGGGTGCCAGACCAGCCCAGGGGGGATGAAATTCTACGCGGCTGCAGGAACAGGGCCATCGAGCTGAAGAGGATTAACGAGGAACGGAAACTGGGAGCGGACTTCTTCGTGGGCATGGAGGCAGGCATGACCAAGATGGAATCCAGCTGGTTCAACTTCAGCGGGGCCTGCATAATCGACAAGGACGGAAAGGAGGGCTACGGGACCTCTCCGTTTTTCCAGTACCCGGAAATTGTTCTGAAGAGGCTCCTTGAGGGTGAGGAACTCGGGGTCGTGGCGGACGAGGTGCTCGGTGAGCACAACAGCAAGCAGAAAGGGGGTATGGTAGGCCACTTCACAAAAGGCGCGATGGACAGGAAGAGCTACATCGGCCAGAGCCTTATCATCGCCTTGGTACCCTTCCTGAACAGGGAACTTTTTTTCAAAGAGTGAGTCATTCCCAAGGGAACTTCGGAATTTCATCAACCTTTCTGATAAAGAAATCCGGTTTGACCTCGGTTTGTTTGGTTGTGTACAGGCACGCTGTCTTTACTTCAGCACCTTTTTCTTTTTCCAAGTAATTTTTTCCTTTTCCGAGACTCCGTCCCGTTAACAGATTATCCTCGACCAGTAAGCAGTTTTTACCTGTCAAATCCTCTTTTATGTCAACAGTGACAATCCTTTTATCGCCATCTTTTTCAACATTTATATGGTACACCTGGACATCAAATTTGTAACCCAGAATCGTTGCAGGAACCGAGCCCCCCCGGGCTATGCCGACGACCCTCTCCGGTTCGTAACCCGCATCCTTTATCTTTTCGTATAACCTATCCACTTCCGCCCAAAAGGTATTCGGTAATAATATGTTTGACATAAAATCAATATCAAAGCAAAACTATTTATACCTGAGAATCCCGGAGGAAATTTTATATTTCTTTGAGGGCTAAAGTTAGCTATGAAGCTTCCGAAGATAATCGCCTCCGGCCTGGTTGAGAAGGACGGCAAGTTCCTGTTCATAAAGGAGATTCTGGAATCCGGCAACCCGCGCTGGATAGTTCCCGGCGGGCACGTGGAGTTCGGGGAGAGCATAGAGGACGCTGTAAGGAGGGAGATAAGGGAGGAGACCGGCCTGGATACGGAGATCGTGAAATTCCTGGGTTTCAAGGAGGCCATCCACACCAAGTACGACTATCACACGGTAATATTTTTTTTCCTTGCAAGGCCTCTTAACGAGATAGACCTGGAAAAGGCTACGGACGAAAAGGTAATGGAGGCAAAGTTCTTCACGAGGGAGGAACTGAAGGACGCAAACCTTGTGGACAGCGCGCGATGGCTTGTGGAAAACCACCTGCAG
>CP070662.1:8906-11876 GCA_020355185.1 archaeon
ACCCGGAACTGAGGAAAATCCTGAAATCTCTGCTTGAAAAAAGAAAATAGTTTACGAAGAAACGACTTCAATTAACTCATCCAGTTTCCTTGCGGGTTCGCCCTGCGAATTTTTTCTTTTCGGGTCGTAGCCGGAACAGTCCTTATCGTGGTCCATGGATAATCCAATTTTACAGATACGCTCCTTGTTATACTCTACCTTTTTAAACCCAAGATTGTTGCACCCCGAACAGGAACCGTCCCTCAGTATGTCCCAGTACTCTGTACTTTTACTGATTTCGGACAAATCGTATTCAACCAGACCGTTTTCCACTTTCAGACCCCCGACTTCTCCGCTGCCTTTCAAGATAACCTCTGGTTTATTACTAACAGCTATACGCAGCAGTTGGCCGAAGTCTTTCACCAGATTACCTGTTTGGTTGGTGATTGTAAAGTCTTTTCTGATTCCGGAATAATTCTCTTTCAGGTCATGAAAAACCGTTAAAAGCTGCTCCTCCGTGTAAGGGCCCTGAAAGGGGGCCTTGTACTTTAACGGGACCGCATTCGGCATTATAACACCTGAATAAAAAGAAATCCTGAAGTATTTATATCTGTTTTTCACGGCCTTTGGTCGACACGCGACCGCCCTTCCACTGTCCCCCGTATTCCCTGCTCAGGTCTCCGGTGGCGCATTTGAAGACCAGGTTCGCTATCCTTGCCCCGATTTCCAGCTTAAAGGATGCCCCGCCGAGATTTGCCATGGCAAAGGTGAGCTCCCCGTGATATCCGGGATCCGTCTTGGTGGCCATGAGGTAAATGCCGGAACGCTGGAGGGTGCTTCTGGGATAGACATCAGGCATCAGGAATACCCGCTTGCCGTCAACCGTGATTTTCTTTCGGGGAACATTAATCCTTTCCATCGTCTTCACGAGAACATAATCGCCCGGATTAAGTACGATCTTGGAGCCATCCATCTTGCTTATTTTCGGGGTCTCCCTGTCTTCAATCCCCAGGAAACCCTCACCGCCCAGCCTGTAGACCCCGCCCGCCCGGATGTCTATGCCAAGGCCTTCCGGATTAAGTTCCCTTTCCGCCAGGTTTTCTATCAGCCGGTACTTCTTGTTAAGCTCGAGTATCTTTTTTGCCGAAATTATCATCTTTCTTCACCCCAAAACTATTTTTTCACCTCAATTTTCACGAATATTTCCGCGAACCTCTTTATCATCAAGGTGGCCAGTCCCCAGGCAAAAGGAAGCCACATGGGAACGCCCAGGAAAGTCGGGTTCGCGTACCTCCATACGCCGAAACTTACAAGAATTATTTCGGAAACCGGTCCGAATAATGCCCCGGAAAAGAAGAAAAACAAATCATCTTTCCTGTGATATAACCATAGCCTGATTAAACAAAGCGCGAGCAGGATAATGCTGACAAGGATGTTGTTCTCGAAAAACAGGGCCATGGTCCCGATTCCGATGCAGAAAATGAAAAGCTCAATGAAAAACTCTTTCTTCAATCTTTCTGGAATCATTGTTTTCATGATTATAGTAAGTCTGTTTCAAATAAATCTCTTTAATTTTTATATTCCCTTTCCGAAATATAATCATGCCTCTTAGGGAAATAGTCGTGGGCAGGGACGCCCCGGATTTGGAGAAGTACGGAAGCAAGGGAACCGTTTTTCTGGGCCGGCACCTTGTCGGGGAGGGGGAGAACGCCAATCTGACCAATCCCGTAATGCTGGACGTGGCAAGGCCTCATGTTATGATTATCTGCGGCAAGAGGGGTTCGGGGAAAAGCTATTCCGGCTGCGTTATAGCCGAGGAAATCATGAAACTGCCGGAAGACATCAGGAAAAAACTTTCCGTGCTCATGGTGGATACCCAGGGCATATTCTGGTCCATGAAGAACCCCAACGAGAGGGACATGGTCCTCCTGAACCAGTGGAAAATAAAACCGCAGGGCTTCCCTGTCGAGGTCTACATACCCGCGGGCCTGGAGAAAAGGTTCAAGAAGGAAGCCATACCCTACGACCGCGTTTTTACAATCAAGCCCTCCGAATTCACCTCGGAAGACTGGGCCCTGTCCTTTTCACTTTCTCTCGTGGACACGCTCGGTATACTTCTTGACCGGTCCATAAAGAAGATTAAAAGCCAGGGCCAGGATTACACCATAGACGAAATAATAGATACAATAAACGATGACGTGCTCTCGGAGAAGAAAGACAAGCTTGCCCTGGTAAACAGGTTCACCTCCGCCAAGGAATGGGGAATCTTCTCAAGGGAGGGAATAAACATTGAGGAACTGATAAAGCCGGGGGCCGTTTCCATAATAGACATCTCCTTCTACAGCCAGATATCCGAGGGCTGGAGCATAAGGAGCATGCTGACGGGGCTGATATGCAGGAAAGTCCAGCACCTGAGGACAATGGCCAGGAGGGAGGAGGAAACTGAGACAATGGAGGGCTTCCGCAAGATAAAGGTGCCCATAACTTGGATAATGATAGACGAGGCCCACAACTTCCTTCCCGCGGAGGGCAAGACAGCCTCCTCGGACCCGCTCCTTACCCTGATAAAGGAGGGCAGGCAGCCGGGAATTTCCACTGTCCTCATAACCCAGAGGCCGAACAAGCTCCACGAGGACGCCATCTCCCAGGCAGACCTGGTACTTTCCCACAGGCTGACCGCAGAGCCGGACCTGAAGGCCCTGAGGAGCATAATGCAGACCTATCTCCTCTTCGACATAACCAAGTACATAGGCGACCTTCCCAGGAAGCCGGGCACGGCCATAATACTGGATGATAACAGTGAAAGGATTTACCCGGTTGCAGTAAGGCCCAGGCAGAGCTGGCACGCCGGAGGAACACCTATAGCAATAACCGAGGAAGAATAAAATTCTTTACTTAATTTTGAGACTTTTTTCTTTTGAATCGCAACCCGTTATTCTTTCTGTGATTCTTTCTGTGATTCTTTTTTTCTCTCTCATACTCATACCGGTC
>CP070662.1:11976-14547 GCA_020355185.1 archaeon
ACAAAAACCCTTCTCCGTAATAGCCCCCTCCAAGGAATGGATTCTTGAAAACTGCGTCGTGGGCGAAGCCGATTTAACGCGTTTGCCAGGTCCTTACACCTTGATTCTAAAGCTCAAACAAAAATGCGTTGCCGAGAACGTGAACTTGGGCTTGGACACACTTGGAGTCCGGATCCCTGATAACTGGTTCTCTCAACTGATAAAGGAAACAGGAATCCCTATTGTTACGACCTCCGTGAACCTTACAGGACAAAAATTCATGACATCTCTTGACAGTCTGGACCCAAAAATAAAAGATGCCGTGGATTTCATAGTCTACGAAGGCCCTTTGCGCGGTAGCCCTTCAGAAATAATTAACTTGACTACAGGAGAAATCAGTAGATAATCAATCACTTACCCTTGTTATCAAATTCGGCAAATATAATGTCGATCCCTTCTTTTTTTCCCTTCCCGAACCACTAGCCACATATGCTTCATCCTTAAAGCGTGACGGATATACACCCCTTTCACAGCCCTTAGAAGAAGATAAACACTGGACTGACCCTCCTTTATTTTTATTACAAACAACTGTACAGAACCACAAAACATCTTTTTCTGCCACTCTGTTAATAAAACCCCTTTCCTCTAAAACTTTCAATGAGCAATAAGGCTTTGATTCACCCAAAAGAGTTTTATGAAAAACATCCCCATTTTCATATCTTTTTTTAAATATCCTTTTAAGATTATCATAACTTATCAGTCCAGGCAAACCACTTTTTATTTCTTTTAACTGTATATCCAAAAGCGTTTCGTAAATATCTTCAAAAATTGTAGGTTTGGACTTCATGAATAGTATTAAAAAGAAAAAAATTTAAGGTTTATATCTCTTGGCAGTTCTCGGGAAAGGAATCGCATCCCTTATGTGGTCCAGCTTGCAAATCCACTGGATAACGCGGGCTATTCCCATGCCGAATCCCGCGTGGGGCACACTTCCATAGCGCCTTGTGTCCATAAAAAATTCATAATCTTTAATGTCCTCTCCCTTGCTCTTCAGAGATTTTTTAAGTTCTTCTATGTCTAGGTCGCGCTCCGACCCTCCAATTATTTCTATCCCCAGTCCCGGACATATTACATCATAACATCTTGCGGTTCTCGGATCTTTAGGATCTTTGGGCTTGTAAAAGGCCATAACATCTTTTGGGTAGTGCGTAACCACCAACGGTTTGTCATAATGTGAAGCCAGTTTCCTTTCCTCCAAAGTCCTCAAATCCTTGCCCCACTCCACTTTCATCCCGTCTTTTTTCAGGATGTCCAGAGCTTTTGTGTAGGTAATCCTCGGGAAAGGCGGCTTTACTTTCATAAGGTCCTTTGGGTCTCTGCTCAAAATCTTGAGCTCTTTCTTGCACTCTTTCGCAACTTTCTGACAAATATGTGAAATCAATCCCTCTGTAATTTTTATGATACAGTCCAGGTCGCACCATGTTACCTCAGCTTCTGCTGTCCAGTATTCGGTCAGATGACGGCTGGTTCTGGATTTCTCGGCCCTGAAAGCAGGGGTTATTGTGTAAATTTTTTCCAGAGAGAACATGACAGCTTCCGCGTAGAGTTGCCATGTTTGTGCAAGGTGAAGCTTTTTACCGTAATAATCAACTTCGAAAAGAGTTGGCCCGTCTTCTGCGCCTCCCGGTATTAGAATCGGCGAATGCGTCTCGTAAAAACCTTCCTTATGGAAATACTCGTGTATGGCCTCGAAGACCTTGGATCTCACCTTCAGGACCTGCGTGAGCTTTTGTGATCTTATCCACAGGTGGCGCACATCCAGGAGGAACTCCTCGCTCAGGTCGCGGCCTATCGGAAACATCTCGGCCAGATGCACGATTTCCAGGTCCTTGCCACGAACCTCGAAACCTTCCGGGGCACGCTTGTCTTGCTTGACCTCACCCATTATCTTGACAGACGATTCTATTGTCAGGGACTCCGCCCTTTCAAATACCTTGTCCGAAACCTCTCCTTTCTTGAAGGTGCACTGGATGATACCGGAAGAATCGCGGATTACAGCGAAGACTACGTCTTTTGAAACCCTGTGACGGTAAACCCAGCCTCTTATCCGGGCTTTCATGGGTTTCTTTTCAAATATTTCCCCTATTTTCATAAAATCTTCTTTCATAATCAACCCCGCATTTACTTTATATTTCCGAAGAATAAATAAAAAAGTATGCCGAAACTTAAGAGGACCTTGAGCCTTTTCGAGGCAAGCGTTTACGGTATCGGGATAATTCTGGGTGCCGGTATTTATGTACTGATAGGCCAGGCCGCGGCAATAGCCGGAAATTCCCTTTGGATGGCATTCCTTTTCACGGCTCTCATAGCATCTTTCACCGGCCTGAGCTACGCGGAGCTTTCATCCATGTTTCCCAAGGCCGCAGCCGAGTACGTTTACACCAAAAATGCCTTCAAGAACAGGCATTTTCCATTCGTTCTTGGGTGGCTTATAATATTTACGGAAGTCTTTGCGGGGGCCACCGTCGCCCTCGGTTTCGGAGGCTACCTCCACAATTTTCTGGCCAGTTTTCTTAACATTCCCATAATTCT
>CP070662.1:14647-42299 GCA_020355185.1 archaeon
GCCTATTTGCTATATCCTTGAGGCCTTCCTTCTCCGCCGTTTCGGCGAAGCTTGGGTACATTTCAGTGTTCTCGTAGTTTTCCCCTGCTATCGCGGCCTTGAGGTTTTCCGCGGTGGAACCCAGAGCCGTGGGCGCCTCGGCCCCGACCTGTATAGCCTTTTCATCTTTCTTCAGCTGGTTAATCAGCCTGAAAAGCCACTTGGCATGCTCCCTTTCCTGCTCCGCAGTCTCCAAGAAAATGGCTGCAATCTGCTCAAATCCCTCTTTCTGCGCGATTTTGGCATAAATAGTATACCGGTTCCGGGCCTGGCTCTCTCCTATGAAAGCCTTGGTCAAATTCTTAATTGTCTCCATAACAACACCCCCCTTACAGTATCAAATATTCGTCGGGCTTCCTTATATAATTTATGAAACCCAAAATTGCTTTAATGAGAAATGCTTGTCCGAGTTGCGAGATAAAAAAGCCTTGGTATAGGGAGAAACTTTTCATAGTCATGGCGATTACTGTTTTACTGCTTTTCCTGGGCTATTCTGTCCCGCCAATGAAACCGTTCTTTTACGCTTTTCTTGATTACCTCGGACTGATCTGGTGGGCAATCCTTCTGGGATTTGTTGTCGGGGGGATTATAGACCGTTTCGTACCTGGAGAGTACATAACAAAATATCTGGCGCAGAGCAAAAAAAGAGCCATATTTTATGCCACGGGACTTGGTTTTCTTATGTCTGCCTGCTCTCACGGGATTCTTGCCATATCAATGGAGCTTTACAAGAAAGGGGCCTCGGTACCCTCCGTCATCGCATTCCTGCTGGCAGCACCGTGGGCCAACTTCACGATTACAATAATGCTCATCGGGTTCTTCGGTCTCAGGGCTTTTTATCTGATAGCCTCTGCACTGGTGATTGCAATAATTACCGGCATGGTTTACCAGCTGCTGGACAGCAAGAATCTCATAGAAGGGGGGAAAGGCGCTGAAGTTAAAGACTTTTCGGTTTTGCAGGATATGAGAAAAAGAGTGGGAAGATACAGTTTTAGCCTTGACTCTGTCAGGAGGGACGCCGCCGGAGTACTGAAGGGCGGGTGGAACCTGTCCAAAATGGTCCTCTGGTGGATTTTAATCGGAATGCTGGCCGCATCCTTTGCCCGGGCCTTCATTCCTGTTGAAATATTCCGCAGTTTCCTGGGCCCGAGCCTCCTGGGCCTGTTCGTGACCCTGATTATAGCCACTGTAATAGAGGTTTGCTCCGAGGGCTCCTCTCCTATAGCATTTGAAATATTCCACCAGACCGGGGCCTTTGGCAACTCTTTTGTTTTCCTTATGGCCGGGGTGGCGACGGATTACACGGAAATAGGATTGATATGGTCAAACATAGGCAAGAAGGCCGCGCTCTGGCTGCCAATTATAACTGTTCCCCAGATAGTGGTTCTGGGTTATCTTTTCAACCTGCTTCTCTGAGGGAATTTTATATTTGAAAAATTAATTATAAACATGAAAATCGGTTATCCCTGCATAAACAGGAGCCTGGCCTGCACAGCAGGCTCAACCTTCAGGATGGCTTCCTACTCGGAGGAAAGGCTTTTGGAGACAGTCCGGGAGAACCTGAACTGCTTGGAGAAAATGCTGGCCTTTAACGTAAACCACAACCTGCTTTTCCTGAGGCTCGGCTCGGGAATAGTCCCCTTTGCCTCCCACTCCATTTGTAAAACAGACTGGGCATTCCGTTTCCGGAGGGAGTTGAGGAGCCTGGGTAGCTTCATAAAAAGGTACGAGCTGCGCATCTCCATGCACCCCGACCAGTTCGTGGTTCTGAACTCACCGGACGACGGGGTGGTGGAGAGGAGCATCGCCGAACTCGATTACCACTGCAGACTTCTGGATACCATGGGGCTGGACTCCACGGCCAAGATACAGATACATGCCGGGGGGGTCTACAGCGACAGATATTCGGCCGTGCAGAGGTTCGTGGACCGCTACCAGCTTCTTGACAGCAACCTGAAGAAAAGGCTGGTGATAGAGAATGACGAGAGACTTTACAGCGTCAAGGACTGCATTGAAATAAGCAGAAAAATCAGGATTCCTGTTATTGCGGACAGCCTGCATCATGAATGCCTGAACAACGGGGAGAGCTGGAAGGAGGCTCTGGAAGCTGCAGGGAAGACTTGGAAAAAGAAAGACGGCATTCCTATGGTGGACTACTCAAGCCAGGAAAAAAACAGAAAGAAAGGAAATCACGCCACAAGCCTTAATAGCAGGCATTTCAGAAAGTTCCTGAGGGAAACAAAGGACCTGGATTTTGACCTCATGCTGGAAATAAAGGACAAGGAAAAGAGCGCTCTGAAGGCCCTTAGAATTCTTAATACAATAAAATACTGATATAAATCCTTTTTCTTTCTTAATTAAGCTAGGAGATTCTTGTGAGAAAAATTTTTATTTTGTTTGCTGTGTCCTTGATTTTTATGTGCTCTTTGGTACAGGCCAGTCCCGGAGAGCTGAAGCTTGTCCAGATTAAGTACGACCCGTTCCCCGCGGAGGCGGGAAAATATTTCAAGCTTTTCCTAAAGGCCGAGAACATCGGAACAGAGACTGCAGAAAATGCGATTTGCGAGCTGGACCCGGAGTACCCATTTTCGCTGGACCCGAACGAAGAGGCAAGAAGGGTTATGGGAGAAATACTCCCTGGCCAGGATTTTCTTCTTGAATACAAGATAAGGGTGGCCGAAGATGCGGTAAATGGTGAAAATGAGCTAAGGATAAAATGTGATGCCGACGGGATTGACGACGGCACTTTCTTGGTGCACAAGCTGAAATTAGAAGTTGATTCAAGAAATCCGGAGTTCGTGATAGGCCGGATTAAATCTGTTCCGGAGGACATAAAGGCCGGTATGGAGGACGTTAAACTGGAGGTGGAACTTCAGAATGTCGGGGAAGGTGACGCAAGCCTTGTTACAACCAAACTCTCCCTGCCCGAAGGTTTTGAGCCGAGCGACAGCTACTCGGATTCCTACTCAATAGGAAATTTTGAAAAGGACACGGCTAAAACCGCTGTATTCTACATTGACACGGAAAAAGAAATGGAAGCTGGGACCCATATTGCAAAACTTAATGTCAGGTACAAGTACGACAACAACCAGTGGGAAGAGTACACCGGGCAGGAAATTGAACTCGAAATAAACGTCAAGAAATCGCCGATACTGAAAATTGAGGAACTCAGGGCCGGATTGGATACTTCTTCCGCGGGATTCACAGGATACGTAGTAAGGGGCAATACCGTGGTGAGCCCTTCAAATCTCTACCAGGGCGAGACGGCCGAGATAAGAGTGACTGTAAAAAACTACGGGGAAGAGGAGGCCGAGAGCGTGAGTGTAAAGGTTTTGAGGGACTCCGCCCAGCCGTTTGAATTCGAGGAACTCTACGACTTCATAGGAAACCTGGAGCCCAACCAGAGCGGGGATGCTGTCATTCACTTCACCATAGACGAGGACGCCATACTTAAGAAATACTTCCTTGAACTTGAAATCAGGTACGTTGAGGGTAGCGAAGTTTACACCGAAAGGGACACGGTCCAGTTGGAGATTGCAGAAGGTAGCAGGAGCTATGCAATTGTAATAGTCGTGATAGCCATAGTGGCTCTGGTCTCATTCCTTATTTACTGGAAAAGAAAAGGTATTCCCTTTACAAGAAAATGGGAAGAAACCAAGGAACCGGAGCAGGAAAGGGAATGAGCTTTCGTGGTTTTATGGAAAAGAGTTTTCTTGAGAGGTACGGAGAATACGCCGCCAGACATCCCCAGATTGTTCTCACTATAGCACTTCTCATAACGATTTTTCTGGGTTCCAATGCCGCGGGAATAGAGATAGAAACTGATTTTTTCAAGTCACTTCCGCAGGACCTTCCGGCGATACAGAACCAGAACTTTCTTGCCGAAGTATTTTCAGAATCCGACAGCATGTTCATATTAGTGGAGCTGGAAACCGAAAAGTACATGGAGGGGGAGATAAAAGACATAAGGGATCCCGGCCTCATGTCAGACATTTACCGGCTTGAAGAGATGTTGAGGAGCGATCCTCAGGTCAATTCGGTTTTCGGACCACCGGACCTTCTGGTTTCGGCGTTCGGCTCAATTCCCGAGGACCCGGAAACCGTAAGGGAATTCTTTTCGGGCCGGAGCAATTTTTTCAACAGTGATTATTCCATGTTTCTGGTCACCATAAATCTCAATGGCAAGGTGGAGCAGGAGGAAATAGAAAAAGTTGTAGAGAAAATTGAAAATGACATTAATGGAATAGGGTTTCCGGGGAGCGTTTCCCTTTCCGTGACGGGAGGTCCTCTGGTCGGAAAGATAGTTTCCGACCTTATATTCGAGGACCTTTACAGGACCCTGTCGCTTGCGGGAGTAATAATACTTTTAACCCTGATAATAGCCTACAGGTCTTTTCTCAGGGGAATTTTTTCCTTAACGGTACTATTTCTGGCTGTGTTATGGACCGGCGGCACCATGGTTCTCCTCGACGTCCCTCTGTCCATAGTTACGGTGGTTGTCGGTTCCCTGATAGTGGGAATAGGGATAGACTACTCCATACACATAATAAACCGATATAACGAGGAGAGGAATCTCAGGAGGGACGATATAAACAAGGCCTGTTCCGAAGGCGATTACGGGGGCTGCATGAAGACCTGCTTCATCTGCTACGGGGTTGCGATAGACAGGGTCGGGAAGGCCATAATAGGCACGGCTGTCACCACAATAGCCTCCTTCATGGCCCTTACGCTATCCGGAGTCCCGTTCCTGAGCGACATGGGAATAGCGCTAAGCCTGGGAATATTCTACTCAATGGTCCTTTCACTTTTCTTTTTGCCTTCGCTGCTTTCGGTGAGGGACAAAATATATTACAGGTTCAAGGACGAGGTAAGGAGGAAGCTTAATGGTAGAGAAAATTCTTGAGAAGTTTGCGGCAACAGAAATAAGAAAACCCAAAACCATACTCGGGGTTTTCGTTTTGTTCACCTTTCTTATGGCTTTCGGCTTCGGTCTCATACAGACCGAAACGAGCGAGGAAAGCCAGCTGCCGGAGGACATCGAGGCCATAGTGGCCCTCAACCGGATAAGAAACGAGCTTGGCGGGGGAGGCCAGTCTGCTGTCCTGATATTCAGGCTGGACCCGGAAGACCCGCAGGGAATAAAGGACATAAGAGACAAAAAACTCCTCGAATCAATGGTCCTTATACAAAAACAGCTTGAAGACGAAGAGTTTCTCAGGGGCGGAAGAAGTCCTGCAGGACTTGTCGACCTTGAACAGACCCAGAAGGAGATAAATCAGGACCTTGAGGACAATCCCGAATCATCTAATTTTGTTACCAGAGACAGGACGGTCGCGATAATGACCTTCTCGATAATTTCGGACATATCCGACGATGACCGGGACAGGCTGAACAAAGAGATAAGGGAGGTGGTTTTTTACACCCCCAAGCCTCCGGGAGTCAGGGTGGATTTTGCCGGCTCGACGTTCCTAGGAGAGGAGATAGGAAGAAGTATAGGAGGCAGGACAGGCTACGTCACGGCCATAGGATTCGTTGCCGTCTTCATAATACTTTACGCTTTCTTCAGGAGGCCCGCTTTCGTGGGAATAGCGATCCTTCCGATAATACTTTCCACCCTCTGGACCTTCGGGACCCTGGGTTTCTTGGGCATACCGCTTTCCCCTCCCCTTACCGGAACCTTTTCCATAATAATAGGGCTGGGAATAGACTTTGCCATACACATCATGCACAGGTTCAAGGAGGACAGAAAAAAGTATTCGATCGAGAAAGCGATAAGAAATTCGGTAAGGCAGGTCGGGAAGGGGCTGACTCTGACTTCCGTGACAACCATAACCGGTTTTCTGGCCCTGCTTTCGGCGACTCTTACTTTTCTCCAGGACTTTGCAATAGCCCTGACTTTCGGGGTGTTCTATTCGCTGGTTGCCGCAATCGGTGTAATACCATGCGTCCTTATACTCGTTGAAAGAAGGCGAACAAGAACCGCTAAGCGGTAACTTTTTCGCTGGAAAATCTTTCTATTCTTTTTATTACGATTCCTTTCTGCTCTTCATTCAGGCTCTCGTCCAGCTTGGGATAAAGAACCGTGTCCTCGAATTCCTTGTGCTTAATCAGAAGAGCTTCCAGTTCCTTTTGGTTTTCCATTGCATCGGCATTCTTCTGATTTTTCAGGTCCTCTCCTATTTTATTGAGCAGGTCGAGAAGCCTGTCGTGCTCCTCCTCTATCTTTGGTATATCCTCGTAGAGCCTGCTTTTCTTGGATCTTAGAAAAGTGAATATCGCCCTTTCCTCCAGGAAAAGGTGTCCCTCCAGTTCCCACCTGAAATTGTTGAAACTCTGAAGCTCCTCTTGACCGCCAATATTGTTTTTGAATTCAGAAAGAATGTCCTCGATTTTCTTGTGGTCCCTTGACATAACGTCAGATATGCTTTCCATCCAAACACCTCCTTTAACTCATAATTATAAAAAGGATTATTCTTTTAATCCTCCTAATATTTTTTTATCTCTTCCACGATTTCAGAAATCTTGGTAACAACTGCTTCAAGAAGTTCTTTTGCATCCTTTTCGTTGGCTTTGGTCGGTTCGCCATCCACGCATTTAGGCATTATCTTGGTCAAATCCGCTTTCCAGACCTTAGTCCAATTGGCTTCGTAATCTACTGCCTTGTCCATTTTTACGGACTTCTTATCAGCGAGCATCATCATTTCTACTTCCGCCTTATAAGCATGATTTCCTTTGTACTCTTTCTTCCTTTCTTCTCCCAAATAATAACCTGAATACCAGTCACAGTTCCTAATTTTTATGTCCCTATGATTTTTTGCCAAGTTTGCCATAGCGACTTGTATGTAAGGCGGATTTCCGCCGTGACCGTTTATAAAAACTATTTTTTTGAAGCCGTTGTTATAATACGACTCAGCTATATCCTCAATCAATCCGATGTAAGTAGAAGCCTTCAGAGTGAGAGTTCCCGGAAAGCCCGTCATTTCAGCAGACCAACCAAAGGGTATGCTTACTCCTAGAATTGAACCGGTTCTTTTGCAAACTTCCTTTGCGATCAATTCAGGAGAGGATAAATCTGTTTTGAGGGGAAGATGATTGCCGTGAGGTTCTATAGTTCCTAGTGGTATTATTATAACTTTGCTCTTGTCCAGCTTCTCCGCCTCATCCATGTGTAAGTCCTGCCAAACTATTAAATCACTCATAAGATAGTTATTAGTTTTCGATAATTTATATTTAATATTCCGGTCTCGAAATTAAACCCAAAACATACACCGCAATTTTTATATTTGCCGCCCGCGATTTATGAAATATGGCGAAGCAGAGCGGGGCCAAGATAAGAAAAGTGGCCATGGAGCTGGACGAGGCTCTGGAAAAGGGCGATGCTGACAAAGTCCTGAAATTTTTTGACAAGGGCTGTGAAATCGAGTTCCTGGGCAACCGGCTGAAGGGAAAGGAAGAGGCCGGGAAATGGGTGAAATGGCTTTCCGGGAATTTTTCCAGAATAAAGTTCAAGCCCATAACCATTATGGTTGAGGGCGACAAGTTCTTTGAGGAATTCGAGATGAAGGCAAAGTTCCATGACGGGAGGGAAGTCAGTTCCAGGCTTGCGGAGGTGCTGGTCTTCCGGGACTATAAGGTCAAAAAACTTAGGCTCTACTTTGACATGATGGATTTCATGCAGTCCGGGGGAACCGTCATCAGGAAGATGCTCATAAAGAAACTGGTGAGCAAGGCCATGAAAGGCCTGAAGGAATGAAATCATCTTTTTAAGCGTTATTCAACTGATTCTATTCATGAAAGTCTGCGTGCTTTTCTCCGGGGGCAAGGATTCCTGTCTGGCCTTGCAGAAGGCAATGGAAAAGGAGGAGGTGGCCTGCCTGGTCACCCTAGTATCGGACAACCCGGAAAGCTTCATGTTCCACACCGTTAACATAAATCTGACCCGCCTGCAGGCTCGGGCAATCGGCCTGCCCCTCGTTTCCTTTAAGACGAAAGGGGGAAAGGAAAGTGAACTGGAAGACTTGAAAAGGGCCCTGGAAAAGGCAAAGGAGTTCGACACAGAAGGCGTGGTCACGGGTGCGATAAAGTCCGAGTACCAGAAATCAAGAGTGGAAAAAATATGCAAGGAGCTTGGATTGGAATGTCTGAACCCCCTGTGGCACCAGGACGAGATTGAAATATTGAAGGATGTCATTAACAGGGGCTACGAGATCCTTATAACGGGTGTCTTCGCGGAACCCTTCGGAAAGGAATGGCTGGGAAGGAGAATCGACTCTCAGACGGTAAAAGAACTGGAAAAATTAGGAAAGGAATACCAGATTAATCCATCCGGTGAGGGAGGGGAGATTGAAACAACTGTCCTTGACGCCCCCTTCTTCAGGAAAAGAATTGAAATTGAAAAAAGCTCCGTCTCCTTTCACAGGGACTCGGGAAAGATGGAAATAAAGAAGGCCAAACTCATGGAGAAAAATTTATAAACCTTCCTCCTTTACATATTTTATGAAAAAGGTTGCTTTCATTATTCCAGGTTGGGGAGATTCTCTGAAACAAAAAGAATACAGGCAAATAGCCGAATTTTTCAAATCAAAGAAAATAAAACCTGTCCTAATTGAAATTGACTGGAAATACAAGACCATGACTGACTACGTGAACCAGTTCCTTGAAATTTACCGGGAGAACAGGGCAAAAGAAGTTTACCTTCTCGGTTTCTCCTGGGGAGCCATGATCGGTTTTATATCCTCTGCCAAAATAAAACCGAAAATATCGATATTGTGCTCCCTGTCCCCTTACTTCAGGGAAGATTTGAAATACCTGAAAAAATGGTGGAAAAAAGTCACAGGAAAAAGGAGACTGGAAGATTTAAAGAACTATTCCTTCAACAGGATTGTCAAAGATGTGAAATGCAAAACTATTTTGCTTGCGGGAAGCAGGGAAGGGGAACAGATATTCAGGAGAGTCAACGATGCAAACAACAAACTAAAAAATAGCGAATTGATAATAATCCGCGGAGCGAAGCACGACATCTCTCAGAGGGAGTACCAGGATGCGATAAAGGAAATTATTTATAGGCTTAACTGAAGCCCTCATAGATTTCTTTCAGGACCAGCCTGCCTTCCGCGTCCCTCAGGTAGAGCGTGTCCCCGTCATTGTTCCATATGGCCGGGCAGGAGCCTTTCTTGTCCCAGTACAGCTTTGCGGCAGAGTCCCTGCCGGATCCCGAATGTAAGGTGACGGAAGAACCGGGACCAAGAGTGAAAACGTGGAAGGTATACTTGGTCGTTCCCGAATCTTTCACGGACCATCCCGTAAGGTCGCAGCCGAATGAACAGCGGTTTTGCAGCTTCACCCATTCGTCATTTGCGTTCTTGCAGTCGTCCCCCTCGGCATTCCAGTTTATTTCCACGGAAAGGCATCGGGCACAGCGGTGCTCTGATGCTCGGGACCAAATACCCAGTCTGGAATTCATTGCACTTTCCTCCGCATTCCTGAATATTTTTTCGTAGGCATCGTTCGGTTCCAGAATGTAGACTGTGGCCAGGCCCTCCTCGAGCATGATTAAGTTCACCATCTCGTCCCCTATGTAAACGTATCGGAGCAGACGGCCGTACCTGTCCCTTTCCTCCTCATCCTTCTGCATGTAAACCTTCTTGCCCAGGACCAGATTTTCCATCCTTTCCCTGGACTCCCTGTAAAGGGGCTCCCCCCTTTCCGGAGAATTAATTCCTATTAGGCGGACCTTCTCCGAGGTGTTCAGCTCCAGGGTGTCCCCGTCTGTCACCTTTTCCACGAAGCCCACCTCCATCTCGGAGCGCGCCAGAAAGTAAACTGCAGAGAACAAGACCAGGCCTATTACAAGAATCAAAATAAACACTGGTATCTTCATGCCGCCCTTCAAGTTATCACGACTCTTATCAAGAGGTTAAGGAGAGCAAGAGGGGCTGCACCGAGCCAGAAAAACTTCAGGCCCTGGTCTATGGTAAGCCTTGCAAAGAGAACCCTTAAAAAAGTGAGCAGAAAAACCACCAGAAAAGTCTTACCCAAGAAAAGCCAGAAGCTTCCGCCACCGAGGAAGATTACAGCTATAATTGAGGAAAGGGCGAATAGCTTGAAAGCGTAGGCCAGCTCAAACATTCCCAGCTTGTAGCCGGAGAGTTCCGTGGTTATCCCCGCAACTATTTCCTGTTCGGCGTGCGGGATGTGGAAAGGCGGCAAGGAAAGCTCCCCCTGCACGGCTATCAGGAAGGCCACGAAAGAAAGTGGATAAAGGAAAAACCAGTTTGCCTCGATTGACAGAGTTGAAAGTGCGGGAACCAGAAGGGCAATTATAAAGGGAAGCTCGAAACCGAAGGCCTGAACCAGTTCACGGCTGCTCCCGATTCCTCCGTAAGGGTTTCCTGAAGCGTAGCCTGCTATGATGTAACCGGCAACCCCCATAAGGAACAGGTAAATCACGTAGATCAAGGAGCCGTAAAAACTGAAGGAGGGCAGGCCACCAATTGGAATAAGGAATATGACTGCGACATAAGAAGCCAGGGATATTACCGGTCCCAGAATCAGGTAGGGACTTTCCCTCTTAGACCTCATGCTCTCCTTGGAAAAAAGCTTAATCACGTCAAGGAAGGGCTGCCAAACCGGGGGGCCTATCCTGTGCTGGAGCCTCGCGGCAAGCTTCCTCATTATTCCCATGAAAAGCAGGCCCAGAAAACCTGCCAAAACTATCTTGACCACCAGAAAACCCAAATCAGTCAACATTTCTCAAATCCTCTCCTGATACTACCCTTTTCTTTCCCGTGCCAAGGTCCAGAAGCGTGACTCTATCGGTACAGGACATACAGGGGTCTATGGACATGACTGCTATAGATACATCGGCCAATTCAAGGCCCCTGAGAAGAGCTGGTATCGCATTCATGGTGGCGTAAGTCGGGGTCCTTATCTTCACCCTGTCCGGCGACTGTTTTCCCGCGGATGTTCTGATGTAGTAGAAAAGCTCCCCTCTCGGAGCCTCCACCCTTGTAACGTGCTCCGTGGCCGGAATATTGGAAAAGGTAACGGGAACCTTTATTTTGCCCTTCGGCATCCTCTCCAGAAGCTGGTCAACCATCTTCAGGCTTTCCAGGGTCTCGTAAAGCCTTACGTTAATCCTTGAAAGTATGTCGCCATTACCCATCTGGATTACCCTGAACTTCAGGTCACCGTAAGAGAAATACGGGTCGTCCCGTCTTATGTCCGTGGAAATCCCGGAAGCCCTGGCGTTCGGCCCGACTATGCCGAGTTCAACGGCATCCTTGTGTTTTATCTCTCCTCTGCCTTTGGTTCTGTTGCGTATGGAGTGCTCGCTGTTAAAGTACTCTATGGCGTCAACGGTCCTGACTTTCAGGTTATACAGCCTCTCCCTTATGCCCGGGTTCATGCTGAAATCCCGGCGCACTCCCCCGAAGGTGTTGATGACATAATGAACTCGGTTGCCCGTAATCTCCTCAAGTATCTCCATGACGCCCTCCCTGTCCCTGAAGAGGAGCTGGAAAAGCGTGTCATAGCCCATTTCATAGGCACACATTGCCAGGTAAAGCAGGTGCGAGTGCACACGAGCCAGCTCGAAAACAAGAGTGCGAATGTACTGGGCCCTCTCCGGAACCCGGATTCCCATTATTTCCTCCATTCCCTTCACGAAGCAGGACGAGTGGCTGTGGCCGCACAAACCGCAGACCCGTTCCGAGAGGTAAATGTCCTTAAAAAAATCGCGCGACTCAAAACCCTTCTCCACGCCCCGGTGGTTGTAACCCAGGGACATGTCCACGTCCCTGACGGTTTCCCCTTCCAGCTTTATGGTGAAGTGCACGGGCTCCGGCAGAGCGGGATATCTCCTTGATATCAGCGAACCGACATCAATGTTGAGCGCCGAACGGAACCTTCATCTCCTTCATTATGGGCATACCTCCAAAATCTTTCTCAATAAAAGCGGGAACTTCATTCTTTCACAGTCTCCTTGTCCAGCCAGTCCAGGTAACTCTGGCTGGCCTTTGTCACGGGAATGGCCACGATTTCCGGGGTCTGATAGGGATGCACCTCGCGGATGGCCTGCTCCACCGGCTGGTAAAGCTCGTCCTTTGTCTTCACCAGGCAGAGGAACTCCCCCGATCTTTCTACTTTCCCCTTCCACAGGTACTTGCTTGATATCGGAAAAATCTGCACGCAGGCTGCCAGCTTTTTCTCCAGCAGGAAGTCTGCAATCTTTTCCGCATCTTCCCTTGTCGCTGTCGTCGTCAAAACTATAATCATTTTATCATCTCGATTTCACTACCCAGAAACCTCCCCAATTCGACTTTCCATGATATTTTATGGTATCAAGCAGTTTTTTTAAACTAACTTTTCTGTATTCAGGGACAATTTCCGCAGGGTCAATTAGAGTAACAATGTTCTTCTTGGTATCAAAAGAGGAAATTAAAGAAACGTGTCCTGTGCTGTGACCAGTCTTATATAATTTTCTGTAGTTGAAACAAATAATTAAATCATTTCCTTTTTTTATGTTTGAAATTATAAGCTTTTTGGCTTCTTTCAAATCTTCAGTGTATACATGATTTTTTACGAGTTTAATTTTATGTCTTTTGAAAAAGCTGTTTATAGAATATTTTTTGATATATATTCTTGTTCCATACCCTCCAGAAGGTCTTTTTCCGGTTCTCACCCTGTTAAACATTTTTTTGTCTTTCCTCGGTACAATTAAACCAAGTTCATATCCTATGTCTTCCTGAGACATCAGTTTAATCCCACGCCTGTACATTATCATTTGCAGAACTGCAGAAACACAGCACCATTCATGTTGTGAAAAAGGCACGTATGGTGGTTTTATTTCTACTTTCATTTTATCAAATCCTCCAAAATGTTTGGCAAATGGTCTATACCACCAAACTCTCTGATAATTATTGTCTTGGTCTTCAATTCCGGATTAAGTGTGGGACAAATAATCTCCTCTTTCCCAATACTTTCACAGTCATCCTCTATCAGGATATCCGGTTCAATTCTTTCAACCACGTCCTTGTATTCTACGCTCTCAGCAAAATGTAATTGTCCTCCGGGAAAACCAAATTTTTTCAGAACATTCTTTATATCATTTACTTCCTTTTCTTCCTTCCTCGATGTCAGGTACAAAATTTCCGCGCCCTGTCCTTTCCATCTTTTCAATTTTTCAACGGCATTCCCAACAGGAATGTAAGAAGCAAAATCACGAACAGATTCATCTCCCTCGATGACCTGCTTTACAATTTCCTCTCTTTTATGACCTGCCCCGTTCTTATGCATTATTATCGTACCTTCCGTGAAAATTAATATTTTCATATTTCTACCTCCTTGGTTTCACTACCCAGAAACCTCTTTCACGACCATATTTTTTATCCATAGCTTTTACTATTTTATCTAATTTAATCTTCCAGTACTTTGGGCTCGTCCATCTAGAGTCCCCTAAAGTAAGAGTATTACTTTTTAAATCAAACTCCGCAACAACACAGACATGGCCAGCAGGGCATTTGCATTGAGGGATAGGCTTGCACGCAAAACTAACCATAACATCCTCTCCATTTTTCAGATGTTTTATAATGAATTTCTTCGAGTCTTCTATCTGACTTATAGAATACTTCTCCATCTCTAATGGTATTTTCTTTTTCTTAAGTAGTCTATTTGCATAGATATGAAATTTATCAAAATTTACTCCTTCTTGTTTTGCCGACTTAGCAGTTTTCATTTTTAATCCAAACAACTTGGCCGTTTTCTTAAGAACATATAAGTTGCATGCTTTGGCAATTTCTTCCTGTTCAACCCAGTAACCTCTTCTATGTAAAATCCATAAAAAAGCGCATACTGCACAGCAAACATGCATCTGGACCAGGGGCTTGTATGGGGGCCTGACTTTTATTATCATTTTTTCACTTCGTGAGGTGAAAATTGAAAATCTTTGATTTTCATGTTGTCATCTCTTACCGAAAACTATCAGAGTGTAACGGCCCGTGTCAAAATCGTACCAGGCCCGGATGAATTTTTCCTTGTCCACTTTTCGATTTGGTATTGGCGGGAGACCCGGGTCGTGCAATTCCACGAAGTCGTCTCCGATATCGGTTATTAAAACGGCATGGCCTGCGTATCCTTCCTTGTTTTTCAGGACATTTACGTTTATTGCCGGGGAAACAATGGCTCCTTTTCTGAAAAACGATTCCATGCCTTCAAATTTCAATTCCATGTTTTCGACCAAGCCTTTATTCAAGGCTTTTTTAATAAAGCTTAATTCAAGTTCCATGTCCATATTCTTTAAGATGTTTTCCCAGTCACTGTATTTTTTCTTTATGTACTCGGAACCATCTTTTAGATAGGTCTCGAAATCTTCCCTTGCGAATGACTTTGCCTCCAGGCCCAGACCGTCCAGGACCACCGCTGCCTGGATTGGGGATGACCAGAATACTTTCCCCCTGTAGCCGAACAGTTTGTCAATTTGTTCGAAGGAGAAATCCTTTTCCGGGTAGTAATGTTTCAGAATCATCTTTACGCAGGCCTGCAGGCAGTGGTTCTTGTCCGAATTCGGGAAAAATGGCACATCCATTTTTATCACTTCTTTTTCCTTCTTTTTTTCTTTCTGAGGGGGCTGTCTATCTCCGGCGGGAGGAAGAGCCTCTTCAGGTTGGGATGGTCGGCTATGGTTATCCCGAACATCTCGGCCAGCTCGCGCTCGAACAGGTTGGCGGAGGGAAATACCTGGGTTATTGACTCCACGATGTTGGTCCTCCTTGAAAGCTCTGTTTTCAGGTTCAGGATACCGTGCCCAAGCTCCATGTGGTAGATCACCTCTATGGCCTCCCCCGTGTCGTGGCCGGAGATTGAGATGACACGGATAACTCCGTACTCGTGCCTCAGCCTTTCACAGACCTTCAAAAGGTCTTTCCTGGAGACCTCTATCCATACCCTCTCCTTCTCGACTCTTTTCAATTCCGCCAGCTCCTTAAGGTGCTTCATTTATTTTTCACCTACTTTTTCTTTCCAAGTATTTGCACAGCCTTCAGCAGGCCGTCCATTATCGATTCCGGCTTGGGCGGGCAGCCTGCCACAGAGACGTCAACGGGCAGGACCTTTTCCAGGGGGCCTTCCAGCCCGTAGTTGCCCCGGAACACACCGAGACCGGTGGCGCATGCTCCCACGGCCATAACAACCTTGGGCTCCGGCATCTGCTCGTAGATTCTTTTCAGTCTCTTTGCCACCTTTTTATTAATAACACCGTCCACGATAAGTATGTCCGCGTGCCTCGGGGAACCCCTGAAAAGGGCGCCAAACCTTTCTATATCGTAACGCGGTGTGAGAGAGGCCAGCTCCTCTATGGTGCAGCCGTTGCACCCGGAGCAGGAAAAATGCAGTATCCACGGGCTCTTTTTCCTTGAATAACCTTTAACGCTCTGCATCAGACCATCACCAGCAAGAGTATTATTATGGCCACGGCCCCCAGGACCAGCCAATACAAGTATGTGCTCAGGTCTCCGGAGTGGGCTTTCCTAAGCCTTTCGAGGCCGAAGAACTTCAGGATGGAATCAAAGAGGTAATCGGACTTCAGCCTGTACTGGCTGCTGTATTTCTCCCCGCAGAGGTACATCTCTGTTTTTCTTTCTTTTGTTTTTTTCCTTGATTTTGCCTTCTTCATCAGCTTACCTCATACTCATCATATACGGTGGGACAATGGGTGGTGACTTTTATTTTGGTTACGGTTCCGGAGGGGGGCTGGGAGGAAATTGTAGTTTTGGAGCCCACCGAGAGGGAAGAGGGCGTGGCATCGTACGTATAGGCGCCGCTCTGGTTGTAGGCCACTATCTTCAGGTCGGAGAGGTCTGTCATGCCCAGGTTTTCCACCGTGACGTTAACATACCCGTTTAAAGCCACGCTGTCTATATGCAGGACCCCCGTGCCGCATTCCACGGAGGTTTCCCCCTTTTCCTCCACCTCCTCCTTCTTGGACCCGGCAAAGTCCAGTATCAACGGGCTGATAATCGCCAGCATGGATATGACAAAGGCTATCAAAATTATCGTGGCGACGAATGGTGATATCCCTTTCATTTTAGCACCCGAATACCGAACAATAATAACCCGTCCTCCCTATTAAAGACTCGGCCGCGGGCCGGAGGACCTCCAGGGCCAGGTCCGGAAACAGGCCGAGGAGTATGCAGAGACCGGTCAGTATGAGTATCGGCATCAGGAAGGTCTTGTCCTCCTCCGTCTTTCTCGGGACTCCTGTGAACAGCCTGCCGAAGGTCTTGAGATAATAGGCCAGGGTTATCACTGATACCATTATGGCCACCAGCACCGGCAGGGCGAAGCCCGCACGGATTCCTGCCTCGTAAATAAGGAACTTGCTGGCAAAACCGTTCAGGGGCGGTATGCCGGCTATACCCAGGGAGGCCAGAAGGAAGCAGGCACCTGTGAGGGGCATGTTTACCTTTTTTATCCTGCCGTACTTGGATATGATTGAGCCCACTATGACAAAGAGCAGAATCTTCAGAAGCGCGTTATTTACCATGTGGAAAAGTCCGGCGGCGAAACCGATGAAACCCAGGCTGAAAGCGAAGAGTATGTAGCCCATCTGGGATACCGAAGAATAGGCCAGAAGCCTGTATATGTTCTTCTGGAAAAGGGCCATGAATGCCCCGACCACCATGGAAACCAGGGCAAGAATCATGAAAAGATAGTTAAGCTGCAGAAGGCCGAAAACGAACAGGACTCGGAGCAGGGCATACGCCGCAACAGATGTTGAGACCGATACTATCATGGCCGCCAGAGGAAGGGAAACACCCTCGGCAACGTCAGGCTTCCAGAAATGGAAGGGGACTATTGCCATCTCCGTAAGGTAGCCGGTTATAATCAGGCCCAGGGGTATAAGGGCATGACCAAGTTTGATTTTGGCTATGAGATCCGCCATGTTCAGGGTGCCGGTGAGGCCGTAGGTCAGGGCCGTGCCCAGGAGTATCAGGGATGTCGCGAACCCCCCAACCAGAAGGTATTTTATCCCCGCCTCCAGGCCGCTCTCGTCCCTGTGGAAAACGCTGAGGGCGTAGGAGCTTATTACCATGAGCTCCGTGAAAACGAAAAGGTTGAAAAGGTCTCCGGTCAGTATTATGCCTGTCATTCCCACAATCATGAGTAGGAAAAGGGAGTAGAACTCGGAACGTCTCTCTGTTATAAACTTTTCTATGAGCGGGCTCATGACAAGTCCCACGCCGGATACAAGGACCAGCAGGACCAGGGACAGGGAATCCAATGCCAGGGTTATGCCGAGGGGGGGAGCCCATTCGTTCATGTTGAATACCAGAATCTCCCCCGAGAGAACCGTAGGCATAAGTGATATCCAGAAGAAGAAAGAGAAGAGCATGACCGAGGTTACGAAAACTCTCCTGAAAAGTTTGAGTTTTATTCCTATCAGGGGTGTAAGAAATCCCGCCACAAGCAGGACGGCCAGGGGCGTGTAAATAGGCAAAATCATCCGAACAGCTCCCTTATTTTTTTCGTGTCAAGAGTCTTTCTCTTCCTGTATATGAGCACGGCCATGGAAAGGGCCAGGGCCGTTATGGACAAGTCTATGACTATTGATGTGAGGACCAGAGCCTGGGGGATGGGGTCAACAGAATATCTGGAAAAGGTGAGGAGGTTCTCCGGGGTGACTATGGGAGGTATACCTTCCCTGTAGCCCATTGTTATCAAAAGCAGGTGGATTCCCATGGTTATTATGCCGAGACCCATTATCTTCTTTATGAGGTTCCTCTTCATGACCAGGCAGTAGATGCCTGTGGCCACGAAGACCGTGCCGAAAGCGTATTCAATCATTTTTTACACCTATTTTTCCTTCACCATTGAGTAAAATATTATTATGAAGGCCGTCATGACCATCGCCCCTCCCGTCACGTTGAGGAGCATTATCTCCCTTCCGCTCCATAGATGTAATACGGGTTCGGTGGCTATCAGGGCGTTTCTGAGAAAAAGTTCAAAGACCACCAGGAAGGCCAAAATTATTCCGGCCGCCGCCTCTATCCTGTGGGAAGTACCTTCTTCTATAATGTGCTCCGCCTTCTGGAGCCCGTAGACCACACAAACCAATATTATGGTCGAGGCCAGAAGAACCCCTCCCTGGAAACCGCCTCCCGGAGAAATGTGCCCGTGGGTCAGGATATATATGCTGTAAAGCAGAAGGAAAGGCAGAAGTGCCCGGGAAATGGTTTCCTTAATAACGGTCATTTTTCAACCTCCGATTGAAAAATATAAAAATCTGTGATTTTTTTCACTTGGCAGCACCTCTTTTGGTTTTTTTGGGTATGAGGCTCGGAATTTCCAGTTTCTCCGGTTTTTTGCGGTATTTTCTGAAGAGTGCGTATATTCCAAGTGTTGCCGCAAAGAGTATTGTTTCCTCACCCAGAGTGTCGTAGGCCCTGTAGTCCCAGACCAAAGTGGTCACCACATTCGGGGTATTAGTATCCTTCAGAGCGTTATCTATGTGATAGTTTGAAATCTTTTCGTCAAAAGAAGCGAATCCCGGAAGGAAAAGCATGGACAAGAGAAAGACTGAGAAAAGAGTCAGAGCCAGCAGGAAGACTGGCTTATTCATCCTCAAACCTCTTTGTCTTTTCTATGGCAACCACGAAGATAACCGTGACCAGAATAACCTCTATGGCAGCCTGTGTTATGGCTATGTCCGGGGCGTTGAGTAAAAGGAATATTATCGTAAGTGAGAGGCTGGCCCCTGCCAGGTATACCACCGACCGTAGCAGGTCCCTTTCCCGTACAACGAGCAGGAACAGAATTGCCATTGCCAGAAGAAGGACGAACTCAATCATTATTATCAACCTCCATTCTGGCAAGCCGAGATTTTATGAATTTCCTGAATTTATCAGACAACTTATTCTGTTTTTTCCTGCCTCTTTTCCTCCCCCTGAGGCCGACTTTCTTCTTGTAGGCCGCATTTGCTATTGCGTGGGAGGCTGTGGGAGAGGTAAAGATTATGAGGACCAGAAGCAGGATGTACTTCAGGGACAGCAGGGAGTAGAAATGCTTCATGGCGAGGATGAATATCAGAAGGGATGTGCAGCCCACGGCGCACATGGTGGAGGCGAAAATTCTGGTGTAAACGTTCGGAAGCCTGATGAGACCCAGGGCCCCTATCAGGCCTATCAGGGCCGGTAATAAAAGCAGAAAATCCGGATTCAAGACCAAATTTTCTCACCTCTCAGGTATTTTGAGAAAACCAGAGTCGCCCCGAAGCTCAGGCCCGCAAAGACTATGGCTATGTCAAGGTACAAGGGACTGTTCTGGGACCAGAGGGCCAGAAGGGCGATGATGAGTATAAGAAACGTGTCTATGGCCACCACCCTGTCGTATATGGTCGGGCCGAGTGCCACCCTTATCAGGGAAATTGCCGCGGCCGCTATAATTATGTATTCAATCATTTCATCACCTGAACACGCTCTCCAGGAAGGCCTCGAATATTTTTATAACCCTTTCCGAGCTTCTGCTTAGCCTGTACGTGGTGACAGTACTCCCCCTGACATCAAGGGTCAGGGTGCCGGGGGTGAGGGTTATGGAATTTCCAAGCACGGTCAGGGCGACGGGATTCTTGAATTTTGACTTGAGCCTGAAAATCTTACCGTCTGCACTGCCTATGATTATCCTTATGGCAAGCTCCAGGTGGGAAAAAATTTCCGACATCAGAAAGATAACCACGTAAATAACGGAGAAGACCCACCGGCGCGGATGGAATTTGGGAGCCACGGAGCCCTTTATCAGCTCCCCCCTCGATATAAAGGCCACCAGGGCCGAAACAGCCGCTCCCAGAAGAATTTCCTCTGTGCGGAAGCCTGTCAGCATTAGCCAGACGAAAAACAGTATCAGGAAGGCGAAAATTACTTTCTGGGGCATATTAAATATTTGGAAAGCTTTATTAAAATCGTTTTACTACCCTTTAACCCTGCCTATCGCTATATTTTTGGCATTTTTAATATTTAACAGCATTTTCAGGTTTTTAAATGATTATTAGAAAAAGTATAATATGGATAAGACAGAGAATTGGATTAGAGAACAGTTGAAAAGAGGAAGAACCGAAGAAGAAATAAAAAATTCTTTAATAAATTCCGGCTGGAATCCTGTTCTTGTAGATGATATGATAAACGAGGCAATGAAAGCTAAATCTTCAAAAAGTTTCTCTTCTGTTTTTTCAAATAAGAAAATAATTTTTTTAATACCTTCTATAATAATTCCTATTGTTTTGATTTTTTTATTTATGGGTTATATTGACAGCGAGAGTAATGAAATTTTAGAATGCGAAGAGATGGAAGAACCATATAAATCCCATTGTTACAGAGACGCTGCCCTTGAACAAAACAACTTCAAGTTATGCGAAAAAATGAACAAATCCTTCGATATTTCAAATTGCTACAGTAGGGTATCTGGTAATATAGGAGCCATTGAAGGCATAAATACCGATATTTGTGAAGAAATACCCACTCAATTAGAAAAGGATATGTGCTATAAATTCATTGGAACGGCAAAAAGAGATGCTTCTCTGTGTGAAAAAATAACAACTTCCTCTGAAAAAGATAGCTGTTTTTATGCAATTGCCTTATTTCAAAAAGATGCTTCAGTGTGTGATAAAATTTTAAGCAAAACTGAAAGGGAATCGTGTCTAAGTTCAGTTGAAGGGGAATCTGAAACTACTACAACCTACGCAGAAGACCACTTTGAAAAGTATGAAGATTTGGGATATATAGCAATAGATATGGTAAGTTGTGATACGGGAGAAATATACGTAAGGAACACTGGTTCTAGTGATATTGGAATTGATAAAATAACAGCTACAGCAGGTGGACAAACAACAACAAATTCGGAAGAGGTAAATCCTGGTAGCATCGCTATAATAGATTTCGGACATGATATCTCAGGTAGAGTTACAGTTGAATCTTCAAATGAGGTTTACTACGATTGTTAGCCCTAAAGCATAATTCCAGAGTTGGCAATGCGAAGCTTTATTAAAATTAGTTTTTAAGTGTATTGTATATGAGGCTGGATGAATATCTTCTTAAGCGGGGCGTGAGATGCAAGGAGACGGCGGACCACCTGATAAAGAGGTGCATGGTCCTGGTCAACGGCAAACCTGTTACCTATCCGTCTCTTCCCGTGGAAGAAAGTGACAAGATTGAAATTCTGAAAGAGGAATATAAGGATGCGCCGGCTTCTTTCTGGAAACTGAAGGAGATAGACAAAGACATGAAGCTCATACAGACCGGGGACTTTGTTCTCTGTGTGGAGAGTCCTGACGGCGGCTTCCCGCTTTACGCGGCCAGGGAAGAGGCTAACGTGACCCTGGTCACTGTAAGGGACGACCTGGATTTCCTGAAAAAGGAAGGCGTCGAGATTAAAAAGAAAAACCTGCTTCGCGAGGACCCGAAAAAGTTTTTGTCCAGCAAGTTTGACACTGTGATAATAGAGATCGGGCTGGACATAATGAAATCCATTCAGCTGGTTGAAAAAATGCGGGAATTCGTCGGGTCCCGGGGCAAGCTGATAATGTTTGTCCCCGAAAAAGGCAGGGAAAACGCCAGAGAAATGATAGAGAACATGCTCCTCAACCAGAAGCTTGGTGTGGTGGATTTCTTTGAAACCAGAAAAGGTTTTTACGTTTATGCCAAGGTGGTTTAGGGCTGCAAATTCAGATATTCTAAAGTGCTTTCCGGCAATGTTATACAGTCTTCCGTCCTGTCATCAACTTTCTTGGAACGTTTTAGAATTAATTTCACGTGAGGGGCCATAAACCAGTTGTATGCTTCTCTGGCATCTTCAATCTTGTACTTGTCACCATTGTTATCCTTGTCCAGTTGTTTGGCCTCTTCTGTTACGGGTTCATATACATTTTTTTGCCAGTCTTTCTCCGTCCTCAGGCCTGATATCACTTCCGTGCCCCATAAATTGTTGTGGGCTTCCAGAAAATTTTTGTACTTTGGATTTCTTTCCATCACGCTTTCCCTAAAATCAATTTCAGTCATACTAAGAAATTAATACAAAAACTATTTAAGTCTGAAATCAGCCCATTATTTCTATTGATTCCACGTTCCTCATGTGGGGCCCGCCGAAGCACTGCTCGCCCCCCGTGCATTCGAGCTCGTACACCCGTCCCGTGACCTCCAAGACCCTTCCATCGTATTTCTCCGCCTCATCGCACATGTCTCCCGAGCCGCCGTAGTCTGTTATAAGGGTTCCCTGCACAACCCCCGTGCAGTCTTCCCGAGCCAGGAACTGGCCTGTTACCGTGGCTTTCCGGTCTCCTATGCTCCTGAATACGAAAAGAGAGGCTCCTGCTATTACAAGCACTATTCCTATAACAAGAAAAATCTTTGAATTCATCTTCCCCCCACTTTATGTAAGCTAAACTTAAATAAATCCTTGTTAGTTTTGGTGGGCCCGGGGAGAATTTCGTTTCCTCTGGAAAACGCCTGGCGTTTTCAAATTTTGGAGATCTTGGAACCTTGTTCCAAGTTTTGGAACTTTAGTTCCAAATTACAAGAACCTTTTTTGAAAAGGTTTTTGTTTTTGAACTCCCGTCTGAGGCTGTTTCTGTCTTGCACCCGTTAGGCGGTAGACACCCAAAGCCCCGATGCTAGACCAAGCTACACTACAGGCCCATAACTCTGTATTTGAGACAAAGCCTTATAAAGCTTTTAGACCATTCCCGCCCATCTCGTAGATGTGCTCATGTTCAAAGAGAAAATCTTTCAAACTGTCTGATAGGATGCCCAGGTAAGTGAAAATGTTGGGCTTGTATTTTATGCTTGGAAATTCCGCTTCCTGGAGAATTTTTCCTACTTCTTCTTCCGTTGGCATAAAGAATCTTTTATATGAAAAGTATTTAATATTAACATGCTTGAAAACCTGCCCAGCATTCTGGCTCCGGAAGTTTCCCTGAAGCTGGTCTACGGCCTGGGATTCATGTTCTTCACCCTTCTTGTGGCCTCCGTGAGCGACCTGAGGAAGATGGTGATAAAGGCCGAGTTTCTGACCATGTGGACCGCCTTCGCAATCCTTATGTTTCTTTATGATTACTACACCGGGATGGAATTCATTTGGATCAAATGGCTGCTGATAATAGTCTTGGGCCTCTTCTCCTGGAAGGGCGTGGGAAAAATATTCTCCCTGGCCCGGGCGGACGTGGTGGCCATCTCGGCCGTCTGCTCCGTGCTTGAAATTCCGTATATAGTAGTATTCTACATAATTCTTCTTCTGGTAAACCAAGTGGGACTTTACCCGCTGAAAATATTTGGTAAAAAAGACAAATATCCCTTCATGCCTGTCATATGGTTCTCACTGCTGCTCTTGATAGCCCTTCTTGGGATTATAGAATGGAAAAACTTATGGGATTTTGTGACCGGTTTTATCTGATTGTTTTTCTGGCGAATTCCCTGGCTCTGGACAGTTCCTCCTGGCTTGGATGGCCCCTGCCGGAAAATAGGAACTTGCCACGGCAGAAGAACCTTCCCTTTATGACGGCCCCCTTCTCCCTGAGAGCCTGCTCCATTACCTGGACCTCCTTGCCCTCACCCGAGCCCGAGGTTCCGAAAAGGGCGACTTTAATGCCGTTGAAACTGTTTTTCTCTATGAAAGCCAGCATCTTCTTGTCCGGCCTGCTTGCGTAACAACCGGAACCCAGGAATACCACAGAACCTTTCTCCAGTTGCGGCCCGCTTCTGACATCCAGAGCCTCTGTTCCGATTTCCGAGGCCATGGCCTCGGCCACCTTCCTTGTGTTGCCCGTCCTGGAAGAGTATATTACCTGCATATTAAGCCTCCTTCAGTTTTTCAAGATATCCTGCGTAATAGGCCCCGGCAAGAATAAGAACCACACCTCCAGCGCCAAGGTATATTGAAGGTACTTTGCTCAGGGCTCCAAGAAAGAATACCAGAAAAATCAGGGCAAAGAAATATGCGAAAAGTGAGAAAACCAGAATTATGTCGCTCCTGAAGTTTTTCCTGCTCTGGTAAAGGAAGTAAAAAAAGAACATGCTTGCAACCAGTACGGCGAAGTATACGAACTCCGGACTCGCCGCCATAATCAGCAGGAAAATCCCCACTATCAAAAGTACTTTACCCGATTCCTCGCGTTTCATAATAATAATAAGAATAATTTGCTTTTAAACATTTTTTAATTTCTTAAGAAAAAGCCGACCCCTACCAAAAAGAGCTTTTCATCTTCTTATTCCTACATTATTTTGCCTCACTACAGGAAGAACACGGGCCTGGAACTGTTAAGCACCATTCTGTTCAGGCTTTTCACTCTCTTCCGGCATTCTAGGCAGAGCCATTCGTTGTCTATTTCCTCAAGAAACGGACTGTAGTGCTCGCAGGATTCGCAGAATCCTCTTCTCATTCCAACCCCTCCACACTTAATTTAACAGAAGTCGAGGATTGTCATCCCCCTGCAAAAATAATATTTGGATTCGCTTGCTTAAAAAAATGACTCCGACAGATGTCTATTTTCTCAGCCTCTTCCGGCTTAAACCCTGAGATTATGGGTTTAAATCTTTAACGGATTTATTCTATCTTGGTGGGGGAATGATAGAATTTAACATAGAAGGTGCTAATGTATCAGGAGGACTTTTTAGTGCTTTGGATGTCAGAGGTCTTAGAGGACAAAAAACCTTTAAACTGGATATAAAAAAGGGTCCATTATTTACCTACCTTACTTCTCTTCCCAACGCGTCTAGATTTATAAATGAATTTCATATAGGATGCTCTACAGACAATAGGTCGCCTAGCATTTTTTACTATACTCCAGATTACAGGAAAAATGAAGTACTTTATATGAATTATCACAGAACTCTTAACGGAAAGGGTGGGAGCAGATTTCCTAAAGACGGAAAAGGTGAACGAGATTTGGAGGCTCTTGCTATTGAATTTTCGAATCTTTCTGCGTACGATGAAAAACTGATTTTAGGATATGTGGGATTGAGCGGAGGGCTGTGTATAAACTCGCATGTTGATGTCAATATTAGTAACAATATCATAGAGTATATTGATAATATGGCAGAGTTGTATGGAATGGGCATTGACGGATTATTTCTGAGCAATGCCGTTAAGAACAGAATTACAGATTCTGTTTTAGATTATAAAAAAAGACCGAACAAGAAAAACAAAGCTTTTATAGAAGGTTCCTGGGGTTATGATTTCAAAGGTTTGGGAGTTTCCGCCGGTAAATTGGTTTCAGAGATAATAAGACTCTACGACGGCTCGGTAGGAGATATAAAGCTGCTAGATGAGCTGAAATTTGAGGCTTAAATCTTTAACGGGTGTAATGATAATTATGACAATACCATCTCAAAAATTTACTGTGCCTGATTCAGAAAATATTTTTATAGTTGCTAGAAGGAGTTACAACGTTTTATTTCCAGATAAAGATGGTATTCGAAAAGAGTACAGAGGAAAAAATATTCGTGTGGTTTGTGAACAACCTGAGGGAAAATTTGATTTCATTTACGTGGATGATGAAGAAAATAAATTAAATGAAAAAGATACTAAAATAGCTCTTGAACAATATCCAAAACATATTTTTTGTTAGTTCTTTAAAAACCTGAAATTATAGAAAAGGTAACCTCAGGGACGCCATGGTCGGTTAGAACGGAGCCTACTTTTTATATATGTTTTCTAGGATAATAATAGTTGGTGGAGGAATGAAAAGACTACTGGTTTTATTTTTTGTAATAATATTGTTTTCTGGAGTGGCCCTTGCGCACCAACCCAGGATTGTTTCCGAGGATGTCACTATGATAAGGAATCCTGAAATATCGCAGGCCTTTTACGGGGAACTGAAAGGAAGGCATGACCACTACAACATAATAGAGGATCAGGGATTCAACCTCTATGTAAGCATTCTTGTACCGGACCTTCTTGGTATAGGCAAGGATGTTTCTGTTGGCATAGAGCCGATTGATGATATTGACAACAACTTCATTTATTTTCTTAATGGAAGTGATTTTGAGTGGGAACACTATTACGAGGAGTTTGGTGGGGATTGGTATTACGGAGGGCCTGATGTAGAGGCAAAGTTGGGTCCTGGTGGTTATGATATACATGTAATGAGTCCTGATAATCTGGGAAAATATGTATTGGTTGTGGGGAAAAAAGAGGAGTTCCCATTAGACGAGTTTTTGAACACAATAGTTACACTACCGAGACTCAAATCCGAGTTCTTTGAGAAATCTCCTTTTGAGGCCTATTTTAATCTTATCGGTGTATTCCTCTTAGTCATAATACTTATTATCATAGCTCTGGCTTATGGGGTTTACAGGCTATTAAAGAAGTTTAGAAAATCTAAAAAGAAATAACCTTGTCTTTTTAAAGGTTTATGAGAAAAAGTAATTATGGATTGTTTATTGTGTAATGAGAATAAAGATGGTCTTTGGATTAAAAAATTTGAAGACTGGAATCTACACATATGCTGGTTTCAACACACTCTAGGAACTCTTGGAATAATATTGAAAAGGCATGCAGAAAAGTTCTCCGAATTGACTAAAGAAGAAATTACAGAATTGGGTGAAATAATAAAAATTTCACAAAAAGCTTTAGATGAAAAATTCAAACCAGATTGGTATAATATTCAACAAAATGGAAATTGGCATCATCATTTTCATTTCCTAATTCTACCAAGATATAAAGAATTTAGAGAATTTGAAGGTAAAAAATATGAAGACAAAACCTACGGTCAACCTATAACATATACTAGAGAAAAAGAAGAAGAAAGTATTCGCAAGGAACTTACAGAACTTTTGAAGAATAGATTATGATTATTCCGTTGCAATACTGAATGCCCGTCCAATATACGTTTTAGCACCCCCGTCCGTATGAATATCTTTAGGTATGGCAACAGTCCCACGTTTCATTAAACCTATTGCTGCTGAAGTTACCCATTTATCTGCTTTGTCTGAGGCTATTCTTTCTAAATGTCTTTCCTCCATCTTATACAAGACTATTTCATTCATATGAGATTCGTCAATGGGATATTCTAAAACAAGTGTATCTACACCACTACCTTTGGACGAAAAACATGCGGCATTTATTGGATACACAATAATCATACACGGGTTAAAGATTTAAACCCAAAAATTAGCCTTTTTCTCAAAGGGATTCAACTCTGCAGTTCAAAGCCTCAGGGGACTATAATCTGCAATTTGCACGCCCGATTTCTAGAATCTCTAATTGTTTTAGAAAACGTTTTGAATGACTATCCCGCAAACTAACAAAATTATGAATACAAACAGCCAAATCAATATTTTTTTCCGGATTCTATCATCATACAATAAATCGTTATAAACAAATATTATTACAAATACTTCAATAAAATGCACTACGCTAATCAATGCTAAAGTTAAGATGGGGATGGTTACAAAAGAGAATAATCCCAAGAAACTGTTAAATGAATATAATACTCCGAAAATTATGGCAAATTTAATAACATTTTTTAATTCAGGTTTTTCTTTGAAAACAAGGTTAAATATATATCCAATAAGTATTGTCAATAATAAGAAACTCAAATAACCTGCCGGAATGAGTGATGCAAGTTCTTCTA
>CP070662.1:42399-53340 GCA_020355185.1 archaeon
TAAGCACTTCCTGCATAGACAGGCCCCTATGGTTAAAGATTTCTTACTTCCCCAACTGGCAGGCTGAAGGTGCGAACCTGTACCTGGCTTCCCCGTCCTTTATGATGATCTACCCGGAAAAGGAAGACGTCAGGATTTATTACGGCTCGACCTTCCTCGATATTCTGGGAACAGTGGTGTCTTATGCCGGGATAGCTTTCATAATACTTTACGCTTTCAGAAAAAAACTACCTAAGTTTAAAACGAAGCCTGAGAAGATTAAGACCCATGGCCGGCATCCAGAAAAGACTGAAAGTTGAGGTGTTCTTTGATTTTATGGGGACCCATATCTCTCTGATCTCAAACCCCTTCTTTTTTATTTTGTAGAGAAGCTCAATGTCAAACTCAAAACCTCTGCAGAAAAAATCCATGTCTATTGAACCCAGAACCTTTCTCCTGAAAAATTTCAGCCCCGCTTGGGTATCAGAAAAATTCAGGCCAAAAAGTATTCTTATAAATAAATTTGCCATACGGCTTGCAAGTTTTCTTACAAAAGGCCAGTCCACGTCGGAAAATTTTCTGCCTTTCCACTTGGAGGCTATAACGCAGTCAGTTTTCCGGGTCTCCTCCACAACCTTCAGGATATCCTCGTTCCTGAAAGCGTCATCGGCATCGATGAACCCCAATATATCGCCCCTTGCGCATCTGAAGCCCTCTGTCACAGCCCCGCCCTTGCCAATCCTTTCTTTTATGTTAATGTGCTTCACGTTTTTCAGATTCAGTCTGTCTACTATTTCAGGGGTTCTGTCGGTGCAGCCGTTTGAAACCACGATTATCTCGTCCTTTTCGAAAAGTTTTGACATGTTCCTGGCTACCTTTTCTATCACTTTCTCCTCATTATGAGACGGTATTACCACGGAAATCATTTAATCGCCTTTAGATATAGCTCGTAAACAATTTAAACTGTTTCCAGAGGAATCTGGGATTCCTGAAGAGATTGGGGATTATGAAGGAGAGCCTCAGGTAAAATTTCTTGAATGCCCTGCTCATCATTTTTTTAAGGAATTCATGTGAGTGCTCCGGATAGTAGAGGGGGAAAAGTTCTCTTTTTTCCGGAATTTTCTCGTAAAGCTCTGTTCCGGGATAGGGAACCGCTATATGGAAGGAAGCATATGTCGGGTTAAGTTTCTTTGCGAATTTTATGGTTTTTTCCATTTCCTCTTCCGTCTCCGAGGGAAAGCCGAACATGAAAAAGCAGGCCGTGTCTATGCCGGCTTCCTTTGTTAGCTTCATTCCCTTCTCCACCTGCTCCAGGGTTATCTTTTTGTTTATCATCCCCATTATCCTTGACGAGCCGCTCTCCACCCCGTAGTGGATGAGCACGCAACCGGCCCTCTTCATTTTATCCAGAAGTTTCCTGTCCACCGAGTCAAGCCTGCCCTGGCAGCACCACCTGAAGTCGTAGTTTTTATCTATCAGGAAGTCGCAAAGCTTTTCAACCAGGTCCCTGTTTATGGTAAACTCCAGGTCTATGAAGTAGGCGCTTCTGACGCCGGAGTTTTCCACGGCATCCCTGACCTCTCTTATGAGATTCTCCGGTCTCTTCTTCCTGTATGGCCCGTACATACTCTTCAAACAGAAGGTGCAGCTGAAGGGGCAGCTTCTTGAGCCCTCAAACAATGCGAAACTTCCGCCCAGAAACTCGTAGAAATACCTTTTCATGGGAAGCAGATGGAAGGCCGGTATGGGCAGGCTGTTTATGTTCAGGTTCTCCCTTTTTTCTGTCATTACAAACTTTCCTTCCTTTTCAAAGGCCAAGCCCCTTATTTTATCCGGTTTCCTGCCCCTGCAGATATCCAGAATCGTAAGCTCCGGTTCCCCGGTAATTATTGCCCTTGGCTTCATCATTTCAAAAATTTCCCTTGGCTTTACAGTCCCGTGCACACCGATAAGATAGATTTCAACTCCGGGTTTTTTCTTTATCTCCTCCACGAGTTTGACAAAAGGCTCCAGATTCAGGTGGGGGCACTGCCACCTGTCCAGAGTGGAGGTCGTAACAAATATTTTTTCAGAATCTCCCATTCTTTCCACGACCTCCTCCGGACTGAGCCTTTCTGCATTTGCATCAATTATTTTTACAGGAAACCCTTCTCTTTCAAGAAGCGCTGCAGTGTAGGCAAGTGAAAGCGGGGGCCAGATTTTGTTGTAGGTGGAATATTTTCTGGTCTTTATGACAGGATAATCCAGGCACGGGCTAATCAGAACTATTTGCTTTGACATATTTCCCCCTCTCCTTTGGAATAATCTTTAACCTGGCATGCTTAAATCTCTTTTTCGGTCTGCCCCGCAGGTATTCGTGCAAAAACACTCCGAGGGCGGCTATCTCCGAGTGGGGCTGGCTCGTCACGGAGATGTTGTAGTCGGCCTTTTCGTACAATTCGCCGGGGACCTTCTCCCCGCCAACAATAACCAAAAGGTTTCTTTTTTTCCTGATTTCGCGGATTTTCTTTTCCATCGGCAGGCCGTACATGGTCAGGTGAACCTTCGTTCCCCTGAAGTTCTTTATTGTACTCCTGAAAGAACCGTGCCTGACAGAAAACGGGCCTCCCCACTCACGCGTAACGCTCCTGACCGAGTCCATCATCTTCCTGTCCCGGTCACCGGAGTAAACAATCCCCCCAGCGCCGAAGGCCCTTGCCACGAGGCCGCAGTGCGTGGATATCCTCGCATCCCTGCCCAGGCGGTGCCCGAGCCGAAGAACTTCAATCATGATAAAAAATTATAAAAAACTCTTTAAATAGAAATTTTCGCCTGATGACAGGCCGAACGGCAAATCCGGTCTTTTCCCGTTTATGTAGGAATCGAAATCATCCGAGTTTCTTCGCTGCGTTTCCTCTGCAGCCAGGACGAGTATGGTGTTTCCAGAAGCCGCTTCAATGTTGTTATCGGGTTTTATACGCCTGTCGGCTTTTCTAAATACTATGGGATCGTAAAGCGGGCCCGAACCCCATTCACCGGTTTTGCTCTGCACCCAGACGTCGGTCATAAGATTCCCTTTGTGGTCCCATAAAAAGTCTATGTGATAGTTCCCTAGGGCCTTGAATCTGTTTTTGTTTAACTCGTAGGTGGACATTATGTGGTCTGATATAATACCGTCTCTTTTCCTGTCCAGATGCCTCTCCACCCCTTTCTCGGGATAGACAATCACGGGGATACCGCGATACCTCACTGTTTCCGGGATATAAAATGCCATAAAAACCTAACAAAACGAACGTATTTAAGCCTTTATTTTTTAGTTTTTTAAGTATTGCACTATTTCCAGGAACGTTTTTTGTTGACCTCTTCCTTGCTGCGGAGCGCCTCTTCCAGGTCGATGCCGCACTTGTTGGCTATGTCCAGAGTGTACATGAATATGTCGGCCAGTTCGTGCTCGATTTTTCCGAACCTGGAACTGTCGTCGCTCTTAACGCCCTGCGTCTTTCGCACGGCCTTGTAAAGCTCACCGATTTCCTCCCCGAGAAGAAGGCATTTCTCAACAGTCGTTTCCTTGTCGAAACCTCTCTCCCTTAGAACTGTTTTGATGTATTCCTGAACCTCCTTCAGGGTCGCCCCGTTTCTAAGCTTCATGAAAAGAGTTAACAGAACGAGCTTAAATCTTTTTGGGTTTTTAATATAGTTTGTGAAAATATGACAAATCTGGCTACGTTTAGAAATGAAAACCTTAGAGCGACGGTTAATCTGGAAAACGGCCAGTTGGTAAGCCTCGTTTCCAATGGAACTGAGTTTTTTCATGACGGAGGCAAACCTTCATTCAAAGGCCTTGGGTGGAGACATTCAGAAATCATTGCCTTCCCTATTTTCGGTCCGCCCGGGAAAGATTTTAAAGTCCGGGTGGATGACAAGGAATATTACCTTGAGCAGCACGGGTTGACAAGATTTACCGAGGGCAACCCATTTAAACTAACCAAATTAAAAGACGGTGAGATTAATCTGGTCCAGAATTACAAAGGCCAGGATGTGGTAAATCCGAAATACCAGCCCGGAACAAATCATCCGAAGACCCTTAACTGGATGCCTTACAGGCTTGAAAAGAAACTTAAACTCAGCGGAAAGGAACTGATTTACGAAGCGACCATCAAAAACACTTCTGATGCTGACATGCCGTACATGATAGGCACTCATCCTGCCTTCAAAATATTTGGCAAACTTGAAGATAGCTGTTTCTTCGATGAAAAGGATCGATTCTTTACGACGTTAAGTGAGGTTATTAAAGACTCGAAGGACCCTTCAAAGAATGCTTTCTATGCCGATGGTGTCAGCGAAATAACCTACCGGGACAGTAAAGGTGGTGTGGGCGTAAAGGTATCAAGCAATGACTTCAACAAAACGATGCTATGGTGCCCGGGATACGATGAGGGCATGTTCTGCATCGAGCACCTGAGCAAATTTCCCAAACTGAGTGAACAGGATTACTTTGAACATCCTGAAGATTTTGAACTGCTCTCACCGGGGAAAGAAAAAACTTATTCCATATCAATTCAACCGATTCCGATATAAAATTGGTAGCCCCGGAGCCTATAAACTTATGAAAAGAGTTAATATTCTGTTTCCAAGTCTTGGCTTTGTATAAAAGTTGGTAGAACTTTCTTGGGTAAATTCTTGTCGTAATCTTTTATAACCAGTCTTGCAAAACAATCTAATGATTTGCCAACATCTGCCGGTATCCCGAATGTTGGGACTATTACCTTTTTGCCGTTAAAAAATCTTTCTTCCATGCCGGACTTTTCAATGTAGCCTACATCCAGGGCGACATCAATTCCATCTGAAAATTCCTTTTCGCTAACACCCGATGCTATTGAAATATAATGTATCTCTCCCATTGTAAAATTGGTTCTCGGCCAAATCTGGGCACCCTTTTTGGAATAAGCTAGTGCAAGCTCTTCTATTACTTTATTCGTATTTTCTGTCCATACCTTAAAGGAGTGTGTATACACCTTTTGTTTTTCAATAGTTTTATTCGGTTTCTCGGCAACAATTTTTGCAATTGTGATACCCACCCAATCCGGTTTCAGTATGTATGCCTTATAATCCTGCAGAAACTTGGTGTCATTAATTTGATATTTAATTTCAGCTCCCTTTCTCGGATATAAAGAACCGTCAAATTTGTGTAAAGTATTAAAAATTATTTTAGTGTGTTGATCTTTTTTCATCGGCTCAAGAATATCAAAATATTTTTCAAGACGAATGTTTTCGGGGTTAATTTCGTATATTTGCGAGAATATTGGTTTTAGCTGTTCATTTTTTTCCATATATAGCTTTAGGCTCTTCAATTACTTATACCTTGAATTTGGTAGCCCCGAGCGGAACTTCGTTCTCCGTCCATCTGGAAAACGCGAAGCGTTTTCAAGTTTTGGGAGGTACAGGAACCTTTTTTGAAAAGGGACCTGTTTTCGAACCGCTGTCACCGGGTTTCTTCTTCTTTCTTTCACCAACCCAACCAAATGGGTCTCAACGCTTTGGTTTTAAAACCAAAGCCCGGCAATAAAGGGCCTAAAAACGCATTTTAAGACCTTCCTTGGCCTCTAGACTACGGGGCTATATTGCCAATATTAGATTACTTGTTTATTAAACTTTTAATAAAGTTAATTCTCTTTGGGTTCTTTAACATATATTCTTCGTTTATAAAATTCCAAAATCTCTTAAGTTCTTGCTTGTTAAATCTGGCGTAATATGCTGGAAATTTATTGTTTAATATACCTTCATATTGATTAAGCGAGAAATTTAATTCTTTTAAAGTTTTTACAGTATCGTCTCTCAGTTCTTTACTGGATACACCAGTACCAAAAGTGCCTCCGTGATGACCCCAATCCGTATCCATTAATCCTATTATGAATGGTAATCTCTCAGGAGGAGACATTTTCCTTATTAATTCTGGTATTCTAATCTTATGAGATTTACTACCTCTCGAAATTTCAAAAAATATGTCAAAGAAAGTAACTATTGGTTTTGAAGCCGTGGTCCATTCCCATGTCGGATTGGGTTTGTTATCTCTATCCCTTTTACTTATAACCCCTTTCACATTAAAAAATCTAAAGAACATTTTGTCCCAAACTTCTTTTATGAAATATTCATTGCCCTTTTCTATGGATAAACGATAGATTTTACTTCCTTTTGTACTCCGTGAATTAGGTACACAACCATCACCAATTAGAACTCCCATAAGATAAAGAAGGTCTGGAGTTACGATTAAAGGAATTTTAACAATCTTTTTGGAGGAATTGCTTGAAAACCCCAAAACATTTTTCATAAAGAACAAGTAAAGTTCCTTTTGTTCTCTTGGATTTTGTTTATCTATTATTTCCTTTAAGACTACCAACGGAAATTTGTTTTTATGAGACAAATATCTACTGTAATTTTCATTTATTTTTCCATCTTTTAACAAATCTTTAAATTTTCTAATAAACTTTTTATTGGGTATAACTACAACCCAACTTCTTTTATTTACATCTCTTTCAGATACATGAAGTAGAAGTAAGTTAAAATATTTTCCTATAGTCTTATCATTCAACATAAAATATTATGTATTTCCTTATACTTATTGGTCCATAAAAAACATTTATTAAGCTATTATAAGGTATTTAATTAGTAGTATGGTGATTTTATGAAAATCTTATGTTTACATTCTGATTATTTGAAGGTAAGGCCGACCAAAAAAGCGATTAAAGACGCAGACCAAGTCGAGAAGAAGGAGTTCCGGTCCAAGGAAGCCCTGGTGGTATTTACAGCAGTGGAGAAGGGGGATGAGGAAAATCCGGAAATGGTAATAAAGAACGGGATAAAGGAAATTCTGGAAGTGTACAAACAGGTCAAGGCCAAGGAAATAGTCATCTACCCTTATGTTCATCTCAGCCCGGAACCTTCCTCGCCGGCGGTTGCAAAGGAAGTTTTAAACGGACTTGTAGAAGGTTTGAAAAAACAAAAGGTCCAGAAAATGCCCTTCGGCTGGTACAAGGCTTTTGAGATATCCGTTAAAGGCCACCCCCTGTCAGAGCTCAGCAGGGAAATCGGAGCCAGGGGAGAAGTGCCGGAAGCTGTGGAGAAAGAAAATAAACTCAAGTCAGAATGGCTGGTTATAGGACCGAACGGGAAAGAAAGCAGGCTCAAAGTCGGTAAGGAGATAGAAGGCTTTGATTTCTCCAATTATCCCAGATTCAGGAAAATGGTAAACTATGAGATTTCAAAGTTAAGGAAGGTGGAGAAGGAACCTCCGCATATAAAACTCATGAAAAAAATGGAGCTTGTGGACTATGAGGAAGGCAGCGACCCCGGTAATTTCAGGTTTTTTCCCAAGGGAAGAATGATAAAGTCCTTGATAGAAAATTTTGTTACAAGAAAAATGAAGGAAAGCGGAGCCATGGAAGTCGAGACCCCGATAATGTATGATTACGAACATCCCTGCCTAAAGAGCTATCTGAACAGGTTCCCGGCAAGACAGTATACCGTAAGAAGCCCGAACAAAAAGCTGTTCCTGAGATTTGCCGCCTGTTTCGGACAGTTCCTTATTTTACGTGACTCAAATATATCATACAAGAGTCTTCCTATCAATCTTTATGAGATGACAAGGTACAGCTTCAGAGTTGAACAGAGGGGGGAACTTGCGGGATTGAGAAGACTGAGAGCTTTCACAATGCCCGATTGTCATTCTATCTGCAAAGACATGGACCAGGCCAAGGAGGAAATGCTGAGAAGATTTGAATTGTCAAAGATTATTCAGGAGGGTTTGGAATTAAAAGGCGACCTGGAGCTGGCCATAAGAGTCGTGAAGGAATTCTATGATAAAAACAGGGATTTCGTTAAAGAGCTTGTGAAGAGATGGGGAAGACCCACCCTCTTGGAGATATGGGACAAGCAGTTCTTTTATTTCGTTCTGAAATATGAGTTTAACTTTGTTGATGCTCTGGGCAAGTCAGCTTGCCTGACCACGGACCAGATAGACGTAGAGAACGGTAAGAATTATGAAATTAAGTTCACGGACAAAAACAACAAGGAAAAATATCCCATAATACTACATCTTTCGCCATCGGGAGCAATTGAAAGGGTTATGTATGCCTTGCTGGAGAAGGCTTGTATGGAATCGGAGAAAAAAGAAAATCCGACATTCCCGCTGTGGCTGTCGCCCACCCAGGTAAGGCTCTGCCCGGTGAATGATTCCTTTATTCCCTACTGCGAAAAAATTGCTGACGGCTTGAAAAGGGAAAATGTGAGGGTGGATATAGATGACAGGGCAGAGAGCGTGCAGAAGAAAATCAGGGACTCCGAGATGGAATGGGTTCCCATGGCCATAGTTATCGGGGAGAAGGAGAAGAAAAGCGGCAAGCTGGCTGTGCGATTCCGTGAAACCGGTAAGGTAGAGGATATGAAACCGGAGGAACTGGTAAAGAAAATCAGAAAAGAAACGAAAAAATACCCTTTCGCTCCTTTGCCTTTACCGAGACTTCTTTCGAAGAGACCCAAGTTTGTGGGATAACCGGATACTTTTCCCAGTATTCCTGGTTATTTATGCAACCCAAATCTGGAGCATGAATATCACCGTAGTAAGCGTAGGCACGGGCGCGGCAGCCCCCACAGATCTCCTTGTTTTCACAGGTCGCGCAGTTTCCCTTTAGTAAGGACCTGTCTCTTAATTTTTTCAGAACAGGGGATTCATGCCATATGTCCAGGAACTTTTGGTCCCTCACGTTACCGACTTTTATGGGCATGAAAACACAGGGCTGTACATCACCATTTGGTTCTATACAACAATAAATCCTTCCGGCACCACAGCCACCTAAAAATTTGGCAAGGGTTTCAATCTTTCCTTTAAGGTCTCTGCCTCCGTAGAAATGACCAACCGGCACTCCTTTTTCGTTTTCCACCGCAACTCTTGCAAATTGCGGGGCCGTTGACAACAATTCCAATTTGCACCCAGAGTAATTCTCTTTTAAAAGATAGCTTAACAGCAGTTCCCTTTCTTTTGGTTCTATGTCGTCCTTTGATATATCGATTCCCCTTCCGACAGGTATGAAATTAAAGAAGATTGCCCTCTTTACACCCAAATCCTCGGCCAATTTTTTGATATCCGGGATCATTTTAAAATTGTGCCGGGTTACTGTAGTCGCCACGCATGTGTAAATACCGTTTTTTACGCAGTTTCTTATGCCCCGGACAGTCCTGTCAAAAGCCCCGGGAATGCCCCTGAAACTGTCGTGAGTCTTGGCATCCGGCCCGTCAAGGGATATCTCTACATAATCCACCGCTCCTTTAATTTTCTTTGCAATCTCATCTGTAATGAAGGTTCCGTTGGTTGCCACAGCCACATACAACCCCTTGGACTTGGTGTAACTTGCCACCTCAAAAAAATCTTTCCTTAAAAGGGGTTCCCCTCCTGAGAAGGCTATGGCCACCGTTCCCGCATCAGCCAGCTGGTCTATCAAATCCTTGGCCTCTTCAGTTGTTAATTCATCCGGCAGGGGCCTGTCAGCCCTTTCATAACAGTGCTTACACTTGAGGTTGCAAACGTGGGTAAAGTCCCAGACAACCAGAAACGGCGCGTTGACGATTTGGGGCGTTGTCACTCCGTACTTGTTAATGCCTTCCAAGACGTTTATCAGGCCCCGCTTGAAAGTAGGGTCGGAAAAGGCTTTCTTTACTTCCTCCTTGTTTACATCAAAGGTTTCTGATATCTTACTTAAAAATTTTGAAATAATTTCACCGGCAAGCTTGCATTTCCAGCAGAGTTCAATGTCATTGCCAAGGTAATGATCTATGGCCAGTTCAAGCCTGTTGCCGCATTTGTCCCTTTCACAAACAAATCTCAAAAGTGTTCTAGAAACCGGATTGCCCAGCCATTTTTCTATAGTGCCAATCGCTAAATCTATCTCATTCTCCAACCCCACCACCATAAAAAATTGCTTTTCTTCTATATTTAAATTTTACGAAAAGCTTAAAAAGGGATTTGGGAATTGCTCCGGGTCAGTTTTAGGATATAACACTGTTATATCCTTATGGCCAGTAAAACATTATTTCCTGAACCATCTTCTTGAGGAAACAAGCCTTTCCGGAAATCCCTTGTCCCTCAACCAGAAAAGGTGTCCCTCACAGGCGCAGTCCGAGCAGCCAAAACCGCTGATAGCCCTGCCGTATCTTGACAACTTCCTGGCTATGCTGCACTCCTCCTTTCTTGTCGAAGGCTTGTAGTAAACCTGCCGTATGCTGACATTCCTGCTCTTAAGGAAGTAGTCTATGTGCCAGAAGGTATTCTTTTTCCTGCGGAGATGACGGTCAATTCTTGCCTCCAGGCCCCTCATGGCGGAGCCAACGTAGGCGTAAAGTCCGGGAGGAAAAACAAGCGCTCCCAGGCTGCCTGCCTTTATCCTGGAATTCTTCCTGTTCTCCATTATCAGGATATAAGAGCCTTTCACAATCACACCATTTTTATCAGCAGCATGAAGAGTATTCCGAGTACAAAAACCAGGAAGTGAAGCAGGGATTTTTTAAGAGATTCTTTGTTTTTTATCTCGGGTATCAGGTCGGAGGAGGCTATGTAGATAAAGTTCCCTGCCGCAAAGGGGAGAAGGAAAACAGTCGAACCCCCAATGAAACCGGACAGGAAGAAGCCGAGAACCCCTCCCAGAATCGCAGTCGTGGCCATCAGGAAGTTGAATTCAAGTGCCCTCATTTTTTTCATGCCCCCGTAAACAAGGACCCCGAAATCCCCGACTTCCTGGGGTATCTCGTGCATGGCCACAGCCAGGGTCGTCACGATTCCCAGGTTCACGTTAACCAGGAAGCTTCCTGCTATTATCAGACCGTCTATAAAGTTGTGAACGCCGTCCCCTATAAGTTTAAGATAAGAAAAGGCCTTTAACTCATGCCTGACTTTGTGGCAGTGGTGCCAGTGGATGAACTGCTCCAGCACGAAAA
>CP070662.1:53440-62431 GCA_020355185.1 archaeon
CAGGATCCTTCACTTCCCACCAAATACATCCAGATGACCATGATACTATGTCTAGCTTTGTAGCAGACCTTGACCAGGACGGAGACCTGGACTTGGTGGAAGGAACTGTATTTGGCACTAAGTACTGGTATGAAAACGACGGCTCAGAGTCCTTCACCGCTCATTCAATCTCCGCAGGCGGTAATCTGAAATATATCAGAGTAGCAGACCTTGACCAGGACGGAGATCTGGATATAATACAAGGAAACTCAAATCAACCCAATTACTGGTATGAGAATGGTTGTTACTGAATTTTTGAACCTGTTTATATCCCGCAGGTCTGTTCCGTACAGGGCGGTTCAACAAACCAGAACTGGTATGCCACGAACATCAAATAAACAGTCAAAACGGTTGTTAAGATTCCCACGGTTATCAGGGTCCAGTCGAAATTTTTCTTCTTGTAAAGAAACTTGCCCGCGCTGGGCATCCCGTGATTGACAAACCATTCCGACACGACGAGTCTCATCTTGTTGTCAAAGGAAACGGAGCATTCCTTGCCCCGGAGCTTGTCCGCGAAGCATCTCCAGCCCTGTTTTATGTATGTTCGGTAGCGCGGTATGAATATGGATGCCAACAGAAAATAGGCAACCAGAACCAGGCAGGGAATGCAGAATATAACCATCTCTCTCACCCCACTTTATCCTCTTTGTCCGCGGTCTTTTCCACGGAATTATTCAGGTCTTTCAAAAGCTTTTCCAGGTCAATTCCGTGAGACTTCGCTCCCTGTTCCAGGGTTTCCATCATGGCAAACGGGCATCCCACGCATGAAAGCCCGTGCTTCTGAAAAACTTCCACGGTTTCCGGGTGCTCCTTGACGACTTCCAGTATGGTCGTGTCCTTGCTTATCAATCTTTATCACCTATCTTATCCAGTATTTTTTTCTGTCTTTCGTGGTTTTTCTCCAGTTTTTCCGGTATTTCCATCTTGTTTTTTGACAGATAATCATAAATAGCTTCATGAAGGGCGTCAACCCCCAGAAGGGAGCAGTGAATCTTCGGAGTGGGAAGGTTTCCCAGGCCCTCCAGTATTTCCTGGTTGGTCAGCTCCACGGCCTCCTCAACCTCTTTACCCTTTACCATCTCGCTGACTATAGAGGAAACGGCTATCGCGGCCGCGCACCCATAAGTCTCCCACTTGATGTCCTCTATGACGCCATCCCGGACCTTTATGTAAAACCACATCAAGTCCCCGCACTGAACGTTGCCGACTTTGCCGACTCCATCCGCGTCCTCAATCTTTCCCTGATTCCTAGGGTTCTTGAAATGGTCCATCACTATTTCGCTATACAAAGCCATAAAAATCACTTACCCTTTATTAATCCGCCAATATAATTTTGACTGAAAACTTCTTTATCATTGTAAAATATTTTCTCCGTTCCTTTAAACTGTTTTATATCTCCCTCGCTTTCGTCAACATAAAGAAATTCTCCCTCTTCAAGCCTTTCAGGTCCCCTGAAGGGTCTCGATTCTTCCACCCCTGCCAGAGCTTTCTTAAGGAAAGCAAAAGTTTCCTTGGCGAATTCTATGTCATCATGAAACTCTTCTTTCATGCCCCCTGAATACGACATACTCCAGACTGGTTTACCATCATATCTGACCAATTCCTGACCCGGTGCCAAAAAGAATCCTGTATAACTGTCCCTGTAATACCACTTGCCTTTCTTGTATTCCAGTTCCTTGAAACCTTTTCTTTCAGGCTCGATTTCTTTCCCTTCCGCAGCATATGTTTTTTTCTTTGCCTCAACCAAAAATTTTGCCAATTCCTTTAGATTCATTTTTCAACACCAATCAAATTGAATTCGTTACCATTGGGGTCAGCAAAAACAGCTTTCATTTCACCCCAAGGCCTTTCCGAGAGCTCTTCCACAACCTTGACTCCCCTTCCTTTCAGTTCTTCCCAGTCTTCTTCTATATTGTCTGATTCAAAAAATATTGCAGTTCTTCCGCCCACTTTGACCTTGTCCCAACCCTGGCCCCAGGACGGATTCGGAACCCCTATGTCAAACTCAGTTCCACTAAATTTCATTAGAATACATTTGAAATCCGGATATTCCTCCACCAGTTCCATTCCCAGAACTTTAACATACCATTCTTTGGCCATTTCTACGTCTGAGACAAATATTTGTATCGGGCCAATTTTTAATCCCATTCTATCACTTCTTGGAAAATTATTTCTTCAGGGGGGAAATCTGCCTGAGCCTGTCCACCACTCCCGGCAGGACCTCCAGCACGCGGTCCACATCCCCTTCCTTCGTGAACCGGCCCATTGTAAGCCTCAGGGAGCCGTGGGCCTCCTCCGGTTTCAGTCCGATTGCTGTCAGCACATGAGAGGGCTCCAAGGACTTGGAGGAGCAGGCGGAGCCTGTGCTTGCCTCTATCCCCTTCTGGTCCAGTAGGAGTATAAGCGATTCCCCCTCAATGAACTTAAAGCAGAAATGAACGTTACCTGGAAGCCTCTTGTCCGGGTGGCCGTTAAGCCAGCAGTCCGGTATCCTGCTTAATCCGTCAACCAGCTTCTTCCTGTAGCCGAGAAGTTTCCTTGTATCCGTTTTCATTTCCTTCATAGCGAGCTCCAGGGCCTTTGTGTAACCTACAATACCTGCTATGTTCTCCGTCCCGGACCTCATCCCGTGTTCATGTCCACCGCCGTGAAGCAGCGGGTCAATCTTCGTTCCTTCTCTTATGAAGATGATGCCCACACCTTTCGGGCCGTAAAGCTTGTGACCCGAGGATGAGAGCAGGTCCACGTGTTTTAGGTTTACTGGCACCTTTCCCACGGTCTGGACAGCGTCCGTGTGGAACGGGACTCCCTTCTTTCTGCAGATCTTGCCTATTTCTTCTATCGGTTCCAGCGTGCCTATCTCGTTGTTGCCGTGCATCACGGAGACGAGAATCGTGTCCTCCCTTACAGCCTTTTCCACGCTTTCCGGGCTGACTGTTCCGTACCTGTCCACAGGCAAATAAGTCACGGAGAAGCCCCGCTTCTCCAGCCATTCGGCCGGGTGCAGAACCGCGTGGTGCTCTATCTTTGACGTTACTATGTGTCCCTTTCCCCGGGCGAAAGCCACACCCTTCAGCGCCAGATTGTCAGATTCCGTGCCGCCGGAAGTGAACAAAATCTCCGAAGGCTTGGCTCCAAGAAGCTTTGCCACCTTTCGCCTGCAGTCTTCCAGAACCTTGTCCGCCTCCTGGCCCACGGAATAAAGGGTTGCGGAGTTGCCGAACCTTTCGGTGAAGTAAGGCTGCATGGCCTCCATGACCCGCGGGTCAACCGGGGTGGTGGCCGCATAGTCCATGTAAATCTTATCGTTAACCATTAAAACACCAGATACCGGTTTATCAATAATATAACATTGTTATATTTAAATCTTTTAAAACTATAAATCCTTTCCCCGCCTTAATGTATTTTTAATGAGATACTTTGGATTTCTAAAAAAACGCTTTAAAAAAATGAAAATAGATTTGATAAAAAATGGAACTGTTATAGACCATCAAGAAGTTGGCACCGGTATTGAAAATGCTAAAATTCTGGGGGCAAAAGAATATGTAAGATCTTCTGATAATCATAGTACCGTGAGTATAGCAATGAATGTAGAAAGCAAAAGAATTCCCGGGGGAAGGAAAGATATAACGAAAATAGAAAACCGCGAATTGGAACCTAAGGAAACAAATAAAATTTATCTAAATTCTCCTCATTCTACAATAAACATAATAAGGGATTACAAGGTTGTAGAAAAGCGTAAAACCAAATTGAAGAAAGGCGAAATTTTAACTAATATAACAAAATGCACGAATCCAACTTGCATATGCAACCCCCAGACAAAGAAAGACGGAACAATAATAAGAGAGCCAGTGCCCTATAAGACTGTAGTAACAGACGAAAAGATACCTAAAATAAAGTGTTTTTATTGTGACAGAGATATAGATGACATATACGAGAACCTGATTTTTTAAATCCTAAAACCAAATAATTCTTATGGTCAGGAAAGTCATTATCATGGGCGCTGCCGGCCGGGATTTCCATGACTTCAACGTCCTTTTCCGCAACAACCCTTCCTACGAGGTAGTCGCCTTCACAGCCACCCAGATACCGGAGATAGACTGGAGGACTTATCCCAGGGAGCTTGCCGGCAGGCTTTATCCGAAGGGAATAAAAATCCATCCGGAGTGGGAACTGCCCAAGCTGATAAGGGAAAAAGACGTGGACGAGGTCATATTTTCCTACAGCGACGTGTCCTACAAGTATCTCATGGAAAGGGCATCCCTGGTCCTATCATGCGGGGCTGACTTCCGCCTGCTTACCCACCGCTCCACCGCCCTCAAGTCAAAGAAGCCCGTAATATCGGTCTGTGCGGTCCGTACCGGTTGCGGCAAGTCCCAGACCACCAGGAGGGTCTGCGAAATCCTGCGAACCTACAGTATAAAGTTCACGGTAATCCGGCACCCCATGCCCTACGGAAATTTCAAGAATCCGGTCCAGCGTTTTTCCCGTTACAGCGACCTGAAAAAGTACAACTGCACCATAGAGGAGAGGGAGGAATACGAGCCGCATCTGGAACAGGGGAACGTGGTTTACGCCGGTGTTGATTACGCCCGAATTCTGAAGAAAGCCGAGAAGGAGAGCCAGGTTATAGTCTGGGAAGGTGGCAACAACGACTTCCCCTTCCTGCGCACGGATTTGCACATCGTTGTCACGGATCCTCACCGGGCAGGCCACGAGAGGGACTACCATCCCGGGGCCGCGAACCTGAGGATGGCCGACCTTGTTGTCATAAACAAGGAGGATACTGCACTGAAAAAGGACATAGAGAAGGTGCAGAAAAACATAAAGAAGGTCAATCCCAAGGCAAAAATAATACATGCCGAGTCCCCCATCTATCTGGAGGACCCGGAACTGGTCCGCAAAAAGAAGGTTCTGGTAATAGAGGACGGACCAACACTAACACACGGGGGCATGCACTACGGGGCGGGTTACATCGCCGCCCGGCACTTCACCAAGAAAATAATCGACCCAAGGCCCTACGCCAAGGGGTCCCTGAAAGAGACCTTTGAAAAATACGTCCACCTGGCGGAAGTCCTTCCTGCAATGGGATACAACTGGACCCAGATGAAGGAGCTTGAGGACACCATAAACTCCACTCCTTCTGACGCAGTCGTTGTGGGCACGCCCATAGACCTTGCCCGTTTTCTGGATATAAAAAAGCCGCACACCCGCGTCTTCTACAAGCTCAAGGAAAAGGGCAAAACAAACCTGAAAACGGAAATCCGCGGGTTCCTCAAAAAGAGGAAACTTGTAGAATAAAAAGAATTTATAGTTTTTCCTGCATAATTATAGTCATGACAAAAGTTTTACTTTCTTATGGCACGGATTTAAGAGGATTAAACGGAAACTTCGCCTACGAAATCGGAGAGAAGCTATATTTCATGCTTAAGAACGATGAAAACCTTATATTCGTTTCCCACATCAGGGAAGGAAATACATTTGAATTTTACCCGCCCAAAGATCTTAAGAATAAGATAGATGTGCTTGATTTGTCCAAAAATGACAAAATCCTTGATATTTACAGCACTTCAATCTGGGATGCCATCGGAAGGAAACATGAACAATGGGAGGGAAACGGAAAACCACCAGAATTTTTAATCGAGCTACCTCCAAATGCAACCGGAAATGAAATAATCAGAGAAGAAGAAAAACCGGTCAGGGGAATTATAACCCCATACCTAAATACTGTCGGAAAGTTTTCTTATGAAAATTTCATAAAAAAGATATTCCTTGCCAACTACCACCCGGTTTTCATTTCCTGTAATGAAGTTTATGTTGATGAAGATTCTAACTATGAGGTTAGAAAAGAACTACTCGCCGAAGAGCTGGAAAAAATAATTAATTTCCTTTAGCTTCAAAGCCCATCTTCTTTCCCCAGTTTTCGGGATCTTTAATCCATTCCTCAACGATTTTTTTCTCCTCGGGCTTGATGTATTTCTTTCTGACTGCCACGTCCAGGAGCGTTTTAAGGTTGCACAAAGAATACAGTTTTACTCCGGCCTCCTCAAAAACGCTTCCCGTCTTGGGAAAGCCGTAGTTGAAGATGGTCACGCACTTTCCGGTTACTGCCCTGGATTCCCTTAAGTTGCCAACCGTGGTGATGGAACTTCCTCCCGTGCTAACCAGGTCCTCAATCACCACAGCCCTGTCTCCCTTGGAAACGTTTCCCTCCACCTTGGTCTGTTTTCCATGCTCCTTTTCGACCTTATTTACGTAGACCATCGGCAGGTCCAGTTCCTCTGCCAGAAAAGACGCGTGCGGGATGGCCCCGACTGCCGTGCCTGCCAAAACTTCTATGTTTCTGAGGCCTATTTCATTTTTTATAACAAACGCCAGAGAGTTTATCACCTCGCGCCATTCCTTCGGATTAGACAGAAGTATTCTGCAGTCCGTGTAAATAGGTGCGAAAACGCCTGAAACGTACTTGTAAGGATTTTTGGGATTCAGGGTCACGGCCTTTTTTTCAAGCAGTATTTCGGCCGCTCTTTTTTCATTTTCCTTCAGGGATTTTTCAATTCTTTTTTTCCGTTCTGAAATCCACCCCAGGGGATTTCCGATCCAGTTTTGAACTTCCTCCAATTCCTCATCTGTTATTTTTTTATGGATAAGCGCCACCATCAGGAGTGCATCAAGGTCCGTCAGCGATACGTTTTCAACACCCAGGTCTGCAAGTTCTTTGTTGCTTTTTTCCACGTTGTTGTTGAACACGGACAGGCAGTGATATACCTTACACTTCCGTTCCCTGAGCACCTCAATGCTCTGTTTCAGTATGTCTCCCGTGCTTATGATATCTTTCATAAGCAATACGCTGCTGCCTTCCTTTACCTCACCCTCAATCTGTTTTTGTTTCCCGTGCTGTTTTTTGGCCTTCCTTATGAAAATCATGGGAATAGTAATCTTTTTTGACAAGTAAGATGCAAACGGAATGCTATCCGGTCCTGCCGCGGCTATTACATCAAATTTTCCGTTTTTAATTCCCTTAATTATGTTTTCAAACAGGTCGATAATCCGTTTTCGCTGCACGGGATGGGACACCAGCGTCCTGCAGTCCGTGTAAACAGGGGACAGAATTCCTGATTCGTACTTGTAAGGGTTTGCTATGTCAACACTTAGGGCATTCGTGCTTAGCAATATTTCGGCAACTTCTTCTTTCATCCCCATTTATTCTCACCAAGAGCATCGGTTGGCCTGTTTAAGTGCGCCGCATATGTCTTCTTTCATTTTCATTGCGGCCTCCCTTGCAGCCTCTGCGAACTGTTCTGGCTTCCAACCCTTCTCATAGGCAAAGATAATTCCTCGTGAAGAGTTAACTATCGCACCATGGCCGTCTTTGTTAAAGCAGGGCACGACGTCCTTGGCTCCGCCTCCCTGTGCCCCGTAACCCGGGACCAGGAAAATCGACTTGTCCATTATTTTTCTCAGCTCGGTTGCCTGCTCCGGATAGGTTGCGCCCACAACAGCACCCACAGAGCCATACCCGCTTTTGCCTACAGTTTCCTCGCACCATTTTTTAACGTTGTTGGCAACCAATACGAAATTTTTGACTCCTTCACTGGTTGTAACGTCCTGGAATTCGCCTGAGGAGGGGTTTGAGGTCTTTACCAGAACGAATATCCCCTTCCCGTAGTTTTTCACGGATTCTATGAACGGTAACACACCATCCGACCCCAGATACGGGTTCACGGTTATGCAATCAACGTTAAGAGAATTTTCCTTTCTATCAAAGAAATCCACCATGCCTATATGACCGTCGGAATAGGCCTGGGCCGTGCTTCCGATATCATTCCTTTTTGCGTCCTCTATAACAATCAGTCCCTTCTTTTTTGCATACTCTGCTGTGTCAACAAACGCCTTCACACCATGGAAGCCGTACTGCTCGTAAAAGGCCATCTGCGGTTTGACGGCAGGAACTATATCCTTGATGGCATCTATTATCCTTTTGTTGAATTCAAAGAAACTGGCGCCAACAGCCTCGAAGCTTTTTCCAAACTTGCCTACCATCTCTTCTATAATGGACTTTGGTATTTTGTTCAGTCTCGGATCCAAACCTACATCAGAAGGATTTTCTTTCTTATCAATTTTATCCAATAAATTGTCAGCAAAATTCTTCAACAAACCCACCCCCAACAAATCTCTTTATTCTAATCCTTTAAATTATATAAACTTTTGTATAAGAAAAAGCTGATAAAATCTTAACTTAAGCACACTCTTCCAATTCTTTGACTTTTTTCCCCAAATATTTTCGGGCTATTTCTCTTTTGTCTACTTTGCTAACCAATGCTTTCAATGGCATCGGGAGTATATCCGGAAAAGGCTCTATTTTATCAATATCAACTCGGTTGGCCCTTTCCTTTATTTTTCCCGGGTCTTTTTCTTCCCAGATTATTTGCGCTATTTCGTAGAGAGGCTTACCTTCATCATAATGCTTTATATAGGTTTCGATTTTTTCCTTATCCTTGGGTATTTCAAAACCAGGATCTACCAAGTCAAGACATTTGGAATAATACTTGCATTCTTCCGCTTTTTTCCCTGAAGGAGACCCGGAACAAAAGGAGCAATACTGAGGAGATAACTTTATACTTGAGAACAGGTGAGATTCCCCCATGATAATAGTTTATAAGAAAAATTATTTATGTTAGAAAAAACATGAGAAAGGAATTATTGCCAGTATGGCGGACCCCAGACTGGTTGGTGTCTGATTTCCTGGGAGGCTTTGAAAACATAGGCTCCTATGTCCAGTAGCAAGTCATCTGCTCTTTTATACTCCTGGGGGGAGGTTATGCATATGCCGTTAAGCTGGATGCTCGCGACTTTTTTACCGTTTTTGTCTTTAAGACATACAGCGCCTTTTGGGCCTTTCATACCCAAATCATAAGAATCAGCAATTTCCCCCAATTTTTTGTAGCTTTC
>CP070662.1:62531-70943 GCA_020355185.1 archaeon
CCATCCATGATCACTTATGGTATAATCAAGATAAATCGGATCTCTAACGATTTTTTCAGCAATCTTTACGAAATTTTTTATTTCCCGGTAAAGTTTATTCTTTTTTGAACGATTAGTATTGGGTGGTTCTTCTCCATCTATTATCAGTTTTAATTTATCAGGGTCTTCTGGACTCCTTGAAATTATTCTTCCTTTTGCTTTGCTTAAGGACTGTTCCTCTCTGATTACAATGTTATAAGACTTGTCACATCCTATACTGTCTGTATATTTTTTAAAAGCAGACTTTGACGCTTTATTCTGGATACTTTTTAAAACCAGTTTAAATTGTTCGCTTGTCTTAGAAGGAATTCTTAAATAGAGTTCACTTGAAATATTTTTCAAATCGTCGCTTGATTTAATCTCACCATTTTGTATATTGTATTTTTCAACGACTTTATCTATATAATTGGTTGACAGACCCTTGACTAGTCTTCCATAAGATTTTAGAAAATCTAAATATGCTTTAGTATACATTTCTTGACCAATTTCTTGAGAAATTTCGCCTTCCTTTTCAATGTTAACTCCTATGTTGTCAACTCTATAGGATAATATTGGTAAACCTTTGCCCTCGTCGTCCGTAACGTAAAGTGTATAAAAGGAATCTTCATCGACATCCAATTGATTAAAAATGCTTTTGTATTCCGTTTTGTTATCTACTTTGATGACATTCTCTTGGGGGTTATAAAGATTTTTAAACCCTTTCTGTTTACAACTGTCCCACACTGAGTCGAATAGGATTTTATTTATCATAATCTCACTTAATATATAACTTAAAGGTAGTGAAAAGTATTTAAATACAAATCGGCCTTATTCTATTGCCTTTTCTTTTCAAAAATATCCAGAGATTTTTAAATATCTTGTTTTGTGTAAGATTATGAGAATCGCTGTTGTTGACTACAACAAATTATATCAGCATTTAATCACCAGTATTTGAGATTAAGTATGAAAATTTATTTTCATATATTTAATCGCCATAAAATCCTGTTACAACTGGCCTCCAGTTTTCTCTTTTGTCTCCTTCTATTTCCAGTCTCATCAAACCTTTGGCTTCATATCCGGCTTTATTTATTTTCTTTACCCCGTCTCCTCTTTCATAAACAGTTCCTATTCCTGCTATTTCAAAACCTTCGTCTTCTATAGCTTTTATTGTTCCAAGTAAAGTTCCTCCGCCAGAAATCATGTCTTCAACTATAAGAATTCTTTTGAGGTTGAGTTCTTTTAGTTTATTCAGTCCAACGCAGTAAAGATTTTCTGATCCCGCGTAGGCCTTCCTATGTTTTTTCTTCTCCCGTTTTATCACAACCTGGTCTTTTATCCTGTAGTCTCTTTTTCTTACGGCGATATGAGGAAGGTTGAATTCCTCTGCCAATGAAGTTGTTATAAGATATGCCTTTGCCTCTATGCTCAAGATCGCATCAGCTTTTTCTATCTCGTCTTTCAGCATGATTTTTAATCCTTCCCTAATCGCAGAAAAATATTCCGGAAGCGCAAAGCTCTCCATGGGAAGTATAGTATAAGGATATTTGCCTCCTTCATCACCCTCAAATTCCGTTACCGGAGAGTTCTCGGTCTCCCTCCTCAAAACTTCTTTTATAGAGTCCGGAATCATTGTAACATCCCTATAATTAATTGAGCCTTTAATTTTTAAATACATTCTTCTTTGTAATGGTATTATGAGGATCGCTGTTATTGACTACGAGAAGTGCAACCCGAAGAAGTGCAGCTACGAGTGCATAAGGTTCTGCCCCAGGAACAGGGCCGGAGACAAGTGCATCTTCAAGGGGGAGGAAGGCAAACCGATTATTGATGAGAATATCTGCATAGGCTGCGGCATTTGTATCAAAAAATGCCCATTCCGCGCCATACAGGTGGTCAATCTTCCCGAAGCACTGAAAGAGAATCCTGTGCACAGGTTCGGAAGGAACGGATTCGTTCTATACAGGCTACCGATTCCGACACCGGGCAAGGTCATAGGTCTCCTGGGGTCAAACGGGACCGGCAAGTCCACGGCCCTGAAGATTCTATCCGGGAAGCTTGAGCCTAACCTGGGGGGCAGCGAGACCTCCATTGAAAAAATGTTCCGCGGCAATGAGCTCCAGGATTATTTCGGGAAGCTCGCGGGGACTAGAACGGTTTACAAACCCCAGCAGGTGGACCAGATACCGGAAATTTACAAGGGCAAGGTGACAAAGGTAGTGAACAAGAAGGGAAAGGAATTTCTGGAAAGGCTTCACCTTTCATACATAACGGACAGGGACGTATCGGACCTCTCCGGCGGGGAGCTGCAGAGGCTGGCCATAGCGATGGCCCTGTCAAGGGACGGCGACTTTTACTTCATAGACGAGCCCTCATCATACCTGGACGTAAGGGAAAGGCTTGAGGTGGGAAAGCTCATAAGGGAGGTTAGCAGGGAAAAGACAGTTATGGTGGTGGAGCATGACCTGGCAACGCTGGATTTCATGGCGGACCAGATTCACATATTCTATGGTACACCCGGAGTCTACGGCATAGTCAGCAAGCCTTACGGCGTACGGGTAGGGATAAACACATTCCTTCACGGCTACATAAAGGAGGATAACGTGAGGATGAGACCCGAACCGATAAGATTCGAGGTCATATCCCCGACAAAAGAAAAAGAAAATCCGGTGCTTGTCCGTTTTTCGGAAATCAAGAAAAAGCTGGAAAAATTCATCCTCGTAACGGAACCCGGGAGAATTTATGCGGAAGACGTGCTGGGCATATTCGGGGCAAATGCACTGGGAAAAACCACCTTCGCCAGGATTATGTCCGGGGAACTGGAACCCGATTCCGGCCTCATCAACCCAAGGGTCAGAATCAGTTACAAGCCGCAGTACATTCACACAAACCATGAGGGAACTGTGGGCGAGGTTCTCCGGAAAAACAGCAACTTTTCCAAGTACAAGAACTACCTTCTGGGACCGCTGAGCCTAGAAAGGCTCATGGACTCGCGCGTAAAAACATTGAGCGGAGGAGAGGCACAGAGGCTGGTCATAGCGCTTTGCCTCCTTCAGGACGCGGAAATGTACCTACTGGACGAACCCTCGGCATACCTGGACGTGGAGCAGAGGCTGGCCGCGGCAAAGGTCATACAGAATATTGTTAAACTGAGGGAGGCTACCTGCATGGTAATAGACCATGACCTGCTTTTCCTGGATTTCATATCCAGGAGGGGGATGGTATTCCTGGGGGAACCCGGAAAGGAGGGTATGGCAAAGGAGCCGGCGGGCCTGGAAAAGGCCTTCAATACCTTCCTCAAGGACCTGAAAGTCACGTTCAGAAGGGACCCGGAGAACGGCAGGCCCAGGGCAAACAAGCCGGAATCTGTAAAAGACCGCGAACAAAAAGAAAAAGGGAACTACTACTACAGCTAGTATCTTCTTGGCTGGGGTTGCGGTCTCGGAGGCGGATAACCTTCCAGCCTGGCAAGCCTTCTTTCTATGTCATCAAGCCTGTAAAGAATCTGGTTGAGAGCATCCTCGATATCTCTTCCGGGATACCTTGGTTGTGGTGCAGGTTCGGGCGGTCTCTGCCTCGGGACTGGCATGGGTTCACGTCTTTCTGGCATGGGTATGGGCTGCAGATCTCTGTCATAGTCAACTCCCCTTGGCTCCGGGTCGGGTCTCGGATTCTGAAAGCCGGGAGTAGGCATCCTTCTTATGTCCTCGGGTTCCGGGATGTGGTAATCCTCCCTGGGACCGAAACGGTTTTCATTGAAATGATTTTCATCCCTTTCCGAATCTCTCTCAAAGTTAGGCTTGTCCAGGTCAGAATCCTTTTTTGTATGAAGAATCATTTTCTTGAGGGTTTTAAGCATGTTTCCACCGGTTTCTGATATTCCCATTTGACTCCCTATAAATATTAAAATGAGCTTTATTTAAATATTAAATTGGTGGCTGTATGGGTTCTAGACCTGTTATAAAAAGGTTAATGAAACTAAAGGGAAGTGCCGAATTTCCCACAAAAATGTACTTCAAGATGCTTAAACTTCTTAAAGACGTTTACGAATACGAGATAAAAAAATACAAGGACTGGCTTGAGGTAAATCCCAGGAGCAACTATCACCAGGAGATGCTGCAGAAGAAGCAGGCACTTGAGCAGAGCGTTTCGAGGGTGATGGTCGGGCTCAGCGACATGAGGAGGGATGTGGAGCTCATTAAGCATGACCTGAGGAGGCTGGAAGAGGTCCAGAGCCACTTCAAGGAAAAGGATGAACACGTACTGAAATCGGACTTCGTGGACCTGGTGGACAGGCCTACCGGTCCCCTGAGCCTGATAGAACTGGCCACCTCGGGAAAATTTCCCACAATAGTCGTGGACTTCTACAAGGTAGCCAAGGAGGACGACGTAAAGAAACTGAAGGTGACCCAGACTGAAAAGGGGATCCTGAAGAAAAAATGGAGACTTTACGTTTACTGGAAGGAAAAATACGGCAGCGAAATAGAGGAAAAGGTGGGCATGCTCAGGGAGCAGCTCAACAGCAGGAAGGCCTCCATGAGGATGTACAAGGACATGCTTGAACCCTACATAAAGGCGATAAACAGGATAAAGTTCTCGGAGAGCGAGTACACCGGCCTGGACGACCCCAAGCTCATAGAGGGCTACGACACCTCGGTGGCCGGGGTGGAGTTATTCTGCTGGAAACCGATAGCCTACGAAAAGGATTTTGAATATACAGAAGGAATAAAGAAGAAGGGTTACAGGAGGGTAAAGTATCCATTCTATTCCTTCATAGAGATAAAAATCAAGAGAAAATCCAGGACCTTGGAGGGAAAAAGAAAAGAGAAGATGGAAATAGAATTCGATGTTTATCTGAAGACGGGAAAGGACGTGGAAGAAATCAAGAGGAAGATAAAAAAGAGGGAAGAGCTTTTGTGGAAGGAACTCGAGGAATTCCGTGGCAAGGAGTTTAAGGAAGATGAAGATAAAGGAGAGGAAAGAAGCAGGCTTATAGTTTCACTGGAAAACGGGATTCGCGCCATCGTAGGCACTCCTCCAGAAGGGGACTACTACCTCCCGAAGGGATGGGGGGATAAACTTGCAGCCATAATACAAAAGGATTTCACCGAATTCTATGACGACTTCAAGGACATATTCGGTGGAATCAAGTTCAAGAGGCACCGGGCCTGGACGAGGGGAGGAGTCGAATAAAGGTTCTTAGGTGATAGTGTGATAAGAAAAGCCCTCAAAAATCAAGGATTTTTGAACTTTCCTTATAGGTGATAGTGTGATAAGAAAAGCCCTCAAGAAAATTCTGGAAGGGGAAGACCCCGGTCCCGAACCCAAGAACGACTACATTGTCGGAATATCCACCGGTATACCCAAGGAGATTCCCACACCTGCCGGAAGGCTGGGCTTCGCCATGTCCAAGGGGGTGGAATTCGTGGAGCTTGCCCTTGAGCACCCCGTTTCAGTTACCAAGAGAGAGGTAGACGAGATAAAGAGGATAAAGGAAAGGATGGGGATAAAGCTGGGCATGCACGCGGGCTTTGAAGCCTTTCTGACCTCGCCCTACGACATAGATTATACGGGCACAGAAGACCAGTTAAAGCTTTACATAGAAGCCGCTGCGAAAACGAAGACAGTATACATAGATTTCCATGCCTGCGTCCTGGCAAGGCCCAGAATGTATTCCATCCCGCGGAGATACGACTTTCTGGTGGATGAAAACGGTGACAACATAATGAAAAAGATAACCAAGAAGACTCCCAAACTCTGGGAATGGTTCTTTGAAGATTTTATGCCTAACCACATTGGACGCTTATCCTATTTTTTCCCAGAGGACATAAAAGAAGAAATTGCAAAGATTGATAATAGAATCAATACAAAAGAAATCAGCATAGAAGAAGGCAGAAAAGAATACAAAAAATTAGAAAAGAAAGGAATTGAAAAGGCATTAAAAAGTTTTCAAGAAAGTAAATTCAAACAACCGTGGAGAGACCGCGGAACCGAAGAATACGCATTTGAACTCATGGGAAGATGGATGTGGGAAACAAAAGACCCGCTCTGGAAAACTTACTGTGGCGGCAAGAGTTATGAGGATGCCGAAGAAAAGGACCTTGTGGCGGCAGTTTCCGCAAAGTACGTGACAGGTCATCTTAAGAAGCACCTAGAAACCCTTGAGGATAAGAACGTGATTATAGCACTGGAAAGCCCGGATGCACGGGGCGGGCAGTATGCCGGCTATTACCGGCTGCAAACCACGACACAGATATATCATCTGGTAAAGCACATAAACTCTCCACAAGTAAGGATTCTGATAGATTTTGAGCATTTGGCCACACAGGGAATAGACCCCATGAAAGACGTGGAAAAGGCTCCGGGAGACGTTGGCCGATATACGGTAACCCTGCACGTGGGAACCATTCCCATGCCAGCCCATGCCCACGCTCCCTCGCCCCGCGGGGACATTTACATTTATACGCTACTCTGGAAACTGAGACAAAAAGGACTTAAAAACGCCATCTTTATATTCGAGAGGGGCGGGATGGAAGCGCCCAAACTGTACGAGCAGATTGTCATAACACTGAAAGACGTGGCCAAGTACCTTTCGCAGGACATTCCTCCCGGGCAACTCCCGGAAGAATACTTCGGACTCACCCAGGCGGAGATAGAACACGAGAAAAGGGTGGTGGATTCCCACGCCTTCGACCCGCTGCAGGGGATGTTCGAGTTGCCGGAACTGAGCCATACATGGCTGGGAAGGGAAGCCATGGAAAAGAAGAGGGTCAGGACGGAAACCTGGAAGAAAGAGGAACACCGTTAGCTTTATATAGGAGTTAATGTAACTATCTATTGGTAATTACTTATTTTGGTGTAAACATGGTAGCCAAGAGAACCAAGAGAAAGGTTGGTAAGAAGAAGACCCGTATAAAGAGGAGAACAGGCAAGAAGCTCCGGGAATTCGAGAAAAAGAGGCGGGCCGAGGTAATCAAGAAGTTCAGCAAGAAGCTTCTGGACAAGTATGGCCCATACATAAAGGCCATAGTGGCCTGGGGCAGCGTGGTAAGAAACGAGTTCACAAGCAAAAGCGATATTGATGTGGTCGTTCTTATTGATGATACCAGAGGCAATCTTACCAAGAAAGTGAGAGCCGAGGTGGACGAATTCATGTTCAAGGCGGCCGAAGAGACGGACAAGATGCTTTCCCCGCAGCCTGTCTGGACCATAACAGAGTTCATGAGCATGATAAGGAGATGCGCCCCGCTTGCTTACAACCTGCTCAAGGACGGGGTTGCGGTTTACGACACAGGATTCTTTCTAACAAACAAGAGGCTTCTTGAAAGAGGGGACATACCCCTAACCAAGGAAGCCGTGGAAAACCGCATGGAAAACGTTCCCAAGAGGCTCAGAAGGGCCCAGCACGCAAAAATGTATATAATAGCGGAGGACCTTTACTACGCCTGCCTTGATTCCCTGCAGGCCGTGCTCATGTTTATGGGCAGGGGACCTCCGGACGCGAACCATGCCGGAGAGGCGGCAAGGAAGTTCCTGATTGAGAACAAACTGACCAAGGAGGAAATTGTAAAAATAATTGAAGATATTATAGAATTCAGGAAGAAAACAGAACACAGGGAAATAAAGGACATAAAAGGCGAGGAAATAGATAAATACATGGAAAGAGCCAAGAAATTCGTCGAGGAAATGGAAAGAGTCCTCAAGGTCCTGGAGAACAACAGGAAGGCCACGGACGTGGAAAAAACCTACGAGGTTATGATAAAGGCCAGCGTGGCCGCCCTTAAGAGCATAGACAGGCTTCCCGAGGACCCGAAACAGCTGCCTTCTGCCTTCAAGAAACACCTGATAGAAAGCGGACTGATTAATCCTGCCTACGAAAACGTCTTGGCCAAGGTCCTGCAGATGAAAAAACTTATCAATGACAAAAAAGTCGAGGACATAAACGAGCGTGATATAAACATCACCAAGGAATATGTAAGGAGATTTATCGGAAACGTAAGAAAAATCGCGGCCGAGAAGCAGATAAAGTGCGAGGAGGAGGCCGGAGAAAAAAAGAGAGCTGAATAGAAACCTGATAAAAAGGAGAAGCCGGGGGAACCGGACAAGAAGGATAAGGAAGAGCCCGAGGGAAAGGAAAGATAAGAAAGTTCTAAAAAGGAGAAGGAAGCCGAGGACAGAGAAAAGAAGGAAAGATAAGTGGTAATTTGATAATTAAAACAAGAGAAAAGGTATTCGGAGAACTTAAGAAGAAGGGAAAGAGGGAACCGGAAAATTGGAAATACGCAATATGTAATAATCCTCAACTGGGTATTTTTGAACACTATTTTCTAAATCCGAAAGTCGGAGTCTACCAATTAACCGAATGGTGGAAAAATCCTTACGAGGTAGTAGGAGTCG
>CP070662.1:71043-75492 GCA_020355185.1 archaeon
CTCCAGCTGGTGCTTTCTATCTCCAGCTTACTGCCGTTCTTGGTTACCCTTACTTCTGTAATCATGCCCAACCCCACCTATTGCATTGCATAAGTGCATAGCATAGTATTGGTATGGAAACCTATATAAAACTTTCCAAAAGGTTAAAAAAGAAGAAAAAGAATTTAGTTTTGATATGCCATTACGGTCTGAAGAGTTTCCAGATTTCCGATGTCCCCTATAACATTATCTCCCTTTACCTTAAGGTTGTAACCTTTTTTTGCAATTCTCTTGAAGTCGGGATTATTTACATCTGTTATTTTTCCGAAACCGTTGCCAAAATCTATAATTCTATTCATTTTTAACCACCTAATAGTAACAATATGGTTAAGCTCCTATATAAAGTTAACTGTCACTCAAAAGTGGTAAAATATATATACTAGAAAGCGCATAATTGATATATGAAGCCACTCGTAACCAAGGGCTGGAATAGGGACATAATCAAGGAATATAGAAGTGGGAAGCTTCCGATACTTACAATAAACATGACACGTGAGTGTAACCTAGACTGCATTTATTGCCATACTGATGCCGGTGAAAAGGATAAAAATGAGTTAAACTCTAGAGAATGGATAAAAATCATTGATGAGAGTAAGGAGCTTGGTAATGAAGTTCTTTGGATTGGCGGTCGCGGCGAACCTTTACTTGACAGGGCATTTGAAGATGTGATAAAGCACGCGAATGATATAGGTCTTACAACAATTCTGAATACCAATGGTACCTTAATTACAAAAGATAAAGCAAAATTTCTATATGAAAACAACGTAAGCCCTGAGGTAAAAATAATAAGTTTTGATGAAGATATCTATGATTACTTGGCTGGCACGAAAGGAAAACTTCCTTTTTTACGCCAAGGCCTTAAAAATATGATTGAGACCGGTTATGGTCAGATAATTGAGGAAACTGATGATTCCAGAGTAACTAGAATATCAGGTATGTTATTGCTTGCCAAACCTGCCTATAAGTCTATGCCGGAAGTTTTCAAGTTCTGCGCAGAAAACAACTTCACACCTTCTATTAGTGATGTGGTTGCTGCAGGAAGAGTCGTTAAAAATAGAAACCTAGAAGAATTGAAATTAACGGAGAAAGAAAATGAGAAATTGTTGGAAAAGGGTTCTAAAATAATGGGTTACCCTCTGAAAGGTGGATTTGAGGATTGCCATATTCAGTATGGAGTTTTTGTGCAAAATAATGGTCACTTAATTGTTGACAGATTTGGTATGTCCTGTGATGTCTGTGATTATGAAGGTAGAAGAAGTATTGGAAACTTAAGAGGAATATCTCTAAAGGAAGGTTGGGAATTAATTAAAAATGAAAGGAAAAAGAATGAAAAGTATATTTCAAGAGCCTATGACGAATTCAGATGTTATTCCAATAAATGTTTCTCAGCTTGTCCAATGGCTTTGCAATCACAGAAAGATTACTACTCCGAATAAATTTTCTTACCAAGTTCTTCCAGTTCTTTGATTGTTTTTTCATCGTCGGCAATTTCTTCTGGTTTTAGAGCCACCCCAAACACGTAGTCTATCAGTTCCATTTCATGTATTTCACTGATATCCTTAAGAAAATCTACAACAAGTTTTCTCGATAATTCTCCTTCCTCTCCTTTAAGCTGACCTACAATTACAAAAGCAAATTTTTTTCCCCTAAGCTTGCCATAGATAGGGTTGGTTCTATCTATAAAATTTTTAAGCAAACCTGTAACGCCATCGTAATATATTGGCGAACCGAAAACAATTGAATCTGCCTTCAAAAGTTTGTTTCTTATCTCATTCATGTCATCGCTTATAGAACATTTTCCGCTTCCTCCCTCACAACCATGACAACCATCACAGAATTCGATTTTCTTTTCCCTTAAAAGAATCAGTTCGGTTTCAGCACCCAATTCTTTTGCTTTTTCCAAGACCTTTCTTAACATAAATTCCGTATTGCCCTTTCTCGGACTCCCGCACACAGCAACTATTTTCATAGAATTAATTAGCTCCTTATCTTTAAAAATCTTTAAATATATAACTCCTTTAATTAAGAGAGTTGATGGCAATGTTCAAGATTGTGATCCCCCTTGAGAAAGGGAAGGCTGTGCAGGTGGAGAAGGACGTGCCTACACTCGCAGGCATGAAGATAGGGGACAAGTTCGACGGCTCAATCATAGGTCTGACAGGCTACACCCTGCAGATAACCGGGGGCAGCGACAAGGAGGGCTTCCCCATGAGGCGGGACCTCCCCGGAACCGCAAGGAAGAGGGCGCTTCTGACGGGGGGTGTCGGCTGCAAGCCCAAAGGCAATGGAACCCGGGTAATAAAAACGATAAGGGGGAACAGGGTAGGCGAGGACATAGTCCAGGTCAACCTCAAGGTCGCTGAAAAAGGCAAGGAGCCTGTTGAAAAGCTTCTGGGGCTGGAGAAGAAGCCCGAGGAAGGCAAGCCCAAGGAAAAGGCTCCAAAGGAAGAGGAGGCCCCGGAGAAAGAGGAACCGGAAGAAAAGGAACCTGCCAAGGAAGAGAAACCCGAAGAGAAGCCGGACTCCGTGGAAAAGCCCGATGAAAAGAAAGAAGCCGGAAAGCCGGAAAAAGATCCGGGAGCAGAGGAAAAGAAGGAATAGCAGTTAATCGTATTTTTTTGATATAATCATTAACTTTTCCAGATATTCTTTGATTACTTCAGGATAATAATTGGAATTAATTTGATTCTTGTTATCCAGTTTCTCGTCCAAGAGAAACATTTGTCCGTCTTATGGGCATGGAAAATAATTAGAGGCAAAACTATAAAAGCCTGTATATTAAACTTAGTAGTATCGTTAAGGGTGCTTTTATGGCAAATCCGGAAGTTTCGGGTGGAGGGGTAAACATAGGTCTGTTCGGCCACGTGGACCACGGCAAGACCACGATAGTGGAGGCCATAACCGGAAAATGGGCGGATGTGCACAGTGAGGAGATGAAAAGGGGTATAACCATAAGGCTGGGTTATGCCGAAACCACAGTCTACAGATGCAAGAAGTGCAAGGAGCCCAACTGCTACTGCACCACAAAAAAGTGCCCCGCCTGCTTCGGGGATACAGAGCCTTTGCGCACCATTTCTTTCGTTGATGCACCGGGCCACAACGCCCTGATGGCCACGGTCCTTTCCGGGACCTCTCTCATAGACGGGGCCCTCCTCATAATTTCTGCTGACGAGGAATGTCCCCAGCCCCAGAGTGCGGAACATTTGATGACTCTGGACATAGTGGGGATCAAGAACATAGTAATCGTTCAGAACAAGATAGACCTTGTCAGCCGGGAGGAGGTTTTGAAAAACTACAAAGAGATAAAGAAATTCGTCAGGGGCACGGTGGCGGAAAATGCTCCCATAATTCCCATTTCCGCCCTTCAAAGGGTCAACATAGATTCCCTGCTCCAGGCGATGGAAGAACACGTTCCAACACCGGAGAGAGACCTGAAAGCTGACCCGAAGATGTTCATAGCCAGGAGCTTTGATGTCAACAAACCCGGAACCCTGCTGGAAAAGATAAGCGGCGGCGTTATCGGTGGCTCCCTTGTAAGGGGTGTCTTCAGGATAGGAGACCGCATAGAGATAAAACCCGGGATAAAAATCGGGGACAAGTATATCCCACTCAAGACAGGGGTAACGGCTCTCCAGAAGTTCGGAAAGAAACTCAAGGAGGCGGGGCCCGGCGGGCTGATAGGGGTGGGGACAAAACTCGACCCTTCCCTAACCAAGAGCGATCACCTGACAGGTAACATCGCGGGAAAGGAGGGCAAACTCCCCCCGACGTGGGAATCTCTGACCCTGGAAACCAATTTGATGGACAGCGTCGTCGGGGCAAAGGAAAAGATAAAGGTATCCCCCATAAGCACCAGCGAGCCCCTGATGGTTACTTCAGGGACAGGGAGGACCGTGGGAACTGTAACCTCTTCAAGGAAAAATGTGATTGACATAAAACTTAAGAGCCCGCTCTGTGTCGAGAAAAATGACAAGATAGCGATTTTCAGGCAGTTCGGCGGCAGGTGGAGGCTAATCGGCTACGGTATAATAAAATAGTTCTTGCAAAATTAGCCCTAATATATTATTCTATATTTTTCTAATCTTAAATATTTTAAACTTATTTGATTTTTAATAATTGAATTTCTATTAAATGATTGTAAGGTGGCAGAAATGGTCAAAAAAATTGAATACATACAATGTGATTGCGGAGGCAAGTTGAACCCAATAGCCCACACGGAGACTGGCGGTTCTTTGACACAGGGTTATACACGTTCTAGAACAGTTTTTTTTGGCTGCGATAGTTGTATTAATATATACAGACAGGAAGAGGGTCATATTACAGGAACTCCTGGTAGCGAATTTTCTAGGGATATCGCAGCCAAAAAAAACTGTTCTAGAACGTGTATAACCCTGTGTCAAAGAACCGCCA
>CP070662.1:75592-103377 GCA_020355185.1 archaeon
AACACGAGGGAAAGGTAAAATATCCCTTTGACATGCTCACACAAACCGCAGGTTTGCACCCCCTAAGATATAATGAAATGATAATTGAAGGTCACGAAAAAACGAAAATAGGCGGAGTATTCTTCAAAAATTTTAAATTTGAAATAGAAAATCATGCAAGACTTTTAAAGGACACAATTAACGAAAAACCCGGAAACAAAATACCTTTAGTTGAAGTACCATTCATAGGAGAAGAGAAGAATCCAGAGACAAATCCTGAAAAAAGGAAATTGTGGGAAACCTTAAAAAAGATGAAGGATGACGCTTCAAGATCGGTAGAAGTTGGGAAATTCTATAACCCGGAAAAAATGTCCCAGCCTGAATTTAGGGTTTAAATCTTTAACGGGTGTAATATTTAGAGTGAGAGAATGAAAAAAGAAAGGACAAACGAGATATTACATTACTTAAATGGAGCAATAAAGTCTTTTGAAGAAGGATTAAATTTGTTTCCTGAAGAGAATTATAAGAAAACCTTACCGGAAGATAAAGAGAAACAGGTCAAGGAATACTGCAAAAAATGCAGTAAAAACATGGGAAAGGCTCAAGAACTTGATACTGATTTTTCTCAAGTATATCAATATTTTTATGACGGCGGAGAAGCCACTAATTGTAGATTGGGAAAAAATATTTGGTGTTATGCAAAAATAGAATTCGTTAGGACAAGAATTGACGATTTAATAAGAAATCCGATAGATTAAATAACCCATCTCCGCACTCTACTTCCCGGTCCGGAGTTCTTTGAAAACCTGGGGATTACGGGGTTATTATCTCCAAAACGCACCTATTTTTTTCGCATTTGGTAACAGAAGTAACAATTACTTTTCCATCTACAATCATGTCTTCACAACCACAGTGACCATATAGAGAATCGCATTCGAATCCGTATAGTTCAACCATATTTTTTATTCTTTCTGCTTCGTTTTTGTTAACAACAATACATTCTGGTTTAAAATCGCATAAATTATCTTCAATATTTTCACAATCAGAGTCTATTTCACAATAATTCGCTTCTTCCACTTCATTTTGAAGTTGGTATTTTCTTATGGGACATTCTAAAAATATGATAATAAAAATGCATATAATAATTAACAAAACCACAATTCCAATCCACAACCTCTTGTCTTTCCAGTTCATATTCATTATTTCTCTCTAATCTTTAAAAACCTGAAATTGTGGGGTTTAAATCTTTTTCGGTATACAATTATTGATAGGTGAAATTAAAGATGGATAAGGCAATAGATATTATACATAACACAATAAATACCACACACGACTCAATAAATACTGTACTTGAATCAATAGAAGAATTAAATGGCTTGAGGGGTGAAATAAAAACCAGAAGTTGGCCTACCCGTATAGTAGAATGTGGTTATAGAAAAGATGGTTGTGAAAAAATTTGTCCTTATCACCAAGTTGGCCTAGATACGTTGAGAAAAAAATTAATTTCAGAAAAAACTGATACTGGGAAAGAATACGATAGATTATTAACAAATATCACTATTGAACCACTGTCTGGAGAGTTTTCTTTAAAGCTTCAGAAACATTATAGTGAACGTGACCCTCCTTTTGATTTTTGTGTTATAGATTTTAGTGCCAAAGAGGAAGGCGTATTTACTTATGAAAATCAAAAGACTTTTGAAGAATCAGCCCATAAAATTGGAAACTCAGTTGTAAGAAAAATTCGCAGAGAATACAAAAAAGATAAAGACTAATTTTCTCTCTAACATTCTACCTCCCAGCCTGGAGTTCTTTATAAACCCTAAATTTGGTGTTTAAATCGTTAACGGATGTAATATTTTTTATGATATTTAATAGAAAGGGTTTAATAGGGTCTCATAAAATTAAATGTTGTGGAATCAATAGTCTCGGTAACGAAGTATTTGATAAAAAACTGGCAGAAGATGTTATTGTAAAAGTATACAAAGACGGCCACTCTGAACCTTTGTGTAGATACAACATTGATAAGGAAGGTAAATGTGACGCAGTATTTAATCCAACTGATGAACCGGGGTTTTGTCCTTATAAAACTAAAAAATAATCCTTTAATTTCCAGCTTGGAGTTCTTTAAAAACCCGAGATTATGGGGCTTAAATCTTTTTCGGGTGTAATATTAAATAAAACAGGTGGGGGTGCATTAATGAAGAAAATATTTCTAGTACCAGTAATAGGTATTTTGTTTTTAGCAACTACGGTAATAGCAACTGAAGACCCGAATGGGCAACCTTTTCAAGCTCTTTGGGACGCCATAGCTAACTTACAGGACCAAATTGACAACATACAATCAACGCCAGGTCCTCAAGGTGAGCAAGGACCTGAAGGGCCACAGGGTGAAACTGGTCCAGAGGGACCACAAGGACCGCCCGGACCATCAGCTCCATTAAACTGTACAACGGTAGGACCACAATCTGGCACAGGAAAAGCAACCGTAAATTGCTCTGTTGATTATAGTGTAACGGGTGGAGGATGTACCTCTTACGGAGGTCCGGTTGCTACGGAGATAAAACATTCTCATCCGCAGGGAAACGGTTGGTTCTGTGAAGTTGCTTGTGCATCGTGTGGAGTACAGGCTTACGCTGTGTGTTGCAAGACAGGATAGAATAAGTTAACCCCCTTTTCTTTTATTTTCGTCTTTAAAAAGCTGGGATTATTGGGTTTAAATCTTTTTGGAATGTAATAGTAAATAGGTGATATAGATGATCAAATTAGATGGTGTTGAGATAAATATAGACGCATATCAATTAGACCCAAAAGAGGGTAAAGATGAAGTGGACGTTGGTTTGGAAGTAAAAGTGGAATACAATGGCATGGTTATCACCAACAATTTACCATATGCCCATGCATTATATCTCATGGAAAAACTTCCTAAAGACGACCCGCTTAAAAAGATTATGTTTGATGAACTGAAAACATTACCAAGGGAAATATAACTAGCCGCCGATTTCGCGTTTAAATGTTTAACGGGTGTATATACTTTTAGGTGGGGAGAATGGCTAGAGGAAGAGAAACTGAAACTGTCAGAGACCTTGAAAAAATACAAGATTATCTTAAAGAGGAAAATGCCACGTTATCCAATAAAGATGGTAGATACATATCTAAAATATCCGAAGGAACTGGTATAGAAAGAAAAAGAATCTGGGAACTAGGTCCAATTTTAGTCAAAGAAGGCAAATTATACAGACAACTAAAGCTTAAGGCTAAAGGTTGTGATACTTCATGGGCTGTAAAAGACCAAGATGAGATTGCTCATGGAGGTTGTCTACACACAAAATATTATATAAACGATATGGAACTTCCACCTCAAAAAGAAGTTGATGAAAAATTAGGATATACCACTTCATATGAAATGGATAATTTTTTTGAGTTTTTAAGAAGTAAAATGGAAGAAATAACTAACAGATTAGCCGATGAAAGAGGAACTCTTGGACCAGGTGGAACTAAGAATTGGCAAGAATATATAGAAAAACAATTAGTACAAGAAATAAAAAACATGTGAAAAAATAATTCATCTACTTCCCGGCCTGGAGCTCTTTAACCTTTTTCTCAATCATGCTTTCCAGCATGGATTTTATGGAAGTCTCTCTCTCCTTCTTTTTTGCCATATCGGTTAATGGATTGTGGCACCAGTGACAGAACTCTAGTTCTGGGGGATTCTGCTGGCCACAGTAAGAGCAAAACAACGGCTTGATGTCGTTGTTCTCCTTGCCTGTACTCATTCCGTAAAATCCTAATATAGTTTCTTCCATCTGTTCCTCATTCAGTGATACGTATCTATCTATAACCTTGGATGTAGGAACCCAGCCCATGTATTTGTATAAAATTGGCGTAGGAAATTTCGTACTTAAATGAGTGGCCCGACTTCTGCGGTAGGTATATGGCGTCACCCTCTTTTTTATCCCAGCTTTCTTGGTCCACTTTTTAACTAAGGTGACAAGCTGAATATAACTCAGTGGTTTTATTTTTTCTTTATCCTTTCCCTTTATCTTTACTCTCTTCTTTGTAACCCATAGGGGGCCGTCCTTCTTTCCCCTTTTTGTTTTGTATTCCTTTAAATACTCACGGAGATAGGGCAAGCATGCAACCACTATTATTTTTCTCTCTCCGGTCTTACCACTAAACAATCTTACCTTAGCCTTTCCATCTAATAATTCTACATCTCTAGGAAATTCCATTCGGAGAAGTTCATCTGGGGCACGGCAACCACTTTCATACATAAAACTGGCAAGTGCCTTTTCGAGTGGTCCTTCAGCTGCCCTGAAGATTTCCTTGACCTCCTCCTTGGAAAGAATAATAGGACCTTTTAATTTCTCCTTTCTGACATCGGTTCCTATCCATTTAACCTTTTTTGGATATTCCTTGCTCCTCCATTCATAACCTTCCAAGAATTGATAAAATTTCTTTATGGAAAGTTTGTAAGATTTTTTTGTGTGTTCAGAATAGTCCTTTCTCTCTATTCGAGAAACCAGTTTTTTAATTTCATCCTCGGTTAATTTATCCAAATCTTTACTAGTCCACTCTGATATTTTCTGTATATCTATGAGATAATGTAATACCCTAGCGTTGGATAAACCTTGTGCAAATGCTTCGTCCTTAAATTTTAGAATGAGTTTTTTATCGTTTTCTTTTAGCTTATCAATTCTCCTCAAACAGGTCTTTAGTCTTTGCTCGGATTTTTGTATTTTGCTCATGTTTTAGTTACACCACGCTTGATATTTAATCAACTACGTGGTTCACTAACGAAAAGTTTTGGTCCCCGGACTGTGATTCTCGTTCTTTCCAATTTTTCTTGGGAAATCCGAAGGATTTCCAAGTTTTTGGGAGTAAAGAACCTTTTTCTGAAAAAGGGTCTTTTTTCGAACACAGGACCTGTCGGTAACCATCGGGACGTACACTGCGTGCACGCCGGCCTATCTGAACGGTTGCTATGCAACCCATACTAAAGTATAAGTCTACAGCCGACCGCTCTACCGCTGAGCTATCCGGGGATAGTAAGAATTATTGGATTAAATATATAAAAATTAGTTTCCCTACTCTTCCTTGATTTTCAGGGAGTTTGAGAAATATTCGGTCAGTACGTTGTTTATCTTGGCCTTCAAAACGGCTCTTGGCAGCCTGAAGTATCCCACGGCTCCGATAAGCGTTCCGAACCTGTAGGTCAGGATTATGTTCTCCCGCTTACTCAGGTTCTTGAGGTTCCATCTCAGTACTATCCCTTCGTTAGTTTTTCTGATTTTGGGCTTTATGGTTTTGAAATCCTTTATAAGGTGGGCCACGGTGGGAATCTTGTCTTCCACCACCACGTCTTTCATTTTCTTGCCTCCGCTCTTGACTTCGAGGGCGACCATAACTTCTCTCTTGTCATCCTCCAGAACCTTGGTTTGCAGGGCATGCTTCCTTATGGTCGGTTTCTTCACCTGTCTGAGCACGAGGTAAAGTCCGTAGATTATGAAAATTGCCACAATAACAAAGGGCCAGTAATGTATGTCATAGTTTATGGTTTTTGTTTCCCCCCGGTCCAGAGTAACCTCCCACACGTAAGCCATTTCAGTTCCCTGATCAATTATTTCGGGCATTTCCGAGAAGAAGGCAAACCAGTCCCAGGGTTTTGTGAGTTTCATTTCTATTCTCTCTGTCTTCCTCACGTTACCAACGTTCTTGAGGTGAAAAGTCCCCGATTCCTGAACAAGTCTCCATGATGTTTCGAGGTCCTTTTCTATTTTACCCACTTCTTCTATCTCTATTATTTTTTTCTTGGAGTCCATTTTCTGGCCGAATTTGGTCAGCGTCAGGCTCACTTCGTATGCGCCTGGGTCGTTGTACATTGAGGTTTCAAAGGCATGTTCGAATTCCTTTTCCTCGGTCACATAAAGTGAGAATTTTTTTTCTTCAACCTTTTCATATCCCGGACCTTCGAGTTCTATTGTTAATTTAAGTTCCTCCAGGTCGGACGTTCCCGTGTTCGCAACCACTCCCTCTACCTCTATTTTATCTCCGGGGGAGAAAGAATCCTTGTTTATTTCAAGATTCTTTATCCTGGCTTCGGTCTTTTCTTCAATCAGAAGCCTGTATTCCTTTATCGAATAAATTGAATCGTCTTCAATTGAATACACCATTATGGGAAATCTGTAAGTTCCGGCTTTGGTGTTTTCCGGCGGGGTTATTGAAAAGTTTATTTCTATCTCACCGGAAACAGAGAAATAATTTCTTTCAAATACAACCCAGCCCCTGTGGGGTCCAAGAGAGCTCAATCCGTAATCCCCGTATTCATCCACCCATATTTGCATCAGGTAAGAGCCGGGAGAAAGGTAGAAATCCTCTGCAATAACGTTTACTTCAATGTCTGCCAACGCCGTACCGGCCAAGATAGGACAGGCCAGCATAATACTCAAGAACAAAATTAACTTTCGCACTCTCACACCCAAATAAAGATTAATTTTGGGCAAATATAAAATTAACTATTTCTTGTATTTGACCATATAATCTATCAAATCCACGTGCGTAAGAAACAGGCTCCTGCAACAATATCTCTTGATTCCCATCTTGTCAAGAACCTTTTTGGGGTCCTTCCCCTTCTTAATCTCTTTATGGTATTTCTCCCACAACTGGGCAACAGGCTTTCCGCAGGATATGCACCGTATCGGTATGAAAATAAAATCACCTCTTACTCCTTTGTTTATGCCTTCTCGGACCAGATGAGGAACGTGAAGGCTTGTGGGGTTCCGTTCTTCTGGAGTCCTTTACCAGAAGATGCCTGTCGTAATCTTCGAATATCTTTTTGTATTTTTTTCCGCCGAAATCCACCAGGGCAAGTGCTATGGCCTGCCTCACTGCTTCAGCCTGTCCTACAACTCCACCGCCTTTCACTCTTATGTCTATATCCACTTTCTTGGACAGGTCACCGGCTATTATGAGCGGCTCCTTTATCATAAGTCTTGTCATCTCAGGATTCAAGTTCTCCAGAGGTACATTATTTATTTTTATCATGCCTTTCCCCTTCTTTATAAATGCCTTTGCTACAGCCTCTTTTCTTTTTCCTGTCACCGGTTCATTTTTCTTTGCCATTACTTACCACCAAGTTTTTTGGCTACATCAGCAAGAGTTATGTATCTGCACTCTAAATTGCTTATATTCTTCCCTTCCTTGTTTCCCTTAAGTTTTTTTGGATTATCCGAATAAACAGAAAGCCTTTTCAAGGCTTCCCTTCCCTTGGCTTTTTTGTAGGGTACCATGCCCCTGACAGACCTCTTAAATATGCCAGTTATGGTCTTCGGGTAATAGGGACCATGGTGGGGGTCCCCTCTCCTGTTTTTTATTCTAAAATTTTCCACTGTCAATTTTGGATTACCGGTTATTACGGCCATTCCGGCATTTATTACCACTATCTTGTTTCCTTCCAGAAGCTCCTTGGCTATCCTGGAAGAAATCCTACCAAGGATATGGTCTGTAGCGTCAATTACTTTGTCCAAAATTTTCACCCAAAAATTCTTATTTTTTCCCCCTTCGGGCTTTCCTTTAATAACTCTCCTATCGTGTAGCATTTTCCGCCGGCCTTCTTTATTTTCCTTTCAGCCTCACCGGAAAATGAAAGTGCGCTTACGAGTATCTCTTTCTCAATATTTCCGTATCCGAGCACTTTGCCCGGAACCACTATCTTTTCTTTATTACTTGCGTACCTGTTTAATCTGGCAAGATTGACCAATGTCAGGTTTCTTCTTGGTCCCGACAGCCTCCTGGCTAGGTTTTTCCATATCTTCTCTTCTTTACCTGAAAGCTCTTCTATAAGCTTGTTCAGTTCGGGATTTTTTTTCATAATTTATCACAAAGTTTTGTTTTGGTGCGGGGGATGAGATCTTCTCGGCAGGTTTCTACCTTGCGTGCTTCGCACGGACATACACTTCGTGCATGTCAGCCGGTTCGAACTCACGAAGGCACTAAGCCACTAGGTATCTCCCTGACTCAGTCCTGAACTTGGCCATCCTAAGCTTGACCACTTTAAATTCTAGCCCCTCTAGCCAAATTGTCTGCACAGAAGTACACTCACTTAGTTCGTGCACTTCAATTTATTGGCCATTCCCAAAGCTTTTTTCTAAAAAGCTTTCTTGGGTACCCCCGCATCATAACAGTTTTGTAAGTTCTTTTGATTTTTCTTCCATTATTTCCGTGGCCTTGGTAATTATTTCTTTAGGACTTAGACCAGATATCGTTTCCACGGTGAAGACAAACTTGTCATCTTTGTAAGTATAAAAGGCATTCGCTGCCTTCCATTTTACATGTTCCTTTCCTGTACCTATTATTGCCGTGGCCTCAAAAATCAGCCTCTGCTTTTCACCCAGTTTTACAATAGGAATGTTATCATATAGCGGTTCAACATCCGGATTGGTGCTTTTCAAGTCACCGCTGTATATTATAGCAGGACCGGTTTTGTCCAGTACAAAGACCACCTGACAGTTTATACATCCCTCTCCTTCGCAGCTGCAATCGGCCATTTTTTTGAGCATCTTGGGTTTAAATTTGACCGGTATTAACCCCAGTCTGTGGGCCAAAACCTCGTCGAACATCGGAGAGTCATTCGCCCTGAAGTCCACTTCTTCTATGGCAAGGGTGGGTACTTCCATTATCATGGTTCTCCTCAGAGCATTGGCAAATGCGGGATTGATTTTGTCCACTTCAAATTTTATTTCTTCCTTGCCCTTTGAAAGGATTTTTATTTTCATCTCAAAGCCTCCTTCCCCTTCTTCCACCCTTTTTCCTGGTGCTGTCGTGCGGAAGCGGGGTAACGTCTTCTATGTCCCCCAACCTCAATCCGGACCTTACCAGAGCCCTTATCGCCGGTTGCGCACCCTTTTCAGGGTTTTTTGCCTTGTGACCTCCCGGCGCCCTTACCTTAACATTGAGCTTTGTTATACCCTTGTTCTTCGCCTCTTCCGCTGCTCTCTTGGCGGCTATCATTGCCGGGAACGGGTTGCCTTTTTCCCTGTCGTTCTTGGTCATCATTCCCCCCGAAACCTTTACTATGGTTTCGGCGCCGGTTATGTCTGTAATATGAATAATTGTATTATTCTTGGATGAATATATATGTGCTATTCCTATTCTTTCATTCATTACTGACACCTATCAATTTTATATCCTTTTCGAACTCCTTGGGTACAAGAAACGAGGGCCATTTTACCTTTACCTGATTAACTTTTACATGTCCATGGACTATGAACTGTCTTGCCTGCTTTGGGGTCTTTGCCAGGCCCCTGCTGAAGACCACGGTCTGCAGTCTCCTGTCCAGTATGTTCTCCAATTTAAGGTCAAGTACGTCATCGAGGGAGGATTCTTTTTCTATGAGTCCGAGGCGATTTAACTTTTGTATCAGCTCCTTTTCCTGTTTCTCGTTTTTTTGTGCGGCAAGCCTTCTCGCATTCCTCCTGAAATTCCTTAATATGCTTCCCGCTTTATAGATTTCATTTTTCCTCCTCAAGCCGTATTTTTTAAGGATTTCAACCTCTTCTAAAATCCTCTTCTGGTCCCATGGTCTGAGAGGTTTTTCATACTTCCTCTTCTGCTTTCTCGGATCTCCCATAACATCACCAAATTCTTATGGGAGCGTTGAAATTTTTTTAATTTCATATTCTCCCATAACATCACCAAATTCTTGATAACTATTTCTTTCCCGGCTGCTGCCTTTTCTTTGAGACGCCAACGCTCTTGCTTTTTCTGAAGCTTGACCTGGTTCTCTGTCCTCTTACGGGCAAGCCTCTTCTGTGCCTTATTCCGACATAGGAGCCGAGTTTTTTCATATCTCCTATTATTTTTCTTGTCTGTATATGCAGTTCCGCTCCCGTAAAATGCTCATCCTTTCCCGTATAAGGATTCTTTCTGAGATTCAGGATGTAATCCGGAACATCATATTTTCCCGGATTTTTTATCACATCCTCAAGTTTTTTAATCTCCTTCTCATCAAGGGTTCCCGTAACCTTGTTTGGATCCACACCGGCCTTTTCACAAAATACTTTTGAGGTTGTAAAGCTTATGCCCCCTATTTTCCTCAGGGAATTCTTTATTTTAAGCTTTCCGTTAAGGTCGGTTGAGAGAAATCTGACTATTTCAACTACATTCTCTTCCGCTTCCTTCTTGGCCCCTCTCTTGGGTTCTGTTTTAATTTCTTTTTCCTCGGCAATTTTTTCCTTGTTCTCTGTTTTCTCGGGGCCAGCATTTACCTTTACATCTTCTTCTGTCTTATTTTCTTTGGGTTCTTCTTCCTTCTTTGCCATATTTCCACCTTGTCGCAAAGAGCCACACTCTTTGCAGTCCAATTTATTTGGTACCGGAGCACCAAGATTTGTTGGCGCTGGAGCGCCATTTGCCTTTGAATATTAAGGCTCTCATTATGAAAGCCAAATGGCGCTGGGAGCAGGATTCGAACCTGCGCTCCATTCAACCGTTTTTACAAACGTCTTTCGTGGAACTGGATATCTCAGCCATCCATCATCATCTCCGCCAAGTCAGATTCAAGCCATTTGATCATTCCCGGAATTGATGGACAATGCCAGGTACTCAAGTCTCGCCGTAGTACAGAACTCCAGCGCCTTTAGCCTGGCTCGGCCACCCCAGCATTTGGGTATCGTTTGTTTAGGCTTATAATATAGAGGACCTTTGATTTAAAACTTTTCGGCATCCTCTATCAACATGTCGGGTATGTCTCCCTCAAGTATCGGGAACCTAAGCCTGCACTTGTCGCAGACTATCTTTTTCCCTTCAATTCTTACTGATTCCTTGCATTTGGGACAGGCCAGTATATCCAAAAGTTCCTTGTCAATGGCCATTTTATCACTTAAATTAACAAGCAAAGGTATTTAAAGTTTATTTTTATATCGTGACACAATTAATAACATGGACACAGGAAAGGACTACAAAAAGTGTCTCCGATATATAGAAGACTACTGGAAGAAGTCAACCTTTTACCTTCCTAAAGACAGGGGGGTTTACATAGGAATGCCGAATCCCTTTGTTTCTGCAAACGGGACAAGATTCCACAACGACCAGTTCTATTGGGACAGCTATTTTATCATTCTGGGGCTTGTTGAATCCGGAAAAATCAGACTGGCAAAGGGAATGGTGGACAATTTTATTTATCTTTTCGAAAAATTCGGCAGAATACCTTCAAGAAACAGGTATTATAACCTGGGGATTTCACAGCTCCCTTTTCTTACTTCAATGATCATGGAAATTTTCAGCAAAACTAAAGACAAAAAATGGCTCAGAAAGGCCGTAAAGACAGCTGAAAAAGAACTAAAAAATTACTGGATGAACAAGGACGAAGTAAGCGGGGAGATACATCTGGTTTACAGAGGTTTGTCCAGGTACTGTGACCATTATGTTACGCATCATACGTCTGAATACGAGTCTGGATGGGACATAACATCCCGGTTTAATGACCACTGCCTTGATTATCTGCCAGTTGACCTGAATTCATGCCTTTACAAGTACGAAAGAGACATCGCCGAAATATATCACATTACAGGGAGCAGGACCAAGCAAAGGAATTATTTGGGCCGGGCAGACAAAAGAAGGAAGACTGTAAACAAATTGATGTGGAACAAAAAGAAGGGTTTTTTCTTTGACTATGATTACAAAAAGAAAAAACAAAGCAATTTTTATTCTGTGGCTGGGTTTTATCCCCTGTGGGCGAATCTTGCATCAAAAGAACAGGCCGAGAGAGTTAGAGAAAATTTAAGAAAATTTGAGTACAAAGGAGGCTTAGCTAACACACAAAAAACAGGCCTGTCAAAGGAATTCAAGCAGCATGATTATCCAAACGGCTGGGCAAACCAGCAGTGGATAGTCATTAGAGGTTTGTTAAACTACGGCTTTGAGGAAGATGCAAAAAGGCTTGCTACAAAGTGGCTGGAAATGAACAGGAAAGTTTTCCTAAGAACAGGAAAATTCTGGGAGAAATACAACGTGGTAAAGTGTGATGTGGGTAAGGAGGGAAGATACCCCAATCAGACCGGGTTTGGCTGGACCAACGGGGTCTTTGTAAAGTTGATAAGTGAATTTTTTTAGTTCTTCCACATTCTGGGATACAGGTCTCTTTTCATAACCACCCTGTCCACCTCTGCGGCTATGCCGCTCTTTGATCTGCCCATTTCCTTGGAATCCATCTTGCTGTAGCCCAGTGCTATTAGTTCGCCCTTAAGAGTGAGGATTGCCGTCATGCTTTCCTTCTCTATACCCTCGTCCAGTCTGCATATCCCTCCTACTGAAAGCGGGGCCCCGTTGCAAAGGGCATTGACCGCGCTGTCCCTTACCACGATTTTCTTCAGGTGTTCCACCCCGAATTCAACAGGTTTGACTAATTCTCTTATAGTCTCTTCATTTTTTTCTTTCCATAAAACATAAGAGTCCTTGAGTTCCTGGAGTTTGAAGCAGCCTTTTTCATTAAAAGGCCCGACCCGGACCCTTCTCAGTTCTCTCATATGGGCCCCTCTGCCCAGTTCCCTTCCCAGGTCATGTATGAGCTTCCTCACATATGTCCCTTTCTGGCATTTGATATTCAGAAGAACATCAAGTTTCTGCTTTTCGAGAATATTTATTTCGTATACCTCTCTGATTCTTTTCCTTCTTCTGACAGCGCTTCTCTTTGGGGGCAGCTGCTCTATCTTTCCGGTGAATTTTTTCACCGTTATATCGAGTTTTTCCATGTCTGTGTCCTGATGAAGGTGCATCACGGCCACATATTCCTTGTCAAGACCCATCAGGGCGGGCATGACCTTTGTGGCCTTGTCAAGAGTTATAACCAGGACTCCGGTAACTTTGGGGTCGAGCGTCCCCGAATGTCCGATTTTTTTTATACCCAGAATTTCACGGACCCAGGCCGCGACCTGGTGGGAAGTGGGTCCTGGAGGTTTGTCAAGAAGAACTATTCCACACTTAATCAAATCTTTCACAGGCCTTGAACCCGGATAGATTCCAAAATCAGGATTTGAAATTTCCTCCGCTTTCGTAATCATAATAAGAAATAGAATCAGGCAGGTTTAAGTATTTATTGCACTATTCCCAGACCCTTCCTGAAAATAGTCGCCAAGGGTATCGAGACAAGTATGTACCAGCCAAGCCATCCTATATGAGAACCCCATATGGGGAAGCTGAAAGGCATCTCCACAACAACCCTTTTAAAATCAACCTTTCCCTTGTCAGAATCAAAATTCTTGAAGGTGAAACTGCCTTGGCCGATTTCAATCACCTCTTCTGTGGGATTTTCCTTCCCGTCTATCTTCAGGGAAAGGGGTTCCTTTTCAACCCGGATCTCCTTTTCAACACCGCCGAATTCAGCCACTCCGCTCATAGAATCGTCCAGTTCCACTGTCAGATCCCCGAAAAGTGCGGGAAACAGAACAACAAATATGGGTATAATGATTATAAATGACCCGAGCATGGGCTTCATGGTGTTTTTCATTTTCTTGCTGTTAAGTTCAAGCATCTGGCTCTGCAGCTTCATCAGCTCTTTCTGGTCTTTGTTTTTCTGCGCCTCCTTGATTTTTTTATTCAGTTCTTTCAGACCTTCATTCGCTTCTTTCAGTTCCTCCTGATTGGTAAGAATCTTGTAAAGCATTGCCAGAGTGAAAGATACTGCAGCGCTTATGAAAAAAACCGTCAGCATGGGATTGAAATTCCAAATCATACTAAACCTTTACTTTTAAGCTTTAAAAAGATTTTTAACTTTTAAATAAAAATCCTTTAAATATTATTTATGGACTTTGGAAAGATATTTGGCAAGGCCTTGAGGTACCCTTTCAGATTAGAATTTTATCTCATATTCTTTATCTTCAATCTCGCTGTCACAATACCTGTCATGTTTATATTTCCCTATTCGGTATCGGCCGATATTTCCGTCGCCCAGTTGAGGGAAATGCTGATTTTTATGATTCCGTTATGGTTAATATCTTTTTTGGTAGGAATTTTTCTGGCCGCATTTTTCCTTGACAGTGCCAACCGTTATTTTCCCAGGTCCGGATACGGGAAAATAAAAGATTCCTTCAATACCGCAAAGAAAAGATACTTGCCTCTTCTGGGAACCAAGATCCTGTTCTTTATTGTGCTCGGACTGGTTATGATTGTTTTCGGTGGCGCTTTCCTGTTGCCTCTGCTCTGTCTGCCATTTCATCCCCTGATGTTGATACCGGCTTTGATTCTGGGGGCAACGGCCGTTATAATAGCCGCATTCTTACTTTTTTTGTCTCCTGTTGCCTGCGTTCTGGACAAACTGGGACCGGTGGATTCCCTTAAGAGGAGCTTTAACCTGGTAAGGGTCAACAAGATAAACACTTTCGGTTTTCTGGTAATCCTGCTCATACTGGCGATTTTAATAAGTTTAATAGGATCTTTACCCTCCATTATATATTCCCTGGTCACCCGCAATTTAGTCTACGGTCTGACAGTGGAAAATTTCTTATTCACGATTATACAGCTCTTGTTCGGAAGCTACGTGGGTATGATTTCCATTTCCTCCCAGGCAAATTTTTACCAATCGCTTAAAAAAGATACCAAAGGGTTTTCAAGGGCAGTGAAAAAGAGAAAGACAAAGAAAAAAAGAAGGAAGAAAAAGAGATAAATTATTTTTTGAAAAATTAGGAACCCAGGAATTTTCTTACAGCCGGATTCATGTCTTCCATATGTTGCTGGGTTATCTGTTCGTAAAGGTTGAATATTATCATCACTGTCAGCAATATACCGGTCCCTGAACCGAAGGCTCCGGTGAAGTCTGCGAAAGATGCAAGGAGTCCCACGAAAGCGCCTCCCATCACTGAAAGGGCGAGAATGTACCTGTCAAGTATCTTTTCTATTATTCTTATATCCCTCCTGAAACCAGGTATACCCAGGCCCATGTCATGTAGCTGTTTGGCGACCGTTCTGGAATCCATTCCCGCCGTATTGACCCAGAAAACGGAGAATATTATGGCCCCGACAACCATGAAAATTGTATAGGTTATCCAGGTGAAGGCTGCCGGAGATATGGATACGCCGGATATAATCGATACAATCAGGTTGGAGAGTGTGTTTTCTCTGGGCGGAGATATGAAAAACATCAGGCCGCCTGTTACCTGTCCTTCGGCATTGAAGCTTCCGAACATTGAAAGCCCTCTGTCTGCAAGCATTCTGGAGAAAATTTCAAAGTTGGCCAGGAGCGCTGAGGTGAGTATCACGGGTATGTTGGAGGCGTAAATGAACTTAAGGGGATGTCTGTAGCCGAATCCCCTGATGCTTCCCATTGTCAGCGGTATCTCCACCTTCATAAGCTGTGCGTATCCCACAAAAAGAAAGACCACTATGGTGAAAGCAAGGGGTATGAGACTTATGAAAGCTCCCTCAGGCCTGCCTGCCATGAAGCTCATAATCGCGGAAGGTAAAGCCCCAGCGGGTCCTCCCTCTCCCACAAAACTGAGTGTCCTTATGATTATGGTCTTGGAAACGCCGCCGGCTATAAACAGTGAAACACCGGAACCTATACCCCACTTGGAAACAACCTCGTCCATCAGTATTATCAGAATACCGCCCGCGGCGAGCTGAAGAATCACGAGAATCATGACCGAGAGCCCTCCCGCTGCCGGTATGGCCCCGAACATAACAAAGGCTATGGCCTCGAAGAAGCAGAAGAAAAGGGCCAGTATCTTCTGGGTTCCCATGAATTTCATCTTTCCCTCGTGGCTGCTCATGTCCCATTTAAGTATCCCGCTTCCGGTAAGAAGCTGTAATATTATGGAGGCGGTAACTATGGGTCCTATGCCCAGGGTAACCAGGGATCCCATGCTTGATCCCAGTACGGTTTCCAGAAACAGGAAGTGCTGCACCGCATCCAGATCCACGCCCCAGAGTATTACCTGGGACATTACAAAGAATAGTATGAGAATCAGTCCTGTCCATTTCAGTTTCTGCCTGAAATTCAGTCTTTTCTCCGGTTTCTGGACTCCCGGAAGGAACTTCATCAGGGCAAGGTAATTGAAAGCCATCTTTTTTTCACTCCCTTTTCACAACCTTTTATTATTCTTTTTCCTCAGTTTCAACATTATTTCCGGATTCTGCCTGTTTTTGATTTTTTTCAATCCGGCCTTTTTCTTTGCCAATTTGAATGGCCTTACCGCCGGCCTCCTCTATTTTGAGTTTCGCCTTTTGGGAAAATATTTCTGCCTCTATTTCCAGAGGGTTTGTCACCTTCCCGGTTCCCAGTACCTTCTGGTAACCAAGTTCTGCGAGATTTAAGTTTTTCTTGCCGAGTTTTTCGGCCAGCAGGTTCAGAGACTTGAGGTTTATAGCCCCAACGACTTTTTTGCGCCTTTTCTTGAAACCCCTTCTTCCGTAGTGATTGGGTTTTTCTTTCATGACCCGGAATCTCTTATGGCCGAAACTACCGGCCATACCTCTTCCACCGCGGCTTCCCGCCCCTCGGTGCTTCTTCTTGCTTCCGTAACCGAAAGTTTTCTTCCCCCTCATCTTCCTGGTCCTTTCCTTCCCCATTCAAATCACCATATTTTTTGATTACTTTTTTTGATGCCGAGAGTTAAAGTATTATCCAGCCATTCTTTAGCGAAATTTTCCCATCTTTTGCTGGGCGCGGCTGTACAGTCATCCAGTAATGTAATTTTATAGTTTCTGTAAGAAGCATCCACCACCGTAGTCAAAACGCACCAATGGGTTGATACACCTGCAATAACTAGATTTTTTATTTTCTTCCTTTTCAATATTTCGTCCAGTTTTGTTTTGTAAAATGAGCTGTAGTTGTTTTTGAACACGATTTTATCATTTTTAACTGGTTTTATTTCATCATAGATTTTTATCCTTCCCTTTCCAAGAGGTTTGTGAACAACATAAATTATCGGAATTTTTTTCTTTCTCGCTTTTTCTACAACCAACTTTAAATTGGTTATTGTTTTCTTCATTCTATTTTTTGAAATCCATTTTTCCATGCCGTTAATCATATCTATAATAATAAGTGCTGTCTTCATTCAAATCATCCTCTTTAGGAGTTCATTTATCTTATCTCCACGGTTTCCAAGGGCACCCCGCGGATAGTGCTGCTTTACGGAGCCTTTAAACCCCTTGCTTGGAGGACTCAGACTAAAGTAGGGTTTAATTTCATCCTTTTTGCCTTCCTTCAGGTTCTTCACCACGCTCTTTACTTTCTCCTCCCCAATCTTGCCGTTTTCTCTGTTTCTGGCCCTTTTTGCCACTAGCTCCTGCAGAGTTTGGTCGGAGACAGGTCCCCATGTGACAAAGTCCCTCACCTTCCTGACCATACCCAGATATTGGGGCGTCTCGGGGACAACTATGCAACTGTTTTTCTTTTCCAGACGGAGCATTTTGAGGGTATCCCTGATACCCCTTCTCACTCCAACCCTTCCTCTTATCCTGATTACAGCCAACATGTTATCAAACCTTTACCTTGTTAAGCTTCTTGAGGGCACTGAAAACAGCCTTTATGTAGTTGGTCCGGGTCTGGGTCCGTCCGGAAGACTTTATCCACACGTCCCTTATTCCCGCAAGAATCATCAGTTTCTTGACGCTGTCCGAGGCACAGAGTCCCACCCCTTTGGGTGCAGGCTTCAGAGTGGCAATGGAGCTTCCCTCCTTGCCCCTGACTTCAAAAGGTATGGAATGAACTTTGCCGCAACCACATTCCCAGCTACCACAACCTCTTCTTATCGGTATTATGCTCATCTTGGCCTTTTTTACAGCCTTTTCAAGAGCATTCTGGAACTCCGGAGCCTTGCCCACTCCTATACCTACGTAGCCGTCTTTATTTCCGGCAACTACCAGACAGGTAGTGTTAAATCTTCTTCCGCTCTTATGCATTCTTGCAGTCCTCTTGGACGGGGTCCTTCTCTTACCCCCTCCTTTGCCCGGACTGCCGCCTATAAGTATCAGCTCATGCTCAATGCCCGGTAGCAGGAAATCCACTATCTCCGGTTCCATTATTTTCTTTCCCTCCTGGAAAATCTGATCAATGGTAGTTTTGCCTTCCATGACCTCTTTTCCGAGTTTGGTCTTTGGTATCCATTCCTCTATGTTTGTGTACTTTTCTTCCTTCCTTCTCGGTCTTCTTCCTTCTTTATTAGCCATAAAATCACTTCATTATCTTGTTTTTCATGGATTCGAATTCTTTGGTCATGCTTTCATCTATGTGCTTCCCATAAAGCCTGTCTTCACCGGGCAGAATGTCTTTTGAATGGCTTACTTTAAGGCCCGAATCCAGAGCCCCCTTCAGGAAAGCGTAGAGCCTGTTACCTCTTGTGCTGGTCTGAAGTCCCAGGTCCAGAGTGGCCTCCCCTATTTTATTTTCCTCACATTTCCTGCCCAAAAGCATGCCGGTAAGGTATGCAGCAGGTATACTGTTGCAGCTCCTTTTCCAACCCATTTTCTTTAGTGCCCTGCTGCTGACAGAAACCATGGTCTTGTCTCCGTCTTTCTCATATTTGATTATTTGTCCGGTTACATAATTGTTGGATTTCCTTATTGCCAGTCTGTTTTTTCCCTTCTTTAGAAGGGCCAGCCTGAGCTTGTAGTCAGTCTTCTTGTTCCTCCTTCTTCTGTGAGGAAGTTTGTAATCCCTTTTCATAATCTTCACTTCTTTAAAATATTCTCTTTTTTCATATAGAGTTTCAGGTGGGATCTGCTCTTGAATCTACCGCCCTTTGCCATAAGATAAAGGGTTCTGTACTGTCCTCTGGTTATTTCACCGGTATCCCTCAATTCCTTTAATGTCTTTCTCAGAGGTCTTATGGTTTTTATCCACTTCCTTTTCTTTGTGGTCTTTGCCATCTTTTTGCCCTTTCTCCTGCCCCTGCCCTTTCTCCTTCCCAACTTCTTCTGTTTGAGTATCTTTCTCGCCCTGCCGCGGCTCTGGCTGTTGGATCCTCTCTTCTTTATTATACCCCTGTTTATAAGCTTCCTTATATCAGCCTTGGTTATTGCCTTTGAAACATCTTCCAGTTCATCCGGGTCTATCCAGATTTTTTCCACGCCGCATTTCAAAATCTTGGCTGCCATCCTTTTCCGGTTCTTAATTTCCATAAAATCACTTTAGTTGTTGTTCACCTTCCTTCTCAGTGTCTCGTCATCAATTTCTTGGGTAAGTATTATCCCAAATTCGTTGAATACTGTTCCGCAGATGGGACAGTTCTTGAGCATGTCTCTGTCAAGCTGGAAATTCCTTCCCGGATTCCCGCAAAGGGGACATACCTCTTTTTTCTTTGGTAGTGTGATCATTGCTTATCACCCTCCTTTTTCTCAGGCTTTTTCTCGGGCGGGACCACTTTTGGATTAATGACTTTAATCCCTCTTTTCTCAGCCATCTTTATTATCTCCATTTTTTTTCTGTTACCAACACTTCCGGAAACCCTTATGCATTTGCTTTTGTCTATTTTTTCTATTTGTTTAATGTTAGAGACCAGAACCTCGGGCATTCCGGAAGGGTGCAGTCCCCTTTCCGTTTTTGGGGAGCCATAGCCCACAACAGGCATCGGTTTCCTGCCTTTCAGCTTCCTTCTTACCTTGTTTGTCCTGCTTTTGGGTTTTCTCCATTTCTTCCCCAATCTTACAAGTTCCGGATGTCTTTTGAATTTCATGCCCATTTCAGTCACCTTTCGAAATTATGAAAATGCCGTCCGAGAAAACCCTCCTGTCCCTTCTTGTTCGCAATCTGGTCGAGTTTTCTATGTTGGCCGCAGTCTGCCCAACTTTTTCTTTGTCCACACCGGTTATCACAATCTCTTCACCCTCAACCTTTACTTCCACGCCCTCAATTACGTGTGCATATCTGTCTTCCTTCTGTCCCAGAAAGTTCTTTATCACAACCCGTTCCCCTTCCACGGATATGTTCATGGGGAAGTGGACATGGCTTATCTTCATTCGATACTGATAGCCTTCGCTGACTCCCCTGAACATATTATTTATGCAGGAAGCCCAGGTACCGACTATGGCAACGGTTTTCTTCTTATCATCCCTTGTTTCTATGAACAATTCCCCGTCCTTTTTCTTCAAAAGGATTTTGGGATGATAAAACCTCTTCTTTATATCCCCCCGCTCTCCTTTAACCATAAGGTCTTTTTCTTCCAGTTCCGTTTCGATACCTTTCGGAACCTCTATTTTTCTTTTCACAATCTCACCATCTGATTAGTATACATAACCAAGGAGTTTCCCCCCGGTACCTTCTTTTTTGGCCTTTTCGTGGGTTATTATCCCTTTGGGCGTGCTTACGATAATTATCCCGAAGCCTGTGGCCGGGAGATATCTCTTTTCCCACTTCTCAAAATCACCTTTCTTAAAGGAAAACCTCGGTTTTATCACCCTACAATCGTTTATCTTGTGGTTAAGTTTTATCCTGAATCTCTTTCCGGCCCTCTCGTAATCCTCTATATAACCCCTGCTCTTGATCACTTCCAGGACACTCTTTATCAGGTTGGATACGGGTGAAAAACATTCTTTTTTTCCAACCACTTCGGCATTCTTTATGGCCGAAAAACAGTCCGCCAAAACGTCGTGCTGCAATTTATCACCATCAATATTTTTTGAAGCCTACCTCTTCTGCTATCTCCCTGAAACAGTGTCTACAGTAGTAAAGACCGTATTTCCTTATCAGCGCCCCGTGTCTTCCACACCTTATGCATCGCGGTTTTTCATGTTTCATCATATCACTTCAATCCCGAATTTTTTCTTTACGAAGTCCATCGCTTCTTCCCTGCTTATTCTATGTTTCTTGCCCACGACCTTGGAAATTTTTCTTTTTTTGACTCTGAAACCGGGTCTTTCCAGAGTCACGCAGACGTCAAGGCCGAATATCCCTATCTTGGGGTCGTATCTTACGCCCGGTATGTCTATATGTTCGTGGATTCCCAGGGAAAAGTTGCCATTTTTATCAAAACATTTTTTACTAAGACTTTTTTCCTTGGATTCTATTATTTTTTCCAGGAATTTTATGGCATCTTTCCCTCTCAGGGTGAGTTTCATTCCGATGGGTCTTCCTTTGGCCACCCCAAAAGTGCTTCTTTTTTTGGTCCTGGTTTCCGTCGCGGTTTTTCCTGTCAATGATTCAAGCAGATGCTTCGCCCTTTGTAGTTTCTCTCCGGCTTCTCCGGTTCCTATGTTAAGTGTAACCTTTTCTATCCTGATTTCTCTCATGGAATTTTCCTTCATTTTAATCACTCATTTTTATGGCTGGGTCTTTGTCACCTATTATGAAAACAAAATCTTCCGGCACATCAACCTTCTTCTGGTCAACCTCAACCGAGGCCAGGTTGGGTTTTGAACCATGGGTTTTTCTTATTCCCTTCAGTCTGCCAATTTTTCCTCGGTTATTCCCCTTGGTTAAAAGGCACATGGAGTCCTTGTCTCTTTTAATATGTTTCTTTATCTCCAGTTTGGGCAGGCTTATTAAAACCGAGTCCCCCGTGGCGTATTCACCCCTTTTTGTAATCAGGGTTTTCCCGTCGTGGAGGCTGAGCTGCAGCCTACCACCCTTTATAATTCTCTTGTCTTTTATTTTGCATAACTTTAAATCCTGGTCATCAATTTCGACCAACCCGAGCCATTTTTTTCCCGGGACCATCCTGAAGGACCTTTTTATTTCTGGTATTTCAATCACATCAAAAATTCCCACGGGATATTTGTGGTCTTTCCTCACCTTTCCGTCCACCATGACCTTACCTGATTTTACAATGTGTCTTGCCTCCTTTGCACTGTCGCAGTATCCCAGCACATCCCTTAAAAGTGATAAGAGAGGTATGGATTCTTCTTTTCTGTGAGGTCCCGGTCTCGGACTAACCACGAATCTTTCCTTTACCTTCTTTTTCATGGGATAAAACACGTTCACAGACAATCTTTTTTGATGCACTTTATCACCTTTCCATAAACTCCTTGTGTTCCTTTTCGCGGTGTTCGTTCATTTCCATCTTGTTATTAAAGTTCTTTCCGCAGATGGGACACTTGAAACCCTTCTCATGTTTTTTCTCTTTTTTCTCCTTCTTCTCGGCTTTGGGTTTCTTGACTTCAAATTCTCCCTTGACTCTTTTAACTATATTTTGCCTTTTTCTGTCGGTCATATCTGGTTCCACCAGTCTCAGGTTGGACGGATGAATAGAAACTCTTATTTCCGTGCCGTCAGTTTTGTTTCTCTTTATATCTTCCAGGGTTACACTTAACTTCTTCAGGTCAATGTCCCTGACCATACTTTTCATTCCACTGTATTCCCCCCTTGTTACTTCAACCCGGTCTCCTTTCCTGAGAGGCATGTTCCTCTTATTGAACTTCTTTCTGAGGTTCTTGCTTAGATTGACGGCTATCATCTTCTGCCTTTTGTGTAGAGGCGCCTGATACATATTTTTTCTCTGCTTCCTTGGCTGACTTGACTTGGTTTTCATGTCAATCTCTCCTTATACACTAAACCACTATACTTGCTATCTTTCCGATGGATGGAAACCTTTTGACGACTTCCTTTGCTACGGGTCCCTTTATCTCGGAGCCCCTCGGTTCATTTTTTTCCCCCACCAGTATAGCTGCATTATCCTCAAATTTTATTCTTGTTCCGTCGGGTCTGCGAATCTCCTTCTTTTGTCTTACTATTACGGCAAGCGGAGTTTCCTGCCTTATTTTCGGGGTCCCCTTTACAACAGAGCAAAGGGTAATATCGCCTACACCGGCTTTGGGTTGCCTTCTCTTTCTGCCCTTGTAGCCCTTGACCGCAAAAACTCTTAAAATTTTTGCCCCGCTGTTATCTACGCATTTTATCAGCGCCCCGTGATTAATCCCCCTGGTAACTCTTGAGCCCATTGCCTTCATTTTTCCTCACCTCTTCGAGGAAAAATATGAAAGTTCATTTTCTTCATTTTTCCTCACCCTCCTTTCCCACCACAACAAAATTCTTTTTCTTACTTACCGGTCTGCATTCTGCAACCACGACCACATCACCTTTCTTTGCATTTATGCAACTCGGATTATGGGCAAGGATTTTTGTTTTTTTCCTTTCGTATCTTTCATATTTGGGTATAAAATTGAAGTAGTTCCACATAACCACTATGGTATTCTTCGACTTGTCACTGACCACACTGCCCCTGAAGACCCTGCCCCTGACGGGCAGTTTGCCGTGAAAGGGACACTTGACACTGTCACATTTCTCTTTCGGTGCCTTTATATCAAGTCCTATATTTCTTGTCTTGTTTTTGGTCATTTTTTTCACCTAACATTTCCTAATCCTTTCTTCGGGCCTGGCCGCGATTTTGTCCCCCACAATCTTCACCTTTACCCCCTCCGTAAGGGTGAACCTGAAAATGGAGCCCCTTTTTGGGACATTTTTTTCTTTGCCTCCGGACTCTATTTTCAGCATTTTTTGTGTCTCGTCAATCACTTTTCCCCTGATTCCTTTCTGGGACTTGTTATCGCTTTCCAGGACCTCTATCCTCATTCCTATAAACTCATGTTTTTCCAGATCCTTCCTGTTTATCATTTTATTAACCCTTTATCTCTATCTGGTCTTTTGAAAACCCCAATTTTGTCAGCAGCTCTTCTATTTTTCTCAGATGGTTTCCCTGAAGTTCTATCCTGCCGTTCTTATATGTGCCTCCACAGGCGAGCCTTTTTTTCAGTTCGCTCAGTATCTGGCCGGGATTCATATCCTTTGATATATTGTCCACGACGGTCATGTTCTTTCCGTATCTTCTTTTGTCGACGTAGACCTCGATTTTCTTTTCTTCCTTGGCCAGGGTCTCGCATATGCAAAGGTCTTTGGGGAGTCCACAGTTTGGACATGTGTCGCTGATTTTTTATCACCTCATTTTGGAAAAATTTTTATGAACATAATTATTTTTCATCCTTTTCATTCATCACGGTTTTTATTCTGGCAATGGTTTTCTTTATTTCCCTTATCCTTCCGGCATTTTCAGGAGCACCACCCACTATTATCTGGGCCCTCTTTTTGGATAGTTCTAGCCTCATTTCCTTCATCTTCTTTTCCATTTCCGTTTCAGTCATCTTCCTGATCTCTTTTGTCCTTAGTATTGCCATTATTTTCACCCTTTCGCTTCATTATCTTTTCCTGATTTTTTCCCTGGTCCTTTCCCGCCATCTTCTTTTTCAGGCCTGACCTCCACTGGCTTAATAGGTTCGTTTTTTCCCTCCTTTTTCGATCCTTTCTTTTCAACCTTTTCTTTAACTTTTTCCGGCCCAGCCTTTTCATCAACTCCTTTCTCTTCCTTGGGGGGTTTCCCAGCCTTCTTATCAGCACCTTTCTTCTGAAGTTCATCCTCTTTCTTATCAACTTTTTCGGATTCCTCCGCGTGTTTCTGACCTATATGGATTTTGAGGCTCCTTTCCTTGTCGTAAACCTTTCCGCAGTAGGGACATTCCAGGTTTTCCGGTTCCTTCTTCTCCTTCACTTCCTTAATCTCCTTTATCTTCGCCTCCGGGAATTCCTTCATTATACGTATTTTTATACCTATCACGCCGGCCTTGGTCACCGCCGTGGTTTTTGCGTAGTCCACGTATTCCTTTGCGGTTTCCCCCGAGTACTTGAGATAACCGTCATAGAACCTCTGGGTCCTTGACTTTGCAGATCCGAGTTTTCCGGCCAGTCTTATTTCGGCTCCTACGGCCCCGCTTTCCATGATTTTTCTGAGCATTATGTTGCCTATTCTCCTGAAATTCAAACCCCTTTCCAGGGCACTCTTTATATCTTCCGCAACTATTTTTGAATTAAGGTAGGGTTTTTCGACTTCCTGCACATCAATCCTGGCATTCTCAAAACCGAACCTTTCTTTTAGCTTGTCCGATACCTCGTTTATGTTTCCCCCGCCTCTTCCTATTATGAGGCCGGGTTTGTTGGCGTATATGACTATGTCTATGCCCATGTGGGTTTTCTTTATATCTGCATGCGAATACCCGTATTTATCAAAATACTTCATCAGGAATTCCTCTATTCTGGGCTTCTTCTTATTATTCATTATGAACTTGTTTTTTATGCTCATTTTTTTCAACCTTTTCTTTAACTTTTTCCGGTTTCTTTTTCTCCCCGGGTTTACCGCCTTCTTTGAGTATGACCTTAATGTTGGTGTTCTTCAGGGCCGAGCCAAAGGACCTTCTCCTCCTCATTCTCAGCCTCCTGGCACCCTTTTCCACGGATATGGTTTTGATAACAGGGTTTTCCAGCCCCCCGTACTGGGCATTCTTTTCCGCGCTTTCGAGTATCTTAAGAATCTCTTTGCAGGTTTTGGTAAACCGCTTGCCGTTAATATCGTTCTTCCCTTCTATCATGCTCTGCAGGAATCTCTTCGATTTTTCAAGTTTCATCCTGTTTATTCTCCTACAGACGACAACGCTTTTCTTGGAGGATATAGGCAGACCTATTCCTGCCGCCTTGACTTCCTCCTTTCCTGCCTTTACGGGATATTTTACCATTTCAGCACCCTTGTGTTGGAATATGAAACCTTAGTTTCTAACATGTCTGTCACCTTACTTCAGGGGTACGAACTTGGAACTTCTTGTGGCACCCATTCCCGGTGAAGAGTGCTTGGTTTCCTTTCTGGTTATTACAAACTCCCCAAGAAAATGTCCTATCATTTCTTGGGTTATCTCCAGGGTTACGTATTCCTTGCCATCATATACCCCTATCTTCTTTCCCACCATCTGGGGGAGTATAATTATGTCTCTTCTGTGCGTCTTGACAAAATCCTTGCCCTTCTCAAGTTTTTTCATCATTTTCTTCTGCTCGTAACTGAATCCTCTCTTCACATTCCTCCTTTTTCTGGAATTCAGAAGAGCGGAAAATTCTTTCAGGTCCATCTTATTAAGTTCCTCCAGTTCCTTTCCCCTGAACACGCTTTTTTTAGCCATAAACATCACTTCCTCTTGCCCGTTCTCTTGGCTGCTATTGAACCCACCTTTGCACCGGGCGGGGTATTTCTTGAGACGGTCTTGGGTATTCCGGGTTTGGTCTTGCCGCCGAACGGGTGGTCAACCGGATTCATTGCCGTGCCGGATGTCACCGGGTAAAGCTTTCCCTTCGCCTTCATTATTTTATGTTTTATCCCCGCCTTGATTATTGGCTTGTCGGGTCTACCTCCTCCGGCCACGGTCCCGATTGTGGCCCTGCACTTGAGGTTAAAGGGCTTGACTTTCTTGGAGGGAAACTTTATAATACATTCCTTGTCCTTGCTGATTATAATACCGAAGCCTCCGCTGCTCCTCACGAAGGATCCGTTGTCTCCCGGAACTCCCTCTATGTTTGATACGGGCGTGCCCTCGGGTATTTTGTCGAGAGGGAGCACGTTTCCTTTTCTCACATCACTCCTGTCACCAATTTCTATCTTGTCCCCCACAGCCACGCCTTCCGGTGCTATCATGAAGAAAGTACCCTTTTCTGATTTCACCTTAATCATGGGTCTTCCTATGGAGTGAATTATATCGACTATCTCTCCTTTTCCTTCCCTGTATTCTGAGGAATGCCTGCACCTCCTCTTGGGTACCCTGTATCTCTTGCTTTTTCCTTTTTTCTGCGCCCTTATTTTACCCATAAAATCACAACATTCCCAGTTTTGTAGCCACGTCAAGAGCCACGTATCCCGGGCCCAGCTTTACGAAGGCCTTTTTTCTGTTTTTCGTGTCGTTCACAATATTAACCTTGACAACTTTCACTTCAAACAGCTTTTCCACCGCCCACTTGACCTGTTTTTTATTGGATTTTTCATTGACTATAAACACAAGCTTGTTTTCGGACTCCACCAGTCCTATGTTTTTTTCGCTCAGATGCGGAGCTATGATTACGCTCCAGGGATCCTGGTACAAAGCCCTCTCCTTTTCCTTCCCTTTCTTTCGGAGCAGCCCTTTTCTTTTAACCTTCTTTTCCTTCATGTCTTTCTCGGCCATAATCACACCTTTTTGGGTTCAAGACTCTCCATGGCAGACTTGGACCATATGGTAAGTCTTATCCCGTGGGCTCCCGGGGAGAGTTTTTCCGCATCAATTTTCCCGACTTCCACAACATCCAGTCCGGGTATGTTCCTGCAGGCCTTTACTATACCCTTGTCCTCCTTTATTACTATCAGGGGTCCGGTTCTTTTTTTGTATTTACCTCTTCTCAGTTTACCTCTGCCTGACCTGGCTTTTTTCTGTCCGACTCTTTCCATCTCCTTTTCCATGCCTATTCTTTTCAAAAAATCCTTAACTTCCCCGATTTTCTTCATTTCCTGAACGGAATCTTCAACAACAACCGGTAGTAAACCCTCAAAAAAATGACTCCTTTCCATTACCAGTTCCTTTTTGGCCGTGCCTGCTATGGCGCTTTTTATGGCAAAGATTTTCTCCTTTTTGTTTATCTTTTTGTCCCATTTTTTTGCCACCTTAGGGGGATGTGCTCTCCTGCCCCCCACCGCATGCGGTGACAGCCTGCCTCTCATGAACCTTGCCGTGTCCCCATGTTCCCTGGGCATTCTGGACATTTCCCTCCCCATCATCCTCTGGTCTGGGTCCGCGTGGGTAAGCCCGTGATAATGGGCTGAAGTTCTCTTTCCGGCCATCCTGTCCGACCCGTATTTCTGCCTCCTGTTTGCTTGGGCCGCGATGACCGCTCTCCTGATAAGGTCAGACCTGTAGGGGGTGGAAAAAACCTTGGGCAGTTCCATTTTCTCTTTCACCTTGCCCTGCAAATCCAAAACGTTAACCATCTAATTCACCAAATATTATTGCTGGGTGGTATTATCAATCCTCTTTATTTCAATGGGATA
>CP070662.1:103477-125096 GCA_020355185.1 archaeon
ATTAAAAGAGGAGCAAATTTTCCTGATAATTGAACAGGAAAAATTTGACCAAAGACGTGATGAAAATGGGATTTTTAATATAGATGATTTGACCAATACGTAAAGTAAAAGAAATTGGTTTTTTATTCCAGAATCTTGACGTCGTCCACTTTTCCGTCTCCGTCCTTGTCCAGGCCCCGGATTACGCGGTAAAAGTCCTTGTTTTTGCTGAATCCCCTGAGAACTTTTTCGTGTTGCTGGGTAAGGCCCAGTATGCACGCCTTGGTTCCCTCGAACTTTATTCCGGAAAGAATTATTATTTTCCTGTTTTCGTCCCAGGGATTTGTTATCCTTGCTATAATGCCGTCCGTTTCCTCGGCGTAAGTTCCTTTACCGGAGACTATCTTCCATGACTTGTCCCAGTTAAACTTTACCTTCAGGTGCTCATTAAGGTCCGTGCAGACCATGTTGGCCACGGGACCCCCCAGGATTATCAGGTTCCTGTTGTGAGATTCCTCTGCCTTGAGCTCTGTGTCAAGTTTGACAACGAAGCGGTTTCCGGATGTACAGAATCTGCCTAAGAACATGCCCAGTTGGCCGGTATAATGCCCGTCCCGGGCCGAGGTAAGGAAAGGACCGTGCTGGTTCGGCGAGCCAACTATAACAGAGCCGTCGAACTTTCCGTCCTTTACGAACTCGTACAGAAAGTCCTTTATCTTGGTGTTTGTTTCCATGTTTCCTATGCTGACTTCGGTCTCCCCTCCCGGCAGCTCAAAGCCGAAGGCGTTTGCCTTCGGGGCAAAAAATTTGCAGGTTGCACCGTGCCTGCCTTCCTCCCTTACCACTTCTATGAGACCCGACTCGAGCATTCTGTTTATGTGGTAATAAATCTTCTGCTCGTGTATCTTCAGTTTTTTGGCAAGCTCGTTCGGATACATCGGCTTCTCATTGAGTTTCTGGAGTATTTTCCACGCCATTTCACTGGAGACGGAGGCAAGTTTTTCCGGACGGTCAAACATCTCTATGTTCTTTGAGTAATGCTTGCCTTCGTTTTCGTGTACAACCACTTTTCTAGCCATTATTTCACCAAACTTTTATAGTGCCATTCTAATATATAAATATTTTTTTAATGGTATTATAACTATTACAAATAAAATATAAATACTTAACGGTAGTGAAAAAACCGCCAAAAACCCCGAATCCTTTTAATTAAATATTCCTGAAAACATTTCTATACATGCACTTCAGGGAGTACATGAGGTACACGGAAGTCTCGGCCATTTTCCTTTTCGCGACCTTCCTTTTTAACCCGATTCTGTCGCCTTACATGAAGGGACTTGGTTTCACAGAGCTCCAGATGAGCGTTCTTTTCTCTTTCCTGCCGCTCTCCATGATAATATTCTCCCCCTTAATGGGCAAACTGTCCGATCTTACCAGCAGGAGGCATGTCATAGTGATAGGAATAGCGCTGGAGATAGTGGCCGTTGTCTTGTATGTTTTCGGGAGGTCGTTTGTTTTTATGGGTGTTGCCAGGGTTTTGGATGCAATCGGCTATTCAACCGTTGTCCTGATTTCCCTGGCCAAGGTGGAAGACACGATAGACAAGAGAAGGGGGGAGTATACGGGCTGGGCCGAAACCCTCAATTTTACCGGAAGGATGGCGGCTCCCGTGATCGGGGCCGTAATCGCAGACCTTTACTTTATAGAGGCTCCCTTCTTCATTTCTCTTGTGATCCTCTTTTTGATGCTTGGCTTTCTCTTCAGGAAAGAAAAGTTTCCAAAGCTGGTAAAAAAACCCCTGAACCCTCTGGAGGAGATAAGAGAGTTCATTTCCCACAGAAAGCTCAGGGGTATGTCGATACTGGGCATTGTAATGCACGCGTCCCAGCCCGGAATGACCCTTTTCCTGCCGCTCTTCATAGTCTACAACATGGGCCTGGAACTGAGCTACGTGGGTTACGCCTTTTTCATCCTGGAGATTATGCACATCTTCCAGTTCTGGTTCGGCAAAAAGGCCGACAGGCACGGGGCATGGAAACTTGTTCTGGGGGGCTGCCTGACCGCGGCCCTGGGAATGGGGCTGCTTTATATCTCGAGCTCCTTCCTGACCCTGGCCATTTTCCTTTTCATACAGGGGATAGGAAGGTCGATGTGGAACGTGTCTGCATGGAGCCTTATGTCCGATGTGGGAGAGAAAAAGAGGGCGGAGGGGGAAATAGCGGCTTCTTACGCTTCTATTGCAAAGATAGGAGCTTTCATAAGCTTTATTTTAAGCGGTTTGCTGGTCACGGCTTTAGGGATACAGGCTCTTTTCCTGTTTAACGCGGTTATAATAGTCATTGGTGTAGTCCTGGCCTACAATTTTTTTAAATAGTGTCACTTTTAGGTAGGAAATAAAGTATAAATACTTTCGGGTAGTAACATATAGTACCCAAATACCACACCCAATCGAGGCGCAGGCCGATGAGATTTTCCCTCCTTAAACTTCTTTAATTTATTTTTTGATGCAACCTATCGGTGGTTTCAATTATGCTTTTTATCTAATTTTTTGGTTACAGGCTTTCTTCTATGTTTTTTTGGTTTTTAAGAAGATAAGATACCCTTAAAAGAATTTTCTAAATATAAAATTAGCATTTTAATTATTATTATAAATAACAAATCCGATTTCTTTACAGATTGGGATGTGCGGTATAATTGGGTACGTGGGTGAAAGAGAAGTGGCTCCTATAATTTTTTCGGGACTGAAGAAGCTGGAGTACAGAGGATACGACTCTGCAGGCATAGCCACCGTGCATAACGGCAAAATCTGCATAAAGAAAGATTCAGGAAAAATAGATGATATTCATTCCAGGATGAATCTCAAGAACCTTCCCGGATGTCTTGGTCTGGGTCATACAAGATGGGCCACGCATGGTGGCGTTACCCGGGAAAATGCGCATCCTCATACGGACTGTTCTGGGGAGATAGTTCTGGTTCACAACGGCATAATAGAAAATTTTCAGGAACTCAGGAAACTTTTGAAAAACCATGATTTTGAATCGGAGACTGACACGGAAATAATCGCCCATCTGATAGAGGAGGAGATGAAGAGGGGGAATGATTTTGTCGAGGCATCCAAATCCGCCCTGAAAAAAATCGTGGGACATTACGCCACTTTAATAATGAGCAAGAACGACAAGAGAATTATTGCAGCCAGGAGGGGTTCGCCGCTTGTCATAGGGGTTGGTGACAAGGAATACTTCCCTGCTTCCGACATACCGGCCTTCATTGACTATACAAAGAATGTGATTTACCTTCAGGACCATGATTTTGTTGTTTTGGATAAAAAGGGTCCCAAGTTCTTCAGTCTTTTGAACGGAAAGGAGATCAAGAGAGAGGTTTCAACCGTGGACTGGGATGCCGAGCAGGCCAGGAAAGGGGAGTTCGACCATTTCATGCTCAAGGAGATCATAGAGCAGACTGAAACCATACAAAAGGCAATAAACCAGAGCAGTGACGTGATAAAGGAAGTGGCGGAGGACATAAAAAATGCCAAGGGAATATTCTTCGTGGCATGCGGAACGGCTTCTTACGCGTGCATGACCGGAAGCTATGTCTTCTCAAAGATAGCAAAGAAACATATTAACGTTGTATCGGGATCGGAATTCCCTCACTTCGAGCACTTCCTTACAGACAGGACCCTTGTTATAGAGGTTTCCCAGTCCGGGGAGACGGCCGATACCCTGGACGCGGTAAAGGTTGCCAGAAGAAAGGGAAGCAAGGTCCTTTCAATAGTAAATGTTATGGGGTCTTCCCTGACAAGAAATTCAGACAAGTGCCTCCTCACACAGTCCGGTCCTGAGATATGCGTATTGTCCACCAAGGCTTATACCGCGCAGATAGCACTACTGATACTACTTGCATATGCGACCGCGGGAAAACTGGAAGAGGGTAAGAAGCAGCTGAAGGAACTCTATAACTCTGTTTATGACCTGACCGCTTTGAGTACAAGAGAACATCTGAAAAAGCTTGGAGAAAAATTGAAAAACAAGGACCACATGTTTACGATAGGAAGAGGGCTCATGTATCCCACCGCACTTGAGGCGGCACTGAAATTGAAAGAGGTTTCCTACATACATACGGAAGGTTTTGCGGGCGGAGACCTGAAGCACGGGACAATTGCACTGATAGAGGGCGGTACTCCCTGCATCGTTTTCGTTTCAAAGGATACGGAAAATGACATAATTTCCAATGCAATGGAAATCAAGAGCAGGGGCGGTTACATAATAGGCGTTGGTTCGGAAAACAATGAAATTTTCGATTATTTCATAAAGGTCCCGGAATCTGACATAACAAATCCGATAACCCACATAATCCCCATGCAGATTCTTGCCTATCAGGTTGCTCTTTTAAGGGGATGCGACCCCGACAAGCCAAGAAATCTTGCAAAAAGCGTTACCGTAAGATAGTGGTGGTGTGAAGTGAAGATAGTTACGTTTAACGGAGGAAAAGGAGGTTACATTTTACTTTTAGGTTTAAAAAAACTTGATGCCGACATTACAGCTGTATTCAGCGCTTTCGATTCAGGCGGAAGCACCGGAAAGCTCAGAAAAGAATTCGGCGGCATAGCTTTAGGAGATTTGAGAAGGGGTTTTCTTGCCCTGGGTTCTGACGAGGGAAAATTTAAAATAATGAAAGAATTCTTGACAAAAAGATTTCAGAAAGACTCAAGCCTAAATGGCCATAATCTTGGAAATCTCATGCTGTTCTCATTGAACATACAAAAAGACCCGAAATCTCTGGAGAAAGCGAAACAAATATTCGGCTTAAAGGAAAAACACAACATCCTACCTCCAAGCTTCGACGATTGCAATCTCTATGCCGAACTTGAGGACGGCAGCATAATAGAAGGTGAAACAAACATAGATGTGCCAAAGCACAACACGGAGCTTAAAATAAGAAGGGTTTTCTTAAAACCCGATGCCGTGGCGTGTGAAGAAACTTTAAAGGAAATAGAGACCGCCGACGCAATAGTAATCGGTCCCGGGGACCTGTACTCAAGCATAATCCAGAATTTCCTGGTCAAGGGAATCCCCGAGGCAATACAAAAATCCAGGGCAAAGAAAATTTATGTTGCCAATACAATGACAAAGCTCGGGGAAACCGAAAATTTCAAGGTTTCGAATTTTGTGAAGGAGATTGAAAAATACATTGGCTGCAGTCTTGATTGTGTTATTGTTAATGACAACAATAATCTGGACAAGAAAAACGTAGAGGATCTCCACCTTTCTTTCGTTGAATGCGATGAAAATAATCTCAATAAAATGAACATCAAAACTGTAATTAAAAAAGTTGTAAACAAATCCCGTCCGGATACGCACAACTCCGAAAAACTCGCAGAGGCGATTATGGAGGTGATAGGATGACACAGGCCGTCATGCTTGCTGCCGGGGCATCATCCAGGTTCTGGCCTTTATCGGAAGGCAGGCACAAGTCCTTAACCCAAGTTATGGGGAAGTCCCTGATACAGCATACAATCGACAATCTGAAATCAATGGGGATAGAAGACATAATAATCGTTCAGGGTCCCGGAAAGGAAATGGAAAAAGTCATAAAAGAGCCAAATGTAAAGTTCGTTGTTCAGAAAGAGCCAAGGGGCATGGGAAATGCTGTGTCCCATGCAAGAAAATTTTTGAAGGAACAGTTCTTTGTGCTTGGTGCCGACCATCTGGATGCATCTATTTTTTTGAGTCCACTTCTGGAAAAATCAAAAAAGACGGGAGCAAACGTAACTCTTCTGGGCAGGGAAACGGACACGCCCTGGATGTACGGGATACTGGATATCAAAAAAGGCATGGCCAGAGGCATGATTGAAAAGCCGGATAAAGGAAAGGAACCTTCCAAAGTAAAGGTCGTATCAATGTATCTTTTGCATCCGGAATTCTTTGACTATCTGGACAAAGTTCCTGAGAAACATTACAACTACGAAGAAGCTCTGGATTTGTACATGAAGAAGAATGACGTGCCTGTTGTAGTCACGGAAAAGGATACTTTATCTCTGAAATACCCGTGGCACGTCCTGAACGTAAGCAAAAAAATGCTGGAAAACATGGAACCCCACATAGCATCCACAGCAAAGATAGACCCGTCCGTTAAAATTAACGGAAAAGTCCATATAGGTGAGAACACAAGAATTTTCAGAAACGCCACGATAAACGGTCCCTGTTACATAGGGGACAACTGCATAATTGGCAACAACTCCCTTGTCAGAGATTACACAATCTTGGAGGACGACGTGATGATCGGCATGGGGGCCGAGGTTACCAGAAGCGTATTCCAGAAAAACGTACACGTGCATTCAGGATTCTTCGGCGACTCTGTGATAGGAGAAAACTGCAGGATCGGCGCTGGAACCATAACAGCCAACGTAAGGATAGACAGGGGGATTGTTAAAACGCATTTCAAGGGAAAGAAAGTGGAAACAGGTTTAAAGTCCCTGGGCGTGGTGATCGGAAACAACACAAAAACAGGAATAGGCGTGAGGTTCATGCCCGGTGTAATGGTGGGGTCCAACTGCGTCATCGGGCCCAACACCGTGGTAAGGAAAAATATAGAATCTGATACCCTGTTCTACACGGAGTTCAAAGACGTTGTTAAAAAGAGGAAAACTTAATGATAAAGGCAATTATTTTTGACGCGGACCACACTTTATACAAAATAAGAAATCTGAAAGAAGCCGAAGAAAAGAAATTCATTTATCTTAAGGACAGAACAGGCCTGAATTCTGATGAGCTGAGAGCCTACTGGAAGTCCGTGATAAAAGAACTCCTTGACAGTGGGGAAAGAGACTACAAAAAAAGGAGCAGGAAATACAGCACAATAAAAACTCTTGTTCATTTTGGCGTTGATGAAAAAACTGCAGAAACCTTGGCAACGGATGCCATAAAAATATTCTGGGATGCTGTAGCCGAAGATTTGGAGTTTGACCCCAAAATCAGGGAGATAGTAAAAACCCTGAAAGGAAAATACAGACTCTGCGTGGCAAGCGACGAGTTCAGGAAAAGCCTAACGATGAAACTTGACAAGGTTTTCGGTGACTGGAAAGATTATTTTGAGTTCCTTGTAACCGCGGACGATACGCAAGAACTTAAGCCCTCAAAAAAATTCTCCGAAATACCCCTCAAGAAATTAGGTCTCAGCCCGGAAGAAGCTGTTTTCGTCGGGGACTCATGGGAAAGGGAGCTCTCTTCAGCAAGAGAGCTTGGACTAAAAACAGTTTTGGTTAAGGAAGAAAAGGAGGGGAACCCTGATTTCTGGATAAAAGATGCAAGCGACATTAAAGGCTTAGATTTATAATGCCGTAAGGTCCCTGATGAAAAAGTCTTTTGGGAAATCCTATATATTCCGAATTGTTTATTTTTAATTCAAGTTTCTTAAAGAAATCCTCCCATTCTTCCATCGTTCTGTATGAATTTGGCATGGGAGTTTCGCTTTTATTGACCAGAATATTTCCAATGTAATCTATAATTTCCATACAACCGAATTTTTGTTTTTTTGATAATTCGTTGAATTTTTCTGTAAAATAACTTCTGTATAAAGGTTCTTTTTCTTCCGAAAATGTGTACTCAAAAAATACGATTTTACCGTTTTCATTTAATTTGTTCTTGGCATTTTTAATTAAATATCTTTGTTGGTTCTTGTTTACGTGATGCAGCATGTCCATGATAAGTATGCTATCCACAGAAGAATCCTCAACGGGAATTTCTGTTTTATTACCTTGTTTTAAAAATTCTACGTTATCTATTTCTTTTCCCGGGGGGGACAAATCCGTTGCAATATATTTTTTTATTTTATATTTTTTTGAGATTAGATAGGCCAGATTCCCGCTTCCGCAACCTATTTCCAGAACTTTCTTGTCATTTAAATTTCCTATGAATTTCATTTCTTCATGGTATCTGGCTTTTCCGGAAGAATATTTTTTCCTTCCTTTCCAAAAAGAGGAGTTTTCGTTTTTTATTTCAGGGATACTGTAAAAATCTTTAGCAGCATCTTTTATGCTTTTACTTTTTTGAAGAGAGGAGACAATTTTTTTGGGTATCTCTTCGGGAATGTTATAATTGGAGTAACCCCTGACCAGTAAACTTTCCACAAATTTATCAATTTTAGCATCCTCCCACAAATCCAAATTCATAACAACACCTGTTAATTTAAGAATTTTAATCATAAATCGCCGTAATTATAAAATTTCTGCATCTCGGTCATGCTTATCGTATCCAAAATTTCCTTTGTTAGTTTTGGATTACATGTAGCTAAAGAATGATAATTTTTTTTCAGACCTTTTTCGTTACATTCAATTTTAACTTTTTTCAAAGGGTTACCAAACATATCAGTCACCTGGCCACCCATGTTTTTTGCAAAAACGTCTCCGGCAGCTTCAGAAGGCTTTGTTGGAATAGATTCCATTGAAATAGAATAAACGCCTGTGCCGACATTAGCACTGAAATAAGAGCCCCCGTCTGCTACAAATCTGACGTTGGTTCCGACAGACTTCAATGGAGCGTTCACGTATTTTTCTAAAAAACTTATTTCATTTCTGAATTCCTCGGGATTTCTGTTTTTTGTGCTATAGTTCGCTCCCATGATAAGTTGTCCGGTTTTCAATGTTTTGTAATCATTCGGTCCTATAAATTCTCCTTCTATTCTTTTCGGCAACTCATCGTCAAATCTTAAAAATCTTTTTTTAACCTCACCGGCTATCCTGGCCTTACCTTCAAAGGCTATATACTCTGTACCTCTTTCCAGTTCAATTACAAGGGACGCGAACGGCATACCTTTATAACCATTTTCAGTTATTTCATCAATTTTCAGGACGGTTATGCAAGAGGTAACCCCGCCATCCAATTGGCCGGTTTTTGTTCTTTCGCTCTGGTCCATGGGATCGATTAAAAAGGCCAGATCCGGGTCACTGCCTAAAATTATTGGTTTTTTTCTTTCTTCTGATGCATAAACATATTCAAAACCTTTCTCATGCAGCTTCTTTCTTAGAGTTTTTTCTATCACTTCATCCGCTGCTATATCAGGAGTGATTACAGTTTCCTCTAAATTGACATCTTTAATCTCGCCGTGGTAAAAAATTTCTCTGGCTTCAAATCTGGCTCTTCTTCCTGCCTCTCTAATAGCGTTGACAAGGTATTTTACGTCTCTCATTTTCTCCACTTCCAGTTTGGCTCCACCTTTTCATCAACTCTCCTGAATCCCCATAACTCATAGTTGAAAACCTGGTCCTCTTCATCCTTGTATTCAAAAAACGGTTCATCGTAAACTTTTTTCAGAATGGGCTGGTCCCTGAGCATGGCTTTGTAAGAATGTATTATCGGAGTCTTGCTCAAATCTTCTTCAGGATATCCCTTTTGATCAACTATTTGTGCTATAACCAGAACTCCCCCGAGTTTGAGAGAATTTGCCACCGGATAGAAGACCCTGTCGTTCATTTCTGTAAAACTGTGGTCGTTTCCGATGTAAAGTATTACCTCACTCATAACAGCTGCATCAAAAGATTTTTCTTTTAAATTTTTTGCATAATCGACTATATCCCCGTGAATTAATTCAACTCTTTCTCCATAAGGTTCTAAGTTTTTCACTGATCTTTTAAAAGCCTCCGATGAGAATTCTACGCCGGTTATTTTGGCGTTTTCGAAATTCTCAAGAAGCATTTGGGTAAAAATGCCTTCTGCAGAAGAAACTTCAAGTATACTGTCAACTTTTTCCGGTTTCTTCGGAGAAATAAGAGCCTTAATAAGGTCAATTTGCCTTTGATACTTGTTTAACTCATAAGGGGATCTTCCGAATCTCCAGGGATCCTCTTTGAAAAATTCGTTTTTGTTGAAATATTCCTCGTTAAATTTTTTTTCAACCATCAAACCACCCTAAGCTTTTATTTTTTCGCTCTCCCGGCCGTGGAAGATTTCCGTTACGTCTTCCCAGCTTCTGAGGTCCCTTGTGAATTCATCATATTTTTCGTTCAATTGCGGGATTGCGATTATTTCGCTCGATTTCTTGTCCCAATCCCTGTAGGCGGAATAAATCAGAGAAAAATAGCTGTTGATATTTTTTGCCATAGAGGAATATCTGCCTTCATCCTCCTGAGATTTGTTCATCCTTATAGAAGTAAGCTTTTTTTCAAGTTCCTCGTCTATATTTACTTTCAGAACTCTCTGTATTTCTCCAGGGTCGCTTCTGTAAAAAGGAAAAAGCCAGACCAAATAATGGACTTCAAGAGGTTTTTTCCACATTCTTTCAATTGCCTCATGTCCAATTTCGTAAGTTGCCCTGTGGTCCGGATGCCCCTCAGCTTTGCCTGGAATAAAAACAATGTCTGCTTCGTATTCCTCTATCTGTTTCTTTAATTCATCTGTTATTCTTTCCTTCTCAGGTTTGCTTAATTTTTCCAGGGTCCCGTCCTCTACATCAAAAGTATAGAAGTCTCTTATGCCGAGATATTCCCTGACCTTTTTCCCTTCATCCGACCTGACCTTTTTTGTAACGTGGGGTTCAAGTATGTTGCTCCCGTGTCTGCCGTCCGTCATCTGAATCTGCTTTATTTCCCATCCCTTGTCTAAAAGCTGAATCTGAATTCCACCCGTAGCTATTATGGGGTCGTCTCCATGCGGATCTAGCCAAATTGCTTTCGGCATTTTCTAACCTATGGTTAAATTTAATCCTGGCTGCAGTCCTTCACCAGACTCTCAAATCCCTTCTGGAATTTCCCTCTCTTGTCAGCTTTGACTTTAAATACTCCTGGCAGGAAATCATTCGCCCAATAAGGAGGCTCCGTTATAAAGGGCTTTATTTTCCATCCCTTTTTACTGTAAGGTTCTTGGGACGGAATGAAGGCCAGCAAGGGGTCTCCCGGTTTTCTTTCATATGCCCATTCTCTTGGTACCCTTACGTGGTCCATGCTGCTTACAGGACAGAGTATGTCTGTGCCAACGTCCCTTGCAAAATCGTACGTCTTCAGAACGTTTTCCATTGTGTTCAGGGATTCTTTTTCCTTAACGACATTGGCCTTCTTGTAGACATCCGAAAAGTATTTCTGGACTATTTTTTCTATGTTGTCCGCTTCCTTTACTCCGTCTGTTTCAGTCCCCCCGGAAATCATAAAGTCTACTTCATAACCTCCCTTGTAAAAGAGGTCAACCGCTCTGCATGCTTCCCTTACCCTGTCGTAAACAACGTCTTTCGGGTTTCTGAGTCCTGGTGTAGGGGTAAAGTTAAAACCATGTCCAATAACCGTGGCACGCAAATTTGCCATTATATCACCTCAGAAAAAGTCACATTCAAAACCTACTTAAGGGCTCCTAAAAAGAAAATTTTAGCCTCCAAAAAAATTTTTGTTTAAAAAAAAATTAGAACGGATTGACCATTCTTTCGACTTCAAAGCTCTCCGCGTAGGGAATCCCTTCTTTCATTCCGTTGCCGACCAGGGGAGCCCTTTCTCTCTCCCTGTAAAAGTTGGCTTTCTGCCCGAGATAAGTGGCGAGACTCAGGAAATACTCCCGGTTGAAATACCTTGTGTTGCCGTAGACCTCCCTGTACATTTCGATAACCCTGATTTTATTGTCCATTTCCTCCTGGCCAAAGGTGAAATACACGCATTTCGGAGAGTCTTTCATTTCAAGAGGTCCGGTAAAGGTAAGGTAATTTGGAACAGACCTTGCACCGCTCAGGGTACCTTCAGCAACGCAGCGGTGCCTGTGATGAAGGTCCTTTACCGAATGCCCGAAAACCAGGTCTGGTTTGTATTCCTTTACGGCCTCTTTTACTATTTTTTCAACCAGGTTCAGGGTAATTTCTTTTGAAAGCATATCCACGAAAACAGATTTATAGCCAAGAATTCCCGAAACCCCTGCGGCGGTTTCTTTTCTTCTCCTGGCATCCACCTCGCTGGAACCCGAAGAAAAGGCAAGAACCTTTATCTCATAATCCTTTTTAGCAAGATTCTGAATGGTTCCGGCGGCGGCCAGGTCCGCGTCGTCTATGTGGGTTCCCACAAAAAGTACTTTCATAACCTGATTTTGCATATAACCTACTTAAGGTCTGTTAAAAAAACGTTTTTAGCCTTACAAGTATTCTTTAAAGGTTTAAATATATCGGCAAAAGGAATTTCATTAGTGAGTTTATGAAGGCAGTTGTTCTTGCAGCCGGGGAGGGCAGAAGAATGAAACCCGCCTGCCCTGTTATGCCCAAGATGATGATGCCCTTTCACGGAAAGGCTTTCCTGGAATATATCCTGAAAGAGCTCAAGGAAGCCGGAATAACCGAAGTTGTCGTGGTCGTCCACCCTTCCAACGGCCATTACATAAGAAACCACTTCTCTGACGGAAAGGCTTTCGGCATGAAGATGGAATACGCTGTCCAGAAGGAGAGGAAGGGACCGGCACATGCCATAGCCGTGGCAAAAGAACTTATTGACACGGAATATTTCCTTGTGCATTACGGTGACAGCATGACCAACGTAAACCTCCCAAAAAAACTTATGGAAAACTTCATGGAGGACGGACTCGATGCATACCTGGCGCTCAGGGAGGTAAAGGAAGCCAGCAGGTACGGTATAGTGAAGTTTGAAGCCGACGAGATAGTGGACATAGTTGAGAAGCCACCCAAGGGGACCGAGCCGTCCAAAATAGCTACAATAGGAATATTCATAATGAAGACCCGGGCATATTTTGATTCTATCAGGGATGTGAAATTTGAAAGGGGCAGGGAAGAATTCCCGGTGGAATACATACTGAGGAAAAAAGGCAGGGTAAAGGGATGGATTTTCTCAGGCAAGAGAGTTGATTTGGGGAAACCGTCCGACATAAACACAGCCAAAGAACTGATATCTGAAAAACTTGAGTTGAATTTATGAAAAAGTACATAGTTTTCGACATAGGAGGTACCAAGACAAGGTATGCGGTCATGGACCGGGAAGCCAATTTTCTTTACGGTCCCTTCGAGGAAAACACGCCAAAAAAGGGACTGCCTGATTTGCTGGTTGGGATAGTCGGGAAAATTCTAAACAAAACTGAGTTTGAAGTCGTAGAAAGTATAGGCATAGCCTGTTGCGGCATAATAGATACAGAAAGGGGGATGATAAAGCACTCAAGGATATTGGGGGACAGGATAGAAATCAGATCTCCGCTGGAGAAAAAATTCAGAATCAAGACATTCGTGGAAAATGACGGGAATGCTGCGGTCCTCGGTGAAAAGTTTTACGGAAAGGGTAAAAAATTCGAAAGCGTGGCCTACGTTTCAATCGGAACGGGCCTGGGGGGCGGTTTTTACAAGAAGGGCCTTCATAGGGGCGGAGAGTACGACACAGAGTTCGGGTCTTTTGACGTGGGCGGAGTAGAATGGAAATCCATTTCCGGGAGCAAGATAAAGGAGCTTTTGGAGGAATTTCTTTCCGAAGACAAGAGGGAAACAGGGCTCCGGCAGGAATCTTTGAACGCGGAGAATTTATTCGCTCTGGCCGCAGAAGGGGACCGGGTTGTAAAGGAGTTTCTGGAAAACGTAATAGGGAAGTATAATGCAAGAGGATTTTCAATTATAATAAAAAAGTTTGAACCGGAAATGATAGTTCTTGGCGGATCCATAGCTCTGGAAAATTCAGGGATGATTATTGAACCGCTAAAGAGGCGCCTAAAAAAAATTCTTGGGGGAAGGAAGCTGCCAAGAATAGAGCTTTCGGGCCTGGGAAAGAACGCGGGACTTTACGGGGCTCTTGTTCTTGCAAAGAGATAAACCAATTTATAGACAACGGACATATTTTTATCATGAGGATAATTTTGGACACCAACTTCCTGCTCCTTCCCGACAGGTTCGGGGTTGACATCTTCTCGGAACTGGAAAGGGTAGTTGGCGGGTCTTACGAAGTCTTTACAATTGAACCCGTGATGAGGGAGCTCCGCGGCCTGGCCAGGGAAAAGGGAAAGGATGCCGGGGCCGCGAAGGTCGGGCTCCAGCTAGTGGAAAAAATGGATGTGAAAACTCTGAAAACCCGGGAAAGCGATGCGGACAAAGCCATTCTGGAACTGGCAAGGAAAGAAGGTTTCGTGGTGGCCACGCAGGACATAGAACTGAGGAAAAAAACAAGGGCACGGGGCGGAAAAGTAATATATTTAAGGGCAAAGCAATACTTAGTATTGGTCTGATGGCTATGGAAGCTACAAATCTATGGCATGACATAAAGAGCACGGGCTTGCCTGACGTGGTCATGGTTGTGGTGGAGTCCCCGATGGGGTCCAGGAACAAGATGGAATACGACAAGAAATACAACATCATGAAACTGGACAGAATACTTTACTCTCCGGTCCATTACCCCGGGGACTACGGCTTCATACCCCAGACTTACACAGAGGACGGGGATGCCCTGGACGCCATGGTCCTGGTCACGGAGGCCACCTATCCCGGCATGCTGCTGAGAGCCAGGCCGGTTGCCCTCCTGAGAATGACGGACCAAAGCGTGTACGACGACAAGATAATATGCGTGCCCGTAAATGACCCGAGGTACGGGAAGATAAGGGATAAAAAGGACCTGCCCTCCCACATACTGGAGGAAATAGAACACTTCTTTAACGTATATAAACATTTGGAGGGTAAGACTGTAAAGACCAGCGGCTGGAAAGGAGCCAAGGAAGCAAGAAAAGTCATAAAACACAGCAAGAATCTTTACGAAAGAAAATTTAGTTAGGGTGCAAGAATGTTCAAGATAGTCGAAGTAGAGGACTCTGTAAGGGTGCCCCCGGAAAAATTTGAGAAGGAACTGGAGGATTCCATAGGAGAAAGCATACAGGAAAGCTTTGAAGGCGTTTTCAGCCAGGAACTGGGCATCGTGCTCAACTTGGAAAGCGTGGAGGAAGTCGGCGAGGGCAGGGTAGTCCCGGAGGATGGCGGCGTATATTACCCCGTTAAATTCAAGCTCCTTATTTTCATGCCCGAGGAACACGAGGTCACCCTCGGGGAGATTGTGGACATCACGGAGTTCGGGGCATTCGTGAGGATAGGACCGGTGGATGCCATGACCCACATATCCCAGATAATGAACGACTACGTGAGTTACGACAAGAAAAATTCTGTCCTGGTGGGCAGGGACAAGAAAAACGTGCTCAAGGAAGGTGACCTGATAAGGGCAAGAATAATTTCAATTTCTTTTACCAAGGACAACCGTGTCGGCCTGACCATGAGGCAGCCCGGGCTGGGTGCCCTAAAATGGATGATTGATAAGGATAAGAAGGTTTCCAAAAGCCAGGCCGCAGGCCAGCCAAAAAAACCGGATTCTGCCGAAAAGCCCAAAGAAGAGCCGGAAAAAGAAGAAAAGACTCCGGAAAAGGAGGGAGATAAATAATGGTAAGGGAAAAGGTTTGCACCGGCTGCAAGAGGTTTATTGAGGGTAACATCTGTCCGGCCTGCAAGAATACAAAACTGACCAGGAACTGGCAGGGATCTGCCGTAATAATAGATCCCGAAAGCGAGATAGCAGAGTCTCTGGGGGTTAAAGCCCCGGGAAGGTATGCAATATCCGTTTCCAAGTCATAGGTGATATATTTGAAGATAAAGATTACGAAGACAAAGGAAAACCCCCTCCTGAAAAGAAAGGAATTGGAGGGTATCATAGATCATGAAGGTCTGCCCACCCCTTCCAAGGCTTCAGTGCAGAAATACCTGGCCAAGGAAAACAAAATAGACGCGAAACACGTGGAGGTAAGAAAGATATTCTCGGCGGAAGGCAGGGAAGACGCCAAGCTGATGGTCTACGTATGGAAGGAAAAGGAGGTCCCTGTTCTCAAGGAAAAAACGGCGGAAAAGACACCCGCGGAAGAGAAAAAGGAGGAGACAAAAAAATCAGAGAAGGAGCCTCCGAAAGATGAAGAGCCTGTAAAAGAAAAGGAGCCAGCTGAGCCAGAGAAAAGTGAGCCGTCTGAACCAAAGGAAGAGGAGGCCCCGGAGAAAGAGGAACCGGAAGAAAAGGAACCTGCCAAGGAAGAGAAACCCGAAGAGAAGCCGGACTCCGTGGAAAAGCCCGATGAAAAGAAAGAAGCCGGTAGATACATGGAAATCGTTGAAATGAAAAAAAGTCTCATGGAAAGAATAAAGGAAGACATTGAAGAAATCGTGGATGGCATAGGAAAGGTGGAGAAGAGGCTGGGCGATAAGATAAAGAAAGAACTTGAAATCATACAGGAAGGCATCGAGAAGAGACTGGAAAAGAAGAAGGAAGAGGCAATGAAAAAGACTCCGGAAAAGAAAACGGACAAGCTGGAGAAGGAAATAGAAAAAATGGTTGAAGAGGACGTGAGAAAGGAAATGGACAAGCTCAAGAAAAGGCTTCTGGATGAAATGAAAAAGGCGGAGAAGGAGATAGAGAAGAAAGTGGAAAAGGACATAGAAAAGGGGATAAAGGAAGGCCTGAAATAAAAAACAATGTGATTCTTATGTACATAATAATCGTGGGTGCCGGCGGTATCGGAAGGAAGCTCGTGGAATTTGCGCTGAAGGACAAGCACAATGTGGTGGTAATAGAGAAAGAAGAGGAGAAATGCGAGGAGCTTGCCAGGAAATACGACGTGGCCATAATAAATGCCGATGCCACCCAGGAAGAAACGCTAAAGGAGGCGGAGATAAAGAAGGCCGACGCCCTAATAGCAACCACGGCGGACGACGCCATAAACCTCATGGTGGTCTCGCTGGCAAAGAACATGAAGGTACCCATGCTTATTTCCGTGGTCAACAAGGAGGAGGCCAAGCCAATGTTCATGGAAAAAGAGGTCAACATAGTAAAGAATCCGGACGACCTGATGGCCGAGTACCTTTACAAGTCCCTCAAGCACCCCACGGTGGACGACTTTATGCACGTCGGGGAGAAGGCAGAGATGTTCACCCTTCCACTTGCCATGAAGTCCAAGTTCTCCGGGAAGCCCATCAAGAAGGTGAAGCTTCCGAAGAAGTGCCTGATAGTGGCAATAGAAAGGGAAGACGAGTTCGTCATTCCCACCGCCGAGGTGGAAATCTACCCCGGAGACAAGATAACGGTTCTGGTCCCCAAGAACCAGGCAGATAAGGTAGGCAAGATTCTCTCCGGCGGTTAAAATTTATGATGAAAAAATTCATGATTCTCGTTACAATCCTTTTACTACTGGTTCCACTTGTTCTTGCGCAGAATTACACCGGCAAAGAAACAGGAAAATCCCTTGAAACCGGAGTCGGGGTTGTTGAAAACTTGGAGAATGGAACTGAAATTTCCGGTTTTGGCCAGCCTGTTGGCGCCGGGGAACAGGTCAGGACCGCCATCGCAAGTAACGTAAGCCAGCTAAGAGAAATGATAAAGAGCAGGGAGCAGGCAATGAACCGGGAGCTCCAGGAAGTCGGGGAACAGGTCCTTGAAGTTCACAGGAACCAGAACAAAGTAAGGCTGGCTGTTCACTCGCTTCTGGCAATGGAAAACCTGACGGGGGGAATCGGAAAGAATGTCTCCGAGATAGCAAGGGAATTCAACAACTCGGTCCAGGCGACCATAAGTGCCGAGGAAAGGATTGAAAAGAGGGACGGCTTGACAAAATTCCTTTTCGGAGGCGACCAGGAAGCCGCGGAGGAAATAGAACAGGAGATCGGCAAGAACCGGGAGAGAATCCGGAAGATCAGGAACCTGATGGAAGAGTGTGAATGTGATGAGGAAGTCAGGGCAATCATGCGGGAACAGATAGAAAACATGGAGCAGGAACAGGAAAGGCTCGGGGAGAAAGCACAGAAAGAAAAGGAAAGCAAAGGCCTGTTCGGCTGGTTATGGGGATAGGCGGGATATACATGGAAAAGGAAAGGGAATTCATATCAACGGTTTTCGTGGTCAGAAAAGGGAAGGTCTTGATGACCTGGAACAAAAAGGTCAAAAACTGGATTCCCGTAGGAGGCCACATTGAACCGAATGAACTTCCCTGCAGCTCGGTTGTCAGGGAGGCCAAGGAGGAATCGGGACTGGAAATAGAGCTGGTTTCACCGCTGGAAAAGTCAAAAAGCGCGAATTTAATCCAGCCCGTTCACATTCATCTGGACCGCGTAAGCGATAGCCACGAACACTTGAATCTCATTTATCTTGGTGTAGTAAGGGGCGGAAAATGCCTTGACACGGACGACGAAGGCAAGGAATTGATGTGGTTTTCCAGGGAAGAACTGGAAAGGGAAAATCTGCTGCCCAGTGTAAAGGAATGGGCAATTGAGGCACTGAACCGGCTGGGAGACAAATATTAACCTGTTTCTTGCCCCCGGATTTTAGATTTTTAAATTCCAGAGTTAAAGATTAATCAGGTGTGAAGATTGAAGGATGACCTGCTTATTTTGTCAAGGAACTTGGGTTCGCTTTTCCTGGTGGTGGGAGCGGTTGCTCTGTTCGCGGCAGCCATGCCCTTTGTTTTCCGGGAATATTTCGCCGTGGGACCTATAATAATTACCGCCGGTGTTTTCTTCTCTCTGGGAGGTGTCCTGTATATTCTGGGAAGAAACGCCGGGGAGACGAATTTCAAGGATGCCATGATAACCGCGGCCTTGGGCTGGCTTTTGGTCTCCTTAATAGGCTCCATACCGTTTTTTTACATGTCCGAGTACGAGGCGGGGGAGGGCATGGAACCTGTGGATGCTGTTTACGAGTCCTTTGCCGGCTGGACCGGGACAGGCTTCAGCATGGTGCTCAACGAGGAGAGGCTGCCTTATAGTCTCCAGTTCTGGCGCTCCCTTATACAATGGATAGGGGGGGTTGGTGTTATAGTGCTGACCCTGGCCATCCTTGCAAGGCCCGGAACGGGTTCCTTCACCCTGTACAAGTCCGAGGGTCGTGAAGAGAAAATGCACCCGTCAATAATCTCCACGGTGAAGACAATCTGGTGGATATTCATACTCTACACTTTACTCGGAATCTTTCTTTTCCACGTCAGCGGCATGCCTCTCTGGGAAGCCATAAACCACTGCATGACCGGGCTGTCCACGGGAGGTTTTTCAGTTACCAATGAAAGCATGTCATACTACGGGGTCTGGACCCAGTGGGCAATAATCCTTATGATGATTCTTGGGGCCATAGCCTTCGTGGCCCACAACAACCTGCTCAGGGGCAAGGTAAAAAAGTTCGTGACCGATCCCCAGGTCAAGGCCCTTTTCGTTCTTATAGTTTCCGGCGGCCTGATACTGACCCTTGTAAATTACTTCTCCCTGAACAACCTTTCCTTCCTCCAGTCTTTGCAGGAATCCCTTTTCCAGTACATATCGGCTATAACCTGCACAGGCTTCTACAGCGCTGACATATCTGCCTGGGGAGATGCCGCCAAGCTGATACTGTCTCTGGCCATGGTAATCGGGGGAGCGGCAGGTTCAACAGCCGGCGGAATAAAGCTCTTCCGTGCTGTACTGCTTTCCAAGGGAGTCTTCTGGAGAACCAGGCAAGCCATATCCACGCCCAGAAGGTTCTTCAGCCACAAGCTTGGCAGGAAGTTCCTTTCAAGTGAGGACTGCAGGAACGAGGTTAATGAGGCCGCGGTGATCTCCTTCCTCTGGGCGGTCTTCCTGTTTATTGGGATACTGGCTTTTTCCATTCTCATGCCCCATCACGACCTGATAGACATTATCTTTGAAATCTGCTCGGCCCAGGGCAACGTGGGCCTGAGTTCCGGGATAACCGGCCCGGCCATGCCCGCCGCGGCAAAGGTCGTGATGATGTTCAACATGTGGATAGGCCGGCTGGAAATCATACCCATCATAGTCCTGTTCCGCTCCATCCTGGGGAAAGATTAGATTCTGGACCGATAAACTACGCTTAAATCTTTTTCGGTGTATATGATTAGATAGGGGTAAAAATGACTATAATAACCGTTGATGACACACAATATTTTAGAGCCGAGGAATCTCAGATAAGAAATTATATGAAAAGATTTGAAACCGCACTTCTTCCAGTGGCTGAACAAGCAATAAGTGACGCTGGATTTGATGTTCAAAAATTCCCCAAAGAGGGATATTATCATAAAACTCCTGAATTGCAAAGATATTTTGACATACTAAGAACTTTGCAAGAAAATTTTACAGAGAAAATTACCCCTGCAATCGAAAGGTTACATAAGGTTTATACACACAGTGTATTAGGGTTGGGCCAGGGAAAACCGACTGCTATTAATCCAAATGTAGGATTACCCGAAGAACTTCCTGTAACCATTTCCCCTGTAACTGACCCTGTTTCTGTTGCCAGTTATATAATTCAACCAGATTGGACAATCAATGGAATAATGAATAATTTATATGGTATGGATTTAGGGACTTGTTTGGTCGGATTGGCTACTCTAGTGGATAAAGGAAATAAAAACCCGGACGACTCTCAAAATCCTCTTGCCACCTGCATGGCTTGCGAAACCACAGTACTATCAAGGATGAAAATAACATACAAAGGGATACCAAGTCTACCACAAGTAGATTGGAAAGTATCAGAAGGTGTTGAGAAATATGGAAGGAAAGTCGTAGAAGGTTACAATGATTTATTTAAGATTAGCGGACATCCAGAGTCAGAATTAGAAATTCCGTTTGTAACTCCAGAAAATGTTGCAATAATTTTAGATGATGTTCCCAGCATGGAAAGATGTGTTAACCTAAACATAGTTGACGTACCCGGAAAACCAAAGGAATACTATCACTGGTTTATAGAAAAGGATGGTCAAAGACATGTTGTTAAGGATTTCTTTTCACCTCAGATTATTACGACAAAGGAATATCAAGAAGACCCTTCAGTAGTAAAAAGATATTTATCCTAATTGTAAGGTTTCTATAACTGCTTTGTCCCACTCATTGATGGGGAATACTTTCGCCCCTGTATGCTTTTTTCCGTTATGATACATTATAAAAATTTCCGGTTTTTTATCATAACTTTCATCATAATTACAATATTCAAAATCTTTTATACCATCGTCGTCAAAACCTATGCTTATCTTTACAATCAGATTTTTGTCAATGGGAAGATTATATTTTTTCTGAAACTTTTCTCTCCCGAAATGGCGGCTTACCGTGGGATTAAAACTAATATCAACGGAATATTTTGAATCGTCTTTCTCGATGTTATTTACGTCGAAAGCTTCAAGAACTTCTTGGAAAGCTGAAATATACTCATGTAGTTTTGTAAAAGCATTTTCATACGAATCCGAATCCTTCAGAAAGTCACTTAAATGTGGCATGTTTTGTGCTTCAAATTTAAGGTCTTTTTCATGGTCTTTGATTAATTCGGCAATTCCCATATCAAACCACACAATTGGATTTAATTAATATTTATAAAGAGAAAAGGATTTAAGTGTTTTCCTCTTAAATAATTATTATTGGTTTAAAGATGAAAATTTATGGAGAATTAAAAAGTAAAAACCCAAAATAAACCAAAAATTTATTGGTGAAATAAGGTCCTTCGTTTTTATAACCAAAAAAGACTGAATTGCAAAATTATTTAAATCTAGGCTTTCTACTATTCTAGAGGTGATTTTGTGGCAAGGAAAGTGGGGGACATTACCCATTTCTTCAACAAGATTAGCGTGGCCGTGATAGAGCTTACGGACACACTCAAGGTCGGCGACACGATAAAGATTAAGGGGGCAACCACGGACTTCGACCA
>CP070662.1:125196-137357 GCA_020355185.1 archaeon
AGGTGAACTCCGGGTGGGCCTGGGTGGCCACGAAGAACCTGTGTCCCGGTATTTCCAGAAATTCCATCAGCCTCCTGTTCGGCGAGACTCCCGAGAAAACTAGGCCTTTTTTCTCCAGTTTTTCTATATGGTCCGGATTTACCTCAAAACGATGACGGTGACGCTCCGAGATTTTTTCTTTGCCGTAAAGTTTTCTCACCAGGGAACCCTCCTTCAGCAGTGCCGGGTATGCCCCGAGCCTCATGGTCGCTCCCTTGTCTTTGATTTTCTTTTGCTCCGGAAGAATGTCTATGACAGGGCAGGGGGTTTTGGTGTCGACTTCCGTGGAATTGGCTCCCTTAAGCTCACAAAGGTTCCTGGCGTATTCCACAACGGCGAGCTGGAAACCGAAACACAGGCCCAGAAACGGTATTCCATTCTCGCGGGCATATCTTATGCACTCTATCTTTCCTTCCGCTCCCCTGCTTCCGAAGCCTCCGGGAACCAGTATGCCGTCCACGCCTTTCAAACAGTCACAGGCTCTCATTTTACCTTCTTCTATGTCCGTAGTCTCCAGCCATTTTATTTCCACATCGTAGCCGAGATTCCCGGCGGCATGCTTCAGTGCCTCCCTTATGGACACGTAAGAATCGTGAAGATACATGTACTTGCCGGTCATGGCAATCTTTATCTTCCCCCCGGGGTTTTTCATTTTCTCGACTATTTTTTTCCATTCTTTCATGTCCCTACTTTTGGGCTCGAGTTCCAAGTATTTCAAAACCTTTTCAGCGAGATTCTGCTCCTCAAGAAAAATCGGTATCTCGTATATGTTGTTCACGTCATAACCCGAGATTATCCTGTCCTCATCGACGACGCAGAACTTTGACAGTTTTTTCCTTATATTTTCCATTAGAGGCTCCTCGGACCTGCAGAAAATAAAGTCCGGTGATATGCCGAAAGTCCTCAGCATGGTAACGGATTGCTGGGTTGGCTTGGTTTTCTGCTCCCCCACGACCTTTATCACAGGGACCAGAGTGCAGTGTATGAACAGGACTTTCTCCTCAAGAGAAAGCTCCCTGACAGATTCGAGGAATATCTGGTTCTCGATATCGCCCACGGTCCCCCCGACCTCTATGAGAACTATATCCGCCCCGGATTCCTTTCCCACTCTCTTGTACCAGTCCTGCAGTTCCCCGGTTACATGGGGTATGGGCTGGACAGTTTTTCCCAGATAGTCCCCTCTCCTCTCCTTTTCTATGACGTATTTGAATATCTTGCCGGTGGTTATATTGTAGTCCGATTTCATTCTCAGGTCCAGAAAGCGCTCATAGTTTCCCAGGTCCATGTCCACTTCCGACCCGTCGTCCATGACGAAAACTTCGCCGTGCTCTATCGGGTTCATGGTTCCCGCGTCCACATTAACATAAGGGTCGACCTTTATGGGCGCGACCTTGTATCCCCTCGACTGGAGAAGCTTACCCAAAGAAGACATGAAAAGGCCCTTTCCCAGGCCGGAAAGAACCCCTCCTGTAACCACAATGAACTTTACCCCACACGTCATACATAACCTTAAAAGTCAAAATATAAAAGTTTTTCTTTTCTCTAGAATTCATTTAAATCCTTTACAGTCTTTATCATGTTTCATGGATGACTTGTTCAAGGCAGATATTCACAAGAAGGAAATAGAATTCGATGCCATAGGATTAAAGGTAGAAAGGAGACCCAGATGTTTCTATCAGGATTTCGGATATGTTCCCTGCGTTCTTTTTACAACCATGCAGATACTGAAGAAATTTGGAGCCTCAGACACCGAAGACACCATAAGGTCGATAGGCCTTGAGCCAAAAAAATTGAAGCAGGACGGGGTTTTTCAGTTCAGTTTTAAAGTTTCAGATAAAAAAAATCCCAGAAGAATCAGGATGAAAAAAACCATAATATATTACACAGAAGCCGAAGACCCGGCAGCCGATTTATGGAGCAGAGCGTACGGAGAAGCCCATGCTGCATATTATCTTGGTCACAGCTTTGAACTGGGAAAAATGTTTGAAGCACCCGGGGCCTTCAGTTTCAATAAAAAAGGATTATGCAAGTATGTGGCTTATAAATTACTCCGTAAAAAAGGCTTGGAACCGGCTTCCCTAACAGAAGAGCCTGCTTACCATTCCGTGGAAATAAAGTTCAAGAAATAACATCCCTCAGCTCACCTCCTTCCAGCTAGAAGCAGATGAAATCTGCTTCAATTTACTGGCTACATCATCGGGACAAATATATATTCCGTTATGCAAAAATATAAATAATGGACATAGGGGATATCACCGGATTCATAACCGGCATGGCCACCGAGATAGTGGAGGAATTCAGCATTTTGGGTCTGATAGACAAGGTAATAGCCTTCCTCCAGACAAACAGCATTGTGACTCTCATAATATTTGCCATAGCACTTTTTTTCCTCTACAAGATAGTAAGGCTGGCCTTCACCATCTTTCTGGTGATTATAGCGGGACTGCTTTTCCCCTTTGCCATGAACTTCTTTTTCAACTGGGGAATACCGATAAACCTGGGGACCCTGATATTTTACGCGACTTTCGCCGTAGTCCTCTTCCTGCTGGCAACCTTTATCAGGGGGGCAGGAAAGTTCATTAGTGTAATAACATCCCCTTTCCGGAAGGCCTCGGAGAGAAAAAAGATTGAGGAGGAAATAGAGGAGGACCTGGAGGAGAAGAGGAAGAAAGAAAGGAAAAAAATAAGCGATATGTGGAAGAAAAAGAGAAAGTAGTCAGCTTACCATGGCCGTGTAATCGTTTCCGGACACGAACACCCTTCTTACCATGCCGTTTATCTCGTAATTTCCGGAAGTCACATTAAGGCTTCCCGCAAAGCCCTCAAGCTTTAGCGGTTCGCCTGTCATCTTCAGGTTTACCTTGTTCTGGATATTAACCTCCCCCACGACCTCCTCCAGCTCAAGCCTGTTCATGTAAAGTTCCTCCACGTATACCCGGTCAAAGAAAACGGTTTCCATTTTAACCGGGATCAGCTTCTTTACAGTCTCAAACTTGACCCTGTTTACCGTGACCTCTTCCGCGTTCCCGACCAGACTCAGTCTGGTATTGTTCAGGCTGAAAGTTCCGCTGTATCCGGAGAGTTCTATTTCCGTCTGACTGTTTGTGGTGAGTCTTGTATCCGAAAGGAATATATCGGTATCCTGAAGTGAGGGCAGGTAACTTACCTTCACCAGGCCCAGGGGCAGGGTTCTCAGATCAATGCAGTCCACGTAAAAATTACCGCTTATGGATATGTTGCCCCCTTCCCCGGTTTCCCAAAAATCAAGAGGTATCGACCTTCCCAGCGTGTCGCTTATCTGCCTGCCGAATCCTCCGAGGTTAAGCCCTATTTCTGTGAACAGCCCCACGCTTATGAGGAGCAGGCCCAGCAAAACAACCAAAATCACTTTCCAGTCAGCCATAATCTAATTATATATCCGGTTTATATAAATTATATGCCCGTAGACATAGTTCTTCTCCAGCCCGAATCACCGGGAAACATAGGTTCCGTGGCAAGGGTTATGAAAAACCTCTCCTTCGGGAATCTGGTTCTGGTGAACCCGTGCCCCGTGACCAATGAGACCAAGGGCTTCGCCATGCATGCCAGGGACCTTGTTGAAAAGGCAAAGATAAAGAAAGAAATGGACTGGGATTCATACGACCTGGTGGTGGGGACCACGGGTATAAAGGTCGGGAAAAATCCCCTGAGGTCTTACATAACTCCGGAAGACCTGAGGAAAAGAATGGGCAAGGGAAAGGTGGCAATCGTTTTCGGCAGGGAGAGCAGGGGATTGTCAAAGAGGGAACTGGAAAGATGCGGCTGCATCTGCCACATACCCACTTCCGGGGACTACCCCGTGATGAACCTTTCCCACTCTGTTGCCATCGTCCTGTACGAGCTTGGAAAGTCTAAACCAGAAAAGGACCTGGCGGAGCAACAACAAATCTCAAATCTGGAAAACCTATTTAAAGGAGTAATCGAAAGATTAAACTATTCTCAAGACAAGAAGAAAATTATTTATACCTACTTGAGAAATGTTATTGAAAGGAGTATTTTGTCAAAAAAAGAGGCCAGTATTTTGACAGGCCTTTTCAAAAAAATCAGAGGACGTGTCTAAAATGTTAATGCAGTTCGGCGGGGGAGGAGACTGGATTGGAAACATCCTGTGGTTCTTCATGTTCTTCGTCTTCATCCTTCTCTATCCGAGGATGATGATATACCAGATGGTGACCAAGATAGAGAAGAATGTCCAGGAACTTGAGAAGATGGTGGACAGGGGCAGGAACAGGATAATGAAGAAGGTAACCAAGAAGCCGGACAAGAAGCTGAAGGAGAAGGTCACCAATTTCATGGAATTCTTCATAGGGGTGCCGGTAAGTATGGACCCATACGGAATCGTAAACAAGGTCCACAAGGTCATAAAACACGCGGAGGAAAGGGAACTGGGCTTCGTGAATGAGATAGCCCCGAAACTTTCCCAGGAGGAGAAGAAGGACATCGCCGCCGCCATACAGCACAACGCCGGACTATACCAGCTGGTGAAAATAATAAGGCATTACCTGGAGCTTATAAAGAAATACAAAATCCTGCAGCTGGCCATGATAATACAGATGCAGCTTCCCCTAATAAAGAAGATAGCCGAAGCCCTGGAGAAGTCGGTGGACGCCTTCGTTGACAATGCCCCGATAGGCGACGGAATAGGTCCCCTGGTGATAGCCTCAATGATACCCTCCAGGACGAAGGTGACCGAAATGAAGGAAGAGCAGTTTGCCTATGCCAAAGTGAAAATAGCAGGTAAGACCGTATTCCTTTCCAAGGCCCTGGGCCCTGGGACGACCATAGGCTACCCGGGAAAGTTCGTGGAGAAAATAAGCAGAAAAAACAAGATAGACAGGATAATAACCGTGGACGCCGCGGGAGCCCTTGAGGGCGAGAAGGACGGCGTGGTCATGGAGGGAGTCGGCGTGGGAAGAAGGGGAAACGAGGTAATATCCTATCACGGCTTCCAGATAGAGGAAGTGGCCCTAAAGAAGAACATACCCGTTGACTCCATAGGCATAAAGGAGGTCAGCGAGAACGCCATCTATCCCATGGTGGAGGACGTATACAAGTCCCTCCCGAAAGCCGTGGAAAAACTGGAGGAAGTCATAAAGAGAGGGCCCAAAAAGGAGAAAATTCTTGTCATAGGCTTCGGCAACACCTCCGGCGTCGGCAACAATGAAAAGACAATGAAGGAAACCGAGGCCAAGATAAAGAAGAACATAAAGAAGATGAAGAAAGAGGAAAAAGAAAGGAAAGAGAAGGAAAACAAGTTCTGGAACAGGCTCCTAAATCCGTTTTAGCTACTGGTTCTCGTATTTTTCTATATCCTTGTCAATTATAACCATCTCTATGCCGGCCGCTTTGAACACGTTCTTGGTGTCCTCCGAGGCGTGATAGTCCTTCGCGCAGACCACCCTCTTTATGCCCGAATTTATTATCATCTTGGCGCAGGTGTAACAGGGGGTCATCTTGGTGTAAATTGTCCCGCCTTCTATAGACATCCCGAACCTTGCCGCCTGGGCAATGGCGTTCTGCTCCGCGTGCGTGGTCCTAACGCAGTGCATACTTTTTTTATCGTCCCCCGAAACTTCCTTCATCTGGTGGCCCGCCTCGTCACAGTGTGGCAAACCCACCGGCGAACCCACGTATCCTGTGCTCAGGATTCTCTTGTTTTTGACTATAACAGCCCCGTTCCTGCCTCTGTCGCAGGTCCCTCTTCTTCCGACCATCTCGGCTATCTTCATAAAATACTCGTCCCAGGAAGGTCTTTTGTAATTGTTCGGAGAAACCATGCCACACACCACTCAGCTTTATATAGGGAATAAACATTTAAATATATCTCCATAGTCAATAAAGGTAACGGTGTTATAAATCATAGAGAGTAAAGGAGATGGTTAAATGGCTCTAAGACCCGGAAGATGCTACAGGAATCCCAAGAGGCCCTACACCAGGGTATCGAGAAGGAGACCCAGAAAGTCCTATGTGAAGGGTGTTCCGGGCTCCAAGATAGTGAAGTTTGAGGTCGGGGACCCCAAAGGCAGCTATGCGCATACTCTTCATCTCGTATCGGAAGAAAAGGTACAGATAAGACACAATGCCCTGGAGTCAGCGAGAGTCAATGCCAACAAGTATCTGGGGCTGAACCTGGGCAAGGAAGGATACTTTCTCAAGGTTCTTGTTTATCCGCACCAGGTCATGAGGGAGAACGCCCTTGCCACGGGGGCAGGGGCGGACCGGCTTCAGGAGGGCATGAGAAGGTCCTTCGGAAAGCCCATAGGATTCGCCGCAGTGGTGGACAAGGGCCAGAAGATAATAACAATCAGGGTTACCGAGGGAAAGCAGGAAATAGCGAGGGAGGCCCTGAGGAGAGCTTCGCATAAACTGCCCTGCCGCTGCAGGATAGTCTGAAACATTTTATAAATAAAAATCCAATTTTTATTATGAAAATAACCTATGCATTGATAATTATCTGCGTTCTGGTTTACGCTTTCTTCAACATGGCATCTCCCGGGGAGGTTGACGATCTTTACGAAACCTTCGGTTTCTCGGCGGATAACCTCAGGGAAGGAAAGGTCTGGACCCCGATAACCTCGATTTTCGTTCACGGTAATATCGTTCATCTGTTCTTCAACATGCTGGCCCTTTTCTTCTTCGGAAGGGCTTTGGAGGAGGACATGAGCAAGAATAAGTTCATTATAATCTTTCTTGTGGGAGGAATAGTCGGTAACATTTTCTCAATGTTCTTTTACTCCCCCTACGAGCTCTTTGTTGGGGCTTCCGGTGCAATCTTCACCATAATGGGGGTGGCCATGATAAAGAAGCCTTTTGAACTCATTTTCTTCCCGACTCTCATCCCAATCCCTCTCCTGTTCGTGGGGATAGTCTACACACTTTACACCATTCTGGCCTTCTTCTTCGGCGGTGACCCCAACGTGGCCTACACAGCGCACCTTGCCGGGCTGGGTCTGGGAGTGCTTATAGGTTTTTACGAGGCCGGTATAAAGAAGTCTCTGCTGGTCATTCTCCTGATAGCTATAACCTTGTTTTTTGTTCTGGAATTCCTCATATTTGTGATAGGTATTTTCGACTACACCGCGGCCGTCAACGCCCTTTTCTAACCAATTTAAATTGTTTTGCACCAAATTCTAAACATGTCCAGTCTTGAAGAGCTTGTGGAAAAGGTGAAGGCCAGAGGAGCAAAGCGCGTCCTTGTCCAGCTGCCGGAAGGCCTGATAACCAGAAGCCGGGAACTGGAGGAAAAACTCTCCGGGGAAGGAATCCAGTCCTATGTTTCCCTTGATCCCTGCTACGGGGCATGCGACCTCAGGGACTGCGAGGCTAAACGTTTGGAATGCGACCTGCTGGTTCACGTGGGCCACTCAGATTTCGGTGTTAAGAGCAGTGTACCGGTTCTTTACTATGAATGGTTTTTTGACTGGGATCCTGTCCGTATTCTGGAGAAAAATCTGGAAAAACTCCCCGAAAAGATGGGACTGGTCTCATCCGTAAACTACCTGGATTCTCTGGCCATTGTCAGAGAACATCTTGAAAACCGCGGCAAGACCTGCTTCCTGGCGGGCCAGATTCTGGGCTGTGATGTATCGGAAGCCCTGAAAATTGAGAAAATGGTGGACTGTTACCTGTACGTGGGCTCCGGTGCTTTCCATCCTCTCGGCCTGGCTTTGAAAACAAAAAAGCCTGTATTTTCCCTGAACCCGGACAAACAGATCCTTGGGAAGGTTGACCCGGACCTTTTCCTGCGCCAGAGGGAGGCCGCGAAGGCCCTTGCCGGGGACTGCTCAAGTTTTGGAATTCTGGTTTCAACAAAGCCCGGACAAATTCAGACAGAGAAAATCCTGAACGTGAAAAAGAAGCTGGAATCCGAAGGAAAGAAAGCCTTTATCTTCGCCATGGACTGCATAACCCCGGAGAAACTTCTGGGCCTGAACCTGGATTGTTATATAAACTGTGCCTGCCCGAGGATAGCAATAGAAAACAGGACTTCCTTCCAGAAACCGATTCTGAATCCGGATGAAATCACTTTTTAGTGAAATAGAATAAATTTTTGTCAGTACAACAGAATTCCAGCCCTTTGTTTTTCGAATATTCTTGGAATTTTTTGTATATTTTCTCCCGTTCTCGCTCTTTATCGAAAATTTTTATCTCCATAACTCTTACCTGCGGGTCTTCAAATTGCTTTGTAATAGCGTTGAAAAGAACAGGTGCATATTTTTCAAAGAAAAGGCAAAAAGCAGCAGTCGGACCATCCAACTCAAATCTATCTATAACAAAAACAGGTTCTCCAGCCTCATATAATTCGTCAACCCCTTTAACAGCAACCCCTTCGTACAATTTCTCATATTTAAATGTGAAGATTTTAGGATTATTTTTTATACTGATATTCTTTAGACATTTGAAAAAGTGTCTCTCCTTTTTCATAAATTCAATCCTATCCTTTTTGTATCTTTCAAACTCTTCTTCGTTTAGAGTGTCATAAAAGCTGACCCTTCTTGCACATTGAAAATTCTTATCTTGGGACTCTTTACCCACATCCAGTTCCATGTATCCCTCCAAACTGAGTTCTTCTGTCATCATAGAAACCACAAGAATTCTCAGTTTTAAATATTTGATTTCCCCGGACAGAAAGCTTTTTATTGTTGTCGGGTCTTATATTACTAATTGTTATGTCTGTTACCTTTCAACAGCCGGTGATAATCATGGATTTGGATGTTATAATCCAGGCTCTTTCAAGAATAAAGGAGGACAGAACCGTACCCAAGAACATAAGGGCCTCCTGCGAGGAATGCCTGAAAGACCTGAAAAACGAGGATGACGAGCTTTCCGTAAGGCTCAGTTCATGCATTTCCACTCTGGACGAGATGTCCAACGATCCCAACATCCCTTCCTATACGAGGACCCAGATATGGAACATAGTCTCGATGCTTGAGGCTCTGCAGCATTCCGGTTAAGATATAAATACTTAATGCATAAAATATAGTTAGAGGTGAAAGAATGGCACTTGACAAGATTTTTGGCGGCAAGAGGGAACTGGATGAGGGGGAATTTCTGGAACTCGACCACGCAGGCGCGCCGAACATAGATGCAATTCCAATAAGGATAGCCCAGGTTAACGATTACGGAGACATAGACATGGTCCAGAGGGCCCTGAGGGAAGGAAACATAGTCTTCGCCAAGATAAAGACCCTCAAGGAGAAGGACATGTCCGAGCTAAAGAGGGCCATAGAGAGGCTGAGGAAGACCGTGACCGCTCTCAACGGGGACATAGCAGGGGTCGACGAGAACTACATAATCGCCACGCCCAGCTTCGCAAGGGTTGACCGCTCCCAGAGCCAGTCACTTTAAAGTCTTTTCTATATGAAAACCCAAATCCCTTCTAATTTTTAATATAGATTACGGGTTTTAAATGGGTTTAAGTCTTTTCCTCTTCTTATATGTTTATGATTCATGAAGATACTTCTTTTAAAGAGGTCAAATACAAACTTGAATTGATTGATGCACACAGGAAACGTATAATAAATCGATACGAATTGCGCATTAGAAGGTATGAAAATTGTTAAGTTCTTGAGAATGCAGAGTTTTTATCTCAGTCTTACCATTTCCAGGTTCTTGGGCGCGATGGTCTCGCACCTGAACATCCTGTGCAGCGACTTGGCAAGGTCTATGCACTTCCCTTCCTCGCCGTGGACCAGTAGCATCTTTCTGGGCTTGTCAGACAGCTTTTGCACGTACTTCAGCAGCTGGTTCCTGTCCGAATGGCCGCTCAGACCCTCGACCGTTTCCACGTCCATCTTTATCTCCAGAACATTCCTCTTCCCGTTGTCGCTCTCGGTCACGGGCATCTCCTTCCAGCCCTTCTGTATTTTCCTCCCGAAGGTTCCTTCAGCCTGATAACCCACAAAGATAAGTGTGTTCTTAGGGTCCTCTGCAAATGACTTAAGGTACTCTATGGCAGGTCCCCCCACCAACATGCCTGAGGTGGCCAGAACCACGAACGGGTCACCGGTTTTGAGTATCCCGTTCCTTTCCTTTGTGGAGCCCACCCTCTTGAAAATTCCGCTGGTGAAGGGGCTCTTACCCTGGTGGAATATCTTTTGCTGCAGGTCCTTGTTCAGGTACTCCGGATAGGTTGTGTGTATTGCCGTTGCGTCCCACAACATTCCCTCCAGATAGACAGGATACTTGAAGTCCGGTATTTCCGAGAGAATGCACATTACCTCCTGGGCCCTTCCCACGGCAAAGGATGGTATCAGGACCCTCCCTCCCCTCTTCAGGGTATCCATGACTATTTTCTTCAATTTCTCTTCCGCTTCCTTTCTCTGGGGCTGCAGGGAATCCTCCCCACCGTAGGTGCTCTCCATTATGAGGGTTTCCACCCTCTGGAAGCGTGTGAATGCGGGATCGAAAAGCCTTGACTTGTCAAAGTTAAGGTCCCCCGTGTAGACTATGTTATGCAGCCCTTCCCCGACATGTATGTGAACCTGGCTGCTCCCGAGGATATGTCCGGCATTCTCGAAAGTTATCCTCATGTCCGGGGTTATATCGCTTACCTCGTCGTAGTCAAGAATTATGGAATGTTTTATGGCATTCTCTATGTCCTTGGAAGAGTACGGGGCCTTGTTTCCCTCTCTCTGGGCCACCTCCAGGTAGTCCAGGCAAAGGAGCACCATAAGGTCCCTCACCGGGGCAGTGCAGTACAGCGGGCCGTCGTATCCGTACTCGTAAAGATAAGGTATGAAACCGCAGTGGTCAAGGTGCGAATGCGTCAGCACAATCGCATCCAGTTTCTTTATGTCGAACTCCGGCGCGTTCAGGTACGGAAATTCATCGTTTGTGGGTTTTATCCCGCAATCTGCTATGACATTGCTTCCGGGTGTTTGCAGAAGCAGGCACGACCTGCCGACCTCCCTGGCCGAGCCCAGGAAACCCATCCTTACCCACTCTATCTCCTTCTTTTCCGCGGAATGAATCTTTTCTCCCAGCTTGTTCAGGAACTTCTTCCGGAATTCTGACTCCTCAAATATAACCTTCCTTATGGTCTGTACGACTTCCGAGGGTATTGTGGGAGCCCTCTTCACCACGGGAAACCAGAGCGTCTCTTTCTTTATCCTTTTCAGCGTTTCACCTTTCTTGCCTATAACCAGGCCCGGTTTCTGGGCCTCTATGGTCAGCCTGCCGAAGGCCGGCTCAAAGGTTACCTCGTCTACCCCAGCCTCCTCCGGAACTATCTTCTTTATCCTTTCCCTGGCCTGTTCCATGTCCATGCTTATTGACGGGTCGGGCCTGACGGAAATCCTCTTCTTCATCTTGCTGACTATCTGCTTTATGACAGCGCCGTTGCTGGTAAAGAAGTCCCTGTTTTTCACATATATGACTATCTCTGAACCCTCAAAACATATGTCCGTGATGTCTGCTTCCTCGGGTATATCTTCAAGTATAGCTTCTTTAATTTTCATCATTCATATCACTTCAGATAAATACGTAAAACAGCTCAAAAATCTTCAAGCAATTACAAAGACTTTATCTCTTCTCCGGACAGTTCCTTGTAGCCGTTCTGGTCTATTACGGCAACAGCAACCTCGCCCCCGGATGCTATATCTCTCTTGGTGGCTGCGATTATCGCCTTTAAAACCAGCTTTACCGCTTCATTCCTTTTCATTCCTTTTTTGTACTTGTCCTCCAGAACCCCGAAGGCCATGGGCGAGCCGCTGCCCGTCGCGTAATAATCATCCCCTTCAACCACTCCTCCGAATGGATCCAGAGAGAAAACCTGCGGTCCCTTCTCGTCAAAACCTCCAATCACGAACTGGCCCAGGTAGGGGAAGTACTTGCTTCCCTGCAGTATGTTTGCCAGGAGTGTGGTCAGAGCACGGGTGCTCACCTTCTTGTTTCTCTGCAGCTTGTATATGTTAGCCTCGGCCTTGAGGTACCTGACTATGGTCTGTATGTCTCCCACGTTCCCCGCGGTGGTAATTCCTATCCTGTCGTCTACGGGATAAACCTTTCTTGCCTTGATGCTGTCCACAAGGTAGCCCATGGTAGCCTTCTTTTCCGAGCCCAGCACTACACCGCCGCCGTCA
>CP070662.1:137457-150066 GCA_020355185.1 archaeon
ACTGCATGAAGGTCACGGGAACAGGATGGAAAACGGGCTTTGAATACACAAAGAAGTTCCAAGCCGGTGCCACGGAGCTGAACAAGAGCATGGAAGGAGGAGGCACAGTAAGCGGAACTGTAAAGGAGGTTGTGACCGACAAGCCGCTCAGTGGCGTTAACATCAGCCTGCGTTCCAAGACCTGCTACGGAGGCTATTCAAACTGCGAGGCCTACAAAAAATCCACGAGCGGCGGGACATTCACTTTCAGCGTAAGTTCCCATACTAATTACTATCCCTATGACATCCTGCTTAACAAGACAAATTACTTTGCCCTTGAGTACAACAACACAATTTATCCGGGCAATACAAGCCTCGCTTATCACATGATACCCCTGGGCAGGTCAATCCTTAACCTGAACGTCACGGGTTCGACCCTGACAAAAAATGTGACCATAAAATGGGGAAGCGATGTCTATGACTCAGAGCACGAATACTGCAGCATCAGTGGAAATGTACTCAGCTGTCTGCTCCCAAGCGGCGGAAGGGTTCTTACAATCAACGGAAGTGAGCTTGGCTACGGGGTCTATTCCCAATATACTTTCCTGACACAGGGTCAGAACTACACCAAGAACATAAAACTCAACGAGACAAATGTAAACATTACCGTTGTGAACCAGGATGGTAGTGCGCTGGATAACATAACCGTGACCATGGACGGCTACGAAAACGTGACGCAAAACGGCTCCGTCGTCTTCAACAGGGTCCCCGGAGGTTCCTATAACGTCACCTTCTCTGGAGACCTTGCCGACATATACGGTTTCGGTTCGCAGACCGTTCAGATAGACGTGACTCCGGGGGAAAACAATACCTACCAGTACACCTTCAACGAGACCCAGTTCCTGGCGGTAGTCAGAAACGAGAGCTCTCTCGGCCTGCCGGGTCTTACAGTTTACATGTACAACGAAAACAACTCCTTCCAGAATATCACCAGTGATTCCGGACAGGTCCTTTTCAGGCAGGTGCCTTACGGAAACTACAACATAAGCTTCAACTCCACAGAGCTGGTGGCTCTGGGTTACCAGGATAAAAACGAGACCGTAGAGGCAGTTCTGGGCCAGGACGGCAGCTCGGGCAACAACAAGACCATAATACTCAAGGACACGGAAGTTCTTTTCAACATAACAAACTCCAGTTACGACCCCCTCCAGAACATAAATGTCAGCATGCTGCAATCGGGTTTAATAGCCCGGAACGGATATGATGTTTACCTGACAAACCTTTCCGATTCCGGCGGCCTGGTTTTGTTCCACAACGTCATCCCGGGTTCCTACACCTATATAGTAAACGGGAGCTCCCAGGGATATGAGATTTTACAGGAAAGCCTCACGGTCACAACTTCCGGGGTAAATGTGAGCAAGATTCTCCAGAATTATACGACAACAACCACAACGACCACCACAAGCACCACTGCCACCACAACGACCACCCTATACGACGGCAACGGAGGCGGGGGCGGTGGTGGAGGAGCGTCCAGTGCCAGGGTCGAGATATCCGAAGACAAGGTGGAGATAAGCTATCTCAGCATAAGCTCCGGCTCTTCCAAGACAATAGATATAGGTGAATGGAACGGCACGGTTTACAGCATCACTGTTTACGCTTCCCAGTCAATCTACAGGGCCAAGATAACCATAGAAATGTTTGAACCCTGGGAGATATGGGAAGTTCCCAGGCTATCCGATCGCGAGGTTTACTATTACCTCAAAATCGATACAGAAGGTCTTGAGGGCAGGACCAAGAACATTGTTTTGCATTTCTCCGTGGAAAGGGACTGGATTGAGGACAAATCCATTGGAAAGGTAAGCCTGTGGAAATATGACAGCGGCTGGAACGAACTTGAAACGGAAAAAATTGAGACAGAAGCCAGCGAGATAAAATACAAGTCAAATTTCCAGGAATTCTCCTACTTCGCGATTGCCGGGGGAGCTGCAGAGGCCCTTACAACCACGACCACCATACCCGTTGAAGGTCCTGAGGACGAGACAGTTTGCGGAAACGGCATATGCGAGTCAGGGGAAACGGAGGAGAACTGTCCGGGTGACTGCATACAGCTATTACCAACCGGGTTCAAGCTTGACCTGAACATGTTAATTCTGTTGATTATATTGCTGGTGGCTGTACTTATAGTCATTTTTTACCTTAAGGAAAGGAAAAAAGAGCCTGAACCAGTCGAGCTTCCGCCGCCTCCGGACCCCTTCACCAAAGTAAGGGAAATAGTTGACAGCCCTCAAGACTACATGGGAAAGGGGGTCATGATTAAAGGTGAAATTCTGTCCTCGGAATTCCTGCCCAAGGAAAACAGGGTAAAGTACAGGATAAAGGACGAGACAGGGGAAATAAGCGGTCTCTCCAGACACGCGGGCTACGAAGGAGTGGGGACCATAGAGGGTATTGTCAGGCAAAAGAAAGGAGACTTGTATGTAGAATTCTAAACCTTGAATCTCAGGAAGGCGGCCACCCCCCCAAGTTTGGCCAGTTTTTGACCGGACTGGTGTTCCTCTGATATCACGAACACTTCTGCCCCATGTTTTTCCGCATCTTTCATCAGGTTCTCGTTTTCCTTCACATCCTTCTCCGAGACCAGAAGCTTCTCCACGGCCCCCATTTCCACTGCCTTTCCTGTCTCTCCTTTTCCGTAAGTCACCGGGCCGTCTTTTGCAATCTCCCCCAGGAAATCCTCCACCAGTTTGGTTTCCAGGCTTATCCTTGATTCTCTTCCGACCCTTTCCACGGCCCCTCTTTTGATTATTTCCTGGATTCCCGTCTCCCCGGTATGGGAGCAGGTCTCCGTAACAATCTCCTTGGAAAGTTCCGGTTCCCTTTCCTTTATCTGTTTCTGCAAATCCTCCTTGGCAAAACCGGGACCTGCCAGTATTATCTTATCATAATACTCTGATTTGCCCTTAAGAAAAGAAATTAGCTCGCCAAAATAATTTCTAAAGTCGGTTTCCCCCATCTGCTTCCCTGCCCGGGGATTGCTGATTTCCGCCACAGCCTTTATTTTCTCCCCTATTTCCGAAAAAACCGCCTCTCTCTCGTCCATCACGCAAGCCAGAATTTTCGGCTGCCTGACAAGGCTCTTTTTGATTCTGTCCAGCTGCCATTTTTTCCATTCCTTCTCTATTGTTATTACGGTCCCTTCTTCCAGGCCGAAGGTATGATAAGAGCCTATGGTGTCCTCGGGTCCCTCAACTATTTCTCCCGTGAGCCTCAACCTGCCCGAATAGTCATGGAACTCCTTCTTCCCCAGCTTTATTTTCAGGAAAACCGGCTTTTTACCTGTCCTTTCCTTACTGTCCCCCCTCAGAATTTCCTTGCTGCGAAGGGTGCGGCCGCTGACAAGATCCCCCTCTTCCAGCAGACCCTCCAGTTTCCAGGCGTCGTCAGGGTTTTCCATCTTCAGGGTCAAGAAACCCTTCTTGAGTTCCTTCTTAAGTATCTTCACAAAAACACCTTCAAGGCTCTAATAAATATTTATAACACCGTATTCTAAAATAAATAGAATAAAGGAGGCACACCCCCATGGGAAAGGTTCCCATCTTTACAAGAGTGTTTATAGTAGGAATTTTGCTATTTTTCGGGTTCTTCCTGCTCCTGAGCGACACGGAATTTTTCGGCGAGGGACCCAGCTACAGGTTCGTTCCCACCACCAGAAACCGGACCACAGAACCGGAAATAACAATTCCAGAAGGGGATTTCGTGGGCACCAAGGAGGTTGAAGACCTCCGTCACATAACCCTAAGCAGAAAGCCCTTCCAGGTAAGCTACATAACAGAGAAAAAATCCTTCGTGGACCTTGAAAAAGTGGTAATAGAGAACGGTTTGTTCACAACGAACGAATACCAGAGAGTTTTCTCCCTCAATGAGGATGAACTCAAAAAGCTTTCCTCAGCCACCCTTACCGGGGAGGTGGAGGATACGAACCTTTACGGCAGGATTTTGGTGGGCCTGAACGGGGAAACCATTTACTCCCGGTATGTCAGCCCCGGGGAGAATTTTGAAGTCTTCCTGAACAGGTCTGTGTTCCAGTCCAGGAACGAACTGCTCTTAACAGCGGAATCAAGCGGATGGAGGCTGTGGGCCCCAACTGTTTATCACATCAAAAATTTACAGCTCAAGTCCGATTTTACAGGCGAGGTTTCACAGAGTTTTGACTTTCACGTAAAAGAGGAGGAGACACCCGTAAAACTGGCAAGGGTAATACTCAAATTCGACGAGATAAAGGGAGACGGAAAGCTTTTCGTCTCCGTCAACGGCGAACAGGTTTTCAACGGAACGCCAAACCTGATCCAGTGGATAGAATTCGAAAACCTGGCAACAGAGGGAAAGAACACGGTTGGAATGGTCTCGGAAAGGGGAACCGAGTTCACTGTAAGGGACGCCGAGGTAATAATTTTCTGGGACAGGGAGGCAAGGGAGAACCTGGAGATGACCATAAATCTGGATACCTTCCAGTACAGGCAGCTTCCCGGTGAGATAAGGTTCAAAATACAGAAGATTTTCGGCACGCCGACCTCCCTCGTGGCAACAATCGAGAACCCGGACGGCGAGCGCCATTCCCTTGTGGTTCAGGGGGTCCTGGAAAAAGACAAGACCATAGAGGTCGAGCTGCCCGAGGAGTACGCAGGCGTTGGCCGCAACAAGGTAATATTCTCCGTGACCGGCTCCGGCGGCTACACAATCTCCGACTTCCATGTAAGCCTCTAAACCCAATTCAACCAAATGTTTGGAAAACCCTAGGTTTTGTTATGGTTAAATTTAGTTTTTTAAAGCAAGACGAAGAAAAACAAAGGAAAATATATAATAAAAAATTCAAGAAGCTCAAAAAAGCTGTCGATTTCGCATTTTCTTACGAAAATCATCATACCATTATTTGGGAATTAAAAAGAGTTAGAAAAAAAATAACTAAAAGTGATTTAACAGAAACAGATAAAAAAATACTTTTAAGTGAAATAGATAATTTCTTTAATAAAGAAAAACTAAGAGAAGAAAAAGCTAAGAGGGCAGAATCTTTATTTACTAATTTATCGAAGGATAAAGTTTATCAAAACGAAAAATACGTAGAGCATGTTATTTATAACATTTTAGCACCAAAGATTGCAAAGAAATTAGGAGTTCCAAAATCAAAGGTAAAAAAAGCTATACGTAGCGTTAAAACAGGACTTTATGATGCCTCAGCATATGATGCTGATAAAAAAACTATATTTATATCAAATCCAGATGCCAAGGAAATAGTTCTTTTTTCCGGTGTGGGTGTTGACAGAGAGGAACTTTACAAAAATAAAGGAGACAAATTTTTAGAAGAATTGGCAGATTCTATTGCCGCTGAAGTTGGGCATGCCCTTCGTGTCGAATACACAACCAAAAAAAATGATATTGGAAAAGTCGATGACCGTTACCATGAATATTATGACAGGCTTGGTCAGTTTGCTACACAGAAGGCATATACAGGGAAGAAGTTTGACACATATCCAGAAAAGGAATTTGAAAGTAAAATAAACAAGTTTTATGAAAACGGAATTAAACTAACAAAGTCAATTAAAGAGATTAACAAAACTTTGGATGAAATGATTAATTTAAAACCAAATCAAAGTTCAAGGGAACTGAAGGCTCGTTTTGATAAAGCAGTTAAAGAAGAATATGAGGCAAGAAAGGGATTTGAATCTATTGCCGTTGAGAATAATGTAATTGGATTAAAAAGAGATATTTGGCCCCGTGAAAAAAAAGAGAGATTGGCTAACTATCTTGGTCACTGGAAATATTTTATAATAGCAGATTGGATGATGAAAAAATTTGGACTTGAAAAAGCCTATGCTAAATCACCACAGAAAGTTATGAAGATAATCAAAAATGACCTGGTTCTTAGCAAGAAATACAATGAAATGGAAAAGAATATTTCAAAAATAAAGGATATTGCAATGAAATATGAACACGATAAACAATGGAAAACTGTTGATAAAAAAGAAAAGCAATTTAAAGACGCTTTTTATGTACATCAACGAAAGTCTGAAAAATACAAAACAGCTAACAAAGAAGAAAAAAAGGAGCTTTTGAAAACAAAAAATAAAATGTCAGTGTTGCTCCCCCCACCGGACCCTCTAGAAGAGGCCTTAAAAAAAGGATTCAGAAAAATATCTCCCAAAAAAAAGGAAGAAAAAAATCCCTTATGGGAAGATGATAAAACCGGTGGATTAACCTTACAGAAAGTTCCCGGAAAACTTAAAAACCTCCAAAAAATTGATATTTCTAATGACTTGAAGGAAAGCCTGCAGAAGGACAAGGCCAGAAACTACGAAAAAGAGGAGAAAAAAAGATTACATAGCATGCATACTGCCTCAAAGAATAAAGATTATCAATTGCAGGATTTTGTAGACCATAGAGATTCGGAAGAAAAATCACAATCAGCTTTCAAAAAATTAACGAGAAAAAAAGCTTCTTTAAAAGCTGAAAAGTTTAAAAACACTGAAAATCTAAATAAAACTATAGAAAGAACACCCCAGATTTCAGAGTTTCCGTTTAAAGGTGCGAATATGGCTGAAGAAAAAAAATCACATTTTAGAAAATTAATGGAAAGTAGAGAAAAATGGCCAACAAAATCAAAGACTATTGGTAATGCAACAGACACAGGTGCCCAACTAGTTTATGACTATGGGGCGAAGAGAGATCCATGGGAAAAGAAAGCCACGGGAGATGCACAGAAACCTAAGAGTTGGTATACCAGCACTAAAGGCAGGTTAAAGGATACATTCAAGAGAAACAAAGAAAACAAAAAAGAAGAACCCGAACCCGAGGAAAACAGAAACTTGCCTGCATATTACATTGGCATTTGTCCTCAATGTGGTGAAAATAAGGTCCGTAATTTACCAAGAAAAACACAAAAAGGAAAGACAGTTATATGCGATAACTGTGGTTGGAGTGGGGATCATTCTGATTTAGGTCTTAAAAAATCAGATGATAAATCCGATGAAAAAACAAAAGGCAGGGCAAAATGTCCCACCTGTGGTTCCAGGAATCTTGAATACAAAGAAGAAAGTAATACATACTATTGTCCCACCTGTAAGGTGGCCTATACTAGGGATGAAGTTCTTCCACCTCCGGGAGAGGGAGGCTTATCGGAAATAGCTCACTCATCTTTTACCCCTGTCGCTATCGCGGCCTTTATCGGCCTGATGATTCCGGTTATATTCGGGGCTAACTTGGGAACGGCTCTTATAGCCGTGGGAATAATATTCCTCGGGCTTAGCAAGATTTAGGTGATTTGGTGGCTATAGAAAAACCTCTGTACATGGGATACGTAAAGGCCATGTTCAACGCTATGGGTTTTCTTTGCATATCCATAGGAACGCTTTTCTTGTTCGGCACCGCGCCCCTTCTCAAGTTCATACCCTTCCTGGTTCTGGCCTTCGCCATGATGACCTATCCCACCCAGTCCGTTTCCAATGAGGAGGAGATAGGCCTGGGAATGATGAAGATGTTATTGGGAGTGATAATGGTCGTAATCTTCGCCTTCTTCACCTTCATAGACCTTTTAACCATGCAGCCCCTTCTCTGGATTTCCCTTTCGGCGATTGCCGCGGGCTTCTTCATCTCAATACCTGTCCTTGAGGTAAAGGGCGATGACTTGGGGGCTAATGTTATGAAAAAAATGCAGAAAACATTCAGTAAGGCGGGTGAAGCTCTTGGAGGAGGCATAATGGAAAAGGTGGAGAAAGGCAAAAGAGGGGCTTTCTTGGGAAAAATGATCAAAATATTTATAATTCTGATAATTATTTTCATCATATTCTCGGTCTGTTCTGAATTGTTATTTTCTTTCGGCCTCCCGGATTATTCTATCGGTTCGACTTCAATGACGATAGCTCCTATCCTAGGCCTAATGTTGTGCGTTTTCTCTGTATTTATGGGTTTCAAGCTCAGAGAAAAAATGAACACGGTTAACCCTATGCTGCTTGGTATATGCGGAGGAATCGGCCTGTTTGCAGGTTCGATAGCCCTGATGCACGACATAGTATCCTTCATAGTATTTGCCCTTGTGGTGGGCTTCGGAATCCTGGTTTCAATGCCCGTTGACAAGGCAAAACCCCTGCTTGGCATACCCATACTTCTGATAGCCCTGGCTACCACAACAATAGCCTATCCGGATGTGATGGGCGAGGCGGTCTTCGGAATCTGGTGGCCCACAATAGACTACAACATAGAATCGACCATCGGGCCCCTTATACAGGGATTCCAGTCTCCCATGGGAACGCTGGGCCAGGGTTACGAGTGCTTGGTTAACCCGCAACAATGTTACGTTGATTACCAGCCAACGACCTCCACAAAGGAGAGTATACGCTCCGTGGAAGTCACTAATATAGACCCAATAGGAATCGGCAAGATAGACGAACGCACAGATGAATTTATGGTTATCGCCACAGTGGAAAACCGGGGAAAGGAGGATGCCAGGAACATAAGGTTAATACCCAAGAAGCCGATCCTTGCGCATGGAATCGAGGGAGAGGACGAGGTTATTGTGGGGAGCGTGGAAATCCGCTGCCCGGACGGGAGTGTAAGCAGCGGGGATAATCCTCAGTGCACCGTTGACAAGCTTATTACAGGGGAGATACGGGAGTTGGTGCTTAATTACTTTATCAACCAGGGCAGGCTTGACCCGGGGAACTATGTTTCCACAGGACTGGACATAGAATATGAAACTGAGATAATGGGTCAGGTGGACGTAATGGTCATGGACAACGATTACTACCTAAAGCTTTCAAAGAACAATAAATTGGGCAGAAGCGAGCAGGTAACCGAGGATACTGGAGGACCGGTAAGACTCGGACTCGCCCTGATGAGAAACCAGATGCCCGTAAGGGACAATTTGCAAGGCGTTCCCGTAATGCTCTACCTTGACAATCAGGGTCCGGGAGTCGTGGAAAGAATAATAGATGCAGAGGTTGACATAAACGACCTTGAGGCAGGGAAGAGTTGCACACCGGGTGGCCCAGGTGATTATGATCTTGAAGGTCTGGGAGACCTCTATGAACCGGATTTAAAAAAAGAGGTTGACAATGACTACAAACTGAAGAGCAGGGAACACGTATCTGGAACCTGCATTTCAATAGTGCCTGACATACAGGTTGAACAAAAAACCTTTGCCCTTAACGGCAGGGTCGTTTACACCTACAGCCACGGAAGGGAAAGAAAGATACCGATAGAGTTCATCTCGGACACAGAAGGCGGCGGAACCACAGGAGGCGGTGTGTCGGCTGAAGAAGGGTGCGAGGATACTGATGGAGGTTTAAATTACTTTACTGCCGGAACCACAACAGAATCAGGCGGTGGTACAGGAACCGCAAGTCAATGTTATATTGTTTATGATGATGACGAACATAGATTTGAGAGTTGCGAGAATTGGTGTCAAAATTACGTTAACGGTGAGGGCGGAATGGTCTGTGACCCCTATTCGGATTGCAGCAGTGTCGACGATAGTCCGGTAGAATGGGATTGTACTTACGGAGGAAGTGCTAAGGGAAATGAAGGCGCGGATTGCGCAGATATACCCACCCAGGATCCCCGAATCAAGAATTGTAGACTGATAAGATGTGGCTGCATGGAAGAGAATGGCGGAAGAGACACAGAAGAATACACCGATGAATGCGACTCCGACACGGGAACTGTAACTGAGTGGTACTGCGATGGTGATACAGCCGCTTCTAAAACCTATGTCTGTCCTCTGGGTTGTGGAGACGGTGCTTGCATAGGAGGTCTATATGAAATTACATGGGATGGAGGAAAGTGCGAAGATTATGAAGGCGGCAAAAACTATTTCAAAGCTGGAAAAGTTTGTTTTGAAAGTTTTGGTTGGCCTTATGATTGTATAGAGGAAGATCAATATTGTGCAAAAGAAAATGACGGAGCGGCCACAGCAATAGGAGATTGGGTAATTGAGAAATATTGTTCTGGAGAAAGTAGCCCCATTGAATATTACAAATGTCCACATGGTTGTGAAGATGGTGCCTGCAAGCTTCCATAAATTTTTATATTCATAGATCAAAAGGCAAATGCGAAACAAAGGCGATAAAATGGATTTTAAATGGATTTTACCGGTCTTGTTTTTAGTACTAGTTATCTTTGTTTCAGGCTGTGCCGAGGGAGGAGACCTTCAGTCAATATTCAGTGCTCTTTCGGAAGAGCAGGAAGTTGTTGTGGCACCTAAAGACGCTCTGGTTATAGAGGACCTGCGGACAATTCCAGATCCGCCGATAAACGCAGATTCAGATTTCACACTAACATTTCAGGTAGTTAACATAGGCGAAACAACAGAAGGTTCCAAAGAGGCCAAAAATGTTGAGGTAACTGTTTATGACTCGGGGAGATGTAATATCAAATCACCCAAAACCGCATTTTCAGAATTAGATATTTATCCGGGAGGAGGTTCTGAATTAGCTGAGTGGGATTTCACAGCTCCCGATAACAAAAAACTTGGATACATGGAAGGGAAATGTTCGATAAGATTCGTCGTAAGATACAAGTATGACGCGCACACGACATCAGACATTTCTATAATATCCACGGAAAGATTAAATCAGGCAAGCAGGACTGGGGAAACCTTAACTATATCCCCCTCTCAGGTCCAGTCAAGAGGGCCAATAAAAATAAGATTGGACTTTGAAGTCACCCAACCGGTTGACGAAAAACTTACAATTCCTCTCATAATAAAGGTATACGACCAAGGTAGTGGCATGTATGACAAAGTTCTTCCAAGCACGCCTCTTGTAATAGAATTCCCACCTGGCCTGAAAGTATTGAATTGTACACCTACAAATCGGATAAGTTTGACTGGAAGTTCTTCAGGCGGCTACACAGCAACTTCAGTGTCAGAAATATCGTTAATTAAGGGCGAAACACCCCCAATAAGATGTGATTTAGAGGTAGACGAAGATATAAACGATATAAAAACTTATTTTATTAAGGCCAAAATACTAAATTATGAATATCCCCTGTACGGAGAGAAGAGTGTAACAATCATACCAACATACAGATGAGTTGATTAAAAATGAAAAAAAGCAAAAGTTTAAAGAAAGTTTTACCGGTTTTATTCGTAGTTTTTCTTTTAGCCCCTGTTATCTTTGTTTCAGGTTGTGCTGAGGGAGGAGATTTTCAGTCCATTTTCAGCTCCATCACGGGGGAGCAGCAGAAGGTTGTGGCTCCGAAAGACGTCCTTCTGGTTGAGGACATACAGGTACTTCCCACACCTCCCATAACCGCTGATTCCCAGTTCACCATAGCCTTTAAGGTAACCAACATAGGCGAGACCCAGGAGGGTGCAAAGGAGGCAAGGAATGTAAAGGTTTACGCCTACGACTGGGGAAGGTGCGATCCCAACCCAAGCAGCGACCAGCAGATACTGGACGACAACAGCATGACAGGCTTAAAGGATCAGGAATCCACCAACATAAGAATCTATCCTGGGGGTGGAGCCGAGCTGGTTGAATGGGAGTTCACGGCGCCGAGCAACACCGAGCTCGGGAGGATGGAGGGCAAATGTCCAATAAGATTCAAGGTTTTGTATGATTTTGACGCCTACACAACCTCGGATATATCAATTATATCCAGGGACAGGCTTATTGATGCCAGCAGGGCAGGTGAAACCATAGCCATTACACCGGTCCAGACACAGTCAAGAGGTCCCATAAAGATAAGCGTGGACTTCGAGACAAACCAGCCCGTTGACGAGAACCTGATTGTACCTGCCATAATAAAGGTTTACGACAAGGGAAGCGGAATGTACGAAAAGGTCCCGCAAAACAAGCTTGTGGTGGAATTTCCCGAAGATTTTACCATAATATCCTGCAGCCCGCCCGGCTGGGTTTCTTACAGCGGGAGCACTGTAACCAATTCTGTGGGCAACGTATCTCTAATAAAAGGCGAGTCGCCTCCCATAAGATGCGACCTCAAACTTGACTCCGGAGTGACCATAACGGACATAAAGACCTATAACGTAAGGGCAAAAATAGAGGGATACCAGTACCCGCTTTACGAGGAAAGGGATGTGGCAGTCAAGCCCACGTACGGCGTCTACGAGGAGGAGGAACCACCTACAACAGAGACCACAAGCTTATGTCCTGATGATTTATGCGCTTCAGGGGAACAGGGCGTTTGTTCCTCAAGCGATCCAAGCGGATCAATATCCAACTGCTTCATCGGAGGACCCTTTGATTTCCAGACCTGCAGCTTTGGATTCACAGATTCAGGAGAACAGGGAGACTGTAGTTCAGGTGAAACATGCTGGTGTGGGCAGACTGAAAACTGTGTTCCATGCTATGCCTACGCATGTGATTCTGATACCGGATGCGAGATATGTCCGACACCATGTAGCTGCGGAGTTGGAGTATGTACAGGTGAAATTGTGGGCAACTGTTGTGATCCACCGTGCGCAGATCCAATGGTATGTTGCTGTACCGGATAAAACCTATTTAACTAAGTCAGATAAAAAAATAAAAAGGAGGAATTAAAATGAAAAAAGGAGTTTCAATACCAATAAACACTTTGGTCATGCTGGCCGTTGCAATCATAGTATTGCTGGCAGCA
>CP070662.1:150166-165370 GCA_020355185.1 archaeon
CTGGGAACTCTGGACCAGTTCGGCATCTTGCACTGGAATTCTGTTCCGTCAGAGTATTCATGCTTTCCGCAAACATATTCACAGTTATGGAAGATTGTATTAGAAACAAACCAGCAGCGCCCGTACATCCAGATACCCCCGACATCCTCGCATTCCTTGTTTATACATGTTTTCCCGAGGCAGCAGGATTCCTTTTCAGAGTCCCAGTACCATTCCTCCACCAGATCGTTCCCCGCCTCGTCATATACGGTATGTCCGGCGGGACCCTTTACAACGCCGCTGGGAGGACAGCACACATAAGCATTTACAGAAAAGTTGCCCTCACCCATGTTATAGCTTTTCCCGTCGCAATAGCCCCAAGAATTACTGGGACTGGTCCCGCACTTCTCTTTAATATCGGCCCCCGAGCATTCACCCCCGTTGATATTTTCGGTCAGCCACAAGTCACAGAAATAACTGTTAACCAGTATTTCTTCATTGGGTTCCAGTTTCATACCAATACTATATTTTTGTTCTTCCTCGTGGCTGTCCACGCGGTATAGCCAGTCCATGTAGCATTCTATATTCCAGAGGCAGATTATCAGCTCGAAAAGACAGAAGTTTATCCGGTCTCTCTTGTCAATTGACCCCCCACAGGGGTATATGAATTTCTTGTTTTTCCCGTAGTATTCCTGGTTTAAGTCCGGGTCTGAGAAGTTGAACTTGTTCCATCCTTTGTTGGATCTGGCTATGTAACCTACAGGTAATGGGTCCCATATTATTTTTGCCGGGTCCTCACAGCCGTCGCTTACCCACTGCGTTCTTTCAAAGGAATCAAGCAGGCAACCGGACCCTCTCTCGTGGGTTCCGGGCACGACGCAGGAAACTGCCATGTTCTCTATATTCGCGCATTTTATCTTGCCTTCTCCGGAGAAGTCCACTGTTTCAAGCGCAACTGCCACCGGCTCTGGGGGCCTTCTTTTTTCACCCGGGCAGAATTCCAGGATTTCCAGTTCCTTTGGTTTGGTGGCGTTTTTGGCAAGTTCTATCGATTCATTAATGTTTTCCTTGGGCGCCGAACTTTCCAAAGAAAAAATTCCCAGTCCAATCACAAGAAGTACAAATATCAAAGTCAGTATAAGATGAAAGGGTATGGTGGTCCCCTTTTCCTTTTTTACCATCTAAACAACCTCTTTACTCGCATGCGCAGAATCTCTTTCCGCCGGCAACCGAAGACCCGCAACCATAATCATCTACTGGCGGTATCTCGAACAAATCGTAGTCAAAATACTTACAGTTTCCGCCGCCCAAGTCCGCAGGTGCAATCGAGTCCGGTACGCAGCTGTTGCTGCAATCCGCCCCAAATTTTTCCTGCAGCTCGCAGTTTTTTGGAACCCTTTGCCAAAGGTCGGGTATTTTACAAGTGTAAGGCGTACCGCTCGGTCGGATGTGACTCCCGCAAACTCCAATACAGTTTTCTCCGGGAGAGCCCTCAAACCAGCATTCACCATACATCCACTTCCCTCCTTCTTCTATACAGGGAATGTTCATGCAACCGATTCCCAGGCAGCAGGCTCCTTTACCGTCCATGGCCTGTGAATTCCATTGCCAGCCTTCCTCCATGGGATTTCCGCTGTCCTGGTCATATATAACATAGCCTTCAGCGTCTTTTATTTCTCTTTCAGGGCAACAATACCTGCCCCTTACTTCAAGGGTCCAGTCATAAAATTCGCCACCAGCCTTAAAAATGGAGTTCGTTTTGTTGTAGTCACAGTAATAATAATCATCTAAAGGGTCCATAGCGCACTTTTCCTTTATCTTAATATTGTAAAGGCTGTCATTACAGTAATTAGCGAAAGTATCCTCGTGTTTTTCCAGCAAAATAAAGTAACTGTTTATCAGGGTGCGTTTCTCCACGGGGATGAAGGCTGACATGACATCCATGTTTTCAAAAATATCGGCGTAGTAAGTGTGGTTATGGAAACAAATCCTTGGATCTTCCTCGACCTTCATTTTGCATTCCCTGTAAATCCAGAGGGCATATCTTTCACCTTCCTCTGTTATGTTTACCAGTTCCCAGACTTTATTCACAGAATCGTAGTGCCATAACTGCGGTTCTTCCGATGGTATGGGCTCGATAACGTAATTTTCAAAGTTTGTGGCTTCCTCCCAGTTGTAGGTTTCTCCGTCCACCTCAAAAATAAACCTGGATTTGTGGACATCGCCGGAGAATGGCGATATGAATTGGGTATATTTGTCCATGTCATTGCTTAAATCATCACCACTCTCTTCCAAAATTATGCCATTCTTTGCAAAACTCCCGCTGCAGGGATAATCAAAGTTAAAGTTTATGCTCGGGTCGCTGAAGTTAAATTCAAACCATCCTATGTTCATTATGTCATCGCATCCGTCGTCGATTCTTTGCGTTCTCTTCAAGGATTCTATTACGCAACCGGACCCGGACTCGCTTGTACCCGGAACTTCGCATTTGAATTTCAAATCTTCAAGATTATGGCTCATGTAATTTTTTACTGTACCCCCCAGGTCACCGCTTTCGGAATGAAGAGTCCTGTAGCTGGATTGCCTGTTAATTCCCGGACATTTGAACAAAGACTCCTTATATTCAGTCTTCTCCGTTTTTCCAAAAGACTCTTCGCTAGTTTCAGTAAGTTTCATGCTGATCGAGAGTACCAGAACCAAAGCAATTATGATTATTACCAGAATTAAAGTCAATAAAGTCGGAAAGGGCATTGAGCCTTTGATTTTTTTTGCAATCCTTAACATATAATTCTCCTCATGGAAGCTCGCATGCGCAGATTCTTATGAAGCCTGCCGGCGGCTCTTCGCACCATCCTGCGCTCATAGTCAAATTGTTCTGGTCCACACACTCGTTCCCGGCGGTTCCATATGGTGCCTTCTCTTCTAGGGATTCTGTGCAACTGACTCTACAATCAAGTCCCATAATTTTGTGTATTTCACAGGTCTGGGGAATTCTGTTCCAATAATCGGGAGGTTTGCATACCATAGGCGTGTCCGGTTCGTTGTTGCACACATTATTGCAGTTGCCTGTTCCCTCAAACCAGCATTCACCGAATGCCCATTTCCCTCCAATCTCTTCACAATCATAATAATTGCTGCAGCTTTCATTCACGCAGCACATTTCCAGTATCCGGTCCCATCTCCAGTCTTCCTCCAGAATACCTCCTTCTGTTGTCCCTACGGGATTACCCAACGTATCCTTTACCTGCCCCGAGGGAGGACAGCAGTAGTAACCGCCCGCTATCAAGGTCCAGTTCCAGAAATCCTCCCTTACAACTCCTGCATCGCAGAAAATCCCTTTATCAGGAGGACCGCATTCCGACCTCACATTGAATACGGAAGGTGGGTCACAAAACCCTCCGGGATCCCAGTTAAGTAATGCAAATTCGCTTTTTACCGTGGCATTCTCTCCGGCTTCAACCATTCCAACCTGTCTAAAGTTATCGTAATCATCTCTCATATCCTTCTTGAAGCTTATCTTGTCCAGACCACCTTCCGTGTAAGTATCATAATCCCAAACGCAGGTGTATTCAAATTCTCTGCTGCTGTAAGGGTCGATAAGACTGAAAGAGAACCACCCTCTTCTTAAACTGCTCTTGCCCCCTTGCGTCAGTTCCTGTCCCCTGAAAAATGAGTCAAATATACAGTAACCTTCGCCGGTGCCGGGTACCCAGCAAGTTAGACCAACCTCGTTGGAAACAAAGCCGGGAATTATCCATGCGCCTCCGTATGTCCCATCTGCCCTGAACATGTCGTGCTGAAATCCCGAAACTTCACCATCGCATGTTTTTCCCGAAGCCATGATACCTTCTTTCAGTTCCTCGGTGCGGTTCATGGTATCTTCAACTCTTAAACCGGGGTTAAGCCAGCCTGAAATAACAAAGCCCACAAGAATTAAAATGATGGTTAAAATAACTATGATGATCGTTTCAAATCCACTAATACCTTTTTCCATCTTTTCATCCTGATTTTTAGTTAACGACAACTTCCCACAGAATTCATTCCTTGCAGCAGGCTTTTTTAACCTCGCCATCGACTATAGTTCCCACAGCGCACTCCGCCACGGTTTCGTTTATGTAATCGTCGTTGATTGGCTCAAGAGTTGAATCTTTCATGCAACCTCCAGCGGTAATGAACTTGTTGCACTGGGCCTGCCAGTCTGCCTGGCATCTTAGAGTTTCCTGTCCGGGCCTTAGTGTAATTGCTATAAAAACAACAATAACTACCAAGACAATGACGGCAATAGCAAGGTAAGTCAGCATATTTATTTGTATCGATCCCCTAATGGATTCCTTTTTCTTCATTTTAACCACATTTTATATTTTTCTGTTTTCATTTAAATTCTTTCACAAACAGGCACATAGTCTGTTGTTACTGTTAGTTCCGCACCATTGAGCTTCATCTACACCGTAATTATTCTGATAATAGCAGACACTTCCTCCTTGTACGTAAGGTGAAAGCCTGTCGTTCGGGCCGGCCTGGCATGAGTCGCAACTGTATCCCAAAAGCCCGTGAATGTAACATTCCTTCGGGACCCTTTCCCAGATGGGCGGGGAGCAGACGTACCTTGCCCCGTCATCATGTCGGTAGGCGCTGCATATACTGTTGCAATTCCCGTCTCCTTTGAACCAGCAACTTCCGTGAATCCACACCCCTCCTTTGTCCTCGCATTCCATATTTTCGCAGAATCTTTCGGGAACACCGCTGTCTATGCAGCATGTCCCGTCTTCTGTTAAAGTCGTGTCCCAGACCCATGTTTCCTCCACAAGATTGCCGTTCTCATCCAGAAGCAGGCTTCCCGTGGCATTCCTCACCTCTTTCGGGGGGCAGCATAATCTGCCCTTGGATTCGATACCCCAGCCGTAAAAATTATGCGAGATGTCGCCTCTGCAGAATTCGCCCCCTTCGCAGGAAACTTTCTTGTGGGAGCACATTCCCAGAATAGCGATTTGGTTCATGTCCCAGAAGGAAACATTCACCTTTGTGTTGTTTAAGGGGTTGAGGATGACCATAACCTTGTCATAAAACCTTTCCATATCAGCGTACCACCTATACCTTTCATAACAGCCCATCCACCAACGGTAATTGCTATGTTTGTCTGAGCCGGTGCAAGGGTAGGTGAATTCGGTTTCTCCGGTCAAAGTATCAGGGATTTGAAATTCAAAGTAACCCAGGTTTTTGTTGTGAAGCTGTATTTCACACCCGTTTTCCACCCACTGCCAGCTGGCAAAGTAGTCAATAAGGCATGTCGCGCCGGATTCGTGTGTGCCCGGAATTTCGCAACCAAGGACGACGTTGAACTTGTGCAGGCTAACCCGGTTTCCATGAGACCTGCCGTCGGGGGTGCTGTTGACGTAAATCACCCTGTGGTCAGACATTCTTTCCTCGGTGCAGAAGGCCTCGGGCGTGGCGTACAGTATGGGGACTTTTTCTGACTGCTCTTCGGCATGCTCAAAGCTTCCGGTGAAGTCCATCCCACTCATAAAAACGAACCCGATTAAAAGCAGAATGATTATCAGGATAACAGTTGCTATTGAGTGGAAAAGAGTCCATGCAGCACCTTTCTCGTCCATTTTTAATCACCTAAGGAGCACAACAACAACTTAATGGTCCGCATCCACCGTAACACTTCATCCCAATTGCTTTACAAAGGTTAATAGGTACACATACTCCTTTGACACACTTTGGAGGCACGGTGGTAGTTGTGCTAGCTATAGTAGTGGTTGTCGTGGTCCCACATTTACAACCACTTTTACATACCAAAGAACCCCGGCATCCGGCACCTGTACACGAAGGCGTATTACAGCATATCTCGTTTTTACTTCCACACTCGAAGCAGCCTGCAAAGTCCGACTTCAATGGCGATGGTTTGCTTTCGTCTTCATTGAAGCACTTGTCTGGAGGACTGTTGGTGCATTCACAAGATTCTGTTTTCTGGCAGAAACAGTCTGTTCCTATAGAACAATCACCAATTGCCCCGCTTTCTGTTGGTCCATCGTTAGTCCAGTATGTGCAAGTACTGTCTGAACAGACTGCGGCGCTGCCTGAGCCTCCACAGTTTGAAGGATTGGTAGAATCTCCGCATATGTAGGATACCTTTCTTTCAAAATCAATTTCATCGTTTATAGCAAATGTAATCCCAACTTTCTGGGGAGCTTCAGTTGTAGGGACTCTTCTGTCCATGTCGGTATCATTAACTGTTACCTTGATTGTAAATTCTATATGGTAGTTGGGATTGACAGGAGGACTGGTCTCTTGAAAGTCATCAAGCGGTTTAATAAGGATAAGCTCCCATTCGGTTTCAGGATATTCTACTGCCAAATCTGCCGATATTTTAACAAGTTCCTCTTCTATTATCTCTTCTGCTTTACTCTGGGTTAGCTGACCATCGCCTGTGCAAACAGTTACGTGGTCTAGGGCGTCTATCAGTTTTTTATTCAGTTTTTCTTCTGAGTTTTCAGTAAAATCTTTTCCGCTCTGATAAAGCATGATATACCTTATAGGTACAGTTGCTTCTATCCCGACTCCCCTTTCCTCCATAGTATGATTAAGGAATTCATTTGACAGGGTGAGGTTTGTTATACCGTATGAGAGCTCTAACCTGCTGTTGTAAATATCAAGTTGTAACGGAGGTCTTATCTCTTCAATTTTTACGTGTTCCAGAAGAGGAACGTATCCTTTGTATGTATCGTTTATTCTGTCCGCCAATTGGGATTCTACAAGAGCGGCTTCTGGAATCACTTCATGTACCCCTATAACGTCAACGAATTTCCAGCAGCTGTAACTGTATGGGTTACCGTATATATCGGTTCCCTCACATCTCTTCCAGCCAACATTATAAATCGTGCCGTTGTTTCCGTTGAGATATGCGGCGTAACCCCCCGTAACAAAAAGTCCGTTTTCCAAAAACCTTTTTTCAGAGTCAAAATCTATTTTATCTTCCATCAGCTCCTTGTCATTGAATGTTATTCTGGTGGAGTAAGACTCTGAGAAAGATATGTTCAGAATACTCGAGGCAATGACTACGGCAACGACCACTACAACTATTATAATGCCAACTATAATGGCTCCTATAATGCCCTTCGGATTGTTTGTCATTTTCTATAGTACCTCAGATAAATTTTTTCCCGGCTGCCGCCCGCAAGCCACAGAATTTTTTCCTCATATATAGCGGCTCCGATTCCGTCCATTTCCGCGGGGTCGTTCTCATCGCACCAGTACCATTCATCGCCTTCAGAATCCAATGCCGCATAACTGTACCAGCTGCCGTCGTAAGTATAGCTTCCCTCGGTTCTATTCTGGCAGTTCGTTCCTCCCACCAAGTTAACTTCGTGTCCCACGGGAACCCAGTCGGCTCCGTTGCGGCAGAAAGGCCGCGAGTAGGCAGTTCCCCCGAAACGGTCAAGCGAAGACTCAATCCGCAGGTAAAGCGTGCCCGGATAAGCATTCCAGCAGGAATCGGGAATGGTAATTCGGTATTCAACAAGATTACCGTGCCTGACCACCCAGTCGGCGCCCTTGACTCCAATCGGTTTTTCATACACGATTTCAAGAGCACCCGGTCCCTTCCAGGTTTGTGTTGCGTTTTCCTGCTCCACATAACTTTCACCCGGAAGAGCCACCTTGCCGAAAGAAGTTGCCGAATGCGTTCCCTTGATGCCATTGTGGAAATTTTCACCGGATATGGATAGATTGAGGTTTTCCCCGACGAATAAAGAATTTATCAGATTTTGTATATAGTCACTCATTTCCGCATCATGAGTATTGTTGTAAAGAGACAAAAGGTTCTGCATTTCATTACTGTCCGGAAGAATGTCAGTTTCCTGTTCCAGAAGTGAGTTCATTGCCATTTCCGCGATGGAGGGGTCTTCCGCCTCGGCTATTATCTTGTATTCAATAAATCCTTTTCCGAGTTGAACGAGTAACATCAAAACAAGGCAGAATACAACAACAAAGACGCATACAGCTACAGCTAAAAGGGGTCCCATTATTCCTTTGTCAATTGTTTTTTTCATATTAATCAAACACATTCAAAAAGCGGTTCAAGTTTTATTTCCCCGCTTATGATTTTCTTTTGAAAAGTTACTTTACAGCCGCCCGCATGTTGCATACTCACATCTGAAATACTTATTTCTTTTTCCATAAGTTCTGCGTACTCCAAATCCCTGCACATATTTTTCTCAAAACCTTCAAAGCAAATTTTTTTGTTATCAATTTTTATTTCACTTATCAACCACATGTCTTTATAAAGCAAAAGAGTGCTTTTTTTCTGTCCTATATCAAGCGTGAACCAGGAATTTTCAGCTAAATAGGTTGTTTGAACCATAATGTCATTGCTCATATGTATAATGCCAAGTCTCATTCTTCCCGGAGTTGCCGAACCATCGTGATTTTTTATGGCCACAGGAAAATCAAAATATTTGTATTTCCCGATTGAATACTCATTTTTGTAGCCGAACTCCCAGTCCCAGCCGTCTCCGTTGGTAAGGTTGTCCACCATGACATAATGGCCGAAGTTCGGCAATAAAGCGCACGGAAGTTCAGAATCCGGTGTAAGTTCAGCCTCATCCAGAAGCGTCTGGTTAAGTATCCCAGTTTCCCCGGTGCTCAGACATTCCCTGGAGGTTATTAGTTTGTTCATTATCGTCATCTCACCGAGCTTTCTTTCCGTTATATCAAAACCCTCATCCTCGGTCTGTGAGGATGTAAGAGCAACCCATATGACAAATGCAACCGTAATTATCAGCACGGTACCGGCTATCATGTAAGAGAGGTGAAGATATCCTTTTTTATTCATTTTATCACACTTATGACGAGTTATTAACCCCTATCCAAATAACACCGTTAATTTTTTTTATTGGTATAACTGTCGGTAGGGCCCTGCTTGCTATTATGGTTTTGTTGAAGGCAACAATTTTTGTATCACCGGAAAAGAAAAACAGGCCGGACTTGGAGCTTTTGACCCATTCCATTTTGGATTCAACATAAATTGCATTAATCAAAGTTTCATTATCATTAAGGTCCTGGTATACCGAGGTTTCGTTGTAAAACGTTATGTTACAATTAACCGGTTGAATTATAATTACAGCGCTCTCGTTCTGGGGGCTCGCGGACATCATGTTTACCAGGCTCACAATCCTGTTGGTTACCGCAAAGGCGTGCACATATGACACCTTTCCCCCCAGTTCTCCGGCAATAGGCGACAGGGTTAGGCCTATAAATAAAACTATTACAAGGAAAGCAAGCATTATCATCATATAAGTCGTCCATGTTCCCATTCTTAGCTACACCTCAGGTCGTTCCAAGCGTCCGGAGTCCCCGGCCAGTTATTACTGTTATCATTATGACAAAAATTGAAATCCCCTCCCCATTCTGACGGGGGAAAGGGACTGCCCTGGCTCCCGATGTAACAAACTTCTATGCAGTTTCTGCAACCTTCCTTTGCGTCTGCCGTGGGCCTCACCAGTACCCTGGCGTAACAGGGAGATGTCATCCAGAAAGGCCTTAATTTCTTTGCCGCTTCTTCTTCAATACATTCCACCTTTTTAAAAAGGCCGCTTGCCTCTATTATTCCGTAGCATATACTGTCCCCGCATATATCCGGGTTTATCTGTTCCGGGTCCCAGACATCACTGCACTCGGCTTTTACGGGCGGGGCGCACTGGGTCTTGTCCGGTATCTTGTCCGTATTTTTAGTTCCACAGTTCAAATTTGTATCGTGATATATGGCCCATTCCGGGTCCCCTCTGGGTCCCGTCCAACCTGCCTTCAGGTTATACTGCGGCATTCTGACGTCAATCTGATACTCCAGATCGCACTCCGAACCCTTTTCTTCTATGCACTGGGAAATTTTTTTCACAGCTTCCCCCAGTTCATTGGCCGCGGCGGTGGTGGTAAAGCTCGCCTCGACCCAGCCTGTTTGATAGACGACCCATATTATGGCTATCAAGGCTATGGTACCTACCAATACCTCAATAAAAGTCTTCAGGTTTATCTTTATGCCTCCTTTTTCGTCCATTTACATCAACTAGGAACATGAATGCTGGTGCACCGGATTTACGGAGTCCCATGCGTCGTAATCGTCCGGCCAGACCTTATTATCATCGTTATGGCAGAAGTTTTCCTTTCCGAGCCATTCGGAACTCGGAACACTTTTTCTGCCGTCAATATAGCATATCTCTATACAGTTTACGCAACCCTCGCTTACAGTATCCTTCGGATCGCTTGAGGGTCTGACCAAAACTTCCGCGTAACAGGGGCTGGCTACCCAGAAAGGCTTGACTTTTTCCACGTCTTTACCCTCCAGTGTAATAGACCCGAAGTCAGCCATTCCTATAAGCCCGTAACAAATTTTATCTTCACACTGTTCGAGAGTTTTTCTCCCCTTCTTCCACAAATCACTGCAATATTTTGCTATCGGAGGCGCCTCCTGGCAACTATTAGGATCGCTTGTATCGGTGTGATAACGAATTCCATCCAGTTTCGTGTTGTGAAAAACAGTCCAGAGGGGGTACTGTGTGGGGCCTCCAAGTCCCCACCAACTTCTATCAACATTAGCCTGGGGAAGGTATATTCTTGCCTTGACCTCAAGCCTGCAGTTGGAGCCCCTCGTATCTATACAATTTGAGACCTCTTTTATGGCCATGCCCAGTTCATTTGCTGTTTTATGTGTCGCCGTGGCGCCTGCGCTGTAAGATTCAAGCTGCAAGTTACTGACCAGGAATAATATTATAATCACCCCCACCACAAGAGCTATGAGCATCACCAAATTTACTTTAAACAGACCTCTGGATTTCATATATTCACCTTATTGCTATTCAAGGGAAGGCCCTTTGATTTCAATCATACGGGAAAGCAATTCAAATTCCGGGGATATTTTGTCAATTATGAAAATTATGGCCAGCAAAATAACCAAAAAAAGTATAATAATCATAATTTTTCCTGTGAAACTCTCCCAGGTAAGAAAGCCCATTCAACCACCGCTGCCCAAGGCGTCAAAAGCCTTTCCTATGGCAGCACCGTATTTTTCCTGTAAGGCTCCGTAAAAGAAGAAAATAATCCCGATTACAATAAGGGCTGCTATTACGACATATACTGCTGCCGGAAGACCGGTATAGCCTTTTTTCATTTCAAAACCTCATCCTAGTGCTTCCTCCATTCGGGTGAACATGTCGTCTATGGCCGCGAGGCCGTATTCCTCTCCCTGACCCAAGATTATAATCCCTATTACAATCAGTATGAGGACTATAACGAAAGCTGCGATAAACCACAAAACATGGGAAACACCTTTTTTCCTTAACCAGGGCATCCACAAAAACCTCCGGGCATGTCAGGGCCGGGCAGCCATCCAAACAACCATCTTTCAGGGGAAATATTTATTTTTAGGAGGCACCATAATTGGCAGCCCAAATTTGCAAGGGCCCCCATGCTGGCATCAAAACGGATTGCCAGGTAAATTAAAACCACCATGAATATTACAATTCCAATAATCACTATGATTATGAGGGTGTTCTTTTCCATATTTTATTAATCTTTTCGTTTGAATATAAAAGTTATATCATGAGTTTTAGCACCCGCACCAGCCGCTGGGAATACCTTTCATTAATCCGATGTTATAGGTCATTGCGCACCAGGGCCAACAAACAAAATCTATAATCCCAAGGCTTGCCCCTTTCCACATCTGAATAACACCAAGCACGATAACACCAAAAATAACGAAAATCATTAAAACAATTATTGCCAACATGATTTTGTTCATATACAATTCCTCTTTCGGACAAATAAAAATATAAAGGGCTTACCCGAGTTCAACTTTTCTTAGGCCTTCCCCAAATTTACCCACAAATTCAAAAAGTCCCGTGAGATGGGGGGCAACGAAAGTGAGGACTATCACAGCTATTATTAAAAACAATACAAGGGTCAGTATTATGTGCATATTTTCCATATTTTCACCCTAATATCATTTCAGGATGCCATCCTTCAGCACCCCAGACTCTGAAATATACAGCAAGGAGAAAGGCAAATACAATAAGGCCTATTGCAATCCCCCATATCATATGGTGCAAGCCGTATCCAAACATAGTGCTTGTGCCTTTTTTCATACTACATCACCAAACTGCTTACAAGTGGTATGAACATGAAGTAAGTTGCCAGCACACTTATGGTATATACACCAAGTCCCAACATTATTGTCCAACCCGCCGTTTCCCTTCTAATAATCATGTCCCCCTGTCCGCTCTCTATTCCGGCAACAAGGTAAGCAAGTAAATAACATACCTCCAGCGTATAAATACCTACCACCAGCTGAAATCCTCCCAGACTTATTATTTCGCTTATGCTACCCCAGTTGCCTATCATAAGTTCCCCCAGACCGCCCATTCCGGCCCCAGCTCCCGAGAGCTCTAGTTGCGCCATGGTCCTTCCCAAGGAATCGAATATAAGCATCATAATTGCAGTAAGGGTAACGGTTACACCCGCTATCAACGGAGCTATGAACATTCCCAGAAGCCTCATGCTTGAGGAGGATTCACTCATCATTTCATTAAGTTCTTCTTCTATCCGGTGTATCTGCTTGACATAGCGCGATATGGACATGGAGCTCGTGGCAGCGTTCTTTACTCCTTTTTCCGAGGATTCTATTACTATCTTCATTATATTTATCACGAGTTTTGACGGGTATTCCCATATCGAGCCCAATTTCTTGTTGAACATTGCTTCTTTCAGGGCCATGTTTCTCTGTTTGATGTTATTCAACGTTTCTCTGAAAAGGTCGGAAATCTTCAACTCCCCGGATTTTTCAATTGTTTGCTCCATGGCCCTTTCAAAGGGATTCCCGAGGGCAAGTCTGTTTCCCAGCTGGAAAAGAGCCTCGCTGAATTCATCCTGTATTTTCTTTATCTGCTCCCTTAAATCCACTTTTCTCTTCGTATCCAACAAGAAAAAGATAGAAAGTCCCAGTCCAATTCCCCAGAGTATAATCAGTGAGCCCACGAGATTTACGAAGCCTATTGGGGATTCATCCATAAACATAACCATAAGGCCCAGGCCCCCAACAATTCCTCCAACTATCAGGCCCAGGGGCCATACAGGCAGGAGAAAATCCTTTTTCCCAAATTTGATTTTTATTTTACCTATCGGGGAGTATTTGGGATGAAGTGATATGTCCGGTGTGCTGTAACTTATGGGTCTTCGGGAAAGAACATGGTAGCTTATGAAAAAAATCACTATGGGAAGCACAACGTCATACCCTATTATAAGGTAGGAAGGCTTTATTGTGTCGCTCATCATGAGCATCATTATGGGGAACATCACAAGGACCAGTATGGGAAGCGTGATACCAAGTGAAAATATGACCGTTATAGGGGTTCTCAGTGTCTGGGAATAGTTTTTCATTTTCTCCTCTGTTCCCTGAAGAATTATGTTTATGGCTTCGTCAAGCATCTGGTGTCTCTTGGATTCCGGCTGTTCGAGGCTGGTGTTCATCAGTTGCAGGGCCTCTATAAAGTCCCTGTTACTTTCCCATCTTTCCAGGTAGTCTGTTATGGCTTCATATATGGTCTCATACTTCCTTGTTTCCACGTCCCATAATATCTTTCTCAGGTCGTATGCCAGCGGTCCGGAAAGATTTTTCGCGGCAAATCTCACAGCCCCTTCCATCTGCGGGGAGGTTCTCATGTATATTGCCATGTAAATTATAGCCAGTATTATCTCCTGCGAGGCCTTTATCCTGAAAAGGTCTGCCATGAATTCCGGATATTTTATAAGCACGAAAATTACCGCACCTGCAAGTGCAAACGAAAGTACCGCGGTAGTCGCATTGATTCCCAGCAATAGTGAGATAATGGACAATATAATTATGAAAATCCCCGCCAGTATAGCAAATGAGAAGGCTCCAGCGGGAGTTATCTTCAAGTGGGCGAATTCTATTGCCTTCTCCATTTTTTCCGACATTTCCTTGTCCGGTTCAAAGTTCAGTCTTTCAGAAAGCTTGCAGAGCTTTTCGTAAATGCCCATTCTTTCCGCCGCTTCCTCCTCCTTAAATCTCTTATATTCCCTGCTTGCCGTATTCATATCGAGTTTCTTTTCCTCTTCCAAATCCTTGAATTCGGGACTGGTTTCGCTCAGAATTCTTCTTATCTCCTCTTTTCTTTCCTCTTCTTCCGAATCCTTGCTTTCCTTTGGGGGTGCCATGTTTTAATTATATAGGTAGTTTTATAAATAATTAGAAATAGTCTTCAGAATAAGCCTTCAGACCGAACTTTTTTTACCTCTTTTTTTACCCATTTTTCCCATTCATTGTATACTCTTTCCGGGTCTATTGAGCCGATTTCCCTCTTCACCTGGTCTGAGAGGATGTGGAATTTGTCGTTTGATCTTACCACAAAGGGGGCCTCCATTATCTCCTTGTTCCCGGTCTTCAGGGAATAATCAACTATGGCCTTCTTGATTTTGCTCCTTAGATTTATGTTGTCCCAGACAGCCGCCCAGTTGCCTGACCATTCCCTGACTTTGGAGGCTATTTCGTTCAGGACGACGCTTTCCCCGTTCAGCAGGGTAGGTGTGGGCTTCAGTTCGTCATCCTTTGCCGAGTATTCCATTAGGGTGCTGAAACCCTTTTCTCTCATCGGGTCCTCTTTCCAGTGTTTCCTTACTTCAGTTACCGCGACCACCCTCCTGAAGCTGTGCAGCCCGTCCGGCGACTTCAGCATGTTGCATATTATTATCAGGTCGGTGGCCTTGAAGGACGTTGGCGGTACTCCCAGGTCGTTTACGACACGGTCAAATATTCCGTAAGCGCTCTCACCGTGGATTGTCCCCGCCACAGTGTTTGCCAGTGCGCCCACCCTCATGGCCTCGTACAGGGCCTTTGCCTCGGTTGATCTGACCTCTCCCAGAATCAGACACGAGTCACCGAGCCTCAGGGCGGTCCTTATGGCCTCCTCGGTAGGTAGTTCAGTCTCCACCTGCGTAATCACAGAGCGCGACTTGAGGCGTTCTATGTTGAAACCAAGCTGTTTCATCCTGTCCACGCTCAGTTCCAGCGTATCCTCCACGGTGACTAACCTGTTCTTTTTCATTATCTCCAGAAGGGAGGCGTTAAGGAGGGAGGTCTTTCCCGATGACCTGGTCCCCCCGATGAGGAACGTGCGGGAGCCGTCGATTATAAAGGACATGAATCCCGCGAAA
>CP070662.1:165470-171656 GCA_020355185.1 archaeon
GCCAGCCTCCTTATCCCGGATTTCTCAGGGAGCCCCTTGGGCACGGCCCAGCTCTTCAGCACCCCGTCCATCTCCAGGCGAAAATCATAATGCAAATGCGAGGCATCGTGTTTTTGCACAACGAATTTCGGCATCTAAAACACCAGGAAAGTTATTGTAAGGTAAGATACGACCAGCCCCAGAACAAAACCGGTTATCACGTCTGAAGGATGATGGTGTTTCAGGTACAAACGGGAAAAGGCTATTGCAAAGCCAAGGGCCCAGAGCAGCAGTACCGCGGCGAGAGGCAGGCCCTGTGAAAGAACTATAGGGAGCAGGGCGGACCTGTAGCCGTGAATGCTCGGAAAAGATGAGGCGTCAAGCCTGTGAAGGATGGTTTTGTATTTCTTCTCCCTGACCCTGCCCGGCCTTGCCCTGAAATATAAGAACCTTATGGCGTAAACCACGGCCATACAAACGACATTCGCGACAAGAAACTGCAAAGCCAGCTCTATTTTCCCAACTGCCAGAAGGCCCAGAAAAATAAGCCCGTGAATTTCCAGGCTTCCGAAGGAGGTTATGTCCCTTACAATCGTGTTCACCAGGCCCGTGTCCGTGAAGGTCATTTTGAAAACCTCCTGAGGCTGTTTCTCTCTATGTTGAAGAGAAAGTCCTGCGCCTTCCTGAGGATGCTCCTGGAATTCTCGAACTGCAACTGGTCAATGGCCTGCTCGAAAGTCAGCCACTTGTATCCGACATGTTCCTCCGAAACCGTTACCTGGTCCGACTCCGCCTCTGCCAGGAAAAGCACTAGGGTTTTGCTGACCGTATCCCCCTCGCGCCTGTAGAACCAGTGTACCTTCTCCCTAAATCCCTCCAGAAACCTTACATTCAGGCCTGTTTCTTCCTTTACCTCCCTCATGGCAGTCTGTTTCTCTGTTTCATCCTGCTCTATGTTACCCCGCGGGAAGCCCAGATATTTGGACTTGTGTTCGTAGCCAAGAAGAAGATAGAGAATTCTGCCGTCCTTGTCCTTCCTGAACACGACCGCCCCTGCAGAGTTCTCATGCTTCATTTGAGCCACCTGTTGAACCAGTCGTTAATTAGGGGTACCACTCTTTTTGCGTATTTGTCTTCTGTCAGGAAAACATGCTCAGCTCCTTCCAGTATCTCCAGTTTCTTGGGTTCCGGCAACAGATTGTAAATCTTCTTAATTTCAGGCAAGGTTGTTGCCCAGTCCTTGTCGCCGTAAATAACAAAGGTAGGTTGCTGAACTTTGTCAAAGTCCTGAAAAAATCCGTGATTCTTCACGTTTTCCCAGAATTTGGAGTAAATAATCCTTCCCCAGTCCAGTTTTACATCATTTCCTTTCTCCAATTCTTCCAGTATTCCGTATCCGCCAAACTCTCTCGTGAATGCTGTTTTCAGGTCAGTGGCCGGGGATATCAAGACGTTGCACTTGAAGGGTAATTTTGAAAGAAGGGTCGCGTAACAGCCCAAACTTTGGGAAATAGAGCCAATCCTTTCCTTATCTATGTCCAAAGTTTTAACAAAATTATAAACATCTTTAAGGGTTTCAACCTCATTTTCCACGGTTATGTCTGAAAATTTTCCCTCACTTGGCCCGTAACCGGGGAACATGAAACTAAAAATAGCGAACCCTTCGTCGACCAGCGGATACGCAATTTTACTAAACAATTCCTCAAAAGTGTATCCTCCGAACCCATGCACAATAACAACAAGCGGTGGATTTTTAACATCCGGAGAAACAAAAATTCCTGCAATTTTTTCTCCCTTTGAATTTTTGAAAAAAACCTTTTCTTCTTTCATTTCAGCCACCTCTTTAACCAGTCTATAGATTTGTCTGCAACTAGCTTTAGACTCGAGAACTTACGATAAACATGAGGCTCGTCCAGAATTATAAACTCGTGTTCGCTCTTAACGTGCTTGAGAAGCTCTTTTGACTGATTTATGTTAATTGCAGAATCGTTTTTGCCGTGAAAGATTAAAACAGGGCAGGAAATTTTTTCGGCTTCGGAATAAATATCAGGGGATTTCATACCGTCAATGTAAAAATTATAGTTCAAACGATACCATCTGTCTATCCGCGGATAATAAAAATGGGCATGACCCTTCTCTTTCCAAGAATCGTAGTCTTCTGACTGGCTTTTCAAGTCTTTCTGGAAATCAACGAAGTCTGATATGGGAGACATGGGAATAAGGGCCTTGACTATGTTAAAATTGGCGACATATCTCAATATCACGAAGCTCCCGAGAGAATGTGCGGTTAAACCTATTTTTTCTTTATCCACCAACTTGTTTTTTGAAATGAAACCGATGGCGCGCTTCAGGTCCTTAACTTCCTGTGATATGGTCACGTCCTCAAAGTGACCGTCAGATTCTCCGTGACCATGAAAATCAAACCTGAAAGCCAGAATACCTGCTCTCTGAAATTCCCTGGAAAGATATGAATATATCGGGGAATTCTTGTTACCCTTGAAACCGTGACATATGATTACAGTCGGGAACGGCCCCCTGCCATCGGGAACGTTAAGTATTCCGCATAGTTTCTGACCCCTGCTGTTCTTGAAATGCGTCTTTTCCTCTGTCATGTCTTCTCACCCCGGGCCTTCGTTGCATGGAGCTTGGGGGTGAGCTTGATTGACTTGGGCTTGGTGGGGCAGTTCTCCTCGCAGACCTGGCAGCTTATGCACTTGTATGAATCCACGGTCAGCTGGCGGGCCTCCTTGTCTATCTTAATGGCAAAGGCCGGACAGTTTTTTGCGCAGGTGCCGCAGAAGATGCAGGTGTCCCTGTTCCACTCCACCGGGCCCCGGAAATTCTCGGGGAGTCCGGGCTGTACCCTGGGGTAATCACGCGTAAAGCGCTTCCTGAAGAAATTTAGCATAACTTCTACTAGAACCATGCATACCTGTGTAAATAATTGGTTTAATCATATAAATTTTTGAATTAGCTTCTTTCACTTGGATTCCCACAGGCCGTGCACGTTGCAGTAAATCCTTGCGCTGACTCGCTCTGCCTTCAGGTAGAAGACCGCGTCAGGCTCCTCTCCCGGGTTCAGGGTCTCCCTGTAGACCTTGCCGTCCGCTATCAGCTCTATCCATTCTATGTAGTGCTTCTCCTCCATGGGATGCGGCTCGGAACCTGCCATCACCCTTATGGCCTCCCCGGACTGCTCTATCACGGGAACGTGTTTCTCCTTTCCCGCGTCCTCGGTTTTCGCTTCCAGAAGCTCCATGGGCTGACCGCAACATACGAGCTCTCCCACGCCGGCGTGCAGGACCTCAACTATGTTGCCGCAGATACTGCATTTGTAAATCTGTTTTATCTCGGTCATTTTTCAACCTCCTTAGATAAATTTAAAGTTTCTTCTAGTTTTTTAATCTTATCACATCCGTACTCTTCACAATACTTGCAACTCTCTACACCCTTTTCTAAGCCGCATTTTCTAACATCGCATTCGTGACAATGCATAAATAATGGCTCTTCTTGTGATAAACAACCCCTACAATTAATATCCTCTGGTTTTAATGGCGTATCGTGCCCAAATTCTTCTGTCCATTTCTTTGCTGTTTCTTCCCTCATGGCGTTATCATCTGTTTGAAAAGCGATAAATGCCGGACAAGAAGCACAATCTAACCCGCAAATTGCTTTCATTTTTTCACCTCTGTGAAAAGATATGAAAATCTTTTGATTTTCTTCATTTTTTCACCTCAAAAAATTATTCTTTTCACCACATATCCCAATGAATTAATTCATTTGGGTTTTTTCTCTTGCCTTCATGAGTTTTATCAAAATAGCCTAAAGTTACTATGGCTGTTACTGAATAACCATCGGGTATATTTAATATTTTCCTGATTTTATCTTCCTCAAATACCCCCAACCAGCATGACCCAATTCCCCTGTTCCAAGCCGCCAACAAGAGGTTCTCGGTTGCCACCGCCGCATCCTGGACTCCCCACAATTCGACCCACTCGCCAAAATGTCTTTCAATCGTTTCATCGTCGCTGATTTCCCATTTGGCGCACCTTTTCTTGAATCCCTCTTTTTTCATCCACTCTTTGTTGCTGGCTACAACCACGATTACTGGTGGATCATAGAACTGTTTTCCCGAAGCCTCTAGAATCCTTTTTTTGGTTTCCTCGTTTGTAATTATCAAAAAATTTCTGTTCTCTGCGCTGGAGGGCGAAGGTGCCCAATTTGCCAGTTCAACCAGTTCTTCCAGCGTTTCTTTCGGGATTTTTTTGTCCAAGTACTTGCGGATGCTTCTCCTTTCCCGGATTACTCTTTCAGTCTCCATTCTTTTTCACCTGGATAAAATCTCCATCTTCGTGAGGGGGGATGCATATGTAAATGAAGCTCAGGTCTTTGTCTGTTGTGTTCACTAATTCATGCTTTTCTCCCGGACCGAATTTCAAGAGGTCTCCTTTTCTGACTGTTCCGTCTAGGCATTTTCCCTCCCCGTCGAGAATGTATATTAACACGGTTCTTTTATTGTAATAGCAGAGAGGTAAAGCTTTTCCAGGTTCAACAATTTCACTTACCACGTCAAATTCGGGGGATTCCCCAATAATCCATAACTTACCCCATGGCAATTTCTTTTCTTCCATCAAATCACTCTATTCTTATTGACTTTATCACGACATCCTCAAGCGGCTTGTCGTTTGAATCCGTGGGAACGGAGCCTATCCTCTTCAGGACGTCCTCCCCTTCTATCAGGTGCCCGAAAACCGCGTGGTGTCCGTCAAGCCATGGCGTCGCCTTGAGTGTTATGAAGAACTGGCTTCCTCCCGTATTTGGACCTGCATTGGCCATCGAAATTACGCCGGCGTCGTGCTTCAGGTCCCCGTGGAACTCGTCTTTTATGGTGTACCCGGGCCCCCCGGTCCCGTCGCCGTTCGGGTCACCGCCCTGTATCATGAAGTCCTCGATGACCCTGTGGAAAACCAGGCCGTCGTAGAACCCGCTCTCGGCAAGGTTGATGAAGTTCAGGCTGGTCTTCGGGGCCCTCTCCGTTTCCAGCTGCAGTTTTATGGTCCCCATGTTAGTCTCGATTACCGCTATTCCCTGTTTACCCAAAAAACCACCCATGATTATTGTTCCCGCTGCAATGGCTATTAAAACCAGGACAAGGGCCGCAAGCAGCATTTTTATTTTTGTTTTCATTTCTTTCATTCTGCTTCACCATTCGGTCGAATGAGAGTTTGAAACTTTAGTTTCATTGTTTCTACTCTGCCAGGATTTCATCCTCCTCACTCCAGGGAGGGCAACAAACCACAAGGATTTCAGCGTCTCCTTCCCCGATTTTTCTTGCTTTATGTTTCGTATTAGGGAAAATAATTATCAGGGAACCCTTGTCCAATTTTTCAACTTTTCCATCAATTTCCACCTCAATGGAGCCTTTCAGTACGAAATAAGCTTCAGTAAGCTTCTTGTGGTAGTGCCTCTTTGTTGAATCGCTTATTGTCACTTGAACAAAATCCATGCCCTCAAAGTCCTCCATCTTGGTCAAGTTTCTCATTGTACCGCAGGTTATCTCCCTTGGACTAGCGTCCTCTAACTTCCTTACTATGTGCATTCAGTACTCCTCGCACTGGCGCTGGAAATAAGCCTTCGGGTGGCCGCAGGACGGGCACTCCTCCGGCGGCTCGGTTCCCTCGTGCAGGTAGCCGCACTTCCTGCATATCCAGACCTTTTTATCCTTTTTCTTGAAAACAGTCTTGCCGTCAACTTCTTTCAAGAGTTTTTTGTAACGCTGTTCGTGGTGGCCTTCGGCCTTGGCTATAGACCTCAGCCTATTTGCTATATCCTTGAGGCCTTCCTTCTCCGCCGTTTCGGCGAAGCTTGGGTACATTTCAGTGTTCTCGTAGTTTTCCCCTGCTATCGCGGCCTCGAGGTTTTCCGCGGTGGAACCCAGAGTCGTGGGCGCCTCGGCCCCGACCTGTATAGCCTTTTCATCTTTCTTCAGCTGGTTAATCAGCCTGAAAAGCCACTTGGCGTGCTCCCTTTCCTGCTCCGCGGTCTCCAAGAAAATGTCTGCAATCTGCTCAAATCCCTCCTTCTGCGCGATTTTGGCATAAATAGTATACCTGTTCCGGGCCTGGCTCTCTCCTATGAAAGCCTTGGTCAAATTCTTAATTGTCTCCATAACAACACCCCCCTTACAGTATCAAATATTCGTCGGGC
>CP070662.1:171756-176082 GCA_020355185.1 archaeon
CCAGTCCCTTCCAGATGACAGTCCATATTGCCAGAAATGCTATAATTGCCACAAAATTCCATATCAGCATCTCACCACCTCTCAATAACCTGTTTAATATAACAAATCCGTATTTAAAAACCTATTGAGGTTTAAATCCTTTTTGTAAGTAAATTATTGAATAAAGGTTGGACTATGACTCTTAAAGACGCATTAACCTATACATGGGAGAAACCGGCTTTCAATCTAGTTAGAAAAATCTATGTAAGACCGGGAAGCCCTCCCTATGAAAGAAACTATGAGCCTGAAGGTTACAGAAGGGCTTTGCATTCAAGGAAAGTTCTGGATGAACTTGAAATTCCAAGATATTCCTCAGACCTCTCTGCTTTACTCAATACAACAATGGGTTTTCTGGGAGTAAGTAACGGACAGTTGGATTTCTTTGACCTTGGAGAAGCGAATTATATCCTGAAGAATGAAAACCAGGATAAAATCGGAAAGGAATTGTGGGAAGAGGGGAAAGAATGGTGCAAAGGACTTTGCCGCATAACTCCTGATGATTTTTCAAAAGGATACAATGTGCTAATGATTCTTCTTGACCTTGTTCTGGGTTCACTACATCATGACTTAGACCATCCTGAACCCGGATTTGCTCATTATCGATTTGATGAGAAAACCTACCCCTTTGGGGAGAACTCCCCCTCTGAGAATATGGTTTGGTCCTTTGCTCAGGGTGCGGCCAGCACGCTTCATAGTAAAGGAGGTGAGGAAATGAACATGCATGAAACAATAACCAGAAAAAACGGCAGTGTCCTTGTCCTCTCTGAAGCAAAATAAAGCATTTAATTTATTTATTCCGAACAAAAATTTTCCAGGTAACCATGATTGACGAGTTCATTGAGTTTGCCAAGGAATTGTTTCGACTGATTACACTTCTCATCGCCATTTCGATACTGACCCTCTTCCTGTTCGGCTTCATCGCACTAAACGAAGCTATAATTAATCTTTTTGACCTTGCTGTGCCTCTCTGGGGCAAGATAATAAGGGATTGGGGCATGGAAACATTTGCCGTTGTAGTCGCCATCCTTTTCCTGGTCTGGTACTTCATCCTCGGTCACCCCGATTTGTACCCGGAAGGAGAATGAAATCTTTAAAAACTGGGATGTGTCTATAATTCAACCGGACTGCATAAATTTTCCCTTTTATTTGCGGTTCTGCCACAGCAGGTGCAGATAAATTTCGGGTCTGAAGTCAGTTTCTTAACTTTTTCCAAATCAAAATTTCCCATGGGCAGGGTCAGCTGGCACATCCTGTGTTCCGGTATATTGTCGCAACTGCATTCCTTAATGCAACATCTCTTCTCCATAAACAACTTTGTTCCCCCAATCTTTAAAAAGCTGAAAATATGGGAGTTTATTTCTTATCCACGCACTGCTTGCATCTGCCTGCAAACTTTCTTACATGTTGCTTAACAACACCTGAAATTGTACTGTCAACTGCAACCATGTAGTAAGCATCCGCTCCGCATTTCTCGCACTTCATTTATTCACCTCAATTAATTTAAATTTCTAATCAAAGACTGACCCAAAGCAGAAATAAGCCCAGGAGAATCAAGAAGACGGCGCTGAACATCTGTTTCTTCTTGAATCTTTGCGCCTGTTTGTGTATCTGTTCTGGATATCCGACTTTCATAATTCCCTTGATTAATGTGGACCATCCTAAAATGGTTATAACGACTCTCCAGTCAGCGACCCAGACATTGTGCAGAATTACCGTAACCAGTCCCATTAGTAAAGTGATGTAACCCGTGGAGATAACAAAGGCTTTGTCATCGGTCATCTCTATGGTCTTGCCCAATTGTCTTGTTATAATAAATAACAGCCCGAAAATAACAAAAAAACTTCCCCAAAGCCTTGCGAAAAAAACTGAAATCTCCATCATCGCTATCACATCATATTCATTATTTCTTTTCTATTTGTCTTTCTTGCTTTTAACAGTCTTGGTTCCTTCATAGAGCCGCATTTGATACATGCCGAGACCAATGAAAATAACGCCGATAGCGGAGGATGGCAGGTGATACTCCCAGGACAAGCCGAAAAACCCGCCGAGGTAATCGACTGCATTGGCTATAAGTATGACAAAACCTACAACTAACAAAACCGCACTGAAAATTTTCGGGTTTTTCATAATATCACCCAAATCTTTTTAACCATGATTATATAAAAATCACTTTAAAGAACTTCTCACCTTTTCCCATTCCTTTCCGTACAGTTTTACATTAAATAATACCGTTGCCACGCCAATAAGACCTACTACTACCCCCGGTAAAACCAGGTCAGGTTTAAAAGAAAACAAAAGACCCATACAGATTCCAAGCAGGAGGAATCCAACCATGTTTACCACTTCAAAAGTTGTAAACTCTTTCCTTTTCACACCATCACCCATTACATTATTCCTGTCCCAGGTTTAAAAACTTAATAAATCCCCCTCCAAAATACTTTTATGGAAAAATTGATGGTTGCTCTCGTCCTTCTGATCCTTGTCAGCGGCTGCGTTGCGGGACCCCAGGCCTGCGCGAAAGACGCAAAAATCTGTCCTGACGAGACCGCTGTTGGAAGGGTGGCTCCCGATTGCGAGTTCGCCCCGTGCCCTAAATGTTCTGAAGGCGACACAATAAGCGCCGAATGCCCTGACGGAACCCTGTATCTCAAGTTCAGCTGCGACGAGGAGGGGGAGTGGCACGAGGTAGTTTATGTTAGGAATCCATGCGAGAAAATTCCTGAAGAATCGCCCCCGGCAATTTATGACATCGGGATAAATCTTGCGTCATGGGACAGCGAAACGAACATGGCCGGGGACGTCTCCTTTAACGGCCTTCAGTATGACGAAAGGATTTTCATTGAGTTTGGCGGGGATATGGGAGACGGTTCACTAAACGTGCATCCCATGTTTGTTCTTCCACTGGGAACAGAAATACATTCGGTTTCTAATGGCACTGTTTATTGGATTGAAACGCTTAACGAAAATGACTATGACATATGCGTGAACAGGTACGATGGCGACCCCTGGTGCGTAAGCTATGAGCACGTAATGAATCCGAGAGTCAAGGAAGGCGACCGTGTGAAAACAGGAGATGTTATAGGAGAAGCCGGCCGCATAAACGAATTCACGGAATTCGGGAAGTTCGACCTGAAAATATGGAAAGGCGGACAGACAATCCTTAACCACTGCCCATACGAGCTGCTTGACGAATCAGTCAAAAAGGAAAAACAGGGAGATATATCAAGGTTAATAGAAGACTGGGAAAAATACTTGGGAAAGAACGTCTATAACGAGGGCGAGTGGGTATCACCAGGATGTGCACTTGAAACTCTGGAAGAAAATCCCGAATAAAAATTAACAATCTTCGGGGATTGGATCTATTCCATATTCCCTGTATATTCTCGCGAAAGGTAGATCCATTCCGTCGGGTCCACCCAATATGATTAAAACACTGCTGCCATTCATAACAAATTTATTGGTTGAAATCCCATCAAAAATAATTGTATTTTCACTTACGGATCCAGTTGTGTGGTAATCATTGATGAGATCACAAAATTTTGAGATACTGCAATCTGGTTCCACAATAAAATATACTTCGTTTCCCACTAACCACCAAGCACCGACAACTTCTTCGTCACATGCTGGTTCTTGTAGTTCCTGTTGTTCTTGTACAACATCATCTGCTTGATTGGCTGCTTCATTATCACTAGTACAACCACTCACAAAAACTATTCCTATTAGAAGTAAAACAACTATTATTTTCTCCATATTGTATTATTTCTCATCCGTCTTTATAAACCTGGGATTAGGGGTTTAAATCTTTAACGGATAAGATACTAAATAGGTGAATTAGGTGGCAAATTTTGGAGATAAAGTATATTTCAATAAGGATGGTTCGGGACCGCCATATAGAGATAAAGGTGTTATAAATATAGGAGAGATACCTATCACAACGGAACATTTTATACGTTGTTCAGAAGATAGAAAAGGACACTATCATATTAGAAAAACAGGAGAATTTAAAGTTAGATATTTTTCATCCGTTTTTAATAAACTGAAATCACGATTTAAAAATAAACGGTGTTTAAAATCTTTAGCTGTTTAATACTGGATAGAGTGAGAGGATGCGTTATACAAAAAGAGAAATAGAACCTATTATACCAAAACCAGCAGGACCAGAAAGAGGTTGGAGATACGCTCCGGGCTGTGGTATTGGTAAACGAGAAGAAAGAAAACTATATAGAAATTAGTCTTTAACACAAGCCTTTATAAACCCGAGATTATGGGGCTTAAACTGATTTTAAA
>CP070662.1:176182-215143 GCA_020355185.1 archaeon
ATACGGTACTGACGATTCCTGCGATATAGTGGGTGCCGAAAAAACATTTGAATACGTTTTAAGGGCGCAGGTAGCTTCTGTTGAGGTTTTATATGAAACGGCTCCTGATATAGTTCCAAAGAATCACAGGGACGAGCTTGTGGAAAAGGCAGATTTGAAATACATAAATCCAGACAGAATAAGGGAAATTGAGGAAAAAACAAAACACGATGTAATAGCTATAAATACTGTCTGGGAAGAGCAGGTTAGTCCCGAGGCAGCAGCCCACATAAACAAGACGAGGACCAGCGCGGATTCAACCAGTACTGCATGGGCGCTGCAGGCAAAGGAGTATATTGAAGCTTATACGGATTCCCTGGAAAATCTCAGGGACATAATTTTGGAAAAGGCGACTCTGGATGAGTGGTTTAAAACGCCTCATATGGACAAGACTCACGGTTATGACGCCCTGCCCACCGTTGCGGGGAGACCTCTTGTCAATTACGCGGAAAGACTTCAGTATGACATAGACCTTCTTGAGTATTTTTATGAGACATCTTTGGTCGGAAAATGGGGCGATGCCACAGGATGTCATCATTCTGCCAAATCCTACGGTTTGGATGGAATTAAGCTTCAGGAGAATTACTGTAAAAAATTAGGCATAGGTCACATGATTGCACCTGCTCAGATTCCCGGAAGGGAGTTCAACACCCGCATCGTGTTCGGTATTAATCTGTCCCAGGAAACCATAGCGGATTTGGCCCAGTATATACTAGACGGAAGAGACCAGGACTGCGGGATATTTAAAGTCCCCAAAAAGAGAGAGGGGTCAACGGCAATGCCGCACAAAAACGAGATGGGGGGCAATCCAATAAAAGAAGAGCAGGCCGTATCTTCTTCCCATTCTTCCAAGGGGGATTTGACGACTTCCGAAGCCTCAATCAGGATGAAACATGCAAGAGATTTGGTCGACTCGTCGTCTAACAGAATAACATTTGAGAAGCTCTTCAAGTTCTCCGACCATACAGCAAGAAGGATGGCAGGAGCGGTTTATGAACTGATACTGATTCCAGAAAGGTGCGTAGAAAGAGTTAAGAGGACCTTTGGAATTACTACATCCCAGCAGGTAATGAACTACCTGACCGACCAGAGAAGAACTGATAAGCCTCTTACAAGAAAAAATGCCCACAGGCTTGCCGCCGAACTTGCAACTAAAGCTTATAATGAAAAAATAGAATTCAAGGATGTATGTTTGCAAGACGAGAGAATCAATTCAAGATTCGATGAGAAAACGATAAAAGAAATAACAGACCCTTTCCAGTATATAGGAGAGAGCCAGAGTCAAATAGAGATGGTTTTCGACCTTTGTCACGGCAAAAAATCTGTACCCAGCAAAAACTATCTCAGGAATGCCGAGGCTAGGAAAGTAGCCTGATTCCCGGTCATAAACGCTTCCTGAGACGCTTCTTGAGCAGCCTTACCTGTTCTTCCCTGACTTCTTCCGGCATTATAAGGCCTTCGTTTGACTTCGGGAAGGACCCGACTATCGCATCCGGTGGCGTCAAATTAAAGCTGCCGAAATGTCTGAGATTGATGGTGCCGTATACCGGGAAGTTAAAGACCCTGCCGAGTTTCTTTACCTCCAGTTTGGGCATGCCTTCATATTGCGGTATCAGGTCCCCGCTGGGGTGAACCGAAGGCCTCACCAGATAGTCTATCAGGGGCTGGCCTTCCCTCTCTTTCAGAACGTTCTCGGTTTTCTTGGCGGCCATGATTATGGCATCCGTTGCCCCCATTTTAAGGTTCCTGTACTCATCTCTTTCCTTTTTTGATAGGCATTCAAGGCCGTATTTCCCCTTTTCAATGCAGTGTTCGTAGGGAACTATCGCGGTTCTGAAAAGGTGCGGGCTAACTCTCTGGTTAAGATACAGACTGAAAAAATCACCGTCGTAAATCAGGTCTGTCTGGTCATCTCCTCTCAAAAGATTACAAATAGGACATTCTTCGTTAAAGTTCCTTATTAAAGGTCTGATTCTTTTCATGAACACACCTCCTGTTACAATATTGAATAACTTAGTTATTTAAATGTTACTATTTTATGGTAAATACTAAATTTCAGCGTTTGGCGGCCTTTTTTTATTTAAGGTAATCGATACTATACAATTTAAGGGTGTGCTGATGAACCTCAGGAAGATTTTTGATTATTACTCCCAGGACGGGATTCTTGAGAGGATTGTCCGGAGCGCTAGAGACCGCGAGGTTTCCTTCTCCAAGAGGGACGGCTCCCATCTTTCGCGGCCCAATACGCTTGTCTACCCCAGGGACGTCTTGGAAATGGTAAAGAAGGGGGCGGTGAGCTTCCACGGTTCGGTGGAGCGCTGGAGGAATCCCATGCAGCTGGGTACTAGGCTCAGCGAGAAGGAATTAAACGAACTGAGGAAAGGCTGGGACCTTATAATAGACATAGACTCCTCAATAGGCCTTGAGGCCTCAAAGCTTGCCGCCGTTCGCGTCCTTTCCTTCCTCAGGAAACACGGGATAAATAAACCGGGCCTGAAATTCTCCGGAAACAGGGGGTTCCACATAGGCATACCCTGGGAGGCTTTCCCCAGAAAGGTTGATTATACAGCAACAAAGGACCAGTTTCCCCACCTACCGCAGGTTATAGCCACCTTCATCAGGGCCAAAATAAAGGACGACCTCATGCAGGACCTGATAAAAATGAAGGGCTCCCTCAGAAGCCTGGTGGAGGATCTTGACCGCCACCTGGAGGAGCTGACTCCTTACATTTTCGTGGACATAGAAAAGGACTGGGGCTCCCGCCACCTCTTCAGGATGCCCTACACAGTGAACGAAAAAACCTTTTCCGAGAGGAAATGTCTGGTCACCCTTCCATTAAAAAACCCGGAGTCCTTCAAGCGTGACGATGCCTCTATAGAAAGAATAAAACCAAAACTCGATTTCTTCCGGGAAACGGAAAGGGGCGAGGCGACCAGCCTGGTGATAGATGCCATGGACTGGTACTCCGAGCGCAAGAAAGAGGAGAGAAAGAAGCCCAAGGGGAGGATAAGGAGGACCAGAAAAGTCCCCGAGGAACGCTTCCCGCCCTGCATAAAGCTTATACTCAGGGGACTTTCCGACGGCAGGAAAAGGAGCGTCTTCATTCTGGCAAACTTTCTTGCCAGCTCCGGCTGGAGGAGGGAGGACGCAGAGAAAAGAATTCTGGAATGGAACAGGAAGAACAGTCCGCCCCTGAAGGACAACTACATAAAGACCCAGCTCAAGTGGTTCGAGAGACAGAGGCGCAACCTCCTCCCGCCAAACTGCGACAACCAGCAGTTCTACAAGTCCTTCGGGGTGTGCAAGCCGGACAGCAAGTGCAAGAAGATAAAAAATCCGGTGGTTTATCCATTTAAGAAATAGAATTGTAGCAGCTCACATTCGTTTCATGATTTTTTAAGTATTAATTCAAATGCTTCTTTATGTTTTTCCAGGGAATCCCGTACTTTCAACTCATATTTTACATAATGGTTATTTACAAACACAATTTTACTAATACCTTTTACAACCTTTGTAATGAATTCTGATTTCTCTTTTCCTTTCAATCCACTTTGCTTATGTAATCCTAAATACTGATGATATACCAAATTACCGTCAAGGAATATTATTGGAGAATTTTCTAAACCCGTCTTACCAAAAGCGTTGCCTACACCAATATCTTTTTCATCACTAAATAATTTGCTTAATATTATGTTGTTGGGCGGTAGAGTTCTAGCCTGATTGCGAGTTAAATCAGGTACATCACTTAAATCGTATTTAAAGGATATATCCACTCCCCAAGCTTTTTCCCAATATCCTACATCTTGTATTCTTCTTTTTCTAATTAGTATGGTTGTTCCGTCATTACGATAAATAAGTTTATCATTTTCGTCATGGAATCCTTCTCTAAAATACGGGTGACCCATATCCATAAATTCTAATCCTTGGTATACGTATTTTGTTTCAGGACAAGTAACAGTGGTCAAATCAGCGTCATAAATTCTAGCAAATCCCATAGTGCTCATTTCTCTAGTTAATCCCTTTTCTAAATCCAGAATATTTACATCTCTAGACAATTCTCTCGCTCTTTCCGCATGTTCAACAAATACTGCATTTTTATTCATTAAATTCACCGAATTACTATTAATTAGTAATAGTAATACTTATAAACCTTTCAGGGATGTCGTAAAATTTAAATAAAAACGTTTGTCTACCCCTTCAAGAAATAGAATTTAAGTGTAAGCCGCGGTTCCTCCATAGTCACCTTTGTTTATCTTTATGTTAACGTTTTTATTTTCTTTCTGGAAGTGCAGGAACAAAGGCAATAAATCATCCGCGTACACTATTCCCGAATTACTGCCTTTGGTTAATTTCACGAATGTATTTTTCGTATACGGGTATATTTCTTTTTCGTTATTAATTTTGTCTATATCAGTCTCGAAATAAATCTCTTCAACTTTTATCTTATAATCATTAATAATTTTCTCCAAAAGAGCAAAAATATCATGTCTCTTTTCGCTGGCGTCAAAACAACTTTTTAATTCAAATATTTCGTCCTTCGCTTTTTCTAATACAAACTCTTTCTCACCACACGAAAACCTGCTTATCTGACCAACTTTACTGATTACTAAAAAACCAGAACTTACTCCAAAGCTTACATTCTTCACAGCTTGGTCTTTAATGTCTTCATCTTTCGTGAATAACATTTTTTTATAATCACCCTCATTAAACACATGCTTTGGCTTAAGTTTATACTTGAAATCCTTGATGTTTTTGAAAGTTATTGCCTCATCTAGGCTCACCTTCTTGTTTCTTTTGTACAAATCCTCTTTCATTAATTTTTTATAATCACTTCTCTCCATATAATCTTTATCAGGAAGCAACTCAAGTTCCCTTTTGGCCTTTTTTTCATTAATCAAAAGGTCTTCATTAACGAAAAAATCGGAATTTCCTATAAGTCCAAAGATTAAGGAAACGCTAGGAATGACGTTCTTGTAGGACTTATGCTCTAAGATAAGGTTGGACTTGTAATTATCCTGAACATCAATGCCGTATATCTCAACTCTGTCAACGGTTTCGTCCGTAACTTTAAGAAAAGTGTTCACGGTATCGTTAATGAAGTTCTCCTTGCCGTCATTCATATCCGAAAAGCATTTATTATATACTCCGCAAGGCAAGGTAAGATATTTGTACTTGTCCCGGAATCCTTTACCTTCATATTTCAATACCAATACGCCATTTCCCACATTTACGGTGCTAATGAGGTTAGTCTTGAGCATTTCCTCACCCTAATTTCAAATAATAAAATTTTAAAGGTTAAATACCTTTCAGAAGCAAATGTTTAAATATTATTGAAAAAATGACAAGCCCAAAGGTAATCAAATAAAAAACAAAGAATCAAATAATCCCTGTCAGCAGGAATTACCATTTCTTCCTTTTCTGGTAGCATTCCCTGCAGTAAACCGGCTTGCCCTGTGTGGGCTTGAAAGGAACTTCGCATTCCTTTCCGCATTCGGAACAAACAGCTTTATGCATTTCCCGCGGACCGAAGTTTTTCTTGAATCCGCCACGGCCTCTACTAAAATCTCCCATTATCTAACCTCCTTTTAATGGTTTAATATAGAAGGCATACCTTTATAAATGCGACTATTTCTATAATAACTCTTTCAATCAAAAACGAAAAGCTCATCAATCTTGGCTTTAAGGGCGACAGCCACATCATGTGCCAGCTTAAGCGACGGGTTGTACTTCCCCTTCTCCAGGAATATTATGGTCTCCCTGCGAACGCCCACCCTGCGGGCCAGTTCCTCCTGAGTCAGGCCCCGCTTTGCGCGGTATTCCTTTATCCTTGTTTTCATTTATCTCCCCGTCTTGTTGTAGTAAAACAGGGAAAGGATACATATTATCAGGCTCCCTCCGAATAGGAGTGCAAAAGCCGGCAGTAATATTCCCTGGTTCTGCGTCAGGTAGCCATACGTAATCGTCCCAGACCCGAAGAGCATGACGTACATAAAAGCATTCCTCGTTGCCCTGCCCAAATTAATCTCCATCCTTTCGTCGCTTATTTTGTATACTGAGAAGTAGGACAGGAATCCAAGAAAGCCCAAGAATCCCACTTTCCACTCCACAAAATACAACAAACTCAAAACGGAGAGGAAGCCCAGATACCAAAGTGCATTTTTCATTTACATCACCTACCCCTCAATTCCCTTTCTTTTCAGGTAAAGGTACGATGCCACGAAAACAAAGCCCGATACAAGGACAACCAGCGCCGTGACCCGGCTACCCTCAAGCTCATACCCGAAAAGAATATCAATCACAAGCGGGCCGAATACCGCGCCCCAGATGGCGGCAATGAAGCCGTAATATCCCGCCTTCCAGCTAATCTTCCTCTCCATCTCATCCTTTACAGGGAGACCCTTTTTCAAGTTCCTTACCCGGTCCAGGATCATGTAAATCGCGAAAACAATTATTATCAGTACTATTCCGGCCATTCCAATTTCTTCCGTTCCTATATTTCCCGCTCCTGCCAGATAGAAAAACATGGTCAAAACCACTGCAACCATAATCATAACTGCAACGGCAGTCAGCTCCCTGTCCCTATTTTTTCCCTCCATAGAAACACCTCCCTTATGTTAATTATTTCTAACGTTATATATTTCTAACATTACTACTATATAAAACTATCGCTCAAAAACCAAGAAAAACACTGCTATTGGTTGAACTGGGGGTTATCAAGCAGGAGTTCAAGTTCGCTGTGATAACCCGAGCCCGGCATACAGTCAAGGGGATACCCTTCCTCAAACCGGTAGGCGTAATCATGATGGTGGGGGTCGTCGCATTTGGCAGAGTCCTTCAATATACCCACGTAGTCCATGTCCACATTTTCCGGGTTCTTCATGAAACCGGGTTCCCCCAAGTCAAAGTTCCAGTGGTTCATCATCACAAGGGTTTCCGCGTAATTGGAGCACGATTCCGGATGAGGCAGGCCGAAGGTATGACCAAGTTCGTGTACAAGGGTTCCCATGGCCTGGTTATATGTGCAAACCTCCCAGCCGTCGTAAATGTGGTTGGCCCATTTTTCCCTGCCCTCCGAATCCCTGTCCGGTTTGTCCGGGTAGGACAGGCATGAAGTGACGAGTTCGCCCACCAGCAGGTCTCCGTGCCCTCCGCATCCCCCTGCCCCAGCCCAGCCGCCGGCCCCCTCAACCAGGAGGACCTGTATGACGTTTTTGAACTTCTTGTCGCGACTTAATATGCCTCTCCTTTCCAGCTCTTCCCCTATCGTATTGGGTAGTGCGTTGTGGTCTATGTTGTCAAAGGAATGAGTCACGGGGTGCCAGTAGTGCATCATGGCCTCATCGCCTATCACCGTTATAACCGGTTTTATGTTCAGGGTCCTTCCGGTATGGTACTGGTAGAAATCTTTCACGCGGTCCATTAGCGCCTGAATCTCTTCCCTCTTCTCCTCCATCGCGGCCTCTCCCCGGACCCCCGTGAAAACGCTGCCATCGTGAGGTTCGTCCCTGGTCTCGTCGCGGCTGCCGTCCAGGTATTCTTCCAACATTACAATGTAAAATTCCCTTTGCTCATCGCTGAGCTGGTACCTTTCATCGTACAGAATTGTCTCCAGGATCTCTATCCTGTCTTCGATATATTCCTCCGAGCTGACCTTGCCCGGGGAAAAGAATATGGGCTGTATGTAGTAGGTGGTTTCTCCCGGTTCCGCAGGCTCTTCCTCTTCCCTCTCTTCTTCGCTGGCATTCCCGGACCGTTCCTGCCGAACTTCCTGCTCCCCGGGACCGGGCGTTTCAGCTATGGCCAGGCCCGGCTGACCTTCCTCTCCCTCCGGGACTGTCATGCCTTTTGTTTCAATCCGCTGCACGCAGCCGCTCAGGAAAATTACCAGGAAAAGAATTAGAATCAGCTTCTTCATGATTAGAATTTGTCGGGAGGGTATTTATTTCTTCATTTTTTCGTTCTCTTCTTCTTAACAGCCTTCTTGCCAGAAACCCAGATCTTTCTCTTATTCTCGGGCCACTTGTCCCTGTGAGACAAACCGATTGCAATGTAAACTAAACCCATTATGAAAAAGAAAGGGCTTATTGCCGAGTCATTAGACATGAAAACCACGCCAATCGGGAACCACACAAACCCCACAACAAAGAAGACGTAGTAATTTGGCTCCATCGGCTCTCCGGATTTCTTCTTTTTCCAGTAGAGAAGGGTGGTAACCAGACCCAGTATCACGCCCAAAACCAGAAGCACCATAACAATTTCAACCACTTAACCACCTCAAAAAACATCTTTTTTCTTCAGGAAGAGCTGCATTCCCGTGGTCGAGCCGGAAGTCGTTGAAAGCGGTATCACGGAAACCAGCTCCCATCCCTCCTTGCCCAGATCATTAAGCATCTTTTCCGGGTCATTCTTGTCCTCCGCGCTAAAGAACTTCTTCTTCAGCGTCAAAACCCTGTAAGCCCATTTATCCATAGCCAGATTTGCACCCCGGAGTTTAAAAAGATTTTAAACTCCTAAAATAAACAGCAGTTAATTCCCTCTCTCGCTTCTGTTAATAGTAATTGTATCGAAAGATCCGTCCCCTTTCTTCAGCATACCGGCAGCGGCAACCCTGTAATTATCGCCGGGATTCTGGCCGCCATAAATTGCCTCATAAAGGCTTTCGGTGATGTCTTTAACGGATTCCGAGCCAATACCAATATCCAGGGGTTCTCCGGTGAAAGGAAGCAAAGGGTCTTCGTTATAACCCTTGTACGTCGTAATCACCTTTCCCTTGCCCGGCTCCAGTTTAAAGGGATGGTATTCTTCATCCTTTTCGCCTTTAACACACCTCACAATATACAAAACGGCAGAGTCATTGTTTGCAATTAAACTGATTCTCGGCGTATTGTTCGGGGCGTCAGGCTCATACGTAGTGATATCAATCCACCTGTCGTCCTTCTGGTCATACCTGAAGGCGGGTTCCGAAAAAGACAATTCGATAATCTCCTTTAAGCCGTCAACGTTCTTGGTTAAACCGGGATTGTTCCTGACACCGGAATACAAAAGCTCGGTCTGGGCGCCGTTGCTTGCAACAATAACATTATCAACAGGAACAATTGCAGGATACAAAAGCAGTGCGGGACTGCCCTTCTCCAGCTGCTCCCTGTCAGTCACGTTCGTCCTGATTGTATTGGTTTTAGGACCCCTGACAAGCTCCCTTGCCTGGCTGGGCTGGCTCCTGCCTGTCAGCGGATAACCAACAAACACTTCGCTGATAGGAGTCATGGCGACAGGAATGCTCCTGCCGATGTATTTCAGTCTTTTCAAAGCATCAAAATTATCTTTCATTATACCACCCAGATAACTTAAGTCCCCAAAAACATTTAAAACCCTTTTAAACCTCCGGGACAAATTATTATCATGGAAGACTTGGAGCCGAGAGTTTACAGGCAGAGATTGATTATAGAAGGTCATTATACGATAGAGGCCGACGGGGAGACCATAAGAAAATATCTCGCCGAATTGTCAGAAGTCTTGAAAATGAGGATTTTCGCAGGACCCTTTTCCTGGCCACCAGATAAATGGACCCGTCCGGAAGTCGAGCTTCACGAGCTAAACGGGTTTGTTGCCTGGACAGAGTCGGGTTGCCAGATATATGCATGGAGATTCTGCAATTTTTTCACCGCTGACATTTACAGCTGCAAGAAATTTGATGCCAAAAAAGTCGTTGAATTCACAAAGAACTTCTTCAAAACAAAGGATATGGTCTTCAAGGAGTTTTGACCTTTTTATCCCTTCTGCGCGTAGAAAAGGACTTCTATCTTCCTCAGGCTCTCCGATGGTTCGTAATCCGTGACAGATTCTATAATTCTGTTCTTCTCTTTATCCTCAAAAACTATGCACCATTTCCCCCTGTGCTTGTTGTATATGCAGTTCGGGAAAAGCATGTGATGATGCCAGTGAACTCCCCCGGAATTGTAATCCCTTGCTCTTTCCAGAATCTCCTTTACTTCCCTGCTTTCTCCCTTTCTTATCTCTTTTTTCCCAAGAATCTCCTTGCCGTGCAGCATTCTCACAAGAACCTGTCCCTGCTCCATATACCTTTTATCCGAATAAACAACATAGCTCTCCGAGTCGCTTTCATTCTCCAGAACAAACGCATTCTTCCCGCTCTCATTGAACATGCAGTCCGGCGTAAGCATATGAAAGTGCCATTTCTTGCCCTGCTCCTGCAGTTCCTTGGCTTTCCCCATTATTTCCCCTATCGTAATCTCCTGCATAATTAAATCTCTTGCCACAACTTTAAAAAACTTATATGCACAAATCTAATCATGGACGACAGCGAAACCCTTGAAAAAATATATGAAAAACCCGGGGCGGTCTGGACAAAAACACAGCCGCCGAAAGAACTTGTGGAACTGGTTGAAACCGGGAAGGTCAAGCCGTGCAAAACGGTTGACCTGGGCTGCGGGGAAGGTTTCTATTCAATCTACCTGGCTTCAAAGGGATTTGATGTTACAGGCATAGACATATCGGAGAAAGCGATTCGTTACGCGAAGCAAAACGCGGCAGAAGCCGAAGTAAAAATCAGGTTTCTGACAATGAACATCACGGACCTTCACAAACTGAATGACAAATTCGATTTCATTTTTGAATGGGCTTTGATGCACCACATAATGCCGCAGCAAAGACAAAAGTACGCTGCGGATGTTAACAGGATTCTTAACAAGGGGGGAAAATACCTGTCAGTTTGTTTTAACGAGAAAAGCCATACCTTCAGCGGTCCGGGCGAAAAACACAGGGAAAGCGGTGAAAGGGCACCCGGATTAAAAATATATTTCTCATCCCTGGAGGAACTAAAAACCCTGTTTTCTCCTTACTTCAGGATAACCGAGGCAAAGCTGATTGAAGTGCCATCGGTAGGATATGAAAAACCCCACACAGAAAACTACATCTTCATGGAGAAACCTTAATCTTCACACCATTAAAAATCTATTTCTATAACCGTCCAAATCCCCGTATTTAGCAATGGATTGAAGATTACATATATTTATCGCGAGATTACCTGGTTCAGATATTCCATTCATTTCCAATTCTTTCTTGTAATGCTTTCTCCAATCAAAACCAGGTTTGTGGTATTTATATCCGTCATCTCTTATAGATACTAACCAATGATTTTTGATTTCTTTTCTTTCTCTTCTAGTAGCTTTGTTTATCTCAACCCGTATTTCAGTTTGTTGAGAAAATAATTCAGAATGATGACCTAAAAGTTCAACTAACATTTCGTATCTTTCTTCATTGGAAAATATTATTGGGTTTAAAGTGTAATCAAAATTTCTACTAAGCTTGTCCTTAAAAAACTCAGAGTGTTTATCACAGAGCTTTGCCTCCTTTTCCTGTTTTACATGGGCAGAACCAAAACAATTTGGGTCTGAACAATGATATTCAACTGGAAATCCAACGTCTCTGGATCCCAGGGCAAACAATTCATGTTTCAAAACTTCTGGCGCTACAATAAATATTATATCCCTACTCTGATGTCTAAAACCACAAGAAAATTCGAGTGGTGAACCCTTATATAATATGAATTGGTCGTAAAGATTAACCTCAACCCTTTTCTTTATCATATTAAAATTTTAACCAGAAAAAGCATTTAAACCCAAATTTCAGGTTTTACTTTTTCATATGGGAGTTGTCGAGCTTGTCAACTTCCCTTGCAATCTTGTTCTTGTATTCAATAAGGTCGCGCTTTCTTACTGTGGGGACCACCAGGTTGTAAACCTTTTTTTGCACGGCTTTTGAGAGGTTTGTGTTGCCCCCTATCCATTTTCTTTTTTTCCTCCAGAAGAGCTTTTCGGTTTCGCAGCCGGAAATTTCTATTCTCTGGCCGCTGTGCTTCAGGGTCAGCAGCAGGACGTTGAAGCTCTTGCCCCGGTATCTCCTGGGGCCGGAGACAAAATGTTTCTTTACGTGGGGAAGTATTTTCGGGATGAATCTGTCCGGAACCGCTATGTCAATGTCGGCAAGGGCCCTTTTGGAGCCGTAAATCCTTGCGGCCAGGCCGCCTGTCACCTGAAAAGGGATTTTTTGTTTCCTTAAAATTCCTACAATCCACCTGAAAGCTTCCCCCGCATTTCTGGCCATAATATTAATCTCGCGATAAAGTTATTAAGGTTTTTAAATACCGGGGAGGAATAACTAGTATGAGAAATAAAGTTGTCTTTGTTGTTGCAGTGATGTTTTCAATTTTTTTGTCTGTTTTATCAATGTGTCCGCAGGTAACGGCCTCTACCATTACTGTCCCGGATGATTATTCAACGATTCAGGCAGCGGTTGACGCGGCATCCGGCGGTGACACGGTTTCTGTTCTTTCCGGCACCTATAATGAGAATTTAATCATAGATAAACAGATATCGCTGGTCGGTGAGGGTAAAGAAACGACCGTAATCGGCGCGGGCACCGGGCATGTTGTCCGTATAATTTCAAACGGGGTGGAAGTAAGCGGTTTCACGGTAAAGGGTTCCGGTAATATTTACATCGGCCCGTTTGAGGGAGGCGATGCGGGAATAATGCTGGACGGCGTAATGGAATGCACCATATCCGGTAACACTCTGACACAAAACACTGTCGGCATCTTCCTGAATGCGTCCGATAAAAACACAATTGAAAGCAACACAGTTTACGGACACACATATGACGGCATCTACGGACGTTACTCTGATAGCAACGTAATCAGAGGCAACAATGCCACATCAAACGGGGGGCACGGGGGCATTTACCTGAACCCGGAAAACAGCAATAACCTGATTGAAGACAACCTCTGCACCCATAATCCTGACCACGGCATCAAGATACAGACAGACAGCAATTACAACGTGCTCAGAAACAATGTATGTCTTTACAACGGTGACGGCATTTTTCTGGGGGATGCTCACTACAACGAAATCACCAACAATATTTGCAGCAATTCGAGTGAGCGGCCCGGCATCACTCTGAGGCTGTCCGAAAATAACACGGTATCAAATAACCTAATAGAATATAACCCCGACCACGGATTAGACCTGGACTTTTTGAATTTTAACAATACACTCAAAAACAATAAATGCTCCTACAACAGAAATGGTATTGCACTACGCTTGTCAAGCCATCATAACAAAATTATAAACAACACATGCACTTATAACGAAGGAGCGGGAATTGAGATTGAACATTCCGATTACAATGAGATAACCCGTAACACTTTCTCTATGAATTCTGATGGAATAAAAATTATGATGATAGACTCAAATCCTGACAATGAGTGGAACTCAATAGTCCAATGGGACTATGCCATGGAAAAATTCAAGGACCTCGTGGAAGATAGGGTGGCCAGGGGGATAAAAATTGAAAGTGAGGATTCAATTGGAAATGAAATACACCGGAATATTGTTGAAGGGAACATTTTATTCGGAATCGTTAGCGAAATCCCCTCGGACATAGATGCCACATATAACTGGTGGGGAGATGCCAGCGGGCCGTTTAATCCACAAGAAAATCCCGATGGCAAAGGTAATGAAATACAGGGGAGGGGGGAAGGATCAGTCGTCTTTGAACCCTGGTTGGAATCATCCTCCACAGAAACGGAAGAGCAAAAAGATGTGGAGAAAACAGAAACTGCAGGCAAGACAGACGGCGAGGAAGGATTTAACGTGGATAATACATATTTGATTATTATCGCAATTGTTATCCTAATTGCTATTTTACTGGGTTATAAGAGGTTTAAAAAATAAATTTCTAGTAGGGCGGCGGGAACCATTTCCCAGATTTTTAGTGATAGGTTCTCTCACGGGGAAATTTATAAAATACTGACACACTAGCTCTTTATTGCCATTTGTTTTATCAGGAAGTTCATGGCCTTTTGCTTGCTCCAGTCCCCCCATGGGCCGGGTATTCTTATTTTGGACTTTTTTTTCTCCGCAAACCCGTAGACTTCAGGCAGGACAGCTTTCCAGGATTCCTTGGCGACCTCGTAGAGGGGTTTCAGGGGATAGAAGAACAGGTTAATCCCCCGCCTGAGAAGGAAATCTTCATTATCGGAATTCTCGGCAACGAATTTCACGGCCTTGTTCACGACTTTTTCCGTTTTTCTGTAACAACTCCTTAACTCCGGTAAAGAAGTGATGGGGCAATTGTCAACCCTTATAACGAATGATTCCAATGCCTCGGGGAAGGAGGGGTTGGCGTGGGTATGGCCCATAAAGAAGACCTCTATTTTCATGTCGCTGGGATAGATTCCTATTTCCTGGTAATGGTCGAAGGGGAAGTCAGCGACCAAATCCCACATTTCCCCGGCTTTCAGGTGGAAGAATTCCTTTACAAAGATTTTTTTGTCCCGGCAGGCGTAGGAACCGTGGGACATTCTGGACAGGTCAATCATGTAGTAGTAAAGAGTCTCTGCGTAAGAGACCAGAAGGCCCTCCAGTTTTGCCAGAACTTTGGCCATTTCCGGGTTTTCCTTCCTGCTTATGAAATATCTTTCGCTAGCCTGCAGATTTTTCCTTACGTTCCTTTCCGACCAGACGGGATTCCTGAATTTTTCGCAATAGGGCTCACCATTCCTCATCAGTGTAAGCAGTTCCACGAATTTTCCGGCTAGGTAGAATCTTTTGTCTGGGGAGACCTTCTTCAGGGTTCTGATGGGCCAGAGATACTGGTAATTTGCTATCTTCGTGGGGCTTCCGAAAAGTTCGGCCATCTTTTCAATACTATAGCCTCCGGATTCCAGTTTTTTCATCAGTCTGTACAGCTCCTCAAAAACGAAAGGAGCGACCAGAGAATCCAGGAATACTGGGTGAAAAGGCCAGTAATTTCTTCCGTCACCGTGCTGCATATCGGTCTCATAAATCATTTCAGCCGTCGCCGAGAACAGCCCGTCAAACTTCGTAGACAACACCTTCTTCACCGTCTACGATAACCTCCATTCCATCCTTCAGGATTTTCGTGGCCTTTTCCGTGTTAACCACGCAGGGGATACCAAGTTCCCTGGAAACTATTGCCGCGTGGCACAGTTTTCCTCCGACGTCTGTCACGATTGCCGCGGATTTTTGAATGGCAGGAGTGAAAAGAGGGTTCGTCATTTCGGTAACCAAAATCTCGTTCCTTTTCATTTTTTCCATGTCTTTGGGCTTGAGTATTACTCTGACCTTTCCTTTGGATGTGCCCTTGCCTGCACCAATTCCCCTCAACAGAACTTTCATGATAATACTTAGTTTCATTAAAAATATAAAATTCGTTATCCTCAATGTTGGTTCTCGCGATAAAGTTATTAAGGTTTTTAAAGGACTGGTTGCAATTAATTTTATGAAGGAATCGCTGAGGACAGGAATCTGTTTCGGCACGACCTCGGGAATAATCACCACGCTGGGTCTGATTGTGGGGCTGCATGCCGGGACGCATTCCCGGCTTGTGATTATCGGGGGAATACTGACCATAGCGATAGCTGATGCTTTTTCTGATTCGCTTGGGATACACGTATCGGAAGAGTCGGAGAACAAGCACACCGGAAGGGAGCTCTGGGAGTCAACAGCCTGCACTTTTATTGCCAAGTTTTTCTTTGCGATGACGTTCATCGCCCCGATTCTGGTGTTAGAGCTTTACACGGCAATTATTGTGAGCGTTGCATGGGGCCTGCTTATTCTGGCAGGAATCAGCTATTACGTGTCTAGGGTTGGAAAAGAGAAGCCATGGAAAGTCGTTCTGGAGCACCTTGTAATCGCGATGATAGTCATAGCGATAACGCACTATGTCGGGGACTGGATCGGAATGGCCTTTGTTTGATTCCGGCTAAAATTTTGCGGATTTGTTTTTCAGCTTATTATTCTGTCTAGTTCGTTCATCCTGTCCCGGCACAAGGTGCACAGCCACATGTCTTTTTTCCTTGCGAGAAAAGGACTGAAGCTCTCACACCTTTCGCAATACCCCCTTATATCTTTCATTCCAACACCCCCCAATGAACATATTTTACTTCATGTCAGGAAAAGACTTCCATATTGCAGTTTTCGCTAAGCCTTCTGGAATTATAGCTTATGTTTTTTTGTGGCACTCCCGAGTATAGTCCTAATTCTCTTTGCGTTATTTTATCCCCGGAGCCATTGGTTGTTTCCCCTGTGTATTTGCTTGCCAGATAGATTGCGGCGGCACCAAGAGAATCTGGTTTACTTCTTACCCTGCCTTTGTTTAAATTCAGTATTTCGTATGCTACCTCTTTTAATTTATTCGATAAAAGCATTTCCTCTACAATAACGTCTGCCTTTTTTTTAGCCTCTTCCATTCTTTTACGCATTCAACCACCCAGGCTGTCAGCTGGCATATGTTTTGTTACAAATCGGACACCTTCCTGTCATTAAAAATTTTTCCAAGGTTTCACGGTCCTTTATAACGACACTTATGTTTTTACATTCAAACCTAGACAAGCCATCACCCATTCAGGATTTATGGCAGAGAAAGTCCGGAATGTCATCCGATGAAATAAGACCTTATTTCATCTTCCAGCTTTTTGTCCTTTCCAGAAACCAGCTCGATTACCTCATTGATGTAGCAATGCACGCATATGTCCACTGTTATTACGTTCCTGCATTTTATGCAGACGTCTTTGTTGTGGAAAAATGAAAAATGTTCCACAAGGTTTTCATGAAAATCCCTGAATTCATCAGTTAAACCGCTTTTTTTGAAGGCGAGAATTTTTTTAATTTCCTCACCAAGGCACTCCACACAGATGAAGTTTGTTACCGGCTCAAGACATAATGCGCAGAAAATACCCTCCGGTTTCTGAAAAGTCAGCTGTCCAAACTCTTCTTCTTCGTTTTGTTCCACACCCCCCACCTATTGCCATGCATAATTGCATGGCAGTGTTAAATTTTTGTTATCTCTAGTATTTAAAGCTTACCCTTCGCATTGCATAAGCGCAAGCCAAAGCGAAAACCTTATATAGCAGAATCACCAAAGAATTTTATGGAAAATTATCAGAAAGAACTCGCGGAAATCAAGAAAATTCTCATGGGAAATCCCCGAGGCATGACCGTAAAAGAGATTTCCGAGAAGATTAAAATCAACAGGAACTCGGTTGCAAAATACCTGGATGTTTTGCAGATATGCGGCCACGTGGAAAAGAAAAATATAGGACCCGCTAAAATCTTTTTCTTATCGCAAAGGGTCCCCTTGCATGCAATGCTGAACTTCTCTTCAGACTACATCCTCGTGGTGGATAAAAACTTTAGAATAATACAGGCAAACGACAACATCCTTAAACTCATGAAAGTCAAAAGAAATAAAATCGTCGGCCATAAGATTGGAGACTCGCCCAAGTGTATTTTCAACAACTCAGAAACAATTTCTAACATAAAAAAGGCTCTTCTCGGAAAGGAAGTAAAAAATGAGATAAGTTCTTCAAAAAACAAGAAAGAAATGTATTTTAATATTAAGCTGGTTCCGACTACCCTTGAGGACGGCCACTCCGGAGTAACCATAATCGCGGAGAATGTGACAAGTCACAAGAAAATGGACGAAAGATTAAGAAAATCTGAAGCAATTTTAAGAAGCACTATCAACGCTTCCCCGGATGCAATTACGGTCACAGACCTCGACGGAAATATAACTTACTGCAACCAGGCAACGCTGGATTTGCACGGCTTTTCATCAAAAAAGGAATTAATCGGAAAAAATGCCCTGGAACTTATCGCAAAAAAAGACCATAAGAGGGCAGCGGAAAACATGAGAAAAACCCTGGAGAAAGGCGTGGTAAGAAACCTGGTATACACCTTAGTAACCAAGAAAGGCAAAGAATTTCTTGGAGGCCTTTCCGCAAGCGTTATCAAGGATTCCAAAGGAAAAGTCACGGGCTTCATGGCCATAACGAAAAATGTCAGCAAACTCATAAAGAGAAGAGATCTTAATAAGTACAGGGAAAAGTACAAAAGAAAATAAGCTTTATGCAAAGTTTTTATAGTTCATATTCGTATATTAATGAGGTGAAAAAATGAAAATGAAGAACACTTTGGTTTTGGGAATAACATTCCTTCTCGTATTGGCAGGCACGGTCCAGGCACAACAGCAGCAGAGCCAGGCCATGGGAATACCGCCGGACAGCCCCTTCTATTTCTTCCAGGGTTGGTCCGAGGGATTCCACGGAATGTTCAGGGGAGGAGACCCCGAATTCCACGAGGAGCTTGCTATGAGAAGGCAGGCAGAGATATGGTACCTTGAGGAAAAAGGCGAGGAAGGCCTTATAGAAAGGCTCAGGCTCAGGGAAAGGGCACAGGAGCATTTTGAGGAAGCCCAGAGAATGAGACAGATGGCCCAACAGAGGGCCTCGGAACAGGCAAATGTCCCAGAGCAGGAAAGTCCCCCCGGACCGGGTGGGGCAGGAACTCAGGGAACCGGAGGACAGGGCACCGGGTCACAGGAAGGAACCCAAGGCACAGGTGGACAGACAGGAAGCTTCGTGCTGATGGTCTCGGACACGCCAGCGGACATCGCTGACTTCGAGAGCTTGGTGGTTAGCTTCTCAAAGGCAAGGATATTCAGCGTTGAAAATAACTCGGAAGGATTTGAAGAGTACCAGCTGAACGGGACTTCCGTGGATCTGACCCAGGTTGTCGGAGAGAAGGCAATTTCAGTCCTGAACGTGGAACTGGCCGAAGGCACCTACAACAAGGTTGAGATGCATGTGTCCGAGGTAAACGGCACTGTAAACGGAACACAGGTGGACGTTGAGGTTCCCAGCAACAAGCTGCAGATTGTAAGATCCTTCCAGATAAAGGCAGGCGAGACAACCAAGTTCGTTTTCGACATAAACGTGGTCAAAAAAGGTCATTCAGACGAGTACAACCTGCTCCCTGTAATCGGAAAGAGCGGAATTGTTGGACAGGACCTACAGGAGGAAGAAGTTGAGGAAACGGAGTGCACGGTTGACGAGGACTGCCAGGAGAACGAAATCTGCGTTGAAGGAGAATGCCAGGGGGCAGAGGAACCGGAATGCACAGAGGATTCGGACTGCGGAGAGAACCAGACCTGCGTGGAAAATGTTTGCATGGAAATGGAACAGGTGGAATGTACGGAGGACGAAGACTGCGGGGAAAACGAGACCTGTGTAGAAGGCGAATGCGAACCCTTTGAATAATTTTACCTTTTCTTTATTTTTTTCTTTTGGCTAAGCTTTAAATTCTTGTTTTTTTAAAATATTTTAAAGGTGAAAAAAATGAAAAACCTTTTAATGGCAGCATTATTGACTATGGTGTTTTCAGTTGGACTGGTGGCTGCAGCGGGGCCTGATTTTATAGAAAAGGAAGTGACAAACCCGGTTACAGAAGAATCAAAGAACACGGTGGCTCTGCCAGCGAGGGCTGTGGAGGTCGCACCTAATGTATTTTACCTTGGTTTAGCCTTTGATAAGGGAACTTTAGTTGAAGGTTACGCTTTCGTAGATTACAGGGAAAGATTCGTAAAGCCGGGGACAGAGTGCGGAAACGGAATTTGCGAGCCGGGAGAGAACCCCAGAAAGTGTCCTCAGGACTGTACCGGAAACGGAGAAACAAGCGACTGTTACGGCTTCCTTTCCAGAGGAGCGAAGTGGAAAGAAGTTGAGCCCTACACAGTTAACCCCATAAATAACGAGGGACTGGACTTCGGGTTCGTGTACGACAACTTGGCTTCGGATATCAGCAAGTGGGAGACAGCGGCAGGGGCGGAAATTCTTGGCACAGGAACAATCACAAATATGACTCTTGAAGCAGATACAATAAGCCCGGACGGGAAGAACGAGGTGTACTTCGGAGATATTGACCAGCCTGGTGCTATCGGAGTTACAATTGTCTGGGGAGTTTTTTCCGGACCGCCCAAAGGCAGGAAGCTGGTGGAGTGGGACCAGATTTATGACCAGGTAGATTTTGACTGGTCTGATTCGGGAGAACCGGGCAAAATGGACTTTGAGAGCATAGCCACTCACGAACTTGGACACAGCGTTGGATTGGACGACCTTTATGATAGCGGATGCTCAGAAATGACAATGTACGGATATGCGGATTACGGGGAAACCAAGAAAAGAACGCTGGAAGACGGAGACATAACAGGGGTAAGCGAACTTTACGGCTAACCCCCTTTCTTTTTTATTTTACAAAATTTCGCTTTTAAAGTTTAGTAATCCCGGCTGCGATACCTATTTATATATGTGATTTTTTAGTTATTCAGGAGGTTTAAAAATGACAGAAGGAACTGTAAAGTTTTTCAATACAATGAAAAGATTCGGCTTTATAACAGGCGAAGACGGAAAGGACTACTTCGTCCACGAATCCGGGCTGAAGGAAGGGACCGCGATACAGGAAGGCGACAAGGTTTCTTTCAAAGTGGTCGAGGGAGACAGGGGTCCAAAAGCCGAGGAAGTTGAAAAAATAGAAGATTAAGTTGTTAAGCTAATTTCTAATCGGTATTTTTTCTTTTTATTTTTATAAAGATTGGATTAGTTGAAAGGAGTGAAATTAATGAAATTCAGAAATTTAAAAATAGAGAAAGATATCCTGAAGCTTATAGAGAAGAAAGGCTTTGACGAGCCCACAATAATACAGGCCAGGGCAATACCCCGGATACTTGAGGGAAAGGATGTCATAGCCGGTTCCGCCACGGGCTCCGGAAAAACCCTTGCTTTCGTGGTCGGTCTTTTACACAACCACAGGGATTCCACAGGGGAGGTGCAGGGTCTTGTGCTTGCCCCCACAAGGGAGCTTGCGCAGCAGGTCAGCAGGGAGTTGTCGTATTTCTGCGGGAGCAGGGGCTATAACGTGGCCTGCGTGTACGGCGGGGTTGCAATAGAGCCGCAGTTCAGAAGCCTCGAAAAGGCGGATTTTGTTGTTGCCACACCAGGAAGGCTGCTTGACCATCTGGGCAGAGGTTCGGTGGACCTTTCGAAGGTGAACACCCTTATTCTTGACGAGGCAGACCGCATGCTGGACATGGGCTTCATAGACGACGTGGAAAGAATAATAAGGAAAACTCCCGCAAAAAGGCAGACCATACTCACCTCGGCCACCATGAGGGGGGAGGTTATGAGGCTTTCCCAGAGATACATGCACAACCCGGTAAAGGTTTTCGGCAAGAAAGAGGTGGACCCCAGCAAACTGAAGCAGGTATATTACGATATACCCAGGAACAGGAAGCTTTCGCTACTCACTTACCTTCTCAAAAAGGAAAAGTCTGACCTGACCATGGTCTTCTGCAACTCCAGGAGAGCTGTGGATTTTGTGACCAGAAACCTGCAGAACCACGGTATAAACACCCACGCCATACACGGCGGCTTCTCGCAGAAGCAGAGGGACAGTGCCATGAACAAGTTCAAGAGCGAGAACGTTCGGGTTCTGGTTTGCACGGACGTTGCCGCCAGGGGCTTGGATATAGAGAACATAAGCCACGTCTACAACTACGACATTCCCAGGGAAAGCAAACAGTACATGCACAGGATAGGCAGGACCGCGAGGGCAGGCGAGGAGGGCAAGGCAATAAACATACTTTCAGGGGAACAGCACGAGGATTTCAGGCGTGTCATAAGGGACAACGGAGTGAGGGTGGACAAGGTTAAAACCCCCGAACTGAAAACATCACGCTTCCCGGGAGGGTCTCAGAGGATAGACCGACACAGAGGCCGGGAAAGAAGACTGAAATGAAGAAATAACCCGTTTCGTAAAGCTTAAATACTTAACTGTCCTATTATTTTTGAACGGCTTCGGCTGTTCAGGTGGGATGCCGGCTTCGGCTGGTATTCTTACCATTTCTTTTGGATTCAGTACTTAATCATTACAATCAGCGTGGCTATGAACCCGAGGGCAAGTCCGAGGAAAGGTCCCACGTCCCATCTTCCGTAAAAGGCTCCAACGGCCATTCCCAGGAAGAAGAAGCCAACGAAGGCGTAGCCCGAAAGTTCCTTTTCCCTACTCTTTTTCTTGAACCTCTTGAAAATTTTCTTTGCCATATTTAATTTTCAGGTTTCCCGGTTTAAATGCTTTTCCATCTCAGCTTTTTAAACCCTAAGAGCCAATTATATTGGCGAGGCCATACTTTTCCGTGCCCGGCTAATTTGGCAACATGCTATATCGCGCCAAATTTAATAAAAAGGTTCATCCGGGTTCGGAAGGGGTCAAACCGTAAAAAATTCTGAATCAGCTTTTTAAGTCTCGAGCTACAAACTTTAGTATGAAATTTTTGGGGTTCCTGAAAAAGGAAAAAAAATCCGGTCATCAGGAAAAAATAAAACAGGTAAACGAGACAATAGCGGTTCTTCTCATAATCCTGGTTTTCATGACATCCCTTGTATTATACACCATGGGACCTTCCTTCGGAAAGATGATTGAGAACAGAAAGATTGAAGATGCCCGGGCGATAGACCAATCCCTTAAGTGGGAAGAGGACAACTACACTGAATGCGACTGTGTTTACCAGTGCTCAGTTGTTTATAACATGGAAACAGATGTGGAAAATGTTGCCCTTCTCGGGACCGGGGAATGCCTCTGCATGAATCCGGACAAGGATTTCTACAGGATAAAGCCGGACGGAAAGTGCCCAGAGTACGAACTCTTCACGAGAAACGTGGTGGAAAGGGAAATTGACCAGCTAAGGCAGGACAGGCTTGCAAATTCCACGGAATAAGAACTTGAGGGGGGGGAGTTAAGTATTTAAAATTTTCTACCTTTAAATAGTAACATGAAAGTAGTACTGGCAAATGTCCCGAGATTCGGGAAGAAGAGTTTCGCGGAAAAATTCAGCAACATAGACGGTGGGGGCATACCCAATTTGGCTGTTCCTTACATGATAGCCTATCAGGAAAAATATGGCGATACGAAGGTTGACTGGTACGTAAAGGAGTTCAGGCTGGAAAACAAAACGCCTTTGGAAGCTTCCAAAGAGATTGAAAAAATCGACCCTGATGTTGTAGGGTTTTCCGGATATACCCAAGAAATAAATGACGTTTACAACTTTTCCCAGTTAATCGGGGCAACGATGCCGGAAACCATACGCATTCTTGGCGGTTACCATGCGACTGTTTTGCCGGAAGAGGCTCTGGACAAGGGGTTTGACGTCGTGTTCAGGGGGGAAAGTTTCGAGAGTTTAAAGGATTTTATAGACGAATTAAACGCTGCAGAAAATATCTCGGGAGTCGACCTGTCAAAAATCAGGGGCATAAGCTACAAGGAAAACGGGACAAAAGTTCATAATGAGCTCATGGACTTGATAGACATAAACAACCTTCCCTACCCCGCCTGGGACAAATGCCCGACTGATTTGTATACCTTCAGTAAAGGGCACGGATTCATGATGTCTTCCTTCGGGTGCAACATGAACTGCACCTTTTGCCAGTTCCCGCCGGGCGACGAGAAGAGGAAACATAGGAGGCACAGGGTAATGGAACCCCAGAAGGTAGTGGATCACATGAGGTACCTGAAAAGAAAGTTCCCCAACTTAGAGAACATGATCATAATAGATGACGATTTCTTTGAGCCGGAAGAAAGGGCTATGGAGATTTTTGATTTGAAGCATGACGACAAATATGCAAGCGGCCTGAAATTGCATACCACCTCAAGGGCAGAGCATATTTCCAAGAATGGCGTAAAGAACCAAATCCTTCTGGATAAAATGAAAAAAGGATTGGTAAAAACAAATTTTATCGGGGTTGAGACATCAAATAAACACATTCTGAAAAAGTTCTACAACAAGGGAGAGAAATGGGAGGACATCAAAAAAGCAATACGTTTCTGCAATGAAGAGGGAATAGACGTTTACGCCAGCATGATAATCAGTCCCTGGGACAGGTTCAAAGACTACCTGAGAACGTCTTACAGCTGTCGTCATGCGTCCATTTTCCAGGCCCCCCAGCTGACACCTTATCCCGGGACAATCTTGTTTGAAAGAGAAAAAGAAAAAATACTGAGTTTTAACTGGAGGAATTATGACGGTGCCCATCCCCTGATCAGGGGCGATTCAGTTGAGCCGAAACAAATAAAAAAGCAGATTAAAAAATCCCGTATTAACCAGGTCATGTTCAACTTCTATGTGAATTTCGGTCCCTCCCAGATTTTCAGAAACCCGGGAAATACTTATATCAAATTCGAGAAGACAATAAAGGCCATCTTCGACTGAACTAGAACTGAAAAAATTTCAGCCGGCAAGAGGATAAACGGATAACTTTTTTCTGCTTAGAATGTCATGTTCCTCTGCCTTCAGGTAACCGTGCTTCTCGTCGTACACCTGGCCTATCATTTCTCCCGGTTTCGGGCAAGTAATCAGATTTCCGGAGTATTTGTCTCCGGCCGGGGGCACACCATTAACTTTATCCAAGCCATAACTTGGGTCTCCCCCGGTCCCGGGCATGTAATCTTTAACTCCGTCGGAAACAGAATAACCGGGCAGGTCTTTCCCATGAAACCCGCCAAAGTAGTTTCTCTCCGGGAAGTCCGTGATGCTGAGCCTTCTGCTCTTTTGGCCGCCAAGTTTTTTTCCTTCCAAGGCTTTTTCGTCCCATTTGTCTTCCGTTGTAGCTTTATATTTAACTGCCATCCTCTTTATTCTGCTTGAGTCAGCAGGATTAATGCTATGGGCCTCAAAAACTTCAGACATGGAATAGGGGCTGTTAATAAGCTCATCGACAAATCTTTCAAAATGATGATAAGTAGGAAATTTTTTTGAATTCCACCTTGGTTTCATATAGACGAGGTCATTCATACCATACACCCCCACACTTGTCACTATATAATAGTGGTAACTACTATATAAAGATTTGGGGTTTAAATAGGGTACCAAATTCAGGCTCCAAAGGCCTTTAAAACGTTCTTTCGCCCGGTGACTGATTTTCATAAGACAATTGCCGTAAAGGATAATTTTTTATTCTTGTTTTTGCATAAATATAATCCAGAGGGATGAGACTTTCTACTTCTGGAACACTTTAAATGGGGGTTGGAATGAGAAGAATTAGCGGATTCTGCGAAGCATGCGAAAACTACAGTCATTACCTTCAGAGAAGAAGGGGACTATGGTTGTGCACAATCTGCAGGGACAGAAAAGAAAGACTTGAGAGTATATTGGTACCGGGTTCGCAGAACAGGTTTTTCTCCAGAATATAGATGGGTTGGTTACAAGATAGAACGGGATATTGATAGGGTCATCTTTTTATTTCGGGTCCTTTCTTCATTTAATTTTTAAAATTTTCAAATGAATATTTCTAGTCAGAAAAATCTAAAACAAAAAGAGTGGGGTTGAAAATCACTCAGAACACCCCCATATTCTGAGAAAAAGTGACGATTTTTCAACCCCCACCAATAATTATATTGGGTACAACCTCTATATATAGTTTACTGTTGCTCATTTGACCTTATACGTGTCAAATTTGGGTCTTATTTTTTCTGATATTTAGGCGTAAAAACTAGGCCCACTTCCTTCTCTAGGAGGCAAAGAACCCCCATTTCTCCAGGGTAAATTCATCTTAAATTTTTCTTTACTCTCTTCAATCTCTTCAAAGGCCTGTCCATGGGAGATGTAATAGATATCATTTATGTCAATTCCGTTTTCCTCGGAAAATTCATTTGCCCTTTTATTTAGTAAATCCGTCTTGTTGCTAACCATTCTATCAAATACAAGGGGAATTCCGAAGCTTAAATATATTAAAATCGGGTTTTTTAAATTCCGGATGCGCAATTAAATTATGGAAGAAAATCAGTCTGGTTCAGGCAAAGTTTGCCAGTATTGCGGCAGACCTCTGGGAACCGAGATGCCTTTCAGGTGCAAATACTGCAGCGGCAGCTTCTGCTCGGAACACCGGCTCCCGGAAAGCCACAAATGTGGGGGCCTGAAACAGGTAAAGGAAAGGGTGGCTCGCGGCGAGATGCCCATGTTTCCGGAGAAGAGAGTGGCCAGGGAGATAAAGCCGAAATTCAGTTCATCTTACGGCGGTTTGGGAGGTCTGAAGGACAAAATAAAAAATTTCTTCAGGAAACTTAAGTCAAGATAGTCAGAATTCCAGGTAAAACCCCTTTCTGTCCTTCCTCAGAAATCCTTCCACGGTACCTTCCCCCTCGTACCCGCTTTTGCTGCTCAGACCGCGGATTTTTCCGGTACCGTCGCTTATCTCATAAAGGGTCATATTGCTGTCAGGCAGGAACTGGACAGGTTTTATCCTGTCCTCCACAACCACCTTTTTGCCCAGATATTCACCGGACCTGGAGAGTATCTGCCTTATATTCAGCACGGGAGATTCAGGTGAAGGCTTTTTGGGGGAAGCCCCCGGCTTTTTGGTTTTCCTTTCCCGTTTTTTAACCAAACAGCCGCCAGCCATTATCATGACAGCCATTACAGCAACGGGAATTATCAAAAAGTAAATCGGGATCGCAGGCGAATCCGTTTCTGTTTTTCCGGTAATGTTCTGCTGTTTCACGCCTTCTGTCGCCTGACCGGTCAATGGAACCCTTTCCGGTATCGTTGTGGTGGTCGTTGTTGCTGTCGTGCTTGTGACAGTGGTCGTGGTTGTCGCGGGCCTGCCTCTACCTCCGCCCCCGTTTCCGTCATCCAGGGTCGTCGTGGTCGTCGTGGTCGTGACTCCGAATATTCCGTAAAAACTGAAGTGGGTTGTATTGCCCCAGACATAATTCTCTGAAGTGTTGACACCGCCCGGTTTCTCGCTCCAGCTGCCTCCCGTCTCATTATAATAGAAAAGTCTGAGGCTGCTTTCCTCCAGTCCCGAAGATGTGACATTTTCATCAGCGTAAAAGAGCTTCACTATGACCCAGAGCAGATTATCGGTTACGTAAGAGCTTGTCTCGACCTGCAAGTACTTGCCGATATGGTTTATTTCCGGGTCTCCCACGGGATTTTCGGTATAGGACGCCGCGCTGATTGTGGTGTTTGTCAAATTTTGCAAGGTCTGAATTTCCAGCAAAAGGTTCAGGGAGCTCATGTTCATTAAGGTGTAATCCCCCGTGGTGGACCAGGAGGTGTTTGTGATAAACAGGTCCGCCCCGGAAGTCTGGTTAACTGTTATGTTTTTAGCCCATTCCGTTGCATTGTTACCTGCGTTGTCTGCAGCTGTTATATTTAGATAATAAACACCTTCGTCCAGGCTGCTTACGTTGAATACACGGGACCATTCATTCTGGGACTTGCTCATGTTGTCCTGGTAGAAATCGTACCACGAGGCGTTGTAAAGACCGACATAGGCGTAATCCACTTCATCATTATCCGTGATTCTGGCGACAACGGTTACATTGTAATTTGGTTTCACCAGGCCTGGGATAACACTTGTATTTGAAATAACAGGGGGGATTTGGTCTGCTGCAAGGAAACTAAAAATCTGGGAAGTGTTCCAGTTGTCCGCGGTGTCGTTTGCGTAAACCTTCCACCGGATTGATGTCCCGTGAGATGAGTTGACCGTCTTGGTCACATTGGACCAGTTCCCGATGCCTTTCATGCCTGTCCAGGTATCGTTTGAAAAAGCGCCGGTTCCGTTATCAAAACCGAACACATATCCGCTTAGTTCCGTGTTGTCCGTCCACCTGAGCCTGAATTCCACATTCTCTCCTGCGCCGCTGGAATTGGTGGAGTTGTCCCAGTACCTGGGCTCTTCGGGGCAATAAGTGAAGCGGAGGGATTCGGAACCCATGTTTCCCACGGAGTCGTTGCAGTAGACATAAAGCTTCTGGGTTCCCTGTGCCGAGTTTAAGGAGTCCCACCATGTTGTTACGGAGCCGGACATGCTATCATTCATAGTGCCGTTAAGGTTCCAGCCGCACCAGTCAGCGGATTCGTTTGTGCTTATGTTGAGGTCCAGGGGGAGAATTTCGTAGGTATGGTTTCCGGGACTGGTTATGTTTATTCCCGGAGGAACCATGACACTCAGGTTCCTGGTTTCCGAGCTGTTAATTATCCCCAGGTTATCTTCCCAGCATCTTATTCCCCATTCATAGTTTCCCGGAGCGAAACTGTGGCTCATCAGGGCGGAAGTCCCGTTGGTTACGGTCGTGGAGTTGGTTATATTGTTGTTTACAATCAGGTCGCAGGTGGAATTGGCGGAATTCCGGTTCTCCACAGTGAAGTTGAATTCCACCTTCGCATAATTGGTCTCATTTCCCTCTTCCGGCCCGTAAAGTTGTATTATAGGCTTGAATTCCGGGGTATTGGTTATGTTAATGTAATGCACCTCGTCCCCCACGTTGCAGTTGTCGTCAAACCTTATTTTGAAGTAGCCGTTGTCCCCCCAGCCGCTCCCCCAGCTGTTCTTAAGAATCCAGTAGCTGGTGCTGTTGTTCCCTGTGTCATTGTATCCGGCCAGAATCACGGCATGTCCGCTGGTGCCTCCGGCACCGCAGTCAATGAAGCCCTGGGCATCCGGGTTGTCAACCATGTATATGGCTATGGTCAGGGGTCCCCTGTCAATCAGCCACTGCTCCAACTCCTCGTTGCTGAAATCGGTCCAGTAGCTGGAGTAGTCGGCTCCGCCCACCTTCCACAGCCTGTCCGCGTAGTCGGAGCACCTGTCGGAGCAGGTGGCATCGCTGCAGTTGTTCCCGGTGTCATAGGCGCACCCCGGATCGCAGTTATGCGCCGAGGGGCAGGTGCAGCCTGATGCATCGACATAGGGGAAGCAGCTCTCGTCGGTTATCCCCTCGTAGGTCGTGAAGTTGAGAGCCACCTCCATCCAGCCCCCGCAACAGTCCTGGTATAAGTTGTCGTGGCAGTCCGAGACCAGGTACTCCTCCGAGAGGTCCGGGTTGAGGCGGGACTCTTTCTCGTTTATCTCGTGTCTGGCTTCTAAGTTTCCCACGGAAGAGAAGGCCCAGCAGGAGCCGCATAACCCCTGGTCCTTGACCGGGGTAAGCCACCCGCTACCGCTGTCAAAATAAGTGAAGTTCCCCTGGTTGTAAACCGTTCCCTCCGGCGGGTCCCTCCAGTCCCAGCAGGAGAAATCTGTGGCGTTGTAAGGCGGGTCCCCCCTGGGAATGCCGGCAGTTTCCTGAACCGGTTGACCGTTTCCCTTTGGCTTGACCTCAGGGCAGCCTCTCGTCAGGTCAATGAGTCCCCCCAGAGGCACGTCCTCCGTTACAAGGGAAACTTTCCCCCCCTTTTCTTCAAACCTTGAGACCACGCAAACAGCCTCCCCGCTGCTGACGGACTTGATGCCGTGGCCATGCTTCACGCAGTAGGAATGCTTTCTGCCGCATCTGCCCCCGAGAAAATCCCATCCGTCGCAGTCCATGTCAGGGAGACGGCAGATGCCCCGTTCCCCGTCCCTTGACCTTTCTATCCTGTACTCGTGTCCCAGTTCCCGGCAGTAAACAGCGGCAGGGTTCGGAAGGGCATATGCAACGCCACTCAGAAGCAGAAATGCGAAAACCGATGTCCACACCCATACCAGACGCATGGATATTATTTGACATCTTTTAATTAAATTTGTTAAAAACCAGTAGGCAATCATATTTTTATTTCCGGTGATACAGTTTCGTATATCTCTAACCTTTTCCGCAGTTCTTCATTCACTTTTCTCAGTTTTTCAATCTCTTCCTCCAGTTTGCCAATTTCTTCTTTTTTTTCGTGTATTTTACGCTTTTGTTTCAGATACGATTCAAATATGTCATAGTGATGATCCTTGAATTTTTTACTCAAATCCGGAAACAGACCGACTTGGTCAAGAAAACTAAATATATCCAGATGCTCATAAAGCCCGGGAATATCATCATACCTTCTGTTAATTTCTTCGGGTGTCAGGGTCCGTCTTTTGGCAAATCGCCGTGATATTCAGTCATAACAAATTTTCATGGTCACTAAATCTTAAATACTTGTCTGAAAATCTTTTTATTTCTCCGGTCTAAATTAGATTCATGAGCGACGGATCGGACAAGAAGGAGAATGTCATCACATACGAAACCTTCAGGAAGTTCCAGAGACTGGAGAGGGATAACGACAACCTCCAGAAGCTCCCGGGAGATTTCTTCCAGTCATGTGCGGAGTGGATTGACCGCAAGGGCAGGATGTATCAGGAAAACAAGGACCCCATGGTTCTCAAGGAAATAGAAAACGTTATGTCCATCATAAGGGACATCCTCGACAGGAGGGAGAGGAAGCTGCTTCTCATGGCCATGCATGCGGTAAGGAGCGATGCCGCGCCGCAGAACCTTCACCTTCACGAGGAAAAGCACTTTGACTCGATTGTGGACCACCTGAAGGACATGAGGGTTAAAATCCTAAACATTATAAAAGGGTCGGATGAGGTCGGTAAGACCCAAGAAAAGGAGGAAACCACGGAAGAACTGGAGAAGGAATTCAAGAAGGAGATTAGGAAGGCGGCAAAGAAGTCGGCGGCAAAGAAGCCCGAACTGCCCAAGCAGGAAACCCTTCCCAGGTCCAGACATGAAAAGCTAATCCAGGAGGAGCCGGAACCGCAGCCGGAAGCTAAAGAAGAACCGGATAAGAAGCCCGATATAGAGAAGGAAGAAAAACCGGAAGAAGCCGGGGAACAGGTCCTCCCCAAGATGGTGGAGCCCGAGGGATACAAACTGATCAAGATTCTGGAAGAGGTGCCCAAGTTCCTGGGGACGGACGAAAAGACCTACGGGCCTTTCAAGAAGGATGACATGGTCACGGTGGAGGAAAAGATTGCCGAACTTCTTGTAAACAAGGGAAAGGCCGAGCTGGCCAACAAGTGAAAATAATATTTAAATACTTGCTTCTTATAAGACTTAGAGTAATCTAAGGTGTGAAAAATGGAAATCAGGGAACTTGCGTTCCAAATTTCCATTCATTAAATTGGTGATGTTTAATGGAAATGCCCCAGGTTGTGAGGAAATACTGCCCGTTTTGCAAAAAGCACACGGAGCACAAGGTCAGACGTGAGAAGGTCGGGGCAAGAAGCAGGAGGACCCTGGCGCACGACCAGAGGCGTTTCCTCCGGAAGAAGGCCGGATACGGAGGCTTCCCGAGGCCGAATCCCAAGGGAAGGGAGAAGCCAACGCGAAAATTGGACCTCAGATACCAGTGCACGGAGTGCAAGAAGGAGCACATCATAGGCCGGGGTTTCCGGGTCAAGAAATTCGAGCTAAAGAAGAGCTGACAAATTAGGTGAAGTAAATATGGGTAAGAAACTGGAGCCAAGGAGCAAATTTTTGGTTTTGAAGTGCAAATGCAAGAACGAACAGATAGTTTTCAGCAACCCGGCATCGGACATCAAGTGTCTGGTCTGCGGCGAGCCTCTAGTCAAGTCGAAAGGCGGTCTGGGAGAAATAAAGGCAAAAATCCTCAAGGAAGTCGATTAATTATATACGCTTGCGGCATGACAACTCTTCTATTCCATCCATGTATTTCTTTCCTTTGTCAGTCAGGTAGTATCCGTCTTTTCCTCTGTCCACATATTCGGCATCCACCAGTGAACATAAATGACTGTACAGTTTGTCAATTCCGTTTCCTGCAAGCTCCGACCATTTAATCGGTCTGCCCTTCTCGTACAACAAATTGACTATGCGAATCTGGTTGGGGTCGACGAGTATGAAGTCATTCATAATAATCTTCTATTATTTGCAGCCAAACATATTTAAAGGTCTTAAAGCAGGTATAAAGTAGGTATAATTATGGTCAGGAGAAAGAGTGACTACCCGCACGAGAGGGAAATAATTATAGGCACGGTAAAGGACATTAATCCTTATTCTGTCTTCGTGAGCCTGGACGAATACCCGGGCCGCATGGGCATGATTCACGTATCGGAGCTGGCCAGGAAATGGGTCCGCGACGTCAGGAACTGGGTAAAGAAAGGAGAGAAGGTGGTCTGCCTGGTCCTCAGGGTGGACAGGGAAAAGGGCCACGTCACCCTGAGCCTGAAGAGAGTTGCGGACAACCAGAGGAACAGGAGGCTTCAGGCCTGGAAGAGGGACGAGAAGGGCGAGAAGCTTTTAAAGGGCATGGCCAAGGAAAAGGGAATGACCCTGGACCAGATATACGATGAAATAGGCTTCAACATACAGGAGAACTTCAGGGACATGCTGGAAGTCTTTGAGACGGCATTGCGGAAGGGGGAGGACTACATCAAGAACAGGGGAATTCCGGACAAATGGGCAAAGGAGATAATGAAAACGGCCCAGGAAAAGATAAAGATACCTGAAGTGAAAATAGAGGAGGACGTGGAGCTGAGATCCTTCGCGCCGGACGGGGTGGAGAAGATAAGGGAAACGCTCTCCAAGGTAAGCAAAAAGAACGGCATTTCAGTCAGCTACATCTCGGCACCGAAGTACAGGCTTTTCCTGCTCACAAAGGACCCCAAGGAAGGTGAAAAGGTCATAAGCAAGTCCCTTCAGGAGATAAAGGCAGCCATAGAAAAGGACGGCGGGGAGTTCCTGGAAAAAGAGTGAGGGCATGACCGATATTTTGGGCTCTGACGCAAGGCTCTACTGGAAGGGAAGGGCGGAAGAGTACGACAGGAACCGGGGGATAATAAAAACCCAGAAATTTCTTACAGAAAGAGGAATCGATCTCCTGAAACCCGGGAAGGGCCTGATTCTTGACGTAGGCTGCGGCACCGGGATATCAACCAAAATAATTGAGGACAGGAACTTGCCTGTTGTCGGGCTGGACATCTCAGAGGACATGCTCCGCCTGGCAAAAAGAAAGGGTCTGAGGGTACTTGCGGGCGATTTCAGGTCCCTCCCTTTCAAGGGCAACAGTTTCCACAGCATTTTTTCCATATCAACCCTGCAGTGGATTACCGGCAGAGACGAAAGGGAAATAAGGGTAAAGTACCGTGAAACCGCGGAAGAGTTTTACCGTGTCATCGTGAAAGGAGGTCGCGCCCTGATTCAGTTCTTTCCGGCAACAGAGGGGGAGATGGAAATGGCCACAGAGGAATTCAGAAAAGCCGGTTTCACCGGCTACCTGGTGGAGGATACCGATGGCAGAAAATACATCCTGCTAACCAAAACAGGCAAAGAGGCTAAAAATGACAATGATAAAGAAGTGTTTTAAATGCGGGACATACACCTTTAAGGATAAGTGCCCCAAGTGCGGCTCCGCGACAAGGACTCCGCACCCTCCGAAGTTTTCCCCCGAGGACAGGTACGGAAAGTACAGGAGGATGGCCAAAAGTTTGGCGAAGGGGGCGGAAAAAAGATATAATAAGGAGGACAAATAATATACAGAAGATACAGGAGGTGTGGAAATTTTATGAAAAAAATTCTGGCGGCATTTTTCGTTCTTCTGATGCTGGCGGTGCCGGTAACGGCCCAGTCCACAGCAAGCTACAGGATAGGAGCTTACCTGCTTCTGGGAAAGGGTATAGCTTCCAGCCCCGACGACTCCATGGACTTTCTGATAGTCAAGATAGGGATAGCGAAGCTGGTAGCGGACAATGAGACAGAATACGGTGCAGGGATTATCAAAGTGGACGAGGAGAAGTTCAGGCTCGGTGACATAGAAACAGAGGAAGGATACATAGAGGGAGACATATTTGAAAACGGCACGGACATAGGATATTTTGACCTGACTTCCGTCATGAAAGGCGACACAGAGGTCTGGGCAGGAGAAATGATTTTCAGGGGCACCAGGTACAACCTTCATGTAATTCAGGGAACCAGGCCGATAAAGGCCGGGGAACTGAAGGACAAGGTTGCAAGCTACTGCAGCAACAGCACTGATAGCAACTGCAGGGAAAAGATACAGGACTACTGCAAAAACAATCCGGATGACAGCAGGTGCAGGGCTCTTTTCAGGGCTTACTGTCTCAGGAACAACATGGATGACATGAGGTGCAGACAGGCCTTCGCCGAGTGGTGCGAGGACAATCCTGAAAACAAGTACTGCGTTCCCTTCGCTCTACAGAGGACAAGAAAATACTGCGAAATGCACTCCTCTTCAAGAATCTGCAGGGCGATAGCCTCGGATGCGGCGGATTTCTGCGAGGAGAACCCCGATAACGAGGGCTGCCTGGAGATACAGCAGCTGATCGAGGACTATCCCAGGCTTTTCAGGAAAATCAGCAGTCTGAGAAACAAAATCCTGGAAATAGATACCAGGGCCGGCCTGAGTACTTCTGACGTGACAAGCGCTGACGTGGAGGGGGATTAGATGATAAGGCATGTTCTTGTAGCAGCCCTTTTAATATCTGTTCTCCTGGCCTGCGGCTGTGCCGAGCAGAAGGAAACCGCAACAACCACGACCACAACGACCCTTCCGGAAGAAACCGGAGAAGGAGTAACGGGGGCGATTACAGAGGACCAGGCATTTGACACCATAGAACAGGAAATGGAACAGGCCGCGGGAAACATGTCTCTGGAAGACATAGAGGGGTTAATCGCAGGTTAGCCCCGCTTTTTTATTTTTTCTTTCTAATTAATTACTGTGAGGCCGATGTTTTCATATGACCAGCTGAGAAAGCTCGCGGAGGAGAAAGATTTTATTCCACCGGGCCTGGCAGTTCTTTTCTACATCTTGCTGAAGCTAATTGACTATACAAGAGGAAAGGCCTTCTTTGACGAGGGGGTTTACGTTGGGATGGCGAAATTCTTTGCCTCGGGGGGATCTTCAGGTTACTTTGAGATGCTCCGGCCCCTCGGCCTGCCCTACCTGCTCACGCCTCTCCAGTTACTGCCCCTGAGTCCAGCCGTAACAGGCAGGTCACTGGCACTGGTACTGACTGTCCTGAGCATATTCATGGTCTATTACGTTGCAAGGGAGACCTTCGGCAGGCCGGCCTGCGTCTGGGCGTCACTCGCTTTCGCGGCAAGCCCCTCGATACTCCTTTTCGGGGGATACATTCTCAACGACATTTTTGCATACACTCTTGCTCTGTTCTCAACCTTCCTGCTATTAAGGGAAAAAGGCTACAGAAATTACCTTCTTTCCGGGTTCTTTCTAGGAATAGCCTTTGTTTTCAAGTTTTCCGCCGCGGCAATCCTACCTGTCCTGGTTTTTTACATAGTTTTCACCAGGCTAAGGGAATCGCCCGTGCCTCTGGGTGCCCACCTCCTTGGTGTGGCGGCCGGCTCGCTCCCCTATTTCCTTTTCAACCTTTTTTTCTATGCGGGGCCTATCCTTGAGAGGCTGACCCTTCCCCTGAGCAAGGCCCTGGGAGTGGTGCAGACGGGGACATGGATTTACGGAGAGGCCGGTTTCCTGAGTTACCTGTCATATCTTTTCACGGCGGAAATAATTCTTACTGCTGGTGCCATGCTGGGACTTTATTTCCTTTTAAAGAAAAAGAACAGGCCGGCCCTATTGTTCGTATCCTGCACTTTATTATTCTTTCTGTTCTTCTGCTTAAGAATAAGCAGGTTCGACGCGCGGTACCTTGTCTCTGTGCTCCCCTTCTTGGCCGTTCTGGCCGGCCCGGGAATATCAGAGTCAATCCAAAAAATAAAAAAAGAAAAAATATTTTTTCTAGTTCTGCTTCTGGTTCTCCTTCCGGCACTGATTACAGTTGCGCTGACATCAAGTCTGACGGAATTCAGGCACGACAAGCGCCTTGAGGAAAGCATTTCCTCATGCAGGGATGATTTGATTTTTACAAACGAGGCCCTGACAATGCTTTATTCCCCCACAAAGACAGTCCTTTTGCCCGGCCCGAACCTTGGCCACACCTTCCTGCAGTACAGACTCAACGAATCTGCCGGAATTCTGGTTTTGAATCCCGAAGGCTATTTCTGCTCCCCCCAGGATTACGAATGCATTTCATCCTATCGTCTACAGCTCGGTCGCATGCTCTCAAAAAACACCCTGATTGACTGCGGGCACCTCCACGGAGCCCCCGTTGCGGTTATCTCAAAACAGCCGGATTCAGAGGCCATAACCATGGAGGAATGCACCGAAAGAATGGGATATGAAAGTCTCCGTTCTCCGGAATCCGAAACTTTTGTGCGACTTTTTGGCGCGGTTTTTACCAAGGAGGGTGAACTGCAGAATTCTGAAAATATACTTCACTTTTCCCAAAAATTAGACAGGCACAATATCACCTTTTACCTTATAATTGTTCCCGCGAGAACAAAACCCGGAGAGTATTCTGTGTTAAAGGACCTTCCTGAAAGCACGAATCTGGGGATTCTGGAAACCCCGGGAATATCTTCGGAAGATTTCATCAGCAATATATCCGAACTTACCGGAATGAGTGCGACGGTTCTGGTACCCAGGGGCGACGACTGGATAGGGAAGGAGCCGCATTTCCCGGCCTCCATAAACCTTACCATAACCGGGGCCTGGGACAGTTCCCCGGTTCCGGTCCGAAAAAAGAGAATGGACATCTATACCTTCGATTACCAGGAAAAGGAACTAATAAATCTGGAGGACTTCAAGATTCTATACAGCGCTCTCTTGGCAGGGGATTACGAGATAGGCGTGGACATCCCGGCCCCCGCTTTGACCGATAAGAACATGGAGGCTTTGTAAGAAATGATAGAATACATGTCTGGAAAACCGGAGGCTATAAAATGATTGCCATTAAGACCATTTACAGCCTTTTGAGAGTAAACCAGTGGTACAAGAATCTTATTGTCTTCGTGCCCCTTGTTTTCTCCAGAAGCTTCCTGAACCCCGCGGCGGTCTTGGCTTCCTTCGCAGGATTTGCCGTGCTGTGCCTTGTTTCCTCTTCAAACTACATACTCAATGACGTTACGGACAGGAAAAGGGACAGACTGAACCCCGAAAAGAAGGAAAGGCCGATCGCTTCCGGTAAAGTGGGCCTGCCCGCCGCCTTTACGACAGCCGTGATTTTCCTTTTCACGGGCTTCTTTGTATCCTGGGGTTTCAGCCCATACTTTTTCCTTGTGGTCGCTTTGTTTTTCCTTGTTTCAACCCTCTATTCCTTTCTGCTAAAGAAAATGATCTTTGCCGACATAATCGCGATATCCTTCAATTTCCTTCTCAGGGCCATCTCCGGGGCAGTTCTGATAAACGTTTATATAAGCCCCTGGCTCGTGATGGGGATACTTTTCTTCGCCCTTTTCCTAGCCCTGGGCAAAAGATACGGGGAGGTTTCCTACCTTAAGAAAAAGTCCTCCGGGCACAGGTCTGTTCTCAGGTTTTACACCAGGGACATGATAAACTCCCTCCTAATCATGGTCATGGGAATTCTGGTCCTGACTTTCGGCCTGTATTCCTTTTCCTCGGATTATCCGAACCTGATCTGGGAACTGCCCCTGTTTCTCTATCTGGTCCTCAGGTATTATCATCTCATTATAACAGACAGCAGAGCCGTCAGGCATCCGGAGAGGGTTTTCAGGGACCGGCCGCTTCTCGCGGCATCCGTAATATTCGCCATTCTGACGATGCTGTTAATCCTCTGGTGAGGTCCTGAAAAGTATTTAAAAACTAAACCTTAATTAAATACTAATCGGTGTGAGTTATGGAGACCAAAATCAAGGTTCTGAAGAAGATAAAGCCCAAAAATCCCATTTTCGTTGAGGGGCTGCCCGGCATAGGAAGCGTTGGAAGGGTGGCGGCCCAGTACCTGATTGACGAGCTAAAGGCCGTAAAATTCGCGGAGTTGTATTCACCCTACTTCCTGCCCTTTGTGAGCATACAGAACAGCGTAATCGGGATACTCAAGAACGAGTTCTATTACTGGAAGAACCCCAAAAAGAACGGGGAAGACCTCATAATACTTGTGGGGGACTGCCAGTGCGGTGACTCCGGTACCCTAGGCCATTACGAGATAGCGGAAAAGATACTGGGCCTGTGCGAAAGTCTCGGGGTCAAGAAGATATTCACCCTCGGGGGCTTCGGCACGGGCGAGATAGAGGAGACCAAGGACATAGAGATTCTGGGAGCGGTTAACGACAAGAAACTGATAGAAGAGTACAAGGACTCCGAAGTGGATTTCAAGTCCTCCACCCAGAGGATACAGTACATAGTGGGCGCAAGCGGGCTCCTGATAGGCCTGGGAAAGGAGAGAGGCATGGACGGCATATGCCTCATGGGAGAGACCACGGGATTCCCGATTCTGACCGATCCGAGGTCAGCCGAAAAGCTTTTAAAGGTTCTCGTAAAGATTTTAAAACTGGACATAGACCTCAGCAAGATAGACCAGAAATCCAAGGAGATGGAGACCTTCCTGAAGAAACTGGAAGTGATACAGGAAAAGGCAATGAAAAAGCTGATGCCTAAGGAGGAAGGCAGGGAGAGGCTGAGATACATAGGATAAAACATTTGAAACACGGGTGCAATACATGAGGGAAGAAGCAAACGGATACACGAGATATGAGCAGACCAGGATTATTTCCGCGCGCGCTCTCCAGATAGCTCTTGGCGCCCCTCTTCTGGTCCCGGCGAAGTCAAACGAGCTGGATCCTATAATGCTGGCCAGAAGGGAGTTTGATGGCGGCAAGATTCCCATCACCATAAAAAAGAATTTTCCTAGGAAACTGGAATAAGCTTTCTCAAGGCTTCTTTTGCAGAAAAGTTTATATACTTTCATTCCCATACTTTGTAACTAATAGGTAGTAAATGGTGTGGGATTATGATAAGGCAAAAATACATTCTGAGATTTGAGAAATTCATCAAGAGCGACTCTTATTGGAGAAAGGTTTACAGGAGGATAGCCGAAAAGATAAAGTCGTGCAAGGATTACCGGAATTTCGTGAAAAGCGAGAAAAGAGTTCTTGTTGAGGACGTCCTGAGGGCCTTTGAGTTCAGACTCTTTAGCGAGAGCAGGGACATTGAAAAACTGTCCGCAATGCCGGAAGACCAGCTCTTCAAGCTTTTCAGAAGGTTCTACGAGGAGGCAAAAGTCAGAAGGAGTCTGGTTCCCGTTAACAGGGTGCCTCCCCCGGAATACGTCAGGGGGCTCCTGTTGGAGATAGGCGACACGGGATACAGAGACGGTTTCTGAATTATTTTTTTATATAGCCCCCTTCAAAAATAATCATGATTAATGATATCAGGGGCTACAGGATTTACAACAGCAGGGGGGAGCCC
>CP070662.1:215243-219261 GCA_020355185.1 archaeon
ACCATGATCGATCCGTTGTGCAGCAGCTCAAGGGTGACCGTGAAGTCCTTGACCTTCTCGACGTCCCCTCCGAGGGCATGCGTGAACAGCAGGAACAGGGCAGGCCTCCACCTCTTCCCTCCCCTGCCGAGGAAGTCCCAGACGGGCTCGGCGAGCGCCTTGTCAAGCGGCTTGATCGTGTAATCATAGCTGGGATTCCCGAGCAGCCATTTCACATAGCCTTCGTCGAAATGCAGCGGCAGGTACTTCTTTATCATGCCGTCTATCAGTTCCCTTTTCTTCTCGAGGAAGTCCATGATGTCCGAGCTCATAATACCTTTATGTGCGATTTATTTAAGTTCTTTTGGTTCTGGTTAAAAATTTAAGTAAGCGCCGTCAAGGATATAATATGCCGCTGAGAGTGCCCACCGGGCTCCCCAAGCTTGATTCCCTCCTTGAGGGGGGTATCATGAAGAACAGCATGATCCTGGTGACGGGCGGGACAGGGACCGGGAAAACCATCCTGTGCCTGCAGTTTCTCTGGGAAGGCCTGCAGAAGGGCGAGCCGTGCGTTTATCTCTCCCTCGAGGAGGACCCGGATGACATAAAGGCCGACGCGAGGCAGTTCGGTTGGGACCTGGAGAAATACGAGGAGAAGGGGCTGTTCAGGATCATGTTCCACGACCCGTTCGAAACTGACGTGAGCTCCGTGCTGGTAAACCAGATAGAGTACATAAAGGCCAAGAGGCTGGTCGTGGACTCCATGTCCATGCTTGGGCTGTACATGAAGGACCAGGCCACGGTGAGGAAGCAGCTGGGGAAGCTGATGAAAGCTGTTAAAAACGCGGAGTGCACGACGCTCGTCACATCGGAGATAGTGGAGGAGAGCAAGGCGCTGTCGAGGTTCGGTGTGGAGGAGTTCGTGGTGGACGGCGTCATAGTCCTCAACTATCTGGGAATTGGCCAAGAGGCTAACAGGAGTCTTCAGATAAGGAAGATGAGGCGAACCAATCATGGAAAGGACATATACCCGTTCAAAATGACAAGCAAAGGAATAGAAATAATGAAAGAGGGCATGGGAGATATCCTGAAATAATCCCAAATTCACTAACCACCATTTATTGTAATCGTTTTTCAGTAAATAAAAATCTCTGTTCACAAAATTATATAATGCGGGTAAAAAATATACTGCTAAAAAAATACGGCAAAATTCCTCATTCTTTGAAAGATGTTTTTTCTAATTTTGAAAATGGGGAGCGGATGTTTTATATGGGATTGGATGGGTGTTTGAATGAACGGAAAAAAAGCCCATTCGGAAGATATGTGGATATAGGGAGGGTTGTTTTCGGTTTTTTCGAAAAGGTTTACGATTACCGAAGCGGGCTGACATTGAAAGATAAAATGAAAATGATTTTTAAGCGCGATTTAGACGAATCGTTCTGGATGGCCTTTTTATTAAAATTTTTGAAGAAGTTCTATTCCTTCTACGAGCCCTGCCATTGCAAGTCCGTTAAAGACCCTTTCTTCAAAGAATATGAAAAGGTCTTTTCTTTGTCTCCACCGCTAAAAGATTTCCAAGGGTTGTCTCATCATTTCATGAGAAAGCTCCAGAAAGAACATCATCCCTTCATGACAGAAAACCTAATTGAATTCTTCGATGAAAAAGAAGTGAGAACGGATTGCCTTTTGTTTCCATTTCTAATCATAGAATCCATTATTCATGGAATAGATGATTATGTGGATATCAACAAAAGGGTTAGTAAGGAATACACAAATGATGTTTTTAATGTTGTAATTGGTCTTTTTGGTCTTATTCTCTATGTTCTTAGAAATATGAAAATTGAAAAAAGGGGTCTGCTAAGAATTTTATGTGGCGGTAAATCGAGACTCGAGGAGCTCGTGGATTCTCTGCTTTTCTCTTTGGTCGATCTTTCTCAGGTACCATTAATAGAGAAAGAAACTATCAACATTCTTGAACATGTCAAGAAAGATGAATTGAATACCGCCAAAAAGAATGTGAAATGGAGAGCTGCTGGAATAAACGTTTTTCTCACTTTCTCATCAATTTTCCTGAGAAAGCGGAAGGATGCTGATTTTAAACTGATAAGTGATTTGATTAAAGATTATAGGATCTTAGAGTTGTTGGAAAAGGATTTTAGAGATATATCAAAGGATTTGAGAAACAAGGATTACACGCCCGTTTCGGTTTGGTGGAAAAAATACAGGGGGGGCCATGAATTCAAGAACTTTGTGAAATTGCTTGCCGATATATACTATATAGATTCCGAGATTGTATCAAAAAAAATGAAAAAATACCCCTCCACCAAATCTGTTGTGATGGGTGATATAGAAGAGAAATACGATAGTATACTTGGTCTGTTGGGGTGTGAAATTAAATCTTAATTACCTTTTCATCGCCCATTCTTTTAACAAATTCTTTCTGCCTTTCAATCAGCGAATCTATATCGGCAAATTGTTTTTTTATGTAACTGCTCTTTACGCGTTTTCGCAACACATCTATTGTAGCATTGAGAAAGACGCACTCTTTGTGATTTTGTGACTCGCATTCCTCTTCGAGGCAGTTCATTATTGTTTCGTGGACCCATACCCCCCCACCGGCATTCGCTCCTCTTATGAAATGGCAAATGGGCTTTTTTGAGGGGAAAAATGACTGTGCGAGGGGGTTATTTCGAGTCTTGAAATAGGTATATTCGCCCCTTTTGAAATTTATCGTTTCATAAAAACCCATGCCAGCAAGTTGCAGAACGTCCATGGCGACTTTATATCTTTCTTCGAATTTTTTCAGTTTATACCCTCTCACGAAATTTTTCATGATGTGGTAACCTGCAACCCAAGCAGACCAGTATATGTCCATTATGTTATCCATGCCTTCTTTCATAGCCCTCCTGGTTTCCTCTGCGAAATAACTGACCGGGAGAAGAAAAACCTTTTCGCCCATGAGCACAATCTGGCCTTCCTTGAATTTGATGTTGCCAGAAATGAGCATCTTGGTAATTTCTGTTATCGTTCCCATATTTTATTATTATTTTACTAGTTATTATTTCTTTATCAAGAATTGGAAATTACAGTTCTAGGTGAATTTGATTAAAACGTGGTTGTGAGAACCAATTTGTGGGTTTATAATAAATTAACCTTAGGCTCATTATTTATATGGCAAAAATCAGCGTTGCTGGCGCTGGCATTTCGGGAATGACGGCTGCAATAAATCTTGCTAAAGCTGGTTTTGACGTCAAGGTTTTTGAGAAAGCTGAGTCAATCGGTGGTATTCCGGCTATTTGTGCTTTGAGAAATTACGATCTCAATAAAGATGCAATTGAGGAGTTGAATGCTTGTGGGATTAACCTCAAACATTTTGGCAAAATCAAGAAAGTTGTTAAATTTTCACCCAATGAAAGTATTGAGGAATACTCGAGTGGTGTGATTTTTTATGTATTGGAAAGGGGCAAATCAGAAAATTCTTTAGAATCACAATTATATAATCGTGCTTTGGACGTTGGTGTTGAATTCGTCTTTGGTGAATCCGTCCCCGAAGGGAATGTTGACATAGTCGCAACAGGACCGAAAAGGGTTGATATCTTTGCTTATGGGCACATATACAAAAATTTGGGTTTTGAAAAAAACAATCTTCACATAATTTACGATAATCTTTATTCACCTAAGGGATATACCTACATCATTTCTTCCGGTGGGAAGTGTCTAATCTGCACTGTTTCATTTGATAAAAAAAATTTCAAGTATATCCCATTGAATTTCAACTTTCTTTTGAAGAAAAACGCTGGAGTAAAAAAATTGGTTGGGAGGAGGAACCCTGTGAAAGTTGTTAGAGGGTATGGAAATTATGGTTTGCCCCGAAGTGCGAAGAAGGGTGGAAGACTTTATGTCGGGGAGTCGGCTGAGTTTCAGGACGCATCCAAGGGATTTGGTATAAGATATGCTATATTGAGTGGTTATTTGGCGGCAAAGAGTATAATCAACAAAGAAGATTATGATGGTCTATGGAAAAGTGAATTTTATGGAG
>CP070662.1:219361-222126 GCA_020355185.1 archaeon
GATTTAACCGGAATATAAATTATATTTCTTACCAAGAAAATCGATGGGCCCGGGCGGATTCGAACCGCCGATCTCCCGCACGTCAAGCGGACGTCCTAACCAACTAGACCACAGGCCCAATAGTTTCTTTTGGTTCTTCCACTTTTAAGTTTCTTTTGATAACCTACCTTTTCTTGAGGAAGCGGAAGCTCCTGTAAAGAAAAGGTGGAATGGGCCCGGGCGGATTCGAACCGCCGATCTCAACCGTGTGAGGGTTGCGTCCTAACCAACTAGACCACAGGCCCGATAATAAGATAATTTATAACTTTTTCGTTTATATTGACTATGGACGAGAAAAAACACCCCAGAGTGGGGGTTGCTGTCATGTTTGTAAGGGACGGGAAGGTATTGCTTGGGCACCGTCACGATGACCCTGAAAAGGCAGATAGTTTATTGCATGGTGAAGGTACATGGACCATCCCCGGAGGCAAGCTGGACTTCCATGAGAAGCCGACCGAAGGAGCTAAAAGGGAGGCTGTTGAGGAATGTAATCTGGAGCCCAAGGAATTGAAATTCATAAGTGTTGCCAACGAGGTTGTTCCTGACGCGCACTTTGTAACACTTGGATTTCTATGCAAGGAGTTTGAAGGCGAGGTCAAGACAATGGAGCCTGATGAGATAACAGAATGGAAATGGTTTGACTTCAATGATTTGCCGAAGAGAATGTTTCCGCCCGCACTGAAGATTATCAAGAACTATCTGGACAGGGAGGTTTACAAGCATTGATATGAAAAGGGGAATCGATTTCATTGGTGTGGGTGTTGGGGCGCTCATTTTTAATAGTGAGGGAAAGGTTTTCCTGGCAAAAAGAGGGCCCAAAGCTAGGAATGAGCCAGGTAGATGGGACTTTCCTGGTGGTGGTGTGGAATTTGGGGAGAAGATAGAGGATGCTATCAGAAGGGAGATAAAAGAGGAGTTTGATATGGACATTGAAGTTCTTGAGCTTCTTGATGTATGCAACCACATAATAAAGGATGAGGGACAGCACTGGGTTTCCCCGAGTTTCATAGCAAGACAGATTGGTAGTGAGCCTAGAATCGTGGAGCCGGAAAAGAACTGCGAGATAGGATGGTTCTCCCTTGATAATATTCCAACACCACTGACACTGACTTCCCAGCATAACTATACGAATTACAAGAAAAAGTTCGGGCTAAACCCGCCCGGTTCTAAAAAATAGACGCCGGGGACAGGATTCGAACCTGTGAGTCCAAAGGACGCTCGTTTTCGAGACGAGTGCATTACCGTTCTGCCACCCCGGCTTATTAAATATTGAATTTTATTTTAAATAGCGGACGTTGTTTATGAAAAAGTGCAGGTGCGGAAAGCGGGCGGTAATCTTCAGGAAGCATGAAGGAAGGGCTCTCTGCAAGTATCACTTCATGGAGTCCATAGAGCAGAAGATGAAGAAAACCATAGGCAAGAACAAGATGATTAAACCAGGGGATAAGATAGCTGTGGCCCTCACGGGCGGGAAGGACTCTGCTGTTGTACTGTACATCCTGAACAAGATTATCAAACCGAGAAGGGATATTGAGCTATTTGCAATCACAGTGGACGAGGGGATTGGGGGCTACAGCAAACCCGCATTAAAGAAATCTGCTGCACTCTCCAAGAAATTTGGAATAAGACAGCACGTTTTCTCCTTCAAAAAAGACTTTGGCACAGGCATGGACACTAAGGTCAGGACAATAAAAAAGCACAAGTCTGGTTTAAAGGAACCCTACACATACTGCGCTGTGGGAAGAAGGTACATACTCAACAAGGAGGCCAGGAAGCTGCGTGCCACGAAAATAGCCACAGGCCATAACCTGGACGATGAGGCGCAGGGTGTTCTGATGAACTACATAAGGGGCGACATGTTCAGGGCAGCCAGAATGGGTCCGGTAACGGACTGGTCGCTTACGAAAAAGAAGGGTAGTCTCTTTGTGCCCAGGATAAGGCCCATTAGGGAGATTCCCGGGAATGAGGTTTCCCTGTACATCAGACTAAAGGGTCTGGATGTCTTTAAGGGTGAACGCCCGCTTCCCGGAGGAATAAGGGAGGGTGTTGAGAAATTCTTGAACAGGCTGGAAAAGAAATACGCTGGCATTGAGTTCTCGATTCTTCACACGTTCGATAAGATATTACCGTCCATCAGAAAAGGTGTGAAAGGGACAGAAGGTGAGATAAGGATTTGCAAGAAGTGCGGGGAGCCTGGCTCCGGAGAAATATGCGAGGCATGTGAGTTGTGGAGAAGTTAGCGCCTGAATTCCTTGGATTCCCGAATCCCGAGCTGTTTTCTTGCAAAGGCTGCTATCTCAGGTCCGAGAGCGCCGAAATCATCAGTTACGGGCTCTCTTGGTTTTCCTTTTTCATCCAGATAGTGCGCTTCCCAGTCTGAGCCGTTGGCCCTGACTGCCTTGAAACGCCTGTCACCATATGTTCCGAATACCACTGTCCTTGTCCCGTCTGTTCCTTCAGCCAGTCCCTTCAGGGCCTCGTTGCCGGGGACAAGGGGCATATTCATGTATTCCCCTGTAAGGACTCTGCCGTCACCAACGTATATTCTACCGTCTTTTCCGGTTCCAACTTTCACTTGAGATATTTCGGGCTTCATAAGGAATGTCTTTGGAGAAAAGTCTTAAATAGCTTACCCACAAAACTCCCACTTTTCCAACTAGTCCTTGCAGCAAATCGTTACGTTCATGTATGGAGGCCAGCTGCTGGTTGCATCACTTTTCCCAGCA
>CP070662.1:222226-224839 GCA_020355185.1 archaeon
AGAATATCTTAAAATCTCTATTATATCTGGTCTTAAAGTAACTTCACCGCCTGTAAAAACGACTTCCTCTACACCCTTATTTTTCAATTTATTAAGTAATTTTTTAATGAAATTATAACTAGCAATATGAGAAACTCCTGTATTCCCAGAACAAAAAATACAATCTTGATTACAATATGAAATAATATTTAAAACGGCCATTTTCATAAACGATCCTTTTCTATCCTCCCTTTATTTAATAGATTTATGGGTTTTTTAATTTCCATAAATACTCAGCAAGATAAAAATCTATGTTCCCTCCTCACGCTGCAAGAGCCCTGCAGGTTTTTTACAAAAGGTTTGAATTCCCTTGTACCATTAAACTTTACGTATTCCCTGAAGGTCCCGGCGCAACTTTTGTAAAGTTTGCAGGATGAACAGCATTTTAGTTTTATGAATTTCTGGTCAAAGAAATAAAGCTTCATTGCGTCTGAGATATCATCATAGTGTGGCATCAACTTTTCCTGTATTTTGCCGGTCACGCATAAAGGGAATCCCATGAGAGAAGAGACTTTTAGGGAGGATATCATCTCATCATATCTTGGCATTAGTTTGCTGTAAGGGACAATAGAATCCTTTGGTCTTACCGGAAGGATTGTAAAAGCCTGATCAAGATCATTTTTCACAAAACTTTCAAGCTCTTCCATGGATCCCATATTTTGTTTTAGTATGTTTGTGTGAATAATTGCATTCAGGTTTTTGTAATTCTTTATGTTCTTCAGACCTTGGATTACCTTTTCAAAGGAGCCGGGATTCTGTGTTATAATGTCATGGACAGAAGAATCTTTCCCAAAGATGGGAAGGGAAAAGGTTATGTCTGCACCAGTGGCCGCCAGGTCACCTACCAATCTCCTGTCAAACAGGCGATTCCCTGATGTCATTATCTCTATTTTTTTGAATCCGTATTTATTGCATAATTCAACTATTTCAATAATCTTTTCATGCAGAAGTACATCGTTTCCGATCAGTGATATTTTGCTTTTCTTTAACTTTCTGTTCATTCTTAGTTTTCTTTCAATTTCTTTGATATCAGAATCCTCGCACTTCTTGTTCTTGCAGAAAATGCAGTTGTTCTCACAGCTTGTATTGATGAAAAGATACAGAGAATCCAATTTTATGTTATTTTTCTTTTTGAAGTTTTCCTGGGTCTCAAAATCCCCGTACAAAAGCGTTTTAAAAAAGGGGTTCTCATTGTTAGCAATTTTGTCGGATTCACTTTCAGAAAAAACATCGTTAAACATGATGCCCATTTGAATATTATTTAGCAACATCTTCTTCTTTTCTTCGTCTTTTGATATGGCAGAAAAGAAAGTGCCAAAGATATCCTCCTTTTTCATTTCAAGGCTTTCCAAGCTTTCAATGTTTTTGATATCTCCGATATAATACGCATTTCTTAATTCTGGAAAAAATCTCTCAGTGAACATGGCTGCATCATAGTATACCTTACCATCCGTATCCACCACCACTTCTTGGCTAAGGATAACTGGTTCACAAAAATTGCTATAGTTCATTATTCTTTCCTTTGAAAATTGCCCAGGCAGCTTTCTTAGCTCCTTTTTAAGGAGCTCCATGTCTTTTTTCTGCCACATGGTGCCTATTTGGTATCCCAGTTGTATCCGTTTTATGCCAAGACCCATAAGGAATCTTATATTTTTCTGCACTCTCGATAACGTTTGGGGAAAAATTACCATATTAACAAAAACATCGACGCCAGTGTTGATAAGGGTTTTAAGGTTGTTTTTTATTTCAGAAAATCTCTTGTGATTTTCATTTTGTTTTGCCGGAAATCTGAAGATATTCGATTCTCTGTCGCCGTCTATGCTGAACATGACTTTTATGTCATTTTCTTTCAAGTATTTTACCATTTCTGTTTTGAGGCCAACCCCGCTGGTTACGATCGAGAATCTTATATCAAAGCCTTTTTTCTTTGAATATTCAACTGCCTCCTTTATCAAGTCAAACCTAAGCAGGGGTTCGCCGCCAAAAAACTTCAAAAGTGGTTTTTTATCTCTGGAAAGGTAGTCTACCGCATCGAACAAAACTTTCTTCGACATATCCAAATTTTTCTGCACAATCCCACAGTAACTGCATTTGCAAGGGCACCTGTACGTCAGCATTAGGCTTAGTGAGTTTTTTGATGAGTTTTGGTCTCCTGTCATGCCAATTTTCTTCTTAACAATTCCGATCGTGTCACAGCAGCTCTGATTACTTTTGGAATCTTCAACTTTAGGTCCTTCCCCAAAGCAAAAATTATAGTTATCACATTTCTCACAGATTTCATGAATTTTTTGAAATGATGTCATCTTGCCGTCCGAGGTGAAAGTGCGAGTCCAGATCGGGGATCGGGTCAAAGGGGGACAGTCCGTATTGGTGGAAAGACCATGAGCATGAACAAATTGGGTCGCAGAGGCATCTATTTCCTGCCCACCGCCTTTACGGTGGCGAACATTTTTTGCGGTTTCTACGCCATCGTCTGTAGCATCCGGGGCCAGCTCGAGTTCGCGGCCATGCTGATCGGTTTGGCCGTTCTGTTCGATATCCTGGTGGCTCGTTCTCCTGGAGGGGATCTTTGCC
>CP070662.1:224939-231376 GCA_020355185.1 archaeon
AGCAGTCGTTGCCACTATAATGTGTTTTTATATAGCTGACAAATCCAATAATGGAACAAGGTGAAAAAAATGGGTGACCGGCTTTGCTTTACCGGAAAGCGCGAAACTGGTTTTGAACAGTCTTGAGAATGAACCCAAAACACAACAGCAAATTCTGGAAGAAACTTCTTTGCCTCCCCGCACACTGAGATTCGCTATTTCTAGACTTAAGAATCTCGGATTGATTAAGGAAACCAATTCTCTCAGGGATGCTAGGGTTAAATTTTATAAAATAAACGGAGGTGATAAAAGTGAGTGAAAGATTCTACGAGATTAAAGATGAGGATATCAGGGTTTTCAATAAAAATCGGCTTCATAAAATTCCTCTTAACGAAGGCGGAGAGTCCATAGGGAAATATGTAGTAGTTCATCCAAAAAACGACACCGAATATCCCAATGAAATAGAGATAGGGCACGGTTTCCACAGCGATAAGGCATTACACTTGGACGAAAAAACCATGGATAAAATTCTAGAACATATCGAAGATGGAAAATTTCCTAAAGATTTGGTGGAAAGAGTAGAGACAGAGGGATACGATATACACGGTATATGTGGTGCTTAGATTAAACCAAAAACAGTTATATAAATTAATACATCTTATTTTTACCTATGGAGGGGTGGCAGAACGGTCATGCGTCCGCCTGCAGAGCGGAATAACCGAGTTCAACTAAGCTTTTTAGAAAAAAGCTTAAGCAAAAACTAAAAGGCTTTGAAAATCTCGGCCCCTCCTCCAAAAAACTTTTCAAATTATTTATAATTTGATTACAATCTCTATTCATGATTAAGGCCGTGATATTTGATTTAGGAGGGGTTCTTACTTCCCAGAGCGGCTTCTGGCCATTTTGTCACAAATATTCAAGACAATTCAATATGACCCCGGAAGAGCTTCACACGATAATAAAAAAACACTGGAAGCCTGCAAGAATAGATGAAATCAGTTCGCAAGAATTCTGGGAGAAGACTTCAGTGGAGATCGGTTGTGATAAAAATTTCTTCAGAAAAATTATGGTTGATTTCCAGATAGTAGGCGGTGATACGCTCCAAATAGCCAGGTCTTTGAAAGGCAGATACAAACTGGCTATACTTTCCAACCACATCAGGGACTGGTTCGAAGAAATCGTTGAGAAAAACAAGCTTAAGGAAATTTTCGATGTAATCGTAACATCTTACGATTTTGGTGCGCAGAAACCGGATAAGTCCATTTACAAAGAAACTATTGAAAAACTGGGATTGAAACCAGAAGAATGTGTTTTTATAGATGATAAGGAAAAGAACATTCATCCGGCAAAAGAACTTGGAATGAAAGTAATTCTTTTCAAGGATGTGGGTCAACTGAAAAATGAACTGAAAGAACTGGGTGTCGAATTTTAAGGTTTTTAAGGATGGATTTCCTATTCTGTTTATGCTTGAAGTCATAGGAATACTTGGCGCGGCCTTCATACTCATAGCCTGGATACTTGGCCTTGTGGACGAGCTCAAGAAGAGGGAGAATCTCATAGAGCTAAGGTTCAGCCTGGTCAGCCTCCTGGGCACGGTCATACTCATTTACTATTCCAGTGCCATAGGAAACACTGTTTTCCTTTTCCTCAATTTGGGCATTTTTTTCGTGGTAATATTTGAAATTGCTTATACAGTTTATCTGGTCAAGTACAGGTATCCCTGGAGGGACAAAAAATGAAGCTTTACAACTCCCTGAAAAGGAAGAAAGAGGAATTCAGGCCCATCGAGGACAAGAAGGTCAGGATGTACAACTGCGGTCCCACAGTCTATTCCTACGCCCATATAGGAAACCTCAGGTCATTCACTTTCGCGGACATCCTGAGGAGGTACCTGGAGTACACGGGCTTCAAGGTGAAACAGGTAATGAACATAACGGATGTGGGGCACATGACTGCGGAGTCCCTGGACGCGGAGAGCGGGAAGGACAAGATGGAAGAAGCTGCCAGAAAGGAGAATAAGGATCCCTGGCAGATAGCGGAATTCTACACGGAGGCCTTTCTGGAGGATTCGGAGAGAATGAATTTCCTCCAGCCCCACGAGAGACCCAAGGCCACGGAAATGATAGAGGATATGATAGAGCTGATAAGGAAGCTGATAAAAAAAGGCTATGCCTATGTTATCAACAACTGCGTCTACTTCGACATATCCAAGTTCAGGGGCTACGGAAAGCTATCCGGAAACACCGTGGAGAAGCTGAAGCACGGTGCGGGGGGAAGGGTGAAGAAGAACCCGGACAAGAAGAGCCAGTTTGACTTCGCCCTCTGGATAGAGGATTCGAATCACATAATGCACTGGAGCTCGCCCTGGGGTGAGCACGGTTATCCCGGCTGGCACGTGGAATGCTCGGTGATGGCAATGAAGTACTTGGGGGAAACCATAGACATACACACGGGCGGTGAGGACAACAAGTTCCCGCACCACGAGTGCGAGATAGCGCAGAGCGAGGGAGCCACTGGCAGGAAGTTCTGCAACTACTGGCTTCACGTAAAGCACCTGCTGGTGGACGGGAACAAGATGTCCAAGTCCAAGGGCAACTTCTACACCCTCAGGGACCTGATTGAGAAGGGTTACAGCCCGAAAGCCCTGAGATTCCTTTACCTGAAAGCCCATTACAGGAAACAGATGAACTTTACCCTGGAGGGACTGAAAGAGGCCGAGGACAACCTAGCGAGCATCTGGGACTTCATGGACAGGCTGGAGGAATGGAATTTTGAATATGATAATAATCCCAAGCTGGAGGAACTCATGGAAAAGGCAAGGAAAGGCTTTGAGAGGGAGATGGATGATGACCTTAACACTCCTGGAGCCCTGGCGGTTATTTTTGACTTCGTGAAGTCCGTGAACAAGCTCATGGACCAGAAAAAGCTCAGCAACGCCGACTCGGACATGGTTTACGATCTGATTACCCGTTTTGACCAGGTTCTGGGAGTTCTGGAGAGGGACAGGGAGGAGCTTCCGGACTGGGCCAAGAAGCTGATAGAAAAGCGTGAGAAACTGAGAAAGGAAAAGAAATGGAAACAGGCCGACAAGGTAAGGGACGAGCTCCGGGAAAAGGGAATTGTGGTTGAGGACACGCCCCAGGGACCCAGATACCGCTATGCCTAAAAACTAGTTCTAGGCAAGCCTAAACAAGTGAAAAACAAAAGAAGAAAAGGGGTATTACTTTTCGGATGCCATCCACCAGAGTGCCAGTGCCACTATTATAAGGAATGCAATCAGCGGCCAGTTGTATGTTATGTATATCGGTGCCGTTGACCATCCAAGTGCCTGAAGTCCTCCTGCTCCTACGAATACTAGTACTCCTATTATTACGAAAAGTACTGAAAATCCTACTGGGTGAGCCTCAAATATAGAGACTCTTTCTTCGCCGACTGGTTTGCCTGTTTCTTTATCTACTATCACTCCTCTACCTTTTATTCCCAGTACTTCCAGGAACACTATGAATACAAGCAATCCTGCTACAACTACTGCAAGGGAGCCTATCATTCCCATAAAGAATGTCACGTAGGGTGAGACCACTGGAGCCACTATAAAGGCAAGTGCAAGTGCAATCACCATTCTGGCTGGTTTGCTCTTCGGTATTCCTCCTTCACCGATATGACTTGTTATCCCGTAAACTATTGCAAATGTCAAAAGCCAGGGCAAGACATAGGTGAAAAAGTCTATGCCTAAATACTGTTCAAAGCCGCTTGGTATCATTGTCTCTCTCCCTCCTTTACCATCCACCATATTATAAGGACAAGAATCCCTATAAAGAACACAAGCGGATAGTTTATTGCTCCTAACGAAACGTTGTATCCAAGGTATTGAAGTCCTCCTGCGCCTACAAAGACCATTGCCACGAGTATTGCAATTGCGACTCCGAAGGATCTATAATGCACCTCTGTAATTTTATGTCTTTTTTCATCCACTTTTTTTCCTTTTTCAGCTATTCCTACGTAATGCCTTGTTCCTGTTATCTCGAAGAGTATCATTATGAACAATACTCCCGCGAACAGGATAAGCATTCCCATTCCCAGCTGTCCCAGAATTCCGACCACAGGGCCGGCTATGGGCATTATGAAGAACGCAATTACAAGGGCTATAATGGTCCTTGCCGAGTTGTTTTTTGGCACATTGTAGTGTCCTAGTATTCCGTAGACGATGGCAAAAGTCAGGAGCCATGGAATAACGTATATGAAAAAGCTGCTCTGACTTGTCAGGTTCATTACGTCTGCTATTCCTGCCATTTTTTCTACCTCTTGTTTTATAGTTGCCTTGGACAAATATAAAAAGGTTTCTTTAGTCCTATCCTGCAGGTTTCAGTCCCCTTTGCTGGAAGTCATCCACCAGACTCCCAGGGTCATTGCAGCCAAGAAAAAGAGTGCGGCCATTATGTCTCCGCTCATATTAAACTCGAAATTGAGCAGCTCAAGGCCCCCGGCCCCCACGAAGACCATTATGGCTATGAGAATCATTACCACGCCGAACCCGAGAGGGTGCTTCTCGAAAATGCTCTGACCCCCGCCGACCTTGTAGCCCAGGAGCTCCACGAATATGAGCGCGACCAGTATTCCCACACCCACAACTACCAGGCCCTTTACCATGCCCGTGAGGAAGCCGGCCAGGCTCGGTGCCAGGGGCAGGACCAGAAAAGCTGCCACAAGGGATATCACGGCCCTTGCGCTCTCACTCTTGGGCATCTTGTAGTGCTCAAGAATACCGAAAACTATGGCCAGGGTGAGCATCCATGGGAACAGGTAAATAAAGAATTCGCCTGTAATGACTTCTCCTATACTCACAGTAACACCATTTTAATCTTTGTCCCGATTTTATTTAAATCTATTCTTGAGGTCCTCGAGATCCAGATCCCAGTTCATATGCATAGTAAAGTACTAACATTAACAAAACCAACCCGATTATAATCATGAAATTCTGGGTCCCCACCACGGGTATTTCCAGCTCGGATATGTAGGTAAATCCGACTGTGGCAAGCAAGAGGATTATTATTCCCCCCATCATTATGGGAATATCTTCCTTTCCTTTGGGAACCTTTTTTCTCCTGAGTCCCACGGCCTCAAGTATGAAGGCTATGAAGAACAGGATTATGAAGGCCCACAAAACCGCACCAAAATTAGCGAAAAAGAAACTAACAAAAGGCTGGTATCCGGCAGCGAAAAAGGCAAAAACCAGGGCGATTATGAAGTTAACCGAGTTCATCGGTCTGCCGTCCTTCTTCTTGAAAATTCCGGTTATAGTAAGCATGCCGTAAACAATCGCAAGCACGAAAAGAAAGGGAAGAAAGGGCTGTAAAACAGGGTCAGTTGTAAGCTGCGTGATTACGTCTCCGTAAGCCATATTTTATCACTATCTTCTTTGTAGCTCTTTTAACTGCATTCTCCTTTTTGTCAGTTCTTCTGATATAGCTTTTATTTCCTCAGTTCTTCTTCCTCTCCTAGCCTCATTCAATTGTCTCTCTAGGTACTTTATATCGCTTATAAGGGCTTCCTCAGTCAAACGCTTTTCTTTGGATTTTTTGGCTCTTTCATAACCCATTTTAAACAATTCCCTGCTTCTTGTAGGATGTACGATTCTACCCCAAAAGAAGTAAAAGCTGGCTATAAACAGCGATACAATCATCCAGATTATTGTTAGACTTGCGAAAAAGGCATACCAGCCACTATATACTATGAATATATACACACCGATTCCAAGCAGAGCTTCAAGTCCCTTGTGACCAATTCCTTTTGTTGCTATGAAAAGAAATATTAAAAGGACCAAGTGAGGTATAAAGAACGCAAAAATAAAATCATGTGCAAAAACTCCATTTATGCAGCCCCAGGTAGCATCACCCTGACATTGAGGTAATTTGAGAATTGTTTTAAAAATCAGATCATAAAGGTTTAATTCAGTCAGACTTACGGTTTGGGCCAACATCAAAGACATTATCATCACTAAATAGTTTTTAATATTTTATATATAAAAATGGCGTTTAGTTGGCTTTTGTTGATTTTCTTTTCGTCCTGAATGTTATTGGCTTGTAAATATGATCCCTTAAACTGTTCTTTAACTTGTTTCCAAAAGACTTACCTTTTTGAACACTCTTTTGGCGTATCCACCTTCCCCGGAGGTATTCTTTGGTCTTATCTTCTCTCCTTTTTTCAATTTCTTTGAACTCCGGGCTGTTGTTTTTTGTTCTGTACATATCCCGCAATTTTGTCTGTCCATTTTCCAAAATCTTGGAATCGTCCTTTCCACTTTTCTCATGAATTTTGAATTCCTCTTTTAGTTCATTCATGCATTTGTTTACAGTATCCATATCTTTCTTTGTGTCATTCAAAATTTTTATATATTCCACATAGGCATTTTTAAGAGCATCTGGATTCTCTTTATGACTGGCAAAAGTTATTGCACCAAG
>CP070662.1:231476-254572 GCA_020355185.1 archaeon
AAAAAGAAGAAAAAGAGATACGCCTTTCACTTTTTTTCTTTTTATAATTTATTTAACTCTTATAGTTCTTAATATTTCATACAGCGGCGATGAAAATACCGTCCCAAAGGGATTTGCAGATGACCGAAAAGGTAGCTATTGAGCCGTTGTACCAAAAAAGTTTTAAATACTTAACGCTTTTTATTAAATTACTAAAACTGAGAACGGAGGTAAAAAAATGGTAGAATTTGAGACAATTGACTCGACTGAAGTAAAATTCGGAAACAACAACTTCATTGAAGTGGGGAAGAAAAAAGCCGTTACAGAAGAAGGGGAAAATGAATTTATTTCTCTTTCCAGGGGTTTCTTCACACAGGACGGACAGAAGAGATACAAGAAGAACTTCGCTCTGCCCAATGACGCCGACGTTGTAAGCCAGATAATTGAGGCACTGCAAAATTTGAACATTGCAGAATCTCCGAAGCAGGCAGCAAAGGAAGAAGAACCAGCTGAAGAATCAGACGAGGAAGAAGAGGAAGAAAAGGATTAATGAAGAAACCTTTTTGCAAGACTGCTCATCAGAGAGCAGTTTCTTTTTATTTTTTTAAATAAACCTTTCTTAATTATTAACATGTCCGAACTATTTACCGGAGGCTCACCCCTTTGCGCAGGTTGTATGGCTTCACTTGGTCTGAAGCTTGCCCTGAAGGCTCTGGGCAGGAACACCATAGTAGTAAATGCCTCCGGCTGCCTGACACTACTTTCTGTTTATCCAGATTCTCCCCTCAAAGTACCTTTCATACACGTGGCCATAGAAAACTCCGGGGCGGTTGCCACAGGGATTTATTCCGCTTACAAGCAGAAAGGCGAGCAAGTTAACATTCTGATTTATGCAGGTGACGGAGCAACATACGATATAGGACTCCAGTCACTGTCCGGAGCTTGTGACAGAAGGGACGACTTCATCTACGTGTGCTATAACAACCAGGCCTTCGGAAACACGGGAGTTCAGCAGTCCGGCGCAACCCCGATGGGGGCTATCACCAAGACCACCCCCTACGGAAAGGAAAACAAAATGGGAAATCTTTTCCAGAGAAAACCCATGGAAAGGATAATCGCTGCCCACGGAATACCCTACGTGGCCACGGCCTGCGTATCTTTCCCTAACGATTATATGGAAAAGCTGAAGAAAGCTTCCCACATAACCGGTCCCAAGTTCATAGACCTTTTGTGTCCGTGCCCGACGGGCTGGGGGTTCAAGTCCCAGGAGGGAATAGATATAGGCAGGCTTGCAGTCCATACAGGAATGTGGCCTCTTTACGAGATAGAGAGAGGAAAAATGAGGATAACTCAAAAACCGAAAAAACTCAGATCGGTGAAAGATTACCTATCCAAGCAGAAGAGATTCCAACACCTAAAAGAGAGCCAGATAAGGATGCTTCAGGATATGGTCAGAGAAAGATGGAAAGAACTTCTTAAGGGGGATTTTTACGGTTTTTAGGTGAGAGGATGTTTGTAATAGCCTGTTGCGTTCTTGGATTTTTTTTCGTTATCATGCTCTACCTTGGTCTGGAGAAGGAGGATAAAGGCACAAAGGAAATGGTCAGACTTTCCAGTTTCATCCAGCAGGGGGCAAAGACTTTTCTCCACGAGGAATACAAGTCCCTGTCAGTGTTCGTTATTTTGTTCACCCTAATCCTTCTCTATCTTGACTTTAGGCTTGCCTTCTCATTCCTCTTGGGAGCACTCTTCTCGGCAATAGCCGGAAATCTCGGAATGAGGATGTCAACTTCTTCCAACACCAAGTCCGCCCAAGCGGCCAGAAGCGGTCTGGGCAGGGCCCTGAAAATAGCCTTTTCCTCCGGCTCGATTATGGGCATGACGACGGTCAGCCTGGGACTGATAGGAATAAGCCTTCTTTACATGGTTTTCGGTGAGCCGGAAGTAATTTTCGGATACGGGTTTGGAGCCTCCATGATAGCCCTTTTCGCCAGGGTTGGGGGCGGGATATACACCAAAGCCGCGGACATAGCCGCGGATACTGTGGGCAAGCTTGAGAGAAGCATGCCGGAGGACGATCCCAGAAACCCTGCAGTCATAGCGGATCAGGTGGGCGACAACGTTGGAGACGTGGCTGGGATGGGCTCGGACCTATTTGAGAGTTACGTGGATGCTATAATAGCCACAATGGTGATGGGGGCCGCAGTGGCGGGCCTCGGGGACTTCGTGGCCATTCCCATGCTGGTATCCGGTTTGGGAATTCTCTCCTCAATAATAGGCTACTTCTTCATCAACCTCAAGCTGAAGAGGGACGTGGAAAAAGCTCTGGACAAGTGCATCTATATATCCACTTTTCTTACGGCTCTGTTTTCATATCTTCTGACAGTTTACCTTGGCGTGGAAATAGAAATTTTCTATGCTGTTTTAACCGGTCTGGTGCTGGGCATAATAATAGGCAAGTCGAGCGAGTATTACACCTCGATGGACAGCAAGCCGACCATAAACATAGCTAGGGAAAGTCGTGCTGGTGCGGCCACCAATATAATATCTGGGCTGGCCACAGGCATGGAGAGCAACATCATTCCGGTTATCGCCATAGGTGCGGCCATGATTCTCAGTTACAATTTTGCGGGAATCTACGGAATCGGCCTGGCAGCAATAGGCATGTTCGCTCCGCTGGGTACTACCCTTTCCATAGACTCATATGGTCCCACAGTCGACAATGCCGAGGGAATAGCCAAGATGAGCGGCCTCAAAAAAGAGGCCCGTAAGAGGTGCGAGGTTCTGGATGCCGTGGGAAACACAACCGCTGCAATAGGAACAGGATTTGCCATAGGCTCCGCGGCCCTTGCTTCCCTGGCCCTTTTTTCCTCCTACGCCTACGCGACCAGACTTTCCGCCATAAGCCTCCTCTCCCCGCAGGTAATCGTCGCTCTTTTCCTGGGAGCTCTGCTTCCATTTCTTTTCACCTCCATGACAATGAGGTCCGTCGGAAAAACCGCCTCAAAAATGGTCCACGAGGCCAGGCGCCAGCTGAAGAACAAAGATATTTTAAAAGGCAAGAAAACTCCGGATTACCAGCGCTGCATAAAGATAAGCAGCGATGCGGCACTGAAGGAAATGATACTTCCCGGAGTTCTGGCCATAGGCTCACCTCTGGTGGTGGGAATTCTGCTGGGCGTTGAGGCCCTTGGGGGTCTGCTGGCGGGGACGATAGCAACCGGCCTCATCTTGGCCATAACACTGGCCAACGCCGGCGGGGCATGGGACAACGCAAAGAAGTACGTGGAACAGGGTCATCTGGGCGGCGAGGGCTCTTTTGTGCATAAATCAACCATAGTCGGGGATACCGTGGGGGACCCCTTCAAGGACACATGTGGCCCTTCCCTGGACATACTCCTGAAACTGATGTCGATAATAGCTATAGTTTTCATCCCCCTGTTCATCTGATTTATAAATTAAATTTTTTATATAACCTTTTGCTACAATTATTGTAATTTATTTCTGAGTTACTTACTGTGAAGAAAAGTGGGGGTGTTATGAGAGAGTCAGATTTTTTGATTTTGACAGTTGTTTTAAGTACGACCTCTCTGATAATAGGGATTTCAATAGGAATTCTTTCAGGTTCTTCGGAAGTTCTGGCATCAGACCTTGATGACAACAACAGTTTTTCCTATTACAATATTCCCGGAGATTCTTACCTTTCAAGTTTCGACAAAATTGTAAAGGAAGTTGCGGAAGAGGAATACGACATAAGGAAATACAACTGCAAAAACTTTTCACAAAAACTCAGCCAGAGGCTTCTTGACCAGGGATACCAGGCAAAGATATGTCAGGGAACCCTCAGGGAATGCAGCAGGGCTTTCTGCGGTCATGCTTGGGTAAAGGTAGAGGAAATTTACATAGAGGCGACCACAGGGGAAATAATCAATCCCTCGGAATACGAGGAAGGATACTCGGAAAAATTTTGCAGTTAGCTTTTTAAAAGGGGAAACAAATTATTTGTTATGACTAAATGGGTTGTAAAGGATAAAGATGTTTTCTGGCCTTCGGAAGAAATGAAAAAGAAGGCTAACATGTCCGATCCCAATATTTACGGAGAATCCCTTAAAGATCAGGTTTCTTTCTGGGCATCCAAAGCCTCCGAGCTTTTTTGGTTTGACAAGTGGAAAGAAGCCTATCAGGAGGATCCCCCCTATTTCAAATGGTTTGTTGACGGGAAGACCAACCTGTGCTTTAACTGTCTGGACCGGCATCTGGATAGCAGAGGGGACAGGCCCGCACTGATATGGGTACCAGAGCCTCCGGAGGAAGAAGGCTTCACGCTAACCTACAGGGAACTTCATGAAAAAGTCTGCAGATTCTCCAATGTTCTGAAAGGTCTCGGGGTCAAGAAGGGCGACCGGGTCGGGATTTACTTACCCATGATACCCGAGACACAGATAGCCCTTCTGGCATGCGCAAGGATAGGGGCCATACACACGGTCGTCTTCTCGGCCTTCTCCACAGAGTCTCTTAAGGACAGGCTGGTGGATTCCGGTGCGAAAATATTGATTACGGCGGATGGCTATTACAGAAGAGGCAAGCCCATAGAACTTAAGGAAAAGGCAGACAAGGGAGTGGAAGGGACAGAGGTTGAAAAGGTGGTTGTGGTCAAAAGACTTGGTTCGGAAACAAAAATGAAAGAGGGAAGGGACCTCGATTTCAACGACATAATGGAAAATTCCGAGCCGGAATGCGAGCCGGAAAAAATGGAGAGCAACGAAAACCTTTTCATACTATACACATCTGGGACCACGGGTAAGCCCAAGGGCATAATTCACGATACAGGAGGATACATGGTCCAAGCTTATCTGACAACTAAATGGATTTTTGACCTGCAGGACGATGATGTTTTCTGGTGCACCGCAGACATAGGCTGGGTAACCGGACACACCTATGCCTGCTACGGGCCTTTGCTCAACGGCGGGACCATGCTAACTTACGAGGGATCCCCGGACTATCCTGACTTGGGTGTCTGGTGGAAGATAATCCAGGAAAAAAAGATTTCCGTTTTCTATACCTCCCCCACGGCTGTAAGGATGTTCAAGAAGGCAGGAACCGGATGGATAGACAAGCACGACCTCTCTTCCCTCAGGCTTCTGGGAAGCGTGGGTGAGCCCATAGACAGGGAAGCCTGGATATGGTACTTTGAAAAAATCGGCGGTGGAAACTGTCCGATATTGGATACATGGTGGCAGACAGAGACGGGAGGAATCCTGATAACCGCCCTTCCGGGGATAGGACCCTTCATTCCCACTGTTGCCGGAAAGCCTTTTCCGGGAACAAGACTTGAGGTTCTGGACGAGGACGGAAAAAAAACAAAACAGGGTCAGGAAGGTTATCTGGTCCAGAAAAAACCATTCGCTCCCGGTATGTTGCGGGGGGTTTACGGCAACCCGAAAAAGTATATGGATACCTACTGGAGCAAATACGGTTTGGATGTCTATTATCCGGCGGACGGGGCCATAGAGCAGGAAGGAGGAAACATAAAGATATTGGGAAGATCGGACGATGTCATGAAGGTGGCCGGACACAGGATGTCCACTGCCGAAATGGAGGATGCCATAAATCGTCATCCAAATATAGCAGAGTGTGCTGTTGTATCGAAGCCGGATGAGATAAAGGGGGAAGTACCCGTGGCATTCGTTATACTCAAGAACAGGGAGCCATCAGATGAGATGAAGAAGGAGATAAAGAAAACCACGGATAAATACATCGGACCGATTGCAAGGCCTGCCGAGATTTATTTCGTGGAGGATGTCCCGAAAACGCGCTCAGGAAAAATCATGCGGAGAATACTGAAGAATATGCTCCGGGGGAAAGACCTCGGCAACATCACAACTCTCAGGAACCCGGAGTGCGTGGACAGGCTAAAGGAGATTATCGGTTAGAGAAACTTCTTGAACCAGTTCAGAGTTTCTTCAACGGCATGTTTCTCAAAACCACCATAATCGTGGTCAGTATTAAAAACCCAAATCCTTTTCGGTTCCTTAACATTATTCATTACCATACAAGTGCTGTCTACTGTAACCTTTTGGTCTAAAGACGTACCTAAAACAAGAACTGTATTTAAATTCTTGAGATTTTCTAAGACTCTACTATCCAATCCCTTTAAGCTTTCAAACCAAGCAGGTCTAAATTCAAAAGGTCCCTTATAGGCTCCTGTTCCAGGAAGCCTCTTACCCACCTTTTCTAACTCTAACTCTTTTTTCTTTAACTCCTCTAATTTTTCTTCCATTATTTTCTCTATTATCGGTCCCGAAGAAGCGACTACCCTTGCCTTTATTCTTGGGTCTGTCGGAAGTAAGCAAACAAAAGTCCCTCCCAAGGACCTTCCCCATAAACCCAATTTATTTGAATCAACTTGTGAATATTTTGTAATAAATTCTATAGCATCTTTCGTGTTTTGTTCCAAAATATCAATTATTTTATCTCTCATCTCTCCCGGGCTTTCCCCTGAACCATAAAAATCAAACCTAAATGCTATAAAGCCATTCTCAGTCAAAGCCTTTGAAGTTTCATTTATTAGAGGGCAGTCCCTTCTGGAATTAGATAGACCATGAAACAATATTATAGCCGGTAACTTTCCATTAATCTTTTCTGGAAAGTTTATTTCACCCACCAATTTGTGACCGCCGGATTTGAATCTGACCTTTTCAGTTTTCATTTGGTATCCTCTCCACAACACCGGTTTGTGCATCAACCACCACGAAGTCACCATTTTTCAGAAACTTGGTGGCGTTCTCTGTCCCCACGATACACGGTATATTCATTTCTCTAGAAACAATGGCTGCATGGCATGTAATGCCACCCTCATCTGTTACTATAGCCGCAACCTTGCGCATAAAAACAGTCATGTCCGGAGTGGTCATAGATGCTACCAGAATGTCGCCATTCCTAATTTTTTTTAAATCTCTCAAATTTTTTATTATCCTGACTTTACCGCTTGCTATACCCCGGCAGGCTATACCTCCTTTCAATTTTTCAATTTTCAGTTTTTGTTTTCCAAGTTCCCTTTCAATGAACCTTTCAATCTCCTTTTCATCAGAAATTATTTTTTTACCTCTATTAGTTCTAGCTAACAGACATCGTTTGATACGTTCCTTGAGCAATTTTTTATCAAGTAATTTTCCTTTTAGAAGAAATTCTTTTATTTCTTCTTTTGTCATTTGGGCTGCTTCTTTCTTTGTTATTTCAGCTCTCCTCGATATTTCCTTCACCAGTGGCTGAATATAATACATAACTTTTCTAAGGGCATCTGTCCTGTAAGTTCTGAGAAAAACATATTCCTGCAGAATTTCAATCATGTTGAGCAATTTTTTATCAGGGTTTAATTCTTCAATCACTCTTTTCGTGTCTTTTTTTCTCCTTTCGATTATTGCATTCATTTCATTCAGTTCAAGTTCAGGTTTAGAAATTTTCCTTAATCTTTTTATAAAACTTTTTTTATCCCAGGGTTCATGAGTCACATTGTAAACAGGTATCCAGCAATATTTCTTGACATGTTCCTCAATTTTTTTGTCTATGAAAGGCGTTATTTTGTTCTTGTTTTTTTCCATTTCCATTTTTATCTTAAGAAGAGATATTTTCTCTTTCTTAACTTCTATCAATTTCGTTTCTTTGGTAAAGACATCAAGATAATCTTGTAAAAGGTTTTCTTTGCCCCTCTCTTCCAAGATCCTTTTTATGCCTTTTTCAACCAATTTCACAACGGATTTTTCAATGGAAATCGGTACCAAGAGAAAAAAATCATAGTCAACGACTTTTTCGTAATATTTTAGGAACAAATTATATAGCTCTCTGTTAGATTTTTTATCCAGGTTCTTTCTCCATATGTTCTTACCAATCTTGACAAAAGACTCACAGGTCTCGTAGCAGTTTTTGATGTGTTTTTTTACAAAATCTTTTTCATTTTTCATCTTTTTCAGGATATTTTCGCTAAACTCGACCAACCCTTTATTATCAGCGTATATCCAACTTTCTCCATCATTATTTACACAGAACACATCTACGCCCAACTTATACCAGCCTTCTTCAAAGGGGTCATTTTTAAAAACTGAGAAAGGGCGCCTGATAAGCTTCATCCATTTTTTCTTAATTATTTACCACCCAATAGTGATGTTAGAATAAGTAACCTTTATAAGTTATTAATAACTATTAATGATTAATAGGTGGCTGAAATTGATTGAAAAATTGAAGGAGGCAGGCCTCAACGAGTACGAGGCAAAGAGCTATCTGGCACTCTTAAAAAGAGGGGCTCAGACAGGGAGAGAGGTTTCCAAAAGGTCGGAAGTTCCCCCCACCAGAGTTTTTGATACTCTCAAGTCTCTAAAAGACATGGGTCTGGTAAACTTGATTCAAAAGAAACCCATGGTTTGGGTTGCGGCGAAGCCTGACGTGGGGCTGAAAAATTTTATGGAAAGGAAGTTAGACAGAATTAAAATGCTTGAAAAGGATGTCATAAAATCTGCAAAAGAATTAAAACCAAGTCCTAAAAAAGAGAAAATTCATGAAAAGTTCATCGTGGTGAATGGTTATCACCAGCTTTTTGATATGGTGAACCATTACCTGAAAAAAACAGAGAAAGAATTTCTGGTTTATTCCGTGGGTGAAGAGATTCCATACATGTTTAGAATAGAGTGTATTAGGGCTTTGAAGAAAGGAGTTACTTTAAAGGTGATTGTATCAAAATGCGATGAGGAGAACAGGCATATATTGAAAGAAAGAATAAAAGAAGGCTGGGAACTGAAACATTATCCTGGTTCAGGTGAATATACTTTTGCTGTTTTTGATACCAAGATTGCTGAAATAAACATAAGAAATCCGGAGGAAAAGGAAGAAAGAATATCCATGTTCTTTGAAAACCCGGAACTTGCAAAAGCTCTAAGAGAATATTTTGGTACAATATGGAAAAAAGCAAAACCTATTTCTTAGAATAACTGTAAAGTGCGTGCAGAACCTCTATGCATCTCTTGGGTGATGAGAAGCATGGCATGCCGCCTTCCTCCAGTTTCTTTTTCAGATTTTCAGTGTAATCTCCACCGGCCGAGAGTATGGCAGTGGTTTTCTTTCCCGAAAGTTTCAGCACTTTGTTAACCAAGTCTTCTTTTATAAGAGGCGGCTGGAACAGGAGTATGAGAGCTATCATGTCCACGCTTTTGTCCCGGACCGCGTCCCTGTAGCAGGCCTCGTACATCTCGGAGGTGGCGTCGCCGGTCAGGTCTATTATGTTTCCCAAGGTTGCGTGCTCGGGAACCAGTTTCTTGAGTTTCTTTTTGCTTTTTTTGCTGACCTTGGTTATCCTTAAACCGAACTTATCTGCCCAGTCTGACGTGAGCACGCCGAAGCCGCCCGCGTCTGTTATTATTCTCAGTCTGTTTCCTTTTGGCAGGGGCTGGTTTGACAGGGCACGGGCAAGGTCGAACATCTTTTCCAAATCTTCCGCCTCAATTATCCCTGTCTGGCGGAAGGCTCCGGAATAAATCCCTGCTTTGCCTGCAAGAGCGCCTGTGTGGGTTTTCGCGGATTTTCTTCCGCTCTGTGTTTTTCCTCCTTTCAATACTATAACAGGTTTTTTTGTTTTCTTTGCGGTGTTGAAAAAATTCCTGCCATTTTTCAGGCCTTCAAGATAAAGGCATATAACTTTGGTTTTCTTGTCCCGGTCTAGGTACTCCATGAGTTCTGGCACATCCACATCCGTGGCGTTGCCGTAGGAAATGGCCTTGGATATCCTGTAGCCGCGCATGGACATCCAGTCAAGGCTTATACACATTACCGCCCCGGACTGCGATATGAAACCTATGTCACCTTTTTCGGGCCTGCCTAGCTTGTGTTTGGGATTGAAAATCGTGTCAATTCCGGAATAGGGGTCGTAGACTCCCAAGCCGTTGGGTCCTATCATCCTGATATCGTACTTTTCTATAACTCTTTCCAGCTTCTTCTCAAGCTTGGTGTTACCAGTTTCTCGGAAGCCGGAGGAAACGATTATGCAATTCTTGACTCCCTTCTCGCCGCACTCTTCCAGAATGTAGGGCACTATCTGGGCTGGCAAAGCGATTACCGCCAGGTCCACCTTGCCCTTTATTTTCTCCAATGAATGGTAGCATTTCAGGCCGAGAATTTTCTTGGCCTTCGGGTTAACTGGATATATCTTGCCCCCGAAGGTCTCGGTGAAGTTTCTGAGGATTACGTGGCCTATCTTTCTGGGGTTCCGCGAGGCCCCGATAATACAGACTGATTTGGGATTGAAAAACTTGTCAAGGGTCATAAGAATTGTTTGTAAGGGAAATTGATAAAGGTTAAAAATCAAATCAGGAATATTTTTGAAGCAAAAACAGTAAAATTAAATTTTAAACCTTATTGTTGAATTTGGTTTCTTTTGTAAACCACAATTAATTTTATAAACGCTCCGGGCTCACTTTAATCAATGAACCTTAAGTGATCAAATGAATTTGAGCGATATAGCAATTGTTGCCTCAATTATTGCTGGTTTGGCTTCGGTGCCTTTCGTGGCATCAACGATTTCTGGCGACTACGGACCCATAGGTAACATCGTAATGAATATGAGCGCGGATAATATACCCGGCGAGCTGTCGAGGCTTCTGACGAACGAGAAGTTTGAGCAGACATATCAGACGCCATTCGGGAGGTTTACCATAACCGTTACTTCGGAGGGAATATATCAGGAACTTGTAAGGCCCGATAGGAAAGTTTTGGTAGAGGAGACACCTGACTACACAAAGTGGGAACTGGTTGCCCAGAACTACAACCTCGTGGTCAACAAGACAGGAACCAAAATAACGGAGACCTTCACCAGTCCCGACGGATACCAAGAAGTGGCAAGAGAAATGGGGAACGTTGAGGAAGTTGTAAGGGGCAACGTGGAAAACTATGGCGAAGCCAAAAATCTACTTCAGGAAGAACTCCAGAGAATGGAGAAGATAAAGCAGGATTACATGAGCATCCCGGGAACGGAGAACGCGACTTCCGGAGAAAAGATAGCGATAAACGAGCTTTTGCCTGACCCCAATGGCACACAGGATTACAACGGGGACGGCAACTTCACGGATGCCGGCGATGAATTCATAGAGTTGTACAACTACGGTGACTCGGAAGTGGACCTCTCCGGATGGGAACTGAGGGACGGCAACGTTCTCACTATAGCCGATGGAACATTACTGAACCCGGGAGATTTCGTCTACTTTGTTTCAGGTGACAAGAACGGTGATTACGGCGAGGAGTGGAGCGGTTCATGGCCTTCACTGACAAACAGCGGCGACGAGATAAAGCTTTACAACAGCGAAGAGGAGCTTGTGAATGAACTGTCATACGGTTCAAGCACTCCGGGCAAGTCCTGGTCAAGAATTCCAGACGGAACAGGTGGAACAGAGGAAAGGGACCCAACACCGGGGGTCTCAAACTAACCAGATCTTGCAAAAAAATCATCCAACCTTTTTTCTATTTTTAACTTCGTTCTCTTTTTCAAGTTCTTATGCACGAAGTAGGAGGTCAGGACCCCGACAATTGAATATAGATAGAGCACGGCGACGATGGTCCAGTAGTTCAGGGGAACGAAATGTAGAGTAAGAGATGTGAAGGAGGCTATGGTAACCCCTATAAAAAGACCTATCTTAAGGCTATGTTTCATTTTTTAGCCTTTTCAATATATTTTTCAATCGCTTTTTTCGTGTAAGGTTCAATTGGCAGTTTGAATACTTCATCCAAAGAAACCCAGACGTATTCCTGGGCTTCATCGTTTAGTTCCACATCAGTAGAATTTGTTTTGCAGGCAAAGTCCAAAAATATGAAATGCTTCTTCTTCCAGAATTCATCTCCGAAAATAAATTCCTGAAAACAAATAAATTCAATATCATGTATATCCATATTGGTTTCTTCCTTTATTTCTCTCTTGAGGGCGTCCTCAATTTTCTCACCCAGCTCGATATGACCACCCGGCATCATGTATTGGCCTTTCCATTTGTGGGATTTCAGTAAGAAAACTTTGCCTCCCGGATTGAAAACTAAAGTTCCGGCAATTGGTTCCGGATATTTTTTCTCTGCCATATTTATTATTCCCCGTGAAGATTTAAAAAAATAAAATGAATGGGTCAGAGACCCGCTTCTTTTTTCAGGATTTCAGCTAGGTCGGTCTTCTCCCAGGTGAAATCCGGATCTTCCCGGCCGAAATGCCCGTAGCAGGAGGTCTTTCTGTAAATCGGCCTGATAAGGTCAAGCTGTCTGACAATGCCTCCCGGATTCAGCTTGAAGTGTTTCTTGACAAGCTCCAGAATTTTTTCGCTGGAGATTTTTTCCGTGTCGAATGTGTCTATCATAACGGATAGTGGTTTTGCCCCGCCTATCACGTAGGACAACTGCACCTCACACTTATCACAAATCCCGGCGGCAACAAGGTTCTTTGCTATGTAGCGTGCCATATATGCCGCGGACTTGTCAACCTTTGTCGGATCCTTCCCGGAAAACGCGCCTCCCCCGTGCCCGCCGACACCGCCGTAGGTATCCGCTATTATTTTTCTTCCGGTCATTCCAGCATCCGCGACAGGGCCTCCGATGACAAACCTTCCTGTGTTGTTTATGTAATACTCGGTTTTGTCGTTCAACCATTCCTTGCAGACAGGTTTTATCACCTTTTCCTTAAGGTCTTCCCTTAGTTTTTCTATGTCAACATCCGGGTCATGTTGCGCCGCCAAAACCACGGAAGTTATGTACTTCGGATTGCCGTTTTCGTACTTCACGCTGACTTGGGATTTGCCGTCTGGTCTAAGGTAAGAAAGCGTACCGTCTTTTCTGATCTCTTTCAGTTTCTTAGCCAGCCGGTGGGCCAAAAGTATAGGTAGCGGCATTAGTTCTGGAGTCTCGTTTGTTGCGTAACCGGTCATCATTCCCTGGTCTCCCGCACCAGTCTCTCCTCTGTTCACGCCCATGGCTATGTCTGGAGACTGCTCGTGTATGCTTACAAGGGCGCCGACCGTGTTGTAATCGAAGCCGTATTCGGGCTTGTCATAACCGACATCCCTGATTACGGAGCGCACAATGTCCGATACGTTAACGTAGGCCTTTGTCGTTATTTCACCGGTTACTATTACAAATCCCATTCCGACCATCGCCTCGCAGGCCACCCTTGCGTTTTTATCCTGTTTAAGGATTTCGTCAAGGATTGTGTCGGATATCTGGTCACAAACCTTGTCCGGATGACCTTCGGTCATGGCCTCAGAAGTAAAGACAAAATTCCCTTTTCTCATTTACAAACCACCTCTTTTTTATAGTATTCACAAACCCCTTTTAGCGGACACTCGCTGCACTTAGGGTTTACAGGCCGGCAGATTTCCTGACCGAACCTTACAAGGCCCAGGTTGACTAGGAACCTTTTTTTGCCGGTAACAAAGCTTTCCAGCCTTTTCCTGACCTCCTCGACACCGGCCTTTTCGTTCACAACCCCGATTCTTTTGGGTATCCGGTTGACGTGTGTGTCCACCGCTATCGTTGGCACCCCAAAACCGTAGGACAGGACAATGTCAGCCGTTTTGTATCCCACACCAGGCAGCTTCATCAGTTCTTCTCTTGTCATCGGAACCCGTCCCTTGTGGTCCTTCAAGATGATTTTTGAGAGTTTTTTTATCCGTTCAGCTTTCTGCCTGTAAGGTCCGGAGGGCCTTATCAGTTTCTCTATTCTTTTCAAAGGTAGCTTGCATATGGCTTCTGGAGTCTTGGCAACGGAGAAAAGCCTTTTCGCGGCCCTTGATGTGTTCTCGTCCCGTGTCCTCTGCGAGAGAACTGTGGTCACGAGCAGCCGGAACTTGCTCCCCCCGCCAATCTCGGGATAGCCATATCTTTTTTCCAGGAATCTTATAATCTTTTTCATTTTATCCATAAATAGATTTCGAAGACTTGCCTTAAATTTTTTAAAATCAGGGCGAGGATTATCAGATTTAAATACTTTTGGGTAGTAACATTAATTATGGTAGAAGAAAGAGTATCTGTTGATTGGAACGGCGTTGATTTATTTTGTGTTAGAGACTTTGAAGATAGGATAACAAATGTTTCACCGAGTTTATGGAATTTTAAAAAACACAAAGATAGAGCATTTTTAAAATACAAAAAGTCAGAAAAAGGAATTGTTTTGAATTCCTATGGAATACGGGTCAGTGGCAGGGATTCTTACGGTAAAAATCTACAGTTTTTAAAAGACTCTAAAAATTTTCTTTATAATCTCGCCACGGTCTTGGAAATACACGGATACATGAAAGACAAGCTAATGAAAGAAAATTGCAAAGCTGAATTAACGTTTGATGCTAAGCCCAGGAAAATAGACAAGGATATAGAGGACAACATTTTATCCAAAACTTTAGAAAATTTAGATGGCTGCAAATCAGACCCTACACTTGTTGTCCATTCAAATGGTATTTACGAATTCTCTTCGGACTTCACAAGAATAAAATCTTATGCGCCCATAAGTAGCTTTATAACAGATTACGAAAATAGAATTTCAAAGATGTTCGTTTTTTGAACCCGGAAACGAAACATATTTATGCCTCTTTAGTATATAATTATTGCAGAGAGAAGTCACGCTTAAAAATATAACAGTGTTATATTTGGGGGGTTGGAATGGAAAAAAAGAAAGAAACCAAACCAAAGAATGGAAAGGCAACAGGCAGGAAAGAGGAAAGGAAAGAACCAAGGAAAGAAACACGGAAGGACGTCTTCGACGTCCTGCACCCGAAGGTAAAGGAACTTGCCAAAAACAGGTTCGGGAAGGCCACCCAGGTCCAGAACTTGGCCATCCCCAAGATTCTTCAGGGCAGGAATGTTCTGGCCATAGCGGGCACGGGATTCGGAAAAACGGAGGCGGTCATGCTCCCTGTTTTTTCCCTTTGGCTGAAGGAGAAGCCCCAGCCAATTTCCATTCTCTACATCTGTCCCCTACGCTCCCTGAACAGGGACATGTTCAGGCGTCTCCTCTGGTGGGGGAACAAGCTGGACATGGATATATCCGTCAGGCACGGGGACACCACGCAGTATGAGAGAAGCAAGCAGTCAGAGTTCCCACCGGACCTTCTTATATCCACACCCGAGACTCTCCAGGCTATACTTCCGGGCTCCAGAATGAAGGAGAACCTTTCAAACATAAAATGGGTTGTAATAGACGAAATTCACGAGCTGGTCAGCAACAAGCGGGGGATTCAGCTCAGTCTGGGATTGGAAAGACTCAGGCAGCTTTCAAAAGATTTCCAGATAATCGGCCTCTCCGCGACAGTTGGCTCCCCAAGGAAGGTGGCGGATTTCCTGAAAAAGGACACAGAGATAGTAAAGTCCATAAGCATCAAGGACTTGGACATAGAGGTCGTTTCCCCCAGGGTCGAGCAGGAGGACAAAAAACTTGGGGAGGAGATATTCCTTGGGGCAGAGGCCACAGCCCGCCTCAGGAAAATCCACGAGTTGGTGAAAAACAAGAAATCTCTGGTCTTCACAAACACCAGGGAGGCCGCAGAAGTCCTTTCCTCCCGTTTAAGGAGATTGGAGTATGAGGGTCACGGTATACACCACAGTTCACTAAGCAAGGACGTCAGAATTCAGGCGGAGGACATGTTCAAGAGCGACGAACTGAACGCCCTTATCTGCACATCATCTTTAGAGCTGGGCATAGACATAGGAACCGTTGAGCAGGTTGTCCAGTTCATGAGCCCCAGGCAGGTCTCAAAGATCGTCCAGAGGGTTGGAAGAAGCGGTCACAGGGTGGGATCCAAGAGCAGGGGAATAATAATAGCCTCTGATCCCGACGACGTAATGGAGGCAGGTGTAATAGCAAGGAAGGCCATGGCCGGTGAACTAGAAAAAACAGAGTTCCATGACCTGGCCTATGACGTACTTTCCCACCAACTGATCGGGCTGGCCCTGGACAAGTATGGGATAGACTGGAAAGAGGCCTATGAAATTGCGAGGAGTGCCTATCCCTACAAGGAACTCACCAAGTCAGATTTTTCCAGGCTGGCGAAGTTCCTGGAAATTCTGAGGATGATATACCTGGATACTGGCCTGAAAAGAAGGAGGAAATCCTGGAGATACTACTACGAGAACCTTTCCACAATCCCGAACATATACCAGTACAGGATAATAGACAATGTGGACGACAGGGAGGTTGGGGTTCTGGACGAGGCTTTCGTCGCGGAGCACGGGGACACGGGAACAACCTTCATCGTGAAGGGCAGCCCCTGGAGAGTCCTTTCAGTTTACTCCGGGAAGGTATTCGTGGAGCCTGTTGACGACATAACCTCGGCCATACCCGCCTGGGAGGGGGAGCTGATACCCGTAACCAGGGAAATTGCACAGGAAGTCGGTGAACTGAGGAGCCTGATAAAGGAAAAACTAAAGAAGAAAATGAAGAACGAAAATATAACTGAAGAGATAAGAAAAAAATATCCGATATCCGAGGATGCGTGCCAAAAGGTCATTGACTACGTAAAGAATCAGGTAAAGAGCAAAGACGTACCCGACGACAAAACAATTCTTATAGAGAGCGACAAGGATTTCGTTGTAATCCATTCCTGCTTTGGCTCGCTTATCAATCAGACCCTCAGCAGGTTCTTCTCCGCACTGCTGACAACAGACCTGGGAAAGAGTGTGGGCATAAAGAACGACCCCTACAGGATAATGATACAGGGCGTTACAAAAGAACAGATCCTGAAGGTCGTAAAAGAGAACACGCCGGAAGACTTTGAGATAGTTATAGAGAATACCGTGGACAGGACCCAGATGTTCCGATGGCGCTTCATACACGTTGCCAAGAGATTCGGTGCGGTAAGAAAGGATGCCAAATGGGACAAGATGAACCTTTCGAAGCTTGTCGACTCCTACAGGGGCAGTCCCATATACGACGAAGCCAGCAAGGAGGTATTCATGGAAAAACTGGACATGAAAGGCGCCAAGGAAATATTCAAGAAAATAAAAAACTCTGAGATAAATCTGGTTGTCGACGAAAAGACCAAACTTTCTCCCATGGGGAAAGTCGGGGTTGAATACCAGTTCAGGGAACTGGTTGGGCCTGAAAAGCCGGAAAGGGAAATCTTCACGGTCTTCAAGCACAGGCTTCTGAACACCAGGGTCAGGCTGGTCTGCATGAAATGCGGGCAGTTTTCCGTAACAAAACCGGTGGGTATGATAAAGGATGATCCGGAGTGCCCTCTCTGTGGAAGCCGTTTCATAACAGTCATCAAGCCTCATGAAAAGGAAAAGGAGAGAATAGTAAAGAAGAACATACAGGACAAGCCCCTTTCGGATGAGGAAAAGAAAAAACTGGAAAGAATGGAAAACGCGGCTGACCTTGTTCTGACATACGGTTCAAGGGTAATAACTGCCCTGGCGGGCAGGGGGGTCGGCCCGGACACCGCAATAAGAATCCTTGCCAAACAGAAGGAGAACAACGAGGATTTCCTCAGGGAAATCCTGCAGGCGGAAAGAAATTTCGCCAAGACCAAGAGATTCTGGAGCTAGAAAGATTTTAATATTTATTACCCCTAATCATATTGATTTGATGGACCCGGACAAGAAGAAGGAGCTTGATTTAGATGAGATTAATATGAAATGGGAAGACGATATTTTTCCCGAAGAGAAAATGTTAGGATCCCTTATAAACTCCCGGAAAAGGAACAGGCCTGAAAAATAATTCCCCCGTCTTTCTGAAGGTGTTGTAAATGTCAGTTATAGAAGTCCATAAGGTATATAAGAAATTCAGAGACAGAAGAAAGGGGAAAAAAATGTTTAGTGAATACGGTCCTTTCATGGGGTATTTCAAGAGACTTCAGAACAGGCAGCATTTTCATGCCCTGAGGAACGTCTCTTTTGAGGTCAAGGAAGGGGAAATATTCGGCTTGCTTGGACCCAACGGCTCGGGCAAGACCACCCTGATCAAGATAATTACCGGCCTCATGAAGGCTGACAAGGGCAAAATAAAGGTACTGGGAAAGGAGGTTCCCAAAGAGCTGGACAGTATAAGAAGCGAGATAAACGCCGTATTCGCCAGGGCGGCCATGTTCTGGCATCTTACGGGGGAATTCAACCTGAAAATCTACTCAAAAATATACAGGATAAAGGATGCCGAAAAGAAGATAAGAAAATACATAAAGTTCTTTGAGCTGGAAGACAAGAAGGACATGTACCTTGACAAGCGCTCCACCGGGGAGCTCATGAGGTTCAACCTGGCCCGTGCACTTCTCAACTCGCCCTCGCTACTTTTCCTGGATGAGCCGACTATAGGTCTGGATCCTCACATAAGCCTTAAGGTGAGGAACTTCCTGAAAAAACTGAACAAAAAGGAAAACCTGACCATACTCCTGACAACCCATTACATGGAGGAAGCCGATTACCTGTGTGACAGAATAGCAATAATAAACAAGGGAAGAATCGTGAAAATAGACACGCCGGAAAACCTGAAAAAACTTTTGAGGGGGGAGTGTGTTCTTGAGCTGAGGCTGAAGGAAATCGATAACAAAATCATAGAAAAGGTAAACAAATTAAAATACGTGGATAATGCAAAATGGGTGGCCGATGAGGAAAAACTGAGAGTATTAGTGAAAAATCTGGACAGGTGCGATGACGTCATAAAGAATCTTAGGGGGAACAAAACCAAAATATTGTCCATAAACACAGATGAACCCACCCTGGAGGATGTCTTCATACATTTAACGAAAGAGAGGCTGTTAAAATGAGATTTTTCAGGGACCTGGGAATAATGTTCGTGACTGAAGTAAAAAGATACTACAGATGGAAGGAAAGAATACTTTGGGACGTTCTGTTCGCTTTGATAGCCTTCTTCGGATTCGTATTGGTCTGGAGAGCGGTCATAATGGGAGGTTTCCAAGGTTTGGGAGACCTAACTCCAGAAAATTACATAACATTTTTGCTAAGCGGGTCTCTCATATGGGTTGTGATAAGTCAGGGCATAGGTTGGCATATTACATTTGCGTTCAAGGAGGATAAGCACAGAAGGGTCCTGCCCTACATAATGCTCTCTCCACTAAATAAGATAGCATACCTTTACGGAAAACTTGGCGTGGGGCTGTTGAGGACAGTTATTAGTAACTTAATTATAATAGTTATAGCTCTTTTTGCCTTTGATTTCTTTTACAGTGGAAGCATTATCCTAACTGTTTTGTTTTTCCTGTTAACCTTCTTGGCTTTCTCTGGCATAGGTCTGATTATCGCATCTTTGGCTGCCGTAAGGGAAGGTATAGCCGATTTTTCCTTTGTTTTGGTACAGATACTTTACCTTTTATCCGGCGTATACTATCCCATAGAAGTATTCCCTGAGTCCATAAGAAACGTGGTGGTACTCCTCCCCACGACACAGGCCATAATCGCGGTCCGTTCAATAGGTCTGTATGGCGCGGGGTCGCTTGACATAATGCCGCAAATAATTTACATAGGAATTTTGGCTGTAATAGCACCCATTTTGGGTTATCTTACCTTCAGGTGGGTAAAGAACAAGGCGATGCTCATCGGAATCTGAGATTTCTTGCCGCGTATTCCGGCAGTAATTCATTAACATAAACACCGTAATATTCAAATCCGCCGTATATTTTTAATTTGGGGAAGACTTCCAGATGGAAGTGCCAGAAGTCGGATTCCGGGAAGGAGTTGTAAACTATGTGATAAGGGAAGTTGCCGAAAAGCTCTGCATACTTGCCTATTAATTTTTTCAGTGTTATGGCGAGGTATTTCCTTTGTCTTTTGTCCAGTTCGTAAAGTTCAGATACATGCTTTTTCGGGAATACCCAGCTTTCATACGGCCATGTGGAGGCATAGGGTGCTAAAACCAAAAACTCCCTGTTCTCTGAAATAATCCTGACCTTTTTGTTCTTCTCAGCCCGGATTATGTCACAATAGGGGCACCTGTCCTCCTTCTGGTAGTATTTCTCTGCGGCCTCCATTTTTTGCGATATTTTTCTCGGAAAAACGGGTGTTGCTATTATCTGGGAATGTGTATGGTCTAGGGAGGCCCCTGCCATCTTGCCCTTGTTTTTGAAAACAGTAACGTATGCTATCTCCTTCTTTTTCCTTAGTTTTTTATAACGGTCTATGATAATCCGGAGGCAGAGTTCCAACTGTTCCAGTGAAAGCTCATGATACTCTTTGCCATGGTCCGGGGTTTCTATAAGAATCTCATGGTAACCGTAAGGCTTGTAGTGCCTGAAAAAACTGCCGCCTTCCTCTCCTTTGAACTTGATTCCGGAGAGTGCGGGAAACTTGTTCGGTATAAGTCTTATCTTCCATTTTTTCTTCGGAATCTGTATCAATGCAGGTGGGGTCATGTGTTCGTTGCCCGGGCAGAACGGGCAGTTCTCAGGAGTCATCGTTTTTTCCTCCTTCCCCTTAAAATCTTTGGGTCTCTTGGCCCTCTTCGGGGAGAATATCACGTACTTCTCCGAGATGTAGTCCTTTCTTATCTCGTTTTTCATTCAACACGACCCCCGATGATTTCCTTTAGTTCCTTTGTTTTCTCTTCCATAAGTTCCTTTGTTTCAGCCTCCAGATTCAATCTCAAGAGGTTTTGGGTGTTTGAGGGTCTCAAGTTAAACCACCATTCCGGAAAAATCACGGTCACCCCGTCTATTTTTTCTATCTTCCCGCCCTTATTTCGGTAAACTTCCTCAACGTCTTTCAGCCTACTTTCTTTGTCTTGAACCCGGATGTTTATCTCGTAAGTTTTATAGTATTTTGTGAAGGGCTTTCCAAGCTCGGAAAGTTTCTTTCCCGTCCGGGTCATTATATTTATCAGTTTTATCATCGCGTAAAGCCCGTCATCTATGCAGAAGTGCTCCTTGTACATTATATGCCCCGAGGTTTCCCCGCCAAGTGCACCGCCTTCCTTTATCAGCTTTTCCTTGTAGTAGGGGTTCCCTACTTTCATCTCAATCGGTTCCCCTCCTGCCCCTTTGATTTCTTCCGCCAGGGTTTTGCTGGACCTCAGGTCGTAAAATATTTTCTCTCCCGGATATTTTTCAAGTACGTCCAGAGCCAGTATTCCAATCAAAATATCGCCCCGGAGTTCTATGCCCTTTTCATTTACAGGTATGCCCCTGTCAGCGTCTCCGTCAAAAAATATACCCAGATCGGCGCTTCTTTTTTTCACCTCTTTCACAAGATCTTTGAAATTTTCCTTTACATGCGGATTTGGATCGTGATGAGGAAAACGGGGTTTGGGCTCATCGTAAATATGGCAGACCTCAAATTCTGTCTTTTCAAAGAAAGGTTTTGCCGCAATAGAACCGACTCCGTTTCCGTAGTCCACGACTATTTTCAGGCCCACCCTCCTCTCCAGCTTATCTAGCATATATCTAACATATTCCTCCAGAACACTTCTTTTCTTATACCTTACCTCCACTTCTTTTACTTCACTCTCTTTGGCAAGTTCTTCTATTTCAGCCATGCCTGAACTTTTTCCTATCTGCATCAAGTTGCCATCAACATTCTTAACCATTTTTATACCATTGAATTCCGGCGGATTATGTGAGGCACTAATCATAATTCCCCCGTCAAGATTCCATTTAATTAAGGCAAAATAAAGCATGGGTGTGTTGCAAAGGCCTATGTCGGTGATTTCTTTGTTTTCGCTGCAGAGACCCCCCATTACTGCCTCCTTAATCGAAGTGGAGGATTCCCTTGCATCCATTCCAATTACAACTTTTTTTCCTTTCAGAAATTTCGCAAAGGCCAAGCCGATTCTGAAAGCCCATTCTTCGTTGATTTCCCCGGGATACTTGCCTCTTACGTCGTATGCCTTGAAAATTCCCATAATTTATTTTTGATTTGTTTAAATAAAAAATGTCCTCACGACAAACTTTATAAACCAAAAACACTCTTAATTAATGTTATTAGGCGGAGATGTGTTCATGAGCAAGTATGTTTTATGGTTCAATGAAATTTCCAAGAAAGATGTCCTCCTTGTTGGGGGAAAGAATGCCAATCTGGGGGAGATGATACAGAAAACCAGAGTCCCCGTTCCCAACGGATTTGCGATAACCACTGAGGCTTACGATTATTTCATAAAGGATAACAAGCTTGACAGGAAGATAGAGGAACTGATTCTGGGCCTGGAAAAGGAAGACCTTAAAAACCTTGAGAAGATGGGCAGCAGGATAAGAAAGCTCATTATTTCGGGAAAATTTCCCAGGGACCTGAGAGAGGACATACTTAACCATTACAAAAAACTTTCCAAGGAATCCGGGAAGGAAGATGAGAACGTGGCCGTTCGAAGTAGTGCCACGGCGGAAGACCTGGCTGATGCCAGCTTCGCCGGGCAGCAGGAAAGCTACCTGAACATGAGTGGGGATAGGCAGCTTCTCAATGCAGTAAAGAAATGCATGGCATCCCTTTTCACCAACCGTGCCATATCCTACAGGGAGGACAAGGGGTTCGACCACTTCAAGGTCAAACTTTCCGTGGCGGTCCAGAAGATGGTAAAATCCCTGTGTTCCGGGGTCATGTTCTCCCTGGAACCGGACTCGGGCAACAGGAGTTTTGTTTTCATAAACGGGAGCTGGGGCCTTGGTGACTACATAGTCCAGGGCAAGGTCAACCCGGATGACTTCTACGTGCTCAAGGCAACAAAGACCCTGATAAGCAAAAAGATGGGCAGCAAGAAAGCCATGGAAATAAGGTCCAATTCAGGTGTTAAGCACAAGTCCACACCAAAAAAACTGAGGGAAAAATTCTGCATTTCAGACAAGGAGGCCGTAAGCCTGGCCGATTACTGCATTCATATTGAAGACCATTACAAGAGGCCGATGGATGTTGAGTGGGCCAAGGACCGGGACGGCAAGCTGTATATACTTCAGGCCAGACCGGAAACAGTCCACACCACAAAGTCCGTAAGCAAGGAGTACGAATTAAAGGAGAGGAGCAAGGTCCTGGTTACAGGGGGAAGCATAGGAAGAAAGATAAGTACCGGCCAAGTCAGCATAATCAAATCCGTGAAGAACATCTCCAAGTTCAAGAGCGGCCAAGTCCTGGTAACGGAAATAACAGACCCGGACTGGGAGCCTATAATGAAGATAGCCTCGGCT
>CP070662.1:254672-259319 GCA_020355185.1 archaeon
ACGGTTCTGCTCACATAGCTGGAATCAATTTCACCTATATTCACGTGAAATAATTGTATCTGATTTACCAGAAGGTAGAGTGCTATCATCCCAAGAACAACACCCACAAGCGAAATTTTAGCCAGCTTGACCTCATTCATGCTCTTTCCCTCCCAGTTTGAACACAAACAAATCAGAATATACGGGCCCGCTCCTGCCCAGAACACTGCTTTTTAACTTCACGTCTTTCACGACCATTTCACCTATCTTCACATCTTTGGATTTGTTTATGAAGTTCAGAAGCGATTCCCTGTTCTTCCCGGATTTTACCCTGCCTATAGTCAGGTGAACCGATTTGTTTTCTTCACCCATTTTTAAACACATGTTCACGTTCTTCATCAACTTCACGAATTCGTCCTTACCTTCATTCACATCCAGCCATAGCGTTCTTATGTACCTCGGGATTCCGAAATAGCCAAGGCCATGTATGCTTATTTTGAAGGCATAAAACCCCCTTAAACATTCTCCAATAGACCTTTCGATGGCATCAGCTTCACTTTCGTTCACTTCACCGAGAAACCTTAACGTGAAATGAAGATTTTCAGGTTCAACAAACTTCACGTCCACGTTCAAATTAGTTATTTCCCTTTGAATATCCTCCACTTGTTTTGCAAGATCCCTGTTCAGATCAACCGCAACAAAACACCGCATAACAAATTATTATTAAATTTATATATAAATTTCATCCCATCTTCACTACCTATTTAAATATTTTAGCCAAATATATGAAATTATGAACTTGGATATGAATTTAAATGAAAAATACGTGAAGTTGTTTGAATGGAGGGAAAACCCCTTCAGCTTTAAAATAATCCCCAGTCTGTTTGTAGGTTACATGAGAGAAACAGAAAACATAATAGACAACATAAGAAGCATGGATAAATTCTCTCTGTTGCTCGGGCCCACGGGTTCCGGGAAGACGACACTCCTGAAGTTCATAGCAGACAAATTTGACGGTAAAAACATTTTCTACCTATCAAAACCACCGAAAGACCCGGAGGATTGGGTCAACATCTTCACGAACTTTATAGGATTCGGAATACTCGAGAGGCTTTTTTCAAGGAGAAAGGGCCTTAACCTCTACAACCTTAGTGAATGGGTAAACAAAAAGACACAGAAAAGGAAAATCATACTGCTGTTGGACGAGGGACACGAGGCCAGCATGGAAACGCTTGAATGGCTAAGAACGTTAACGGACCAGATAGACAACCTTTCGATCGTGATCGCAGGTTTGCCAACCCTTGAGCAGATTCTGAAGGAAAACCTTGAAACCTTTGTAAGAAGGGTGAGCACAAAAGTCGAGTTAACCACCCTCACCAGATCGGAAATAAGAGAGCTCGTCAAAAAGAGGATAGAATGGGCCGGCGGGAGCGATATAAAGCCCTTCACCTCCGGGGCCATCCAAATCATTCATGAAAAGACAGGCGGATTTCCGAGAGAGGTGATAAAGGCATGCAATGATCTTGTGCAGAAAGCGATCGAAAGAAACATCTCCGCGATAGATCCGAACTTTCTGGAAGAGATTCATACGGAAACCCCCAAAAGGGTTTCCCTTGGAACTGTAAGCAACCTTCCTTCACGCCAGAAACTTGTCCTGGAACTCTTGAACAAACACAGAGATCTCACGCCATCAGAAGTGGTTTCTAACATCGATCTGGACGGGTACAAGGACAAGGAGAACGCCCTCAGGTCAGTGAACAACATACTAAAGAGGCTTCTAAAGGACGGCCTGATAACAAGAAAGAGAACGGGCAAAACGTTCCAGTACAGGCTTTCGGACAAGGTAAAAACAATGATGATTAATGCGTAATTTTTAAATACTTTGTTTTTAAATATATAGCATAATGTTTATAGGAGGGGTATCATGGAGGAGAGAGTGAGAAGCAGACAATTGGTTGGCAAGATACTGGTTTCTGAGGAGACAGGAAAGAAGTTCGGCGTGGTTGGTGATCTTGACTACATAATAGAATCAGGAGAACTGATAAACCTGGTCTTAGTCGAGCCAACAAAGCATACGGGTGAATTGAACCTTCAGGAAGACGACCAGGGAAGGGTCCTCGTTCCGTTTTCAGCTGTGAAATCAGTTGGGGATTTCGTGATAGTCACGGAAAAGGATATAATTTAGATGCCAAACCCATTTTTCTTTTAGCCCCTGGATTATATATAAATTTGACCCGGTCAATATAGTATTTATGAAGAAGAAGGGCCACTATCGAAAAACAATAAAAAACGTTATGCAGATACTAAGTTTGCTGAAAAAATACGAGAAAACAGGTGAATTGTTAACCGTCTCTAAAATCTCGAAATTGACAGGTCTGCATAAGTGGACAGTGTCCCGAACGCTCGACCTCCACATGCAGAGTTTCGTTGAAATAACCATTCCAGATGGCTTTGAAGATGCTGGTTTGTACATAAAGTTCGTAAGACTGAGAAAACCCGGTATAACGAAAAAACAGGTGCTGAGACTCCTGAAATTCCGAACTCTCACTTTTTAGTCCCTCACACCCTCTGTCAGCAGTCTAAATACGGCTTCACCCTCTGGAAGACTCGGAGAGTCAATCAGTTTCGCTACCCTTTTCTCACCCTTGGATTTCCTAAGATACACACGGAATGTTGCCTGATGACCAAGGATATGCCCTCCTATAGGGGCAGTAGGATCCCCGAAAAGAACGTCGGGCCTTGCCATGACCTGGTTTGTCACATAAATCGCCACGTTGTAGACATCAGCAAGACTTTGCAATTTATGGAGATGCCTGTTCAATTTTTGCTGGCGGTCCGCAAGCGTTCCTCTCCCCGTGTAATCCGAACGGAACGAGGACGTAACAGAATCAACTACAATGAGTTTGACGTTTTCTTTCTTAAGAATTTCCTCTGCTTTCTCCGCTAGGAGAACCTGGTGATCGGAATTATACGCCCTTGCAACGAATATGTTTTCCATCGCTTTCTTGGGGTCAAGACCAAGGGCTTCTGCCATCTGCCTTAATCTTTCCGGTCTGAATGTCTGTTCAGTGTCTATGAATATTGCCTTCCCTCCCAGGCCGCCCTTTTCTTTCGGGAGCTGGACAGAAACAGCAAGCTGGTGGGCAAGCTGGGATTTCCCGGAACCAAATGCACCGTGCATTTCTGTTATTGCTTGGGTTTCGATGCCTCCACCAAGCAATACATCCAAGGTCTTGGAACCAGTTGTGATTTTACCCACTTGGTCCCTTTTCTTTAGAACCTCGCTTGCAGGCTCAAACCCCATTTTCAGCTTTTGCCTCGCTTCTGCTATTATCCTGCTTACCGTTTCCACACCAATCCCGGTCGCGGCCGATAGTTCTCCACCTGAAGCAGCCGCTATGCTCATTAGATTGTCATAACCGGATTCCTTCAGTTTCTCCAAGGTTTTATCCCCAACCCCAGGCAAACCAGATAAATCCTTTGACACATCAACCACCTCGTAAGCTTACAAATATATTTTATTTTAACATTTTAATCTTTAATACCCTCTATTTTTCCCAACAGTCCCTTGCTCTCCTTTCCAACATCCATTGATTCAACCTCATTCGCGACTAATTCCATCCTCTCAGTGAACTGGTTTCTTTTCACCCTTCCTCTGATGATGAACTCCCTGCCAAGGACATCCAGATCCTCGTAAAGTGACAACGGATCAGCCTGCTTTGAAGCCAGATTCTTCAGATCCTCGGTTTTTTTGTCCAAGACCCTCTCGGCGAGGTCCCTGAAAAAAACCACGCGCATGTTTCCCGAACCATCATCGATTACCCCTGAAATCACCAGCTGGTATTTTGGTTCGACATTTCCATGATCCTTGCATGTCCAGGCATCCCCTGATTTTTCAATTCGCACTTCGCACTCCGGGCAGACCTCGAAGAACGGGTTTCTTCTGAAGAGTTGAACAAGCGAGGCACGAACTTCGCTGTGTTCGCCTTCCTTCAAATCGCTAATATCCTTTATCTTAACTGTCTCAAACCCCTTTTGAATGTCTTCACCCTTGGGCACCTCGATGTCTTTCCCTTCAATTTTTTCAATTTTGCCAAATTTTCCTAACCTCAATTCATTGTTGCCCCTGTTGTCCTCCTTAACGTAGCCGTTGGTGACTCCCAGAACGTCGTTTTCACTTATCCCCAGGGTGTTCACGATATCTATCTCCTTGTCCCATAACGATAAGCGAATGGTTCCGGTCTCATCCCCCAAAACCATGTTCAAAACACTTCCTTTCCTTCCCCCCTTTTCGAAATCCCTTTTTTCCGATACATCAACGACTCTTCCAACCAGATCCACGGAATTCATTCCGGAAACTATGTTCTTAATTTTCAGTTGTTTTTTCTTGGTCGCCTCCAGGAGATTCACGCCGAGCTCCTTGCCAACAATGTAAGCGGCTCCTTCAAGCGAAACCAGTCCGGATAGCTCGGTCTGTTTCTCCTCTAGCTTCTTGTTGACTTCTTCTTCGGACAGGCCCGCGGCCTTCCCAATTTCTTGGACGATTTCCTTGAGGGAGTACATGGCAATCACAGAGAATAATAAAGAATTAAAACTCAGTTATAAAAGATTATGTTTAAACACCGAGAAAATGAATTTAGTTACTCTATAATCCTTAGCCCTGTGGAT
>CP070662.1:259419-293382 GCA_020355185.1 archaeon
GGGAAGACCTTCACCGGTGAGGACATAAAATATGTTTATTTTGACTCCCAGCACTCCTTCCTCAGAAGATATGGAAGCGGGTGGGAGTTCTCCTTCCAGATACTTGTCTCGGACGAGGGAGCGGAAAGATTTGCCAGGATAACCGAGGATATACCTGTTGTAATAGATCCCAAGACGGGGGAATCCTATCTTGAGCAGAGGATATACCTTTTCCTTGACGATGTTCTTATGGACAGCCTGAGGATAGGCGCGGGACTTGCCGGACAGGCATATTCAACCCCCCAGATAACGGGGGGAGGAAGCACCGAGGAAATGGCCGGCATGAGCCAGCGTCGCCTTCAAAGCATACTGAGCAGCGGGGCACTGCCGGTGGAGATGAATGCGGTCCGCGTGGACAGCATTTCCCCGTCACTCGGAAGCCAGTTCATAAGGAGCGTTCTGGTGGCCGCCCTCGGTGCATTGCTCGCGGTGAGCGTCGTTATTTCCCTGAGATACAGAAACTGGAAGATAGTACTGCCCATACTGATGACTTCTGTCTCCGAGATAATCATAATTCTCGGTGTGGCGTCCGTCATAAAGTGGACAATAGACCTTGCCGCGATAGCGGGAATAATCGCGGCCGTGGGAACAGGAGTCGACCACCAGATTATCATCACGGACGAGATTTCCTCCGGGGAAGAGAAGACCTTTTCCGTCAAGGAGAAGATAAAGCGCGCCTTCTTCATAATTTTCGGGACGGCATCCACCACCGTGGCTGCCATGATACCGCTCGGAATTATAGGAATTGGTGTGATGAGAGGATTTGCCATAACCACCATAATCGGGGTCCTTGTTGGAATATTTATAACCAGGCCGGCCTATAGTAAAGTTATAGAAAAGCTCGAGCTTGTTTAAGTGTTTTGAGGGGCTTGAAAATTTTTTTGGTGTGAAGAATGGAGGCCATAATACTGGCGGGCGGGTTCGGTACAAGGCTGAAGCCGCTGACATATACAAGGGCAAAGTCCCTCCTTCCCATAATGAACCGGCCAATGATTTCTTACATTGTTAACCAGCTGCCGGACGAGGTCAACAGGGTGATCCTGGCTGTCAACTACAGAAAAAAAGAGATAGAGGAATTCTTTGAAGGAAATGATTTTGGAAAGGAGATAATCGTCAACGAAGAAAAAACCCCCCTGGGAACCGGCGGCGCGGCCAAGTTTGCCGAGAAGCATATTACGGGAAGTTTCTTCGTGCTTAACAGTGACATAATATCCTCACTGGACATGAAAAAGATGGTGGATTTCCACTACAAAAACAATGGGTTTATAACAATCTCATTGTGGCCTGTCAAGAACGTATCGGAGTTCGGGGTTGTGGATATAGAAGGGGACAGGATAAAAAAGTTTGTGGAAAAACCCAGACCGGAGGAGGCTCCCTCCAACCTTATCAATGCGGGTGCTTATTTCATGGAACCCGAAGTCATGGACCGCATAGAAAGTGGTCGGTTGGTATCCATGGAAAAGGAAATATTCCCAAAGGTCATCGGAGAGGGCAAATCTTTTCTGGGATACAGGGTAAGCGGTTACTGGATTGATGTCGGCAGAATAAAGAGTTACCTAAGGGTTCACAGGATTCTTATGGAGAAGACCGGTAAAGAGAATTTTGTGGGGGAGAACTGCAAGATTCAAGGAAAGGTTTCCGGATCCTGCCTGGGCGACGGTGTTTTTGTTGGCGAGGGAACAGAAGTAAGGGATTCCATTTTATATGACCGGGTGCATGTAAGTGAAATGGCAAAGATGAAAAACTGCGTGATTGGGGAAGACTGTGAGATAGGCCGGGATTCCGACCTTGAAAATGTTGTGATTGGAGATAATGAAGTTATAGAAGATGGTTCTATGATTAGAGATAAAAAAATATGGACCCAAAAAATACCGGAGGGTTATCCGGAAGAACAGGTTGGAAATGTACTAAAGAGGTGATTTAATGAAGGTTGAGATCGACAAGGAAAAATGCATCGGCTGCGGGGCTTGCGTATCGGTATGCCCCGACGGGTTTGAGCTCGAGGATAACGGAAAATCTCATCCGAAGGAGGAAGAGTGTGAACTGGATTGTTGTGAAGAAGCCAGGGACGTCTGCCCCGTGGATGCAATAAAACTGGACTGATTTTATCAGGTCATTTTTGGGAGCAGGTCAAGGAAGCCCTGTATCCCGTCCCTCAGTCTTATCACATATTTCTTGCAGTCTTCCATGTACTCCTCCCTGAGGTCCCCGTAAAGCGCCTTTTCATAGAACGCGCGGAACGCATCCCAGACTATCGACTTCTGAAGAGCAGTCTTCTGTGGATAGTTGGTCTCAACGGTTCCCTTTATCTCTATGTCTATGTCGCCCACGAACTTTATGTTGGGCTTGTTTACCGGGTGGAGTACTATGTCTATGTCCAGCTCGTAAAGTATCCTGGTATACTTGTCCTTGTTTTTCCAGGCCTCCAGGAAAATGTGTATTTTCTCCGGCTCCCCCTTGGTGTGCTCATAGACCCTTTCGTTCAGCCTGCTCGGGTTGAGCTTGCACCTGGAAATAAGTATCTCCTTTATCTCGGGGTAAACAGAATGGGGATTGGGCACGTTCTTGGCTGTTATCCTGGGGAGAATTTCGCATTCATCCTCCACTCTTATCCTTGCCAATCAATCACCTTTATACGTCCGGTGAGACTTCCATGCATTCCTCGCAGACCCACTGGCCATTGACCCTTCGCAGGTTCTCGCTGTAGTTTCCGCAGACCTCGCACGCATCCCCCTCCATCCCGCCTTCCATCTCTCTTCTGCTTTCCACCAGGGATTCAACAAGGTGCGGCGCCATTCTAAGTATGTCCCCGTCTGTAAGAATGCCGACCAGTCTGTTTCCGTCAACAACGGGAAGCCTCTGGACACTCTTGTCTATCATTATTCTGATTGCCTCTGCCAGGTCTTCGTCCGATGAGGCGGTTACCAGCTTCTTCGTCATAACGTCTTTGGCCTTCAGATTTTTGGCGTCTTTGGTGGGAACTATGATTCTTTTGACAAGGTCCTCGGAAGTTATTAGCCCGACGAGTTTTTTGTTTTTACAGACCAGCATGGAACCTATGTCCTTTTCTTTCATTTTATTGGCCACGTTTATTATACTTTCATCTGGATCTACTTTAACAATATTCTTTGTCATCGCGTCTTCCACTGTTATTTCTTTCATGGTCTCACCTATTAAATTTATTAAAACACGTATTTAAAATTAAATCGGTGTTTTGGTGACCAACTACAGGAAGGGGATGGCCTTCGAATTCAGGGTCAGGGACCTTTTTAGGAAATACGGGTATACGGCAGAGAGGAAGGCCGCGTCTTCACCCTACGATATTATAGTGATGAAGAACGGGAAGATAAACTTTCTTGTAGATGCCAAAAAAACTTCCCAGAGAGACAAGGATTTTCTGTACGTGAAGAGAAACGACCTGGAAAAAATAATCGCGGAGTCCAAAAAACTTGGCGCGAGGCCGCTTATCATCTACGGGTTTTACAGGTCACCTGCTTTCGTGGCATTCCCGGAAAAACTCATGAAGAAAAACGCGGCCAGGCTTGAGGCCGGGCTGGAACTTAAGGAATATCTGGAAGGTCGACTCTTAAGAAAATAATCACTGTTTCTGCGCTCCTATTTCCCTGTAGTCAGCGTACCAATCATGTCTCTTTATCGCATACCCGAAGTAAAGAAGCACCAAGCCGATTATGGATATTGCCCAAGAGTACGGTATCTGGAAAAGAAAATATACATGGAGCCCCAGGAGCACGGTGCTTATACCCATAAAGGCCCACCTGTAGTTCATCTGAATCCTCTTTTTAATATTCCCTTGAGCTCGTTTAAATTCTTTGCCCTCGTGACCCCCAGGACTATTCCCTCTATTTCGGCTATTCTTTTGGCTACCTCGTCGACTTTCTCAGGACCGTGAAGAATCACGAGTGAGGGTTTTAGGTTGGTGACCTTAATTGCGACCATTGAGGACCTTCCAGAGGTCACGTTGGAGAATATAAGGGCTCTGTTTGTTGTATAGCCATATATCTTTACTAATTCCATGGGTGTTAGTTCCAATATGGCCTTGAGTGAGTCCACCAAGGAATATCCATATATCTGGTTTTCCAAAAGGTCCTCACGACCGACAATTAAACAGTTGGTTTTTTCGCAAAATTCCTTTACAGTAATTGGTAACTTGAATTCTTTGACGTCAAGTATGCTTGAAGTGACAAGATCGTTTCCTGAAAGGGTATAAAATTCCCTTAGAAACTCCCCGCCCTTTCTCTCGGAAATTTTTATAAGTGAGTTGATTATTTTTTTTATTATCTTTATTCCGGGGGAAGTTCTTCTGTTGCTTTCGTAATCTGAGATAACCGAGGGGGTGACCCCCATCTCATTGGCTATCTCCTTCTGCGAGACCTTGAATATGTTTCTCCACTTTTTTATAACGAAACCGGGCTCCTGAGAAAGCACGATCTCCCCACAAATTTTCCTAATCAAATTTTCCTTAATAAAATCCTTGTCTTTCATAATCATATATTGTCGTAATAGATATAAATAAATGTCGTATAAAAACACACACCAACGTTTCATTTGGAGATTTTTTGTTTTATTTTTTAAACTTATAACATATTATATAACAGTGTTATACTTTAGTTAGTTAGTTAATAGAAAAACTCCAGTGGAAATAAAGGGGTCTCCTATTCACACCCCCCAATTTCACGTGGAGAATATAACACCTTTATTTCACGTGCAGGTAAATATTTATAACTAAACTCTCTATAAGAAAGAAAGGGGGGTTGGTTTCGTTTGCAAAAATCTCTGGATGATATTTTTGACGGATATGAAAACAAAAAAAGAATTTTCAAAAACAAAAAGGCAATAACAACTTCTTATAAACCCGACCAGCTTCCCTACAGGGACAACGAAATAAGAACACTGGCTTCAATTTTAACTCCCAGCCTGGTGGGGGACAGACCTTCAAACATTTTTATTTTCGGCAAGCCCGGAACCGGCAAGACCGCCGTTTCCTTTCTGGTATCCAAAAAACTCAGGGAAAAGAGCAACAAGAATGTAAACCTTTTTTATCTCAACTGCAAGATGAGAAATGTCGCTGATACAGAGTACAGACTCATGGCACAGTTGGCAAGGGAACTTGGTGAATTCGTTCCCGTCACAGGACTCCCCACGGACCACGTTTACGGCCTTTTTTTCAAGGCCCTTGACAAAAGAGGTGGGGTGGTTATATTGGTGCTGGACGAGATAGATGCCCTGGTGGAGAAAATTGGCGACAACTTTCTGTACAATCTGACAAGGATAAATGAGGATCTGAAGAACACTCAGGTAAGCATCGTTGGCATATCAAACAATCTTTCTTTCCTTAACGACCTAGACCCGCGCGTAAAGTCATCCCTCTCGGAGGAGGAAATTTTATTTCACCCATACAACGCCACCCAGCTTCAGGACATTCTGAGAAAAAGGTCTGAAAAGGCCTTCAGGGAGAATGCAACGGAACCGGGCGTCTTGGAGAAATGCGCCGCCCTGGCGGCCCAGGAGCACGGCGACGCCAGAAGGGCGCTGGACTTGCTCCGGGTCGCGGCCGAGATAGGTGAAAGGGAAGGTGCCGATAGGGTTTGCGAGAGGCACGTTGACCTGGCGGAGTCAAAGATAGACAACGACAGAATAATAGAAATCGTTAGATCCCAGCCCAGACAGAGCCAGGCGGTCCTGTGGAGCATACTAACAAGAGAGGGCGACGTGTACACCGGGGACATATTTTCAATTTACGAGAACATATGCTCTGAAAACGGTCTCAAGCCGTTGACCCAGAGAAGGGTTTCGGACCTGATAGCAGAGCTGGATCTTCTGGGGATAATAAACGCCAAGGTAATAAGCAAGGGCAGATACGGCAGGACAAGGATGATAAAAATGAACCTGCAGGTTTCCCTGGCGGAAAAAATCAGGGGAATCTTACAGACAGATTACTATTTCCAATAGGTGCTCTTATGGATTTGGTAGAGGAATTCTTGAAGAGGGGCGTGTTGCTTTCACCGGAACTAAAGCAGAAAATAAAACCGGAGGAAGTTGAAAGCATAGCAGATAATTTCAAAAAACAGGACGTGGTACTGACAGAGGATGCATATTCACTTATGAAAATCAGCCCCGTGAAGGTCGTATACGAGCACAAAAAGGAAGGAAAGACCAGAAAGATAACCAACTTCGTGGATTTCTATAACCAAAGGTTTGAGTTTTTGAGGGAACTGCTCAAGAAAAAACTTGAACTCAAAGAGCTCGCCTCAATAAACAAACTCGGCCCCGGAGACGTGGTGGTTATAGGAATGGTCAGGGATGCAAAAAAGGAGGGGTTCGACCTGGAGGATTCGACAGGCTCCGTTACCTGTATTTCCCCGGAGAGGGTCCTTGAAGATGAGGTCATAGCGGTCAAAGGCAGATTCGACAGAAAGAAAATTCAGGTGGAAAAAACAATCTATCCGGACATATCATTAAGCAGGAAGGTTAACACAACGCAGGATGATTGTCAGGTTCTCTTCACCCAGAAGAATTTACCTTCACGTGAATTACCACCTTACATTTTCACGTCCGACGCGTCCATTGGAGACCTGAAAAACGTGAAGTCGTGGATAGTTACAAAAAAAGGAAATCTTCCCAAAGGGGAAAGAAGTTTGGGGGCGAGCCCGCCTTTCATGGCCGATGTGATGGGGGTCAAAGTTTTTGTCCTGGAGTACAGCCACATGGATGAGGTGAAAAAAAGACTTGAAACAGACGACGAGAAAAAGATAGTTGTAGAACTGCTCAAGAGAAGGCACTTCCTTCCGTTCCTTTATCTGGATAACGATCCCTATCTTTTAAGGGAAGTTCCCGACATAGTATTCATGACAGGAGGGAAGGAAACTTTCTTTCTGAACTACAAGGGAGTTTCCGTGGTTTCATTCTCCGGCGGCGGGGCTTTCATGGTGAACTTGAAAACAAGGGATTACAGGGAGATAAAATGATCAGGACCACAATTTTGACCTCGGGAGATTGATTCTGCCAATAGCCGGAGACGGAAATTCGTGGATTTCTTGAGGAAAAATGGGCGATTTGGGGTCAGGATTTTAATTACTTCTGGGTCATTTCTATACCCAACCAAACAAATTAATTTTTAATAGTTTAACAAACTATTACTTTGTTGCTGGTCTTGGGTGTGGTTATGAAGTTGCAGATTTTCGATGCCGACTATACGATGCTGAATGACAAGCCGGTGGTCCGTGTTTTCTGCAAGGACGAATCAGGCAAAACCTTCTGCGTTTTCTGCAAGGATTACATGCCCTATTTTTACGCGCTCGGAGACCAGGAAAAAATAAGGCAGCAGCTGAAAAAATTCGAGGGTGAAATAAGAAAAATAGAGACGGTCAAAAGATTCCTTCCGGTGGGGTACCAGAAAGAGAAGACAGAGGTCCTTAAGATAACCACAAAGAACCCCTCCAAGGTCCCCGACCTGAGGGACAGTCTTGACTGCAGGACATTCGAAGCGGACATACTTTTCAAGTACAGGTTCTTTGCCGACAAAAACATTGGGGGGATGGGATGGATAGAGGTGGAGGACAAGTTCGTAAACACCACCACAGTCTCCTGCAAGGGTCTGGAGACAAAGAAAATAAAGAGCATAGTCAGCGATAAGAACGCTCCCCTCAAGACAATGGCTCTGGACATAGAGACGGAGACCCCGACAGACAGGCTGCCGGAGACAGGAAAGGATGCCATAACCATGCTGAGCCTAGCTTTCTCAAAGAGTTACATGGGGCAGAAGGACATGGTTATAGTTTCCAAGCACGTCAGGCTCAGGGAGGACCAGAAAAAGAACACCATCTGCGTGGAAAGCGAAAAGAAGATGCTGGAAAAATTCAAGGACATAATTGACCAGTACGACCCGGACGTGATCACCGGCTACAACATAGAGAACTTCGACTTTCCCTTTATAGTCGGTAGGATGGAAAAACTCGGAATAAAGAGAGATTTGGGAAGGGCAAAAGACAAGTCGGTTTTCTGCAGCAAGTACGGCCCCAGATCGACCACCAGGATTACCGGAAGGGTGGTCGCGGATTCCTACCAGATTATAAAGAGGGATTTTTCGTTCAAGAGCTACAAGCTGGATGCCGTGGCGGAAAAGTTGCTTGGAAAGAAAAAGATCGACATAAGCTACAGGGACTTTAACAAAATATGGAACGGCAAGGCGGAGGAATTGCAGAAGTTCATAGACTACTCAAGGAGGGATTCGGTACTTGCCCTCGACCTTATTGAGAAAAAAAATCTCATGGACAAGTACGTGGCTCTTTCCAAGGTTTCCGGAATCTTGTTCCAGGACGCACTCAACGGCGGGGAGACGATAAGAATAGAGAATGTTTTACTAAAGGAGTTCAACAAAAAGGACGTTCTTTTTCCTCTCAAACCCAGCGACAGGGAGATAATGGAAAGGGCGAAGAAGAGAAAAAAAAGCGAGCTTAAGGGCGGCTTGGTTCTCCAGCCCAAGGCAGGGCTCCATACGGACGGGTACATCCTAGTCCTGGATTTCAAGAGCCTGTATCCCAGCATAATAAGAACCTACAACATCTGTCCCACCACGCTCCTAAGTGATGACATAAAAGTCAAGTGTAACCTGTCGCCAATTAAGACAAGGTTCGTTGACAGCGAGATCAGACCGGGCATCCTGCCTTTCGTTCTGGAAAGGCTTATCAAAGAGAGGTCAGTTGTAAAGAAAAGGATGCATCAGGAGAAGGATAGGGACGAAAAAAGACTTCTTTACGCGAAGCAGTGGGCCCTGAAAATACTGGCCAACGCCTTTTACGGTTATACCGGATACCTGAGAGCCAAGACCTACGTCGTGGAGGTGGCCAATACGATAACCGCCTTCGGCAGGGAACTCCTCCAGAAGACGAGAGAGGAGATAACTAACATGGGTTACGAAGTCATTTATGGCGACACGGATTCGGTTTTTGTGAAGGTCAAGACCAAGGATCTGGAAAATGCTTACAGGAAAGGCAACCAGATAGTGAGCAAGATAAAACTCCCCGGGAAACTCGTGTTGGAGTTTGAAAAGACCTTCCGTTCTTTTCTCATACTCACCAAAAAGAGATATGCCGCATGGAGCTTTGAGAAAACCAACGACGAATGGACAGAAAAGATAGAGATGAAGGGCATAGAGACGGTCAGGAGAGACTGGCCTGATATAGTAACGGAAACTATGAACGTGGTAATAAACATAATACTTAAGGAGGGGGACGTGAAAAAAGCCATAAGGTACGTTCAGGGGGAGGTCGACAAGCTTAATGCGGGTGAGGTGGACCTGAAAAAACTTGCCGTAACAAAGAGCATAACCAAGAGCGTAGACCGCTATGAAGGCATGCTGCCGCACATAGAGCTGGCCAAAAAACTCAGAAAGAGGTCACCCTCACAGGCACCCGTGGCCGGTTCCAGAATATCCTTTGTCATAATACGGGGCAACCAGATGTTGAGCAAGCGGGCGGAGGACCCTGAGTACATATCAGAAAACAAACTCAAGATAGACTCCTGCTACTACATCGATAACCAGCTGCTTCCGCCGCTGGAAAGAATTTTCTCGGTTATAGGGGTGGATAAGGGGGAGCTTTTGGGCAAGGGCAGACAGTGTAACCTCAAGGACCTCCTCAAACCGGCAAAGAGGAACCACAAAATAGAGACACCGCCGGAAAAAATCATCATAGAATCTCCGGAGGGGTTTTTGTGCAGGGAGTGCAAGAGAAATTTCAGGAGAATCCCGCTGGTGGGGAGATGCGACTGCGGTGGGGAGTTGTTTGCCTTCGGGAACGGGAACATGGGGAAGCTCATTAAAATATGTTGATTTTTATTTACTTCCCTCCTAAAATATTAACATGACCCCCATAGAGTACCTGACCATATTCTCGGACAGCATAATCTATCTTTCCACACTCTTCATACCTTTTTATCTCTGGGGGAACGACAGAAAGAAGCTGATTCTTTACATACTATGCCTTACATTCACCCTTATGGTCGTTTATTTTCTGAAAATAGGTCTGGCTTTTCCAAGACCCTCCTTTGCCCTGGTTCCCATCCCTCCCACATCCTCCTTTCCAAGCATGCACGCTTCCCTCGGTCTTTTGCCTGCGGGGTTCTTTTTCCATCTGAAAAAATACAGAATTACTCTTGCGGCTTACGGAATACTTATAGCCTATTCAAGGGTCTTGCTGGGCGTGCACTACTGGCCCGACATACTGGCGGGCGCCCTCCTGGGGTTCGCCATACCGCTGATAATTTTCCGTTACCAAAAACAAATTTACCGGTTCATCCAGTTCAAATAAAGAAAAGGACTGTGGGTACTATGATGCATGCCATCATATAGCTCCTTCTCGTGTTGGTTAGTATGCAGACCATCCCTATGGCCGTTGACAAAAAGAGGACAAATGTCCCCACAGCCCCTGTGAAGACGAAAGTAATGGCAATCAGAAAAATGATTATCGAAAGACTCACCTTTCTGTAGTCTATTCTCCGGAAAAAATTTATGAATCGTTTGCTGAGGTATATTGTTATCAGGGAGGAGAGGCCCCCGGCAAGGGCTATCGCCCCGATGAAGATGATTACGTCACCAAAAGTAAGAACCCCCATCAGCTCGTCAACCGCGACGGCCACACCGCTTCTAGGATTGCCTACAATCCAAAGAGCCAGAAGAGAGAATATTGCCACAACGGTGTTAACCCCTCCCATGGCTATCATGAACTTTTTTTCTGTCCTGTCCCTGAGAACCTCGCGGGATATGAAAGTGGCCTGGGCCGCCCCGACTCCCGGAAGCAGCCCCACCAGAATTCCGGAAAGCGAACCCACCAAACCTCCCTTAACCACGTCAATTCTCCTCAGGGCATCGGCGGAGATTTTCTGCTCAGGTATCCGGGTCCTGTCCTTCAGGGATTTTATTATCATGCTCAGCCCAAAGAGCCCAGTGAGCATGGGAAGCAGACTGAACCTGCCGAGCAGATTCCCGTTAAGCACCAGATAACCAAGTGCGCCGGACATTGCAAACACCACCAGGCTCCAGGGTTTCCTGTCCTTGAGAAACATGAAGCCGGTTATGGTCACCAGCAACCAGTGGATGTTGGGCCTTATAAAATCGTAAAAGGAACCAACGAAAAACATCAGGAGTGGCATCAGGGTCAGGGCAATTAGAAGTGAAGCCAGGCCCCCAATTACAGTTAATCTTATTGCCTCATAGGCACGGCCCTGCATCATCATGTTGTGCCCGGGCAAAACGCTCAACGCCGTTCCCGGATCGGGAGCGCCCAGCAGTATGGATGGCAGAAAATCAAGAAAAGAATGGGCGATTGCTGAGGAAACAATCAACACGGAGACAAGAAGGGGGTCGCCGAAAACAAAGCCCAGAAACAGAATGCATATGGTGTTTGGATGCAAACCGGGCACAAGGCCTGTCATAGTGCCGACTAAAACACCAAGAAAAACATGAAAAATAATAATAAACAGGTCCATGCTTTACGTTTTAGGGGGATCCAATAAATTATTTCTTTTTCGCTGCTTTAGTTGTGACCTTCGGCGCTTTCCCCTTGTTTTGCATAGCATGGACTATTACTTCCAGAGAGGTTACTATGGCTGCTACAAGAAATCCGGTCCCGAATGAAACCATCGGTTCGTAAGCACCCATGTAATACATTAAAGCGCTCACTACCACCAGCAAAATGATGAATAGAGGCACTTCCTCCTTGAGTTGCCATCCTACTTTCATTCTATCACATTAATCTTATAGTTCTATTATATATAATCTTTTCTTATATCTTTTAATGTGATAACATGTTCAATCCGAAGCAGATACAGCAGGCCATGAAGAAGATGGGCATAAAGTCAGAGGAAGTGGACGCGGAGGAGGTCGTCATCCGTTGCAGGGGCAGGAACATTGTGATAAAGGAGCCTTCCGTTTCAAAAATAAAAATGGGAACACAGGAAACCTTTCAGGTGATGGGGAAAGTTTCCGAGGAACCCGCGGAGAAATTTTCCCAGGATGACGTAAAGCTCGTCACGGAGCAGACGGGGTGCTCTGAAGAGGAAGCCTTAAAGGCTCTGGAAGAGACCGGCGACATGGCTGAAGCCATCATGAAGCTCAATTCCCGTTAACAAAAATCTTTAAATAGTTTCCCGCTGAAGAATTCACATCATCCGGAGAGACGATGACATATGTGCGAAGTCAAGGAAAACGGAGACAATACAAAGGAGATAGAAGTCAAGTGCCATTGCGGCAGGAAAATCAAGGTCAGGTTCCTTTCCCCAATCATGGTGGAGCAGAGTACCAGCCAAGAGTTAAGGGGAGAGGACAGCTGGTAGAACCAATTTCCTTTTTTATTTTCATTTCAAACAGATTTATATAACACTGTTATATCTTTACCTGAAAACAACCTTTAAATAGTTCTTTTCACAACCCTTCTAAGGCCCGTCTCGATCAGCTCTCGGAAACCGGCTCCGGCCGCTTTGTGAAAAAGAGTGTTATGGGCGGGTCACAATTTCATGGTTTCCCATGCTTCTAAAAATCAGAGTAGTTCCGGGATCTGAAAAGGTCAGAATAAAGCTGGAAAGCTCGGATAATGGACCTTACCTTAAAATATGGTTAAAGAGCCCCGCAAAGAAGGGAAGAGCCAACAGGGAGCTTTCCCGTCTCCTGAAAAAGGTTTTCGGCGACTATACCTTTGTTTCCGGTGCAACCTCAAGGGAAAAGCTTATAAAGGTTGCCGGTGATATAGATACTGTAATAAAAATTACAAGAGAACCTAAAGAACTTTCATAATCATCATATCACGTTGGGTCTGTTTTGTTTTTGACCTGTTTAAAGTGCAGTGGGGAACAAGTTCTTTCTAAGGTTTTCAAACTAAAAAATCATATTTAGAGGTGAAATCATGAGTAAACTGGCACAATCCACGTCAAAATATAATATAGTGGCCAAATTTCGGTCCAAAGGCGTTATAGAGAAACCTGATGTCATTGGAGCGGTTTTCGGGCAGACAGAGGGACTTTTGGGATCTGACATGGATCTCAGGGAGCTCCAGAGAACTGGGAGAATAGGGAGGATAGAGGTAAACCTGAACACAAAGAACGGCAACAGCAGCGGAACCATAGTAATCCCTTCTTCCCTGGATGCGAGCGAAACAGCCCTTATAGCAGCAACCCTGGAGACCATAGAAAGGGTGGGGCCCTGCGATGCCAAAATAAACATAGAAAAGGTAGAGGATATAAGAGCCGTAAAAAGGAAGTATGTCGTAGACAGGGCCAAGGAAATCCTTAAGAATGTTTTTGAAGAGAGTCTTCCGGAAACCCAGGAAATATCAGAGGAAATAAAAGAGGCCGTGCGTTCCTCGGAAGCAACCACCTACAAAGGACTGCCCTGCGGACCCAACATAATGTCCTTCGATTCGATTATAGTTTGTGAAGGGAGAGCAGACGTGATAAAACTGCTCAAAAACGGCATAAAAAACGTTATAGCAATAGAGGGCTCTTCTGTGCCCCAGGCAGTGGTGGAACTGAGTAAAGAAAAGACAACAACCGTTTTCCTTGATGGAGACAGGGGAGGAGATCTCATACTCAAGGAAATGATCCAGAAGGGAGCGGACCTTGATTTTGTTGTCAGAGCCCCGAGAGGCAAAGAAGTGGAGGATTTGACGAAAAAAGAGATTTATAAAAGTCTGAGGGACAGGATATCTGCAGACCAGGAAAAGGTGGAAATCAATAACAAATCACTTCCAGACCAGAAAAAGGTCGAAAAACCCCAAAAAGAGGTTTTAAAGGAAAAAGAAACCAGAGAAGAAGGCAAGGAGTTCAAAAAGATACTGTCCGACCTCACAGGAACACGAGCGGCCTACTTCTTTGACAAGGATATGAAGATAATAGGAAAGATACCCGTAAAGGAGATGTTTAGTGCCCTGAAAGAGATGAAAGATGTGCACGCCCTGGTATTTGACGGTTCTGTGGACCAGAAGCTGATAAACTTTACTACAGACAAAAAAATCAGGTACCTTGTGGGAATGAAAATCAATGGAAGGATAAATGTACCCAAAAGTCTGAGGGTTTTGATACAGAAGGATTTAAATTAGCAGAACAGTTCATCGTCGATGACAAGTCCGCAACTGCCGCAATAGACGAGAATGTTTCTGCCATCATCCTCCTTTTTTACCCCGGAACTCCCGCATTCAGGGCATTTCATGTTTCACACCCGATAAAAAAAGGCAAGGAAATGATTTAAACATTTATCTATAAAGAAATATGCTTTATAAAATACATGATAAAGATTACTGATAAAAGGTGATATAATGAGTAAAATAGACAAAATAGTGCCGGATACTTCCATAATAATAGACGGAAAGTTGTCCGAACTGATAAAAAAAGGCAAATTGAAGGAAGCCGATATAATCATACCCGAAATGGTCCTGGACGAACTCCAGGCCCAGGCCAACAGGGGCCTTGAAATAGGCTTCGAGGGCCTGAAAGAGATAAGAAATTTAAGGGAAATAGCCAAGAAAAACAAGAACATAAAAATACTGGCGACAGGCAGAAGGCCCACCCCGGATGAAATAAGACTTGCGAAGAAAGGCAGAATAGACGCCCTTATAAGGGATGCCGCCAAAGAGGGCGGGGCCGTTCTTTACACTGAAGATCTTGTCCAGTCCGAGGTGGCCAAGGCCGACGGTCTTGAGGTCGTTTACATAGAGTCAGAGTCTGACAAGGAACTGGTTTTTGAAAAGTATCTCACCAAGGATACAATGTCCCTCCACTTCAAGGAGAACGCCAACCCCATGGCAAAGGTCGGCAAACCCGGAAACATCAAGCTCAAAGAACTCAGAAAGGATGTGTGCAGCAGGGAAGAACTGGAAAAGATGGCCTCGGACATAGTCTACGTGACAAGACACCGCCAGGGCCAGTTTGAGATAAGCAAAAACGGCGCGGAAGTTATCCAGCTGGGAGAATACAGGATTGCGATAACCAAGCCGCCGTTCTCCAAGGACTATGAGATAACAGTGGTCAGGCCAATAGTCAGGCTCAGGCTCGAGGATTACAGGCTTTCCAGAAAGCTTCTCAAAAGACTTGAAAAGAAAGCGGAGGGAATACTTATTTCCGGACCCCCGGGCTCGGGAAAATCAACATTTGCCTCCGGGCTCGCGGGATTCTACCTAAAACAGGGCAAGATAGTAAAGACCATGGAGTCGCCCAGGGACCTTCAGGTCCCGCCCGAGGTGACGCAGTATGCGCCGCTCAACGGCAGCATGGCACTTTCTGCGGATGTCCTGTTACTGGTAAGGCCGGATTACACCATTTACGATGAGATGAGAAAGACATCTGATTTCAAGGTATTTTCTGATATGAGGCTTTCCGGAATAGGGATGGTGGGGGTTGTCCATGCCAGCGACCCCATAAACGCTGTACAGAGATTCATAGGAAGGACCGAACTGGGCATGATACCTCACATTCTGGACACCATAATCTTCATAAATTGCGGGAAGGTTGATAAGGTCTTCTCGGTTTCCATGAAGGTAAAGGTCCCCACCGGTATGGTGGAACAGGACCTTGCGAGACCCGTCGTCGAGATAAGGGACTTTGAAACAAGAAAACTGGAATACGAGATATACACATACGGCGAGGAAAACGTGGTGGTTGAGGTCGAAGATGAAAGGAACGGTCCCCTGGAAAAACTGGCAAAGGATAAGATAATGGAAGAGATAAAGAAATACGACAACTCGGCAGACATAGAGTTCCTGGGGAACAAGAGAGTGGTGGCCAAAGTGGGCAACAAGGCAATACCGAAGCTAATCGGCAAGCAGGGAAGGACCATAGAAAAAATCGAGAAAAAGCTAGGGGTAAGTATAGATGTCCAGCCCAAGATAGAAAGCCTCGGCAGGGAGGTCAAGTTCGGGGTGGGAGAAAGCGGCGCTTACATAATTCTCTCCTTCAACAAGACCCTGAGGGGGGAAAACGCCAACACGTACATAGAAGACGAGTACCTGTTCACGGCCACCGTGGGGAAGTCCGGTCAGATAAGGATTTCCAAAAACTCCGACTTGGGCAAGCAGATGGTCAGCGCTCTGGCAACAAAGAAAGAGATAAAGGTTTTCATCTAGGCGGTGCAATGATTCCGTTCACAACTTACCTTACTTTTTTCTCCCGGCAATAGAACTGATAGTGCTCGTTTTCATCGTCTTGCACATACCCCATCTGCACACGAAAACTCTGGATAAACATTTATTAGAAATAGAGAACAAACTGAATAGGTGAAGTAAACAGGGGCCTGTAGCTCAGCTTGGATAGACCGACACGCACGTAGTGTGTGTCCTGTCCATAGCACTGCCCTCCTAAGGCAGGTGTCCGGGGTTCAAATAGATTGATGTGCACGAACCAAGCGAGTGTGCATCTCTTGTGGTTCCCCGCAGGCCCGCTAATACAACCTAATTTATTTTTATAAAAGATAATAATTATATGTCCAAACATGTCAAGGCAGGCAAGCCAAAGAAAACTCACAAGACCAGGAAAATTAAAAAAAAGACACGCAAAAACAAAACTTTCTGGAAGATTGAAAGAGTTGTAATCATCCTTGCAGCCGTTTTTCTCGTGTCTTTCCTTTCTTTTGCTGCGCTGGCTCTAATGGAATACATGGACATGAATGATTATGTGGAAGCGGACATCGTGCGGGTAATAGATACCACAGTGGTTCTGGGGAACAACTGCACTGCCATAGTCGCGCAGACCTCCGAGGAGAGGGCAAGGTCGATAGAGCTGGGTCTGAAGGACGAGATAGAGATAAGGCCGAACACCCATGACATTTTCGCAGACGCTCTGAAGAGTTTCAACGTAACTTTGGAGTCCGTGACCGTGGACAGTTTCCGGGACGGAATTTATTATGCTACAATACATCTTAAGAGGGACAACCAGAGGCTGAGGCTGGATTCAAAACCATCCGATGCCATAGCACTTTCACTGAGAACAGACAGCCCCCTTTATATCAAGAAAGAACTGCTTCGGAGTCAGGGGCAGAACATATGTAAATAGATATAATAACTTAAAAGAATATTATAATTTTAAGGTGTGGTAATGAAAACCCCGAAACCAATCCCTTTAGCGATTTTTATCTTTATAGTACTGTCCGCCACCATTCTGGGCGGGGAGGTTTTGAGCAACAATCCGAAAACTTTCAGCGCATCGCCCTCACCCCTTCGCATAAACTGGACAAACTCCTTTGAAGGGAACCTTACTTTGAATGTAAATGCCACCTATTCCGGAGCCCTGAGTGTAGACAATTCAACGCATACGGTGTGCTCAAACTACTCCCAGCCTGCAACAGGGTGGGCCGGCAGCTACGACTCTTCTATAGAATCCAGCACATGCGGGCTTACCAAGGCAAGTCCAAGTTACACACTCGATTTTTTCGTAAAGAACGCAACGGGCTATTACACGGACACAAAAAATCTAAACGGAGAAAGTACCTGGGCTCTTCTGGAGAGGGAACTGGCTTCATGTCCGCCCGGAAGATACTGGGGCCTGGTTGACATTTTAAACAGCTCTGAACCTTCCCATTACGCCACGGTAGAAGTCGAAATGAATTTTCCTGTTTCCTCTGAAAACTCTTTTGACACTGCAAACGGAAGGGGCCAGTTCAGGGGAACGATAGAAACAGACGAAAGTGCCTACCACTCCTACTACTTCAATACCAGCGAGCTGGATAACGCCACTTCCGTTACCATAGACAACCTGGCAATCGATGCCTTTCTTTTCGGCCAGTCCGGCTTCAAGTCAAAGAATATAATTGGCTCTTCTGAGCTCGTTTACCAGTACCTGCCGCAGGACCAGTGGTGGGAAATAAGGATTTTTGACAACTCCTCCACCAACACATACTCGGGATTTTTGAAGTTTTCGACCCTGGCCGCGGTAAAGCCGTCTTCCCCCTCGGAGAAAATTTCTCTCATAGAGTTCGGGGAAAGAAACCCTTCATACAAAAACACCACAAACATAAGGCTGAAAAACGAGGGAAACCTTACCATGTCCTCCGTTGTGCAGTCATCGGAGTTATATCACACGGAAACGGAAACCGGCAGCGGCAAGGCAAACTTCACCTTCCGGGTTCCTGCCTTTGTAAACAGCATAACCGCTTTGCTTGAATGGACCGGCGCATCCAATTACACGGTAAAGCTCTACAAACCGGACGATACCTTGGTCGGAACTTCGGACGGAGAGTACCTTAATGCAAACGTTTCCGGCGTTATACAGGAGGAGTATGTGGCCTACACCCCTGGCGGGACTATAGGAACTTCGGATGACGGCATGTGGAGGGTGGAGATACTGAACAACACGGCCGCAACCGGTTCCTACGATCTCACATTAAAAACCGGAACGAGTACGTCGGGATGGGTTTCAACCGACTATTCCGCCACGACCTTTAACTCCACCGGCGAATACAAGGATTTCGATTTCAACTTCACCGTTCAAAACGCCACGCTAAGCGGACTGCACAACGGTTCGCTTTATTACGAAAGCAGCCTTGGGGCAATTATTGCCATACCCTTCTCGGTAAACGTAACCGCCCAGGAACTGATGGCAAACAATTCCTTCTACGGCTCCACAGTTACCCTGAACGAGAACATAGGCTTTAACAGGACCCTGGTTCTGAACATATCCGTTAACAACACGGGTAACGAGGGGCTGACCCTGTCCAGCTCAAGCTCCCCGTACCTCGCCCACTCCTCAAACTATATTAACCTTTCATACGAGGCTCCCGCAACTGTACCTGCCGGCGGGTCGTCCTTGCTGAACGTGACCTTAGGCATAGATACAACAGAAACAAACAACGAAGAAGGCACTTACACGGGATGGATATATCTCAACGACTCGGATGCGCATCCATACGGGAGCTTCAACCTCACACTTCAGGTTGTCTTGTCGAACGACCTTGACGTTTACGTGACAAACATATCCTCAGCGGGAAACGATGCAACAATTTCCAACGTTTCTCTTGACGAAGACGTCATAATCGTGACGGAGGTTTATTACAAGAACGGAACATCAGTCGACTATTCAGGCCTGGCAGGAAACTTCGGCTTTGTCAGGTTCAGGCATCAGGACTACAGCATAACGGCCAAACAAAGAATAATACCGGATGCAAACCTCAGCGAGAACGGCGGCGGCTTCTCACGTCCCCCCGAGTACTGGATAAACGCTACCTGGATTGCGGACGAGAAATGGCCGGGAGGCTATTACGACGTTTACATAACGGCAAATGACACCGCAGACGGCCATCTTCTGGAAGGAACGGGAAGCGGCGGCAACCTGACCATAGCCGGGCCCGGCCTTTATTTCAAAATAACCCAAAGCCTCAAGAGCACATTCACCGAAGTAAATGAAAAAGACCACGTGGAAGTCAAGGTGGTAAACTACGGAACAGTCGCCGTGGAAGATGGTGACGTGGGCCTGGACGTTGGAGGAGACGACGAGGATGACTGCGAGGAGGTCATAGACCTGACCTTTGAGAACGATACCTGTGGGGATTACGTTAATGCCGGGGAAACCTGTTACTATTTGTGGGAGGTCGAACTGAGGAGCGATAGTGATTATGTTCTTGACTGCAGCGTTGACGTGGAAACAACGGAAAATCGCTACGGCAGCCTGCCGAGCGAGACGTTCAGGGTTTCAATATCAGATGACAGCAGCACGGATAGCGGAACAGACAGCGGCGGCGACGAGACCACAGACATAGACATAACCGAAAGCCCGTCATCCCTGAGCATAGTCCAGGGCGAAAGCGAGGAATTCGACGTGGGCGTGGAGAATGACGGAGACACCGACCAGGATGACCTGGAACTGGAAATAACAGGAATACCTTTCAGCTGGGTCTCTTCAACACCCTCCGAGCTGGATCTGGACTCCGGCGACGAAGGCGAATTCAAGGTCAACATATCAGTGCCCTCCGATGCCGTGGTAAAATCATATCCACTGGACATCAACGTAGGCAACGATGACATTTCCGATTCCAAGGAATCCACCCTGAAGGTCCTTCCCAGCGAAGAGAGTAAGCTTAAGATAAACCAGAGCTATGATGTTTACTTGGAGAACTACACATCACTGGAAAACAAGATGAAGGAGATGTTTGGAGGGGGGAAGAATGTCACAGAGCTTAACGAGACGCTTGTACAGATAAAATCAAAGCTTGACATAATGGGCGGTTACATCGGGGACGGGGACTACTTTAATGCAGCCCAAATAGAGGGCGAGATAGAATCGCTTCTCATAAAGGCCCGGGACATTGCTTCCCAGGAAGGGAAGGGGGTCCTCGGAATCATGGAAGAAACCTCCAGCTACGTGTGGCTTTTCATAGGGGTTGTAATCATTATCATAGCGGGTTTCCTGATTTACATGTTCATGCCTCCTCCCACGGAATCCTACAAAATAAAGAAGTTCAAATACGTGTCACCGGAGGCAGGAAGTTCCTTGGGCAACAAAATAAAAAAACAGCTTGAGAAAATCAAAATAAAAATAAGCGAACTGAAACCCACTAAAGAAAAGGGGAAGGGATATCAATGGAAGAAAAAATGAAAATAAAGGCCGTGGTCGGTGCACTGGTTTCTGTTTTCATAGTGCTGGGGTTTGTACTGTTCAGGACTCTCTCAATAACCACGGAATCTGTTTTGATTTACCCCCTCATTTACTTCAAAAATTTTGTTTCCATTTCTGCGTCCACCGGAGCTTCCGAGGCGATCCTTAGCTCAATTACGGGTCCCATGTTTTTCTTCATACCCCTCATACCCATAACCTTTGCTTTCTGCGTTTTGATTTACTACGGCATAAACTTCGGGGAGGACAGGAAATTCGGGGCTTTGGCCTGCCTAATACCCTCGGTCATAGGGCTGATCATAGCCGGGCCCTCCATCACATTTGTACTGTTTTCGGTGGGGCTTGTGATATCCGGGTTTCTCGTGACACCCATGTCGGTGATGTATCTGGAGGAGCTGAAGAAATGGAGAAAATACAGGATAGGTGCAAAGACAATCTCCAAGTGTTTCTTCCTTTTGAATCTTATGATTTTTTTCGGTTTTTTAATCAGCGTATTTTTCGGATTAGGTTATTACAACGAGTTGTACGTGAATGAGACAAAGAGTGTGGTGATCTCTTTGATCCCTGAAATCGGGGGAGGAGAGATGCCCCAGATGGAGGGCTTTGAACTTTTACCCGAGGAGCAACAGCAGGAGATAGAGGAGGAATATTCAAAGCTAACGGAGGCTCAGAAAGAAGAGGTAAAAAACAGGATTGAGGGCATGTTTGAAACCAGCAGCATCCCCATACTCATAAACTTTTCAATATTCTTCATGCCTGTAATGGTTTTTGCTCTCCTGGAGCTTTTCAGGGTGATAATTTTGGTTCCACTTGCCGGTCTGGTGACAAAACTTACTCTCTCCCAGGTCAAAAACTAGACAATTTTCTTCACAAGCCCTCTTTTCCGGATATACTTGCATATTCCGCATATCTCCGAGCTCGCTTCGGCCGATTTCATCTCGTTCTTCGCCAGGGAACTTGAAATCCTGGATATGTTCTTGCTTATTTCGGAATCACTTTCAAGAATCTTTGTCCTTACTCCCCGGAGGTGTTTCTTATACTGTGATATGCCGGGCTGGGTCATTTCCAGTTTCTTTGCGGCCTCCTTCTGTGTCATGTTGTAAGCCTCTATCAGGTCCCTGGCGACCAGCGCCCTTATGGCAGGTACTATCTGCAGGGCCATTCTTTCACAAATAGTCTTCATCTCAACACCTGATGTAATAATGAACAATATTTCATTCTGCAGATATTTAAATATAACATTGTTATATTTTTGTGTTTAGAAAACGCTTATTCATATCTCAGGGCATCAACCGGGTCCAGTCCTGCAGCCCGCCTTGCCGGGTAGGCTCCCGAGACCATTCCCACGAAAACGGAGAAAACCAGGGTCCCTCCGAAAAGTTCGGGAGAAAATAAAATGTTTATGGGTATGCCCACCATCTCGCCCGCGTACTGTGCCACTATGAAAGAACCCACCAGACCAACGCAGTATCCGACAATGCCGCCAAGAAGACCCACTATAGCAGCCTCCCCGAGGAAAAGCAAAAGAACTATCCTGTTGGTGGCCCCCGTGGCCTTCATGATTCCTATCTCCTTGGTCCTTTCCATTACGGTCATGAGCATTATGTTCATAATTCCTATCCCGCCGACTATCAGGGATATTGCGGCTATTCCGATGAAAACAAGCTGCAGCATGTTAAGTATCGTGTTGGCCATTTCAAGTATGTCCCCAAAAGTCTGGACCTTGAAGTCCTCCGCCCCACGTTCATCTTCAAGTTCGTCCTTTATCTTTTCCGAAATCTTATCCACGTCTACCTCGTCCCTGGCATCCACAAATATCATGGAGAATTCATCGGTATCGTTGAAGGCCTCCCTGGCGCCATCCAGGGGAATCAGTATTGACATGTCGTCTACGGGATTGCCTATTTTTTCAAGAAGTCCGACCACCCTGAAATTTTTTCCATTTATTTCTAGCTTGTCTCTGACTTCGATGTCCTTTTCAAACAATCTGGTTTTTGCCAGGTATCCGATCACGGCTGCATATCGGTCTCCCTCCTTAATGTCCCTGCCTTCCTCTATTTCGTAACCCTGCATGTCCGAGAAAAGGTCTCCGGCCTTTCCCATATCCCAGGCCCATATGGAGCTGTAGGTTTCTTCTTTCCCAAGTCTCAGTTTGGCTGTCTTGGAAAAGACCCCGAAAGTAGTTTCCACACCGTTTATCCTCTCAATGGTTTTGACATCGTTTTCTCCAAGACTTTCTGTTCCTATTGCGCCGGAAAATCCCACAGAAGTGGGCGAACCGGGAGTGATGATAATTTTGTCTGTGCCGATTTGCTCAAACTGTTCCCTCACAGAGCTTTCCAAGGCATCACCAAGCGTGATCATGGAGGTGATTGCTCCTATCCCTATTATTATTCCAAGCAAAGTAAGGGCTGTCCTAAGCTTCTGGTAAGACAAATTCCTGATTATGACCTTCCATATCCCCAGCATCAGGGCTCACTTCTTTTTTTTTCTTAAAAAAGAAACAGTCTTCTTCACGGCAGGGACGATGAAGTATTTCAAGACTATCAGGGCGACTATTATGTAGACTATGTAGACGTACCAGGGAGTTTCCGGTACCATACCTTTCATAGCCTCTTCTTCGGCGTAAACCCTGAAGTGTATAACGTCTTCTGTCTCATACTCCTTGTCATCCTCATCCTTGTAGTAGGATCTTATGGTCACGGGATGCATGCCCAATTCCACGTCTTCCTTTATTTTTATTTCGAAATCTATGGTGTCAAAATCATCTGCATCCATTGTTCCTATGAATATCTCGTTAACCTCTATTTCCGCCGACTCGCTCTCGGCCTCCACTACTGTATAGTAGGCCGAGCCGGATGCTATGTTGGCCAGATCCACGCTGAGGGTGGTCTCGCCCCCGGGGTAAGGACTGGGTTCCGTGCCCACATAAAATACCTTTAACTCGGCTTTGTCGGGGGGTTCCGTGACGTAAATTTCAATCTCTTTCTCCAGCGTTGATGTATCGTCTATAGTGTATTTGAGGTCCATGGTGTTCCAGCCTTCCAGCGCATCCTTGTCCACCTTAAGCTTGTACTGGAGGACCACGCTGTAAAGGCCTGGTATTTTGGAGAATTCCCTTACGGAGGTTTCGCTTGGGTGCAGTGAGAACGGGTATTCCGGCTGTAGTTCGAAAAAAACGTTTTCCGCGGTTCTGGTCCCCCTGTTGAAAACCTCAATCCATATGGTGAGGTATTCTCCAGGTTCGGCGGGGTAAGGTTCGTATTTCATCTCCCTTATGTTAAAGGAAGGGAAGGGCGTTGTTGTATAGTCCTCCCCCAGCAGGTCTTCAAGCGACTGTCCCATTGAAAGAGTCGGGACCAAAAGCAAAAAAGCACTCAACAAAGCAAAAAATTTCAACTTCATTAACATCCCTCCGTTTTTTCTATTTTCCCGTCCATAAGATATATTCTTTTTTTGGCCTCTCTGGCCATATTCAGGTCATGGGTAACCAGTATCACGGTCCTTCCTTGCTTATACAAGTCCTTAAATATATTTAATATTTCTTTGCCTGTTTTGGAATCCAGGTTACCTGTTGGTTCGTCCCCCACTATCACGTCCGGGTCATTGGCCAGCGATCTGGCCATTGCCACTCTTTGCCTTTCGCCTCCCGACATCTCCGACGGGCGATGCTTGATTCTGTGTCCCAGGCCCACCATTTCCAGAAGTTCTCTCGCCTTTTCCGTCCTTTCCTCCTCGCTCTTGCCCAGGAACCACATGGGAAGGGTCACGTTCTCCAGCGCCGAGAGTCTCTGTATAAGGTTGAAAGTCTGGAACACGAAGCCTATTTTCCGGCCTCTTATCACGGCCAGCTCGTTGTCATCCATTTCCGCGATGTTCCTACCGTCTATGAAGACCGAGCCCTCGGAAGGGCGGCTGAGGCAGCACATCACGTTGAGCAGGGTTGATTTGCCCGAACCGCTTGTCCCGGCAATTGATATGAACTCGTTTTTGTTTATCTTGAAACTTATCCCGTCCAGCGCCCTTACCTGGACCTGTCCCATCTGGTAAATCTTCTTAACGTTCCTGAGCTCTATAATCGGTTTCATTTTTTGTCAGCCTCCAGTTTTCTGTGGGCATCTTCGATTATGCAGATCATTTTTTTCATTATTTTTTCCATAGCCATCAGCTGTCTGTAGTAGTTCTCCAGTATCTTTATCTCCTCCCGTGAGCCTTTTTCTGATTTGTATTTTTTTATTATATCCGGGACCCGTTCTTTCATTATTGTTACGGTCTTTTGCATTTTTTTGCTTAAGAGGTCTAAAAACCCGTTCATAAGGTCCTTTTCCATGTAAAAGTAAATCTTTTTTGAACCGGGTTTCTTTAGTTTTTTCACCAAGCCGGAGTTTTTCAACATTTTCATGGCAGTACTTACAGCCGAAAGGCTGTAACCTGTTCTTTCCGCGAGCTTGTCAAGCGAAACTTCGCGGGGCTCTATAAACAAAATCCCGATCATCCTTGAAGACAGCTCGTCAAGGCCCTTGGCCTTGTTTATTTCGGTAATCAGTTCTATGAACTCTTCTTTGGGATTCATAAACATTCACAAATTTCATAATTTTCTGAAATTTCACTATATTCTAAATATTATGAAAACTAATATTTAAACTTAACTCTTAAAGAATTATTATGAAACTTTCCAGAAAGTTTTATGTCAGAAAGACGGATAGGGTGGCCAGGAATCTGCTTGGGTGCGTTCTTGTTCATAAAACCAGATCAGGAAGGCTTTCCGGAAAGATCGTGGAAACAGAGGCCTACCTCGGTAAAAATGACCCGGGCTCAGCCGGGTGTAGGCACATAAAGTCCGTACCAAAAATACTGCTTGGGAAGGGGGGCCATGCTTTCGTTTATTTCACCTATGGAAATCACTGGATGTTCAATATCGTCACCGAAACCCCGGGAGTTCCCGGGGCAGTTTTGATAAGGGCTCTGGAGCCGGTTGAAGGTAAAGATGTGATGAGAAAGAACAGGAATAACGATAACCTGACGGCCGGACCCGGCAGACTTACTCAGGCACTTGGAATAACAAAAAAACAAAACGGCATTGATTTGACCGGAAACGAACTTTATATAATCACCGGCGAGAAACCGGGGAAAATTGTTACCACCACCAGAATAGGTCTTAGTAGGGGCGGCGACCTCAAATTAAGATTTTATATCAGGGGAAACAAATTTGTATCTGTGATATGATGTTCTCCCGCAGGATAAAAAAACTGAGAAAGGGTCTCGGGGAAAAAAAGATAGATGCCGCCCTTTTCCTTTCATCCGAGCCGATAGACGACCCGAACATCTATTATTTCACAGGCTTCCGGCAGATGAAGTACCATTCCTTTGCCTGTCTTCTCATCACAAAAAATAAGACAACCCTTGTTCTGTCAAGTCTGGACTACGACCGCGCCACAGGAAGGGAAGCCGACGAGGTCTTGAAAAAAGACGGGCCGCTTTCAAAAACACTGAAAGAAAGAATCAAAAAAAACAGAAGAATAGGCGTTATCGAGAGCCTTTTCCCTCACAAGCTTTCAAAGAATTTCAAAGTCAAAGACATATCCGGTTTGACCGATAAGATAAGGAGCATCAAGCAACCAGAGGAAATAGAAAACATAAGGCAAGCGTGCTCAATAGCAAACAAGGGCATCGTTTTCCTGAAAAAGAACATCAGAGAAGGTTTGACTGAGAGGGAGCTGGCTCTGGAACTTGAAAGATTTCTGATTAAGAAAGGCGCCGACGGAATATCCTTTCCCACCACCCTGGTTTCCCCCTCCCGTTCCTGGCAGATACACCCCTTCCCACCCTTTTCAAAAAACAAAATAAAAAGGGGGCTGGGCTACGCGGACTTCGGGGCCAGCTACAGCGGCTACTGCTCCGATGTGACCGTTCCCTTCGGCATAGGCAGGCTCACGGAAAAGGAAAAGAAAATTGTAAAGACTGTCGAGCAGGCTTACAGGAATTCTCTGAAAAAACTGAAGCCCGGGGCAGAGGCACAGGAAATATACAGGGCTGCGGAAAACTCCATCAGGGAAAGCGGGTTTGAGTTCAAGCACAACCTTGGCCACGGTCTGGGCCTGGAAACCCATGACCCGCCGGCAATTTCCCCCGAATCCAAAACCAAGATAACAAGGAACATGGTCTTCACGATAGAGCCCGGCATATATGTCAAAGGCCCTGGGGGATGCAGGCTGGAGAATGATTTTATTATGAAATCCCGGGGATTTGAGGTTCTGACCAAATCAAGGTTTTTAAAAATATAAAAGCATAACTAAACAAGAAATTAATGAGGTGTGTGCAATGGGTGTTAAAATTCTGCTCAAGAAGTTCGTTGATGTTTCCGGAATATCCGGCTCGGAGGACAACGTAAGAAATCTGATGAAAAAGGAGCTTAGGGGCCACGTGAACAAGGTTTACGAGGACCGGGTCGGAAACCTAATTTCTGTAAAGGGCAATGGCAAGCTAAAGATTTTGCTGACGGCCCACATGGACGAGATAGGTTTCATAGTCAAGCATATTAACGACAAGGGTTTCCTGAAGCTCAATCCTCTGGGGGGGTGGGATCCCAAGATTCTTCTCTCCCAAAGAGTCAGGATACACACGGACAAGGGAACAGTAAACGGAGTCATAGGTTCAAAGGCAATACACATGCAGGAAAAGGAGGAGTTAGAAAAAGCTCCAAAGCTGAAACAGCTCTTCGTGGACATAGGCGCGGACAGCAAAGAGGATGCCGAAAAGATGGTTAAGATTGGCGATTACGCGGAAATCACTGGCGAGTTCTCGGAGCTGGGAAGCAACAGGACTGCGGGAAGATGTTTCGACAACAGGATAAGCTGCGTTGTTCTCACAGAAGTCATGAGAAGAGTAAAGCCAAAGGGCTCGACGCTTTACGGTGTTGGAAGCGTTCAGGAGGAACTGGGGCTAAAAGGAGCCACTGCCGCAATGTTCGGGGTCGACCCTGACGTGATAATATCCCTTGACGTGGGTCTGGCGGCAGACCCCTACACGGAAGACGGGGAGGTTTCCAACAAGCTTGGAGAAGGGGCCATAATAGAGATACAGGAGTATGCCTTTGTTGTACACAAAAAAGTAAAGAAACTTCTTGTGGAAACCGCAAAGAAGAACAAGATACCTTACCAGCTCGGGGTTTCTTCAGGGGGTGCCTCCGAAGCCACCAAGGCCATACTGACAAGGGAGGGAAAGCCGGGCGGTCTGGTTGGGGTACCGGTCAGGTATATGCACAGCACTGTCGAGACCGCGGACCTGAAGGACATAGAGAGCGCCATAAGCCTTGTCACCAGGGCCGTGGAGAATGCGGGCAATTATTTTTAATCGCGGTAACACGGGTGAATTTATTGGTCAGTTCGTCGGACGACATAATAAAGAGGGCAAAAGAACTGGAAATGCTAAGGAAGCTAAAGGAAAGCGGCCAGCTTCCGCATGCAGAGAGCCATGACATGGCCAAGATGCTCCAGATTCTTGAGATGAAGATGGATCTGGTGAACAGGAAGTTGGACGAGCTGCTTCACCAGAGAAAGACCAAAGAACTGAAGGAGGTCCACCAGAAAATAATTAACGTTCTTCATGAATGGATGAACACACAGACCCTGGCCCAGGTACTGGGTTACAGACAGGAGTATGTGAGCAGGAAAGTGGCCGAACTAAAAGAAATGGGTAAGATCGATGAAAAAAGGGAAGGTAAGAACCTGTTCTACAGAAAAGTCGGTTGAATACAAGGAAAAACTTTTTTCCCTTCTTCGGGAGCTGAAAGAAGAGCAGACAGTGGTTGAGGGAATAAAGGACAAGAGGGCTCTGGAAAAAATGGGTTTCTCTGACGCGCACACAATTAACAGGAACAAAGGGCTTTACGAGCTGGCCGCCAGATTCACAGGAAAAATTCTGGTTCTGACGGACTTCGACCCGGAGGGCGAGAAACTGGCGAAGAAGCTTTCAGAGCTTTTGAAAAAGACCGGGTGCAAGGTGGACAGTAGCAACCGCCAGAGGCTGAGAAGGCTTTTCCTGAAAAACAAGATAAACACCGTGGAGGGCCTTAGAAATTTAAGCTCTTAAGAAATCTGATTTTGTTATAATGCCAAATTTCTTTCCCTTTGACACAAGAACAGCTTTGCTTTCTTTTAGGAGTTCCCTTATCGAGTTTATCTGGGCACCTTCATTTACTATGGGGAAGCTGTCATTCATTATCTCTTTGACATTCAAATCTCTCATTTTATTCTTGCCATATTCTTCATGAGCTTTGAGAATATCTTCCTCTGAGATGCTGCCAACGGGAATTTCACCATCAAACACAGGCATTTGGGAAAATCCTTTGTTCCACATAGTTTTCACGACTTTATTTATTTTTTCATCTATCCTGGCAGCCGCCACGGGACTGTTCATTATATCCCCGGCCTTCAGTTCCTTCTTCATGTTAAGCTTCTCCAAATCTGTCAGGGCAGAGTCTATTTTCTGGACCGAGGAATACGACGGGTCTATCTTCCCGGACTCCAGTTTGGCAACAAGAGACTGAGACACGCGACTTCTTCCAGCGAGCTCCTTCTGCGTGAGACCGAGCAGTTTTCTCCTTTTCTTGATTTCCTGTGTTTTCTCCTCCAGTTTGAGCATACAATTTATTTACCCCCGGAGTTTAAATTCTTTTTGGAATATTTTATTCAATCAATTATTTCTTTAGGAATTTACAATCTGCTGTTATGACAATTTTAACAAAAGTAAAGGGCAGCGAGTCCAGATTAAACAAGCTTTTATTCGGGGGAAATTTTGGAACATTCTCCGAGTTTAGCATAGATGGAGAGAGTTATTATCTTTTTTATCCTTACCAGGCCCTGGCTCTGCAGAAATTGGGCGTGGAATTGGAATTTTACAAATCAAGTAAACCGCTTTACCGTGAATTCCCTTTCGTGCCGGAGGGTACTATAGCAGGCAAGGCGGAGAATTTGAAACCGCAGGTGGAGGATTCGGAGATTTTTGACAAGTATGTGGAAAAACTCAGGTCAAATTTGGGAGGTGATTAAAATGTATTAGATTTTTAATAAATGGGGCACAATTAAATTTATGAAGGTCATTTACTTCGGCAACGAGCTTGTTCCTGAGGACAGCAGGGCTCTGGAAACAGTCAGAAGGATAAAAAAGGAGCTGCCTGGCGTTGACTTCGTTCACTGCCTGTCGCCGGAGGAAATTCTCAGGTACAGGGGTCCCGTTATAATACTTGACGTGGCCAGGGGAATTGACAGGGTCACGGAGGTGGACGACCCTGACAGGATAAAAAACCGGAAAATGTCCAGTCTACATGACTTTGACCTGGGATTCTTTATGAAGCTCATGAAAAGAGCAGGGAGAGGCAGAGACGTGAGACTGATAGCCCTGCCCCAGGATATTGACTGCGACGAAGAGCTGATCGAAATCCTTAAAAACCAGGTTTAAATCCTTTTCTGTTCAGCAATAAAGTCCGATTGAACCCAAGTTTTACAAAAACTCCAGGTCAAGGAAGTGAGCGGAACAGGACATGCAGGGGTCGTATGCCCTTATCAGTTTCTCCAGTTCAAGCTCCATTTTTTTCTTGTTTAAACCCATGATGCCCGGAAGGAAGTGCCTGACTGCTTCTTCCATGTTTTTCACGTTCTGTGTGGTGGGCGGTATTATGTTGACAGCCGTGACCTTTCCGGTTTTGTTTATTTTGTAGTGATGGAAAAGAGTGCCCCTTGGAGCTTCTGTCGCACTTATTCCTTCACCTTCCTTTGGTCCGGCCTTCAATAACCTTTCTTCCCTTAGTTCAAGGGTTTCCAAAATTTCAACAGACCGGTCTATGCAGTGAACGGTTTCCACTGCCCTGGCAAGGTTGCCGGAGAAAACATTGTAGCTGGGCAGTTCCATACCTTCCGAGGCAAGTAGAGCATCCTGGGAGAGCATGTTGCCGTTTACATTAAGCCTGGCAAGCGGGCCCACCATGAAGCTGCCCCCCTTCACGGTCACGTGCTTGGCCGAGGAAATGGAAACCACCCCTTCCTTAAGGTATTTTGCGTAATCCCGGGGCTCAAAAATAAGGCCTGATAACGAAGCCAGGTGACCTTCGGTAAACGGGTAGCAGCCGCTCTTTTCCAGTGCAAGAAATCTTGTCTTGAACTCAAAGTCAGAGGTTTTCAGTTTTTTGAACAACTCTGCAGTCTTCAGCGCCTCCTTTTTGGCTTTCCGAAGTTTTTTTACCAGTTCGTTTAGTTTGTTTTGCGGCGGCAGAGTTGTAAAGCCCCCGACAACCGAAGTCAGGGGATGGATGCTCCTGCCGCCTACAACATTGACCACATCGTTCCCGGCTTCCTTAAGTTCAAGGCATCTCTTCAGAAACTTGATGTCCTTACCCTTCATGTCCAGGGCCGAGGAGTAACCCAGGTAATCGGGCAGCGCAAGCATGTATATTTGCAGTACGTGGCTGTGGAAAATCCCGCTTAAAACCAGAAGTTCCCGCAAGAGCTTTGTTTGCTCGCTGACTTTTATCCCCAACGCATCCTCCACGGCAAGAGTTGAACCAATGAGGTGGGCTACGTTGCAGATGCCGCATATCCTTCCCGCCAGATACGGAACTTCCCTGAAATCCCTTCCCTTTATCAGGGCCTCAAAGTATCGGGGGCTCTCAAAAACTTCCAGTGAGCATTTTTTTACCTGTTTCCTTTTCCGGTCAAATTTTACCCTTAACTTTGCATGACCCTCTATCTTTGTCAGGTGATTTACTTTAATTTCTTCCATGCTTCCTCCACCTTTATTTTATCGTAAAGCCCGTACATCTCCAGCTTCTTCTTGATGTCTTTCTTTTCCATCATCTCCCTTATTACCTTGAGAAATCTATCCAGGTTCCTGTCTTCGGCCAGTCCGCGGCATCCGACGCAGGGATACTCATTGGTCGGGCAGATTGCCTTGCATCCGGCCCTGGAAATCGGACCTAGGCATGGTTCTCCCCCGTCCAGGAAGCAGTCATTGTCGCGCTTTCTGCATTCCATGCATACGTCATAGTCTTTCTCTTTCCACTTTTTTCCGATTAAAAGGGACTTGACCAGCGAAAGCAGTTCGTGCCTAAAGAAAGGGCAGCCCCTGAGGTAGTGGTCAACCTTAACGTAAGCGTCTATGCCCTTTACAGGAAGAGAACCGAAAAAGTTCTTCCCATAGACCTGTTTTTCTGCGTCCTTCCTGTAGTTCTTTAGAGTCATTACGCAGCCGTTGCATGCGCAGGCCCCGAGGGCCACCAGGACTTTCGCCCGCTTTCTTATCCCCCTGATTTCTGGAATCTCATTTTTCCTGCTTATACCTCCCTCTATGAATACCAAATCATAACCTTCCACGTTCCTTTCCTGTACCAGCTTGAAGTCAACAAAGTCCAGTTTTTCAAAAACCTTCAGCAGGTTATCCCTAAGATTGAGAAACTCAAAGCTGCAACCGAAGCACGAGGTAAAGGTTATCAATGCCGCTTTTTTCATCTTATCACCAAATTTTTTCTGTGAGTTTTTTTAGCTCATCCAGCCCGAAGACCGGACCATGTTTGCAGACGTAAACTTTTCCTACGTTGCAGTGTCCGCACATACCTGTCCCGCACTGCATCAGTCTTTCCATTGATACGTAAATTTGTCTGTCCTTGAATCCACTTTCCCTGAGTTTTTGCGCAACGAACTTCAGCATCACAGACGGACCGCAAACAAAGGCAAGTGAGCCTGGCCTCAGGTCTTCCAGTATGGTGGTTACAACCCCAACATGTCCTTTCCACTTCCCATTCCCTTTATCTACAGTCACTCTTACTTTCACTCCATTTCCTTCCCATTCTTTCAAGTCCTTTTTGTATACAATATCCTCAGGGGTCCTTGCGCCGTAATAAATTCCGATGTCTCCGTACATGCTCCTCTTTTTTAGAAGAGTGAGAATCAGAGACTTTAGCGGAGGGAAACCTATTCCGCCGCCAACAATAACTATGTCCTTTCCTTTCATCTTTTCCATCGGGTAGCCGTTGCCGAAGGGCCCCCTGATTCCAATGAGGTCGCCACTCTTCAGCTTGAAAAGTTCCTCCGTGACGGTTCCCATCTTCTTGACACTGAACTCGTAGACCCCTTTAATTTCGGTCGGAATTATTCCGAAGGTGGATTCACCGAAACCGAAGACGCTGACCATAATCACCTGACCCGGTCTGAAATTCAGCGTTCGGCCGTTTTTCATCCTGAACCAGAAGGACTTTACGTCATGAGTTTCTTTCCGCGTTTTCTCTATCCTTGCCATCTCCGGCATGTAAGGGTTCACGCAATCACCTTACTCATAGGGATACCACCAGACTCTCTTTTCTTTGACCCTGTAAATTATAAAAGATTTCTTTTTCAGGCACTGCATTATTTTGCTTTCAGAATTGGCCAGACCGCTCTCTTTAAATCCTCCCCAATAGTCCCCGCCCTCATAGGGCAGATTAACGTCATTTATCCAGATCATGCCAACCTCAAGTTTTCCCCCAATTTCCCTGCCTCTCTCTATGTTCCTTGTCCAGATAGAGGCCCCCAGGCCGAATTTGCTGTCGTTAGACAGGTTTATCGCCTCCTCATCGTTTTCCACCACAATGACAGGAACAACAGGGCCAAAGGTTTCCTCGCTCATGACCTTCATATCTCTGCTGACATCTGTCAAAACGGTTGGCTCGAAAAACAAATCCTCGCCCTCCCCTCCGCAGAGAACTTTAGCCCCCTTTGAAACCGCATCTTTCACGTGTTCTTCAGCCTTTTTGAATTGTTCTTCATTAACCATGTTCCCCACGTCCCTGCCCTTTTCAATTTTCTTGGTTTCTTCCACGAGCTTTTTTATGAAATCTCCGGAAATTTTCCTGTTAACATAAATTCTCTCCACGGCTGAGCAAACCTGGCCGCAGTTTCCCATTGACCCCCAGACAGCGCCCCTAACCGCCAGGTCTATGTCTGCATCTTCACAAACAATAAATGCGTCTTTGCCCCCCAGCTCCAGGGCCAATGGTTTTATCCCGATGTTTTTCATTATGTCCTTTCCCGCCCCAACGCTTCCGGTGAAAAATAATTTATCTATATCCGATTTGACAAGTTCCTTTCCTGGGTCATCACCTCCGAAAACGGTGTTTAAAACCCCCCCAGGAAGAACCCCGTTCAGCAACTTGTCTATTTTTTCACCCACTTTTGTTGAGTATTCCGAGGTTTTGAAAACCAGAGTATTGCCGGGAAGCAGAGCCGGTACTATGGTCCACATGGTAAGACTTAACGGATAGTTCCAGGGGGTTATCAGAGCTATAACACCGTA
>CP070662.1:293482-306079 GCA_020355185.1 archaeon
CCTTCCCCCACTTCCAAGTCTTTCCACACAGCCCTGCTGTTCTTCTTCTGGGTCGTTGCATCAACGAATACCACTCCCTTATTCTTCAGCATGAACTCAAGGATAAACCCGTCGGGAACGAGGGGAAACATCCAGGAAAGATTTTCATCCACGTTTGCTATGTTTTCCGTGCCCAGCCTGTACTGGCTTAGCTGCAGGGAGTCCTTGCTGTACCTGTAGGCAACCTCGTAAGGCATCAGCCTTATGTTGTCTTTGGTTTCCGGCAGCTTTTCAATAGTCATGTATTCAAGTTCATTAACTAGGTGCAGCTGCGGCATGAGAGAGGAGAACACGGGCGCCAGGACCAGAAAAAGAAGCAAAAAAGGCAAGAGGTAAAATCCCAGCTTGAAATTCTTTATCGTAAGCTCCCCTGTTTTAAGGGTTTCAATCCTCCTTATATTGAAGCCTCTTTTCCTGAAAAACAGCAGGTAAACAAGACAGAAAATCGCGAAGAACTCGATGACAATAGGGCTTTTGTAAATGCCCATCAGGGGACCGTGAAACCATGGCCTGAAATACCACACAAAGGCGGCGAAGACCAGGATAAAGATTATTTTCTTTAAATTCCCCCCGGAGATTCTGAGCCTGTGTTTCTTCCCGGCCATAACCATAATGGGGGCCGCTTCCTATAAATAAATTTTATTTCTTTCCCAGGTTGTTGCTCTTGATGAAAGCCCACAGCTTCTTGGTCATCTCCGAGGGCTTGATATCCCCGGTTCCGAAGACCTCGGCCAGGGTCACGTTCGCCACGGAGCTGAAATTTATCGCGTAATTCCCGAAAGGCATCTAATCACCTCCTCTTTTTAAATGAGTTTTTACCGCACCTTCTTTCCAGTGGAATATATACAAACCGTCTATAAATCCGATATAATTTTTTTTCAGGTCAAAAACCTGACCATCCTTAACGTATCCTATAACTTTGTTTTTATCGTAGATGTTACCGTCTTTATCCAGCCTTCCGATAAAAAGGGCTTTATCATAAAATATTTCTCTCATTATTATATTTTATTTCATCCAATTTTAAATAATTAAAAAAACAAACCAATTAACATGATCTTCCGTAAAAAATATCGGACCAAACTGAATTTCTTCAGAAAACAGGAAGCAGGCCCGATAAATTTGGATAGAATGATAGATGAATGCAGTTCTTATAAAAAGGAATACGATGAAGAAGGAAACGTGATTATGAAATATGCAGGATAAACCCCCGTTTTCTCAAGAAAAAAGAAATATTATCCCCAGTATCAAAGGTTGGTGTAGCAGGTAGATTAAAAGCGAGTTTTTTCCCAGGAAGGAAAGGAACTTTTCCGGCCTGTTATTCAGTTCCCTTATTCTGAAGTCCCTTTTGCCCTGCGGGTAGAGGATGTTCCCGTAGAATATCCCCAGCAAAACAAGGCCAAACCATGGCAGCAGGGGGAAGTAGTCCAGGGAGTAAGCCCCCTCCTGCACGAAACCCAGCCACATAAGGTGTGGAAACGGGAACAGGAAACCCGCGAGGTAAACGCCGGCAAGCATCGCCATCAGGGCAAAATAAAGGTTAAATCTGGGGTATCTGAGGAAGGGGTAGGAAAGTATTATAGAAAGTCCTATGAAATGCAGTATGCCGAAGAATATGAAACCGTGCCCGACCAGGAACCAGGTGACTGTCGTGATTATCAGGCCCCAGGAGAAAATCTTAAGCCCCCGCAGCACGTACTTTTTCGCGATTTCCTTCCGCGGCTTTTTACTGACCCTGGAATAGCTTATTGACAGGGAAACGCCCACCAGCAATATAAAAATTGAGGCAATTACCCGGGGGAAGACCCACCAGAAAAGCGTGCTTTCAAAGTAAAACAACCGGAAGAACTTCAGGTCAAAGAAGATGTGGAAAAATACCATCATGACTATCGCAATCCCGCGAAGAAGGTCTATCTCCCAGAACCTCATGATTATTTTTATACCCCGGCAGCTTAAATATAGTCTGTATGGAAATTGCTGACACGGTTTTCAGCAGGGCCAGGGGCCTGATGTTCCGGAAGGAGCCGGTTGACATGCTCTTCGTTTTTCCCGGTGATGTGCGCTTCTCGATATGGACCCCCTTCATGTTCTTCCAAATAGACCTTTTCTTTCTGGACAGGGACTTCAGGGTGGTGGAATCCAGGAAAAAACTGGCTCCCTGGAGGTTCTACAGGCCCAAGAAGAAGTATAGACACCTATTCGAGTCCGAGGCCGGCAAATACAGCGACAAGGAGGTTTGTTCCCTGCTGAATAAGAGTTAAATTATATGCGGTTTTATAATTATCATGAAATTCAGGAAAACAGTCCTAAATCCCGGTCATGAATTCTACAAAAAGTTGCTCAAACCTTACTACGTAAGGACAAAAGACGGCCAGTACCTGTTCGGTTCCACACAGCCCGGTAGGAGGCCCGACCGCGCTTTCTACATGGTACCGGAAGACTACAGACTGGGGAAGGGACAGAAAAGCTTTGACCCGGTAATCGGAGAGAAGATTTACGAAGTCGTTGAAGATTATCTGAAAGACTGCAGTGTAATAGTCATGAACGGAATACAGGGTGAAGGGGGCTACAAGACCGGCCTGAAAATAGCGACCAGCATAGAAAACCCGCACAGCGCTTACATTGACTGGATGGGCAAGCTCATGATATTCCCTCCGGACAAAAAGGTTAAGCCATCATGTTTCAATTACATCGTTCAGGAAAGACTGCCCGCGGAATACGTGGACAGGATAAGGGATTTCTGGCCCGGGTTCAATCCGGATGAGCCCATGACCCTTTATGATTTAACGGAAATGGAAAATGATGTGAGGAGGGTCGTGAGCCTCGGGGTGGACTACTTCGGCGGGGCCTTCAAGAAGCCGAATCTTACAATGGTCTGGAACCGGGCCGAGTCAGAGTCCATGATATCTTATCATGCAGGCTGCACGAGAAACCGCATTCTGAAAGGACTCAGCGGCACGGGAAAAACAACCCTGACACTGGGTCCGGAGCTTGAGCAGGATGACGCCGTGGTGGGCAAACTCTCTTATCAGGGGGGAAAGGTGGAAAGCGTTAAACTCATAGGCCTTGAGGCGGCAAGCTTTGCCAAGTCGGAGGGCCTGAACCCGGAGAGTCCGGAATGGCCTGGTTTGATGGCCTCCCGGGAGGGTGACGTGGTCTTGTGCCTTAACATAGACTGCGAAAACGTGAATTATATTAACAGGGAAATAAACGGCTACGTGGTCAAGGTCCCCGAAGTCATCGGGGACAAGAAGCCGGGTTCTCTAAGATGTAAAAGCTATGAAAAGAGCGGAACCACAAATGGTCGTTTCGTTTTTCATTTTGATGTCCTGAACAGGGACTGGGGGAAGCACAGCAAATACATGAAGACCGAATCCCTGAGCTTCAGAAGGTTTGACATAATGGAGCCGATTTTCCGGGTGACAGAACCGAAAATGGCCGTGGCCCTTGACAGCGCCTGCGAGAGCGTCATAACCTCGGCAGTATCCGGCAGGAGGCCCGGGGAGCGCGTCCGCTCCTACGCGGCAACCGATTTCATGGCAAGGGAGCAGTCCGAGCAGGCCCTTCTAAAATGGAAGGTTTACAGGGACCTGGGTCTGGAAGACAATTTGGTCTTCTTCATAAACAATTCAGGTTATGTCGGAGAATGCGACCCTGGGGGCGAGATAGTCGAGGGTCGCGGGGAGAAGATAAGGGTAAAGGATTCCAAGAGGCTCATAAACCTTGTGGAAAACAGGAAGATCAGGAAATGGATAAGGCACCCGGTTTTCTCTTACCTGATACCCGACCCTAGGGAACTGGAGGAGAAAGGCATGAAAAACTTTTCACAACGCTTCAATCCCATGAACTACTACACGCCGAAAGAATTTCTGCAGTTCTGCAGGAGAGAGGCAAAGGAAAGGACGGATTTCATGAAGGAGCTCTTCAAAGGCCAGAAAGGGGAGAAAAAGCTGAAGCCGGTTACAGAGTTATGGCAGAATTTCAAGCTACCGCCGGAAAGAGCAATAAAAGAGTTTTATGGAGAGCATTACTAAATAATAACATGAAAAAATATGTTTTTCCGGTAGCGGCTTCTTTCTGTTTGGCCACAATAGGCATATTCACCAAGCTCATAGGGGATTCCGTGAGCCCCTTCACCACGAGTTTTTACAGGGTATTTATAGGGATGCTTTTCCTTTTCCCGTTCCTTTTCCTAGAAAGAAAGAGGAACCTCATAAAGAAATCTCATTTAAGGCCTCTTCTTGTTCTTGGCATACTGCTCTCGGTTATTTTCATCTCCTTTTTGAGTGCCCTGCAGTACGCCCCGGTAACGAACGTTGTGCTGATTTTCTACACCTATCCCCTTTTCGTTTATTTTCTGTCCCATGTTTTTCTCAAGGAAAGGATAGCAATTGCCTTCAGTTTTTCCATAATTCTGGCCTTGGCCGGAATATTCCTTATAAACTACCCTTTTGATATAGGTCCCTATACGATCGGAAACATACTGGCAATTGTTTCCGCAATGGTTTACGGGTCTTTCGTGGCTTATCTGAGGTATCAGGAAAAATTTGAAAGGAGTTCCGTTTACCCCATATTCTGGTCCATGCTTTTTGCAGCAATAATTCTTTCCCCCGTACCCTTTCTTGCAGGTTTCGGAGATTTCTCCGGCAGAACGATTTTTTGGGTCCTGGGAATAGGAATCCTGTCCACGGGCCTTGGTTACGGGCTCTCATCGGTTTCACTCAAGTTTACTGAGGCGCATAAATTTTCCACCATAAACACTGTATTTGAGCCTCTGGTGGCCGTGGTTCTGGCGGTCCTGATACTTTCGGAAAGTCCGGGTCTGATGACGCTTGCGGGAGGAGCGCTTCTTATACTTTCGGGACTGGTTGTTTATAGTGAAATAAGGAAGGAGTTTTCATGATACCGAACTGGCAGAGAAAGATTGCAAGGGAGCGGATAAGGATACTGCTCAGGGAGGCCGAGTCCGAAGTCCGGCAGCACCCGGAGAGGAGCAGGCGATACGCGGAACTGGCCAGGAAAATCGGGATGCGGTACAAGGTCAGGTTCCCGAAAAAGTACAAGAGAAAGATATGCAAGTCCTGCTTCTCTTACCTGAAGCCTGGTGTAAACTGTACGGTCAGGCTCGTGCCCAAGGAGAGATGCGTGGTCTGGAGGTGCCTTGAATGCAAGAAAGAGAGAAGGTATCCGTATGCCAAGAAATAACTATTTTTCTCTGTAGCCTTTTATTTCTTCGTCAGATTTGAAAATACCCACTTTTTTATCCCCATCGTTTTTCAAAGGCAATAAGTAGAGAACATTTTCTTCTATTGACTTATTTTCTTCCATTGAATCGAAAACAACCAGATTGCCGCCAGCCAAGGCAACCGGAAAATCACCTTTAATAGGCAACACATCAGCTATATTATATTTCTCTAAGAAAATTTTATAATTCTTTTCAATAATTTTCACAAAAAATCCCCAAACCTATATATACAGTAACCTTTAAATGCTTTGTTTCTGAACTTATTTCAAACCCTTTAAAAGCTTTATAAGTTTTCCTATAGAATAGGATAAAGTGATTGAATGACAACAGCAATAGAAGTGGGCGCCCAGCAACTGCTTGAGGCTCTCAGGGAGGAAATGAAGAAAGTGAAGGATATACAGCCTCCGGAATGGTCTCTTTACGTGAAGACGGGCATGAACAGGCAGAGACCGCCCGAGCAGGACGACTGGTGGTACATGAGGTCCGCCGCCGTGCTGAGAAAGATATACCTTTACGGTCCCGTGGGCACCCAGAGGCTCAGGAAGATGTTCGGAGGCAAGAAGAACAGGGGACACAAGCCGGAGCACTTCTACCCGGGCAGCGGGTCAATCATAAGGAAGATACTTCAGCAGCTGGAAAAGGCGGATCTGATAAAAACAAAAAAGAGGGGAAGGATGATTTCACCAAAGGGCCAGAAACTTCTGGACAACCTTGCCCATAAAATGGTGAAATAAATGGAAGAATTCGACTTGCAAAAGGCGCAGGAGGAAGAACTGGAAAGGATGAAGAAGGATGTTCTCAGAAAGGTGCTGACCAAGGAGGCAATGGAAAGACTGGGAAGGGTAAGAATTGTGAACCCCATGCTGGCGCAGCAGATAGAGCTTTACCTAATGCAGCTTTATCAGACCGGCCAGATGAAGGAAATGATAAATGATGCGAAGCTAAGGGAGATACTGTCTGCCATATCGGAGAAAAAGGATTTTAAGATAAAGAGGAAATAACAACAAGGTGTTGAAATACTGAAACTAAAGTTTCATATTCAATCACCAAGGTGATTAAATGGGAAGGCTTAAACACAGGGCAAAGAAGAAGAGGATGTTTAGGATAGCCTCAGTCAGGTCGCCGCCGTTCTGGGCCCACATAAGAAAGTTCGGCCTGAAGAGGGTAAGGACCAGGAGAATAAGGGTAAACAAGGAGAAGAACTGGAAGCGCGGCGGAAAGATGAAGTCTTAATTGTCGAAACAAAGGAAGTGATGAAATGGCTGAAATTAAAATTTCATATTTTTCCACAAAAGGGTGAAAAAATGGCTGACAACAAAGAGCAAAAAATTTACACCATATCCCTGAAGAAGGCCTATGCGTCCCCCAGGATTTACAGGGCCAGGAAGGCCGTGAAATACCTTCATGATTATCTTCAGAGGCACCTGAAAGACGGGTTTACAATAGGTCCCGGACTGAACCAGAAAATCTGGTCCCGGGGAATAAAGAAGCCGCCAACCAAGGTCAAGGTGACGGTAAAAAAAGAAGAGGGCAAGTACAGGGTTGAGCTCTTCGGCTATGTGCCGAAGGCCAAGCCAAAAAAGCCGGCAAAAAAGAAGTTCACGGAAAAAGCAAAGGAAAAAATTAATGAAAAGAGAGGCAAGAAACTTGGGAAATCAAAAAAGAAAGAAAAGGGACCTGAAAAGAAGTCGGAAGAACCGGCTGAACCAAAAGAAGGAAAACCTGCAGAGAAAAAACCGGCAAAAGAAGAACCCAAGAAACAAGAGGAAAGGCCTGAAGAGAAGCTCGCGGAAGAAAAGGAGTCCGAAGGCGAAAAAAATGGATTATAATAAAAAAATTCGCGAGGAAGCCAAGTTTCATGCAAAGTCTTTGATTGCAATAGTAAGGGCGGTTGAGGAAAAATACGGAAAGGAAGGCGTGGAAACAGTTAAGAATGCCTGGCTGAAAGAGGTTTTTTACAAACCATGGCAAGAGGCAGGGCAGTCAGTTGAAAATAATGACATACGAACCCTAAAAGATATGGTTGAGCAGGGCTGTACGGGAACACATGAGTGGGAAAAAGTCACAGACGAGCCGAACAGGGTGGCTTATAAATTCACCGGGTGCGTCTGGGCCGAAATATTCAGGGAACTCGGAGCTCCGGAAATAGGCAAGTGGTTCTGCGATTCCGACCCTGTTTACGTGGAGGCCTTCAATCCTAAAATAAAGTTCAAAAGGACAAAGACCTTAATGGAAGGAGACGAATGCTGCGACCACATATTTTACACGGATGAAAAAGGTGAGTGATGATGGGAAAGAAAAAGAAGGGGGGAGGAGAAAATAAAGGAAAGAGGTCTCCCAGCAAGTCCAAGCACAGGAAAATCCAGATATGGAACAAGTACGAGCTCAACGGAAAAGAAATAAAGAGAAAGGGCGAGTCCTGCCCCAGGTGTGGGGAGGGGACCTTTCTCGCGAACCACAAGGGAAGGAAGACCTGCGGCAAGTGCGGATACAGCGAAAGCGCGACCAAGGAAGAGTAAATTTTATTAATTTTTTCTAATAGAGTCTTTTCCAAATTTTTTTTCTAAAAATGAAATGTATTTTTTCTGGGAATCCAGTTCTTTCAAAGCTGGATCTGATTGAATGTAATCATCAGCACCATAAAGATAAATTTTTGCTATTGTGGTTTTATTTAATTTTTCCTTTAACTCTATTACAGATGGTTTTGAAACAGAAGTTTCTATCTGAAAAAAAGAAATATTAGATATTAAATTATTTTTATCTGCATATACTAGAGATAAATCTAAAGCTTTTAATTCAAAATCAGTCATAAATTTTCGGTTGTAAGTCATTCTAAATCCCATAATTGTTAAATCCCAATCTTTAAATGCTTAGAAAATGAACAGATTTATTCCCGAATGCCTCATTATAACCATGATTTGTCTTGGAGTGGAGTCGACGGCCCATACTTTCGGTGTCGGAATAGTGACGGAAAAGGGAAAGATTCTGGCCGACGTGAAGGACACGTATAAACCAAAGCTGGGCTCGGGAATCGTCCCGCAGGAGGCCAAGGAGCATCATCTTCGTGTAAAGGAGAAGGTTGTGGAGAAGGCCCTGGAGGAGGCCAAGCTCGGCATGGGGAACATAGACCTTGTGGCCTACAGCCAGGGACCGGGCCTGCCGCCCTGTCTGTGGACCGGCATGGAGTTTGCCATAAAAATTGCCGGGGATCACGACATCCCGGTTATAGGGGTCAACCACCCAGTGGCCCACATAGAAATCGCCAAGCTGGTCACGGGAACACAAGACCCCGTGGTGATTTACGTCTCCGGGGGCAACACGCAGGTAATAGCCTATGCCTCCGGAAGGTACAGGATTTTCGGCGAGACAGAGGACATACCCATAGGAAACGCGATTGACACCTTTGCCAGGAAAGCCGGTTTGCCCCATCCGGGGGGGCCCGAGGTGGAGAAGCTGGCACGTTCCGGCCATTACGTTGAACTGCCTTATGTGGTAAAGGGCATGGACCTTTCTTTCTCAGGAATAGCTACAGCCGCCGTCAAGCTGCTGAAAGGGGGCAAGAAACTGGAGGACTTGTGCTATTCGCTGCAGGAGACCTGCTTTGCCATGCTGGTGGAGGTGACCGAGAGGGCCGTGGCCCATACGGGAAAGAAGGAGGTCCTTCTCACAGGGGGGGTTGCGGCGAACAAGAGGCTCACCGAGATGCTTGAAATCATGTGCAGGGAAAGGGGCGCAACCTTCAATGCGGTTCCACTGAAGTACGCGGGGGATGCGGGTGCCATGATAGCCTGGACCGGCCTGCTGGCTTACAAATCGGGGGAAAGAACGGAGAAAAAAGACCCCATATCAAGATGGAGAACCGACGAAGTGGAAATCAAATGGCTTACTCGGGGAGAACCACAAGTGTAAGCTTCCTCTCGTCCATCAGTTCATTGTTTGCGAACAACTTTATTTCTATGTCCCAGGGTGAAGAGGGCTGGCCTTCCACGTATTCCCCGTAAACATTGAAGTACCTTCTGCCGGAAGTAGCTCCCTCCGGGTCAACAGTGACATTAAAGCTCCTGATTTCCCTGTCCCTGCTTTCTATGGTCACGGTTTCCGGGTAGCTGAAAACAACCTGCACGTTTCTCGTAACTTCTCCCGTGTTCTCCACTTCTATCCAGAGCTTTGACATCTGGTCCTCCCTTATCCTGTCATAATCAAGCCTGCATTCCTTGAACTTAACCGTGCTGCCCACGCAGCCGCCGGCAAAAATCAGGGCAACCAGCAAGACCGGAAGGATTTTCCTCATATTAATCATTAATAAGTCTCTTTTTAAATAATTAATTATTTCAGGAGATTTGGTCGTATGAAGATAATAGGAAGGGGCGCCGAGGCAGTCCTTTACCTGGAGAACGGCGAGCTGGTAAAGGAGAGGATAGAGAAAGGGTACAGGATCGGGGAGCTGGACGAGAAACTCAGGAAGAGAAGAACCCGCCTGGAATCCAAGATCCTTTCCAGGGCCAGGAGGGCCGGGGTGCCGACCCCGGCAGTTTCGGAGACCACCGATTACAAAATTATCATGGAGTTCCTGGAGGGGGAGAGGCTCAAGGAGCTTTTGGGCAGGGTTTCCCCGGAAAGGAGGAAAGAGCTTGCCCTGGAGGTGGGCAGACTCACGGGAACCCTGCATTCCGCGGGAATAATCCACGGCGACCTCACCACCTCAAACATGATTTTCCGGGACAAGATTTATTTCATAGACTTCGGCCTGGCTTTCCATTCCGAATCCGTAGAGGACCGGGCCATTGATCTGCATCTTTTGCACCAGGCCTATCAGAGCACACATTTCCAATACCTTGAAGAGCTGTGGTCCTCCACTCTCAGGGGCTACAAGGAAAATTTCAAGGATTGGGTCAAAGTAGAAAAAAGGCTTGGGCAGATAAGGAAGCGGGGTCGCTACTCCAAGCGCTGATAAATCTTTAAATATCTCTCAGGTCCAAAGTTTCTTATGTTCAAGGACTGGTTCAAGTGGGGCACGGTTTCTGAGAAGATTGAGAGCATATCCTTCATAATCCTCATAATTGCATCGGTTTTCACCGTAATCGGGATTTCTGTGGGAAGCTTTTATCCGGGTTTTCCCGTCGCCCTGGCCATAATAGGGGCTTTTCTGGTTGTGGTGGCAATCGCCCTCTACATAATCAGCGAGTTCGCGGGAATCCTGGGAAAGAAACCCCAGGAAACCGATTAACCCTTTCCAGAAATAACATTTAAATACATTTGACTTACAAAACATTATAACAAGATTGGGCCGGTTTTTTACGGGCCCAAATCGGGTGAGGAAATAGTTTTCTATTTTTGTCGCCTGTTAAACAAGGAAGGTGATTTTACGGCTAGGATATACTCTAGAAAGCACGGAAAATCCGGCTCCAAAAGGCCTCTGAGGGAGAAGACTCCCAAGTGGATCCGCTACAAGAAAAAGGAGGTCGAGCAGCTGGTACTGAAACTTGCCAAGGAGGAAAAGAGCTGCGCCGAGATAGGCCTGATTCTAAGGGACCAGTACGGCATCCCGAACGTCAGGGAAGCCACCGGGAAAAAGGTTAATGCGATACTCAAGGAAAGCGGAATAACTTCCCAGTACCCGGAGGACATGATGAACCTTATGAGAAAGGCGCTTAAAGTCAAGGAGCATCTGGAAAATCACAGGCACGACCCGTTCGCAATAAGGGGGCTGGAGCTGACAGAGAGCAAGATAAGAAGACTGGGAAAGTATTACCGGAAAAGGGGAATTCTTCCCGAGAGCTGGAAATACGACCCGCAGAAACTTAATCTCATCGTAAACAAATCCAAATAAGGTGTGAGTTTGTTCAGGGGACTGGATGAAGCAGTCAAAGAAATAAGGAAAGCCGACAGCATAAGGCTTGTTTCCCATCTGGATGCTGACGGAATATCCGCGGCATCCATAGCCCTTTCCGCCCTCACCAGGGCAGGCAAGAAAATCCATCTTTCCATAAAGAGGCAGATCACCCCGGAAGTCATAGAGGACCTGAAACAGGAGGAAACGGACCTCTTCCTGTTCATGGATCTCGGCTCCGGCTACATGGAACTGCTGGAAGATTTGAAGAAAAGCTGCAAGAGCGGCCTGATTGTCTGCGACCATCACATACCCTCAAAAGAGGAGGTCCCGGGAATAATACACATAAATCCCGTGCTTGAGGGAAAAAACGAGGACGAGGTCAGCGGGGCCGGGGTTACCTACTTCCTGGCGGAGAGGCTGGACCCGAGGAACAGGGACCTGATTTTTCTGGCCATCGTGGGGGCCATAGGTGATATACAGGATGAGAACTGGAAGATGGGAGGCATCAACAGGGAGATAGTGGAGAAAGCCATCGCTTCCGGGGCTGCGGAAAAGGAGAGGGGGATAAGGCTTTTCGGGAGAATGAACAGGCCGGTTCACAAGGCCCTTGAGTACAGCACCAATCCCTACATACCCGGGATAAGCGGGGACGAATCCGCTGCCATACAGTTCCTTTCGAGCCTGGGAATAGAGCTGAAGAAGGAAGGAAGCTGGAAGTCTCTCAACGACCTCTCGGAGGAAGAGATGAAAAAGCTGGCCACGGCAATAATCTGCGAGAGAATCCGCGAAAGCGAGGCCTCCCCGGAGGAGATTTTCGGCGAGATATATTCCATAAACATAAACGGCGACCGGCTTGATGCCCGTGAGATGGCCACCTCTCTCAATGCCTGCGGCAGGATGGAGCAGTCCTCAGTGGGCATACTCTCCGTGCTCGGTGTGCGACCCTTTGACAACATAAACGGCATAGTGGCCGGTTACAGGAAGATGATAACCAAGTACATAAAATGGGTAAAGGAGAGCGGGCCGAAGGAAACGGAGCACGCCTTCTACATAAATTCCGGGGACCAGATTCACGAGAACTTCATAGGCACCATAACCTCCATCTGCGAGAAATCCTCGATCCTGGACAGCGGGAAGGTTATCTTCGGCCTGGCGGAAACGGAAGACGGCAAGGTAAAGGTAAGCGCCAGGGCCCCGAAGGAGATTGTGGGAAGGGGCCTGAACCTCAAGGATATGATGGGCGAGGTCGCCGGAGACGAAGGCCACGGAGGAGGCCATGCGGCCGCTGCAGGAGCATTCATACCCACAGGCAAGGAAAAAGAATTTATAGATTCGTGCGAAAAATACCTGAAGAACAAGCTTAAATAAGCTTCGTTGCGTATACTATTGGTGTGAAAAAATTCATGAAAATCTTGGATTTTCATATTTCATCAAAAAAGGTGAAAAAATGGCTAAGAAGATGAAAGGAAAGGAATGGTACCAG
>CP070662.1:306179-333390 GCA_020355185.1 archaeon
AAAATATATAAGAATAGAAAATGTAGATTGTAATTATTCTGGATCAATTTATATAAGGAATTTAGGAACTGATGATTTGAACTGTAGTGAGTTATCATTATATCTAAATGATACCCAAGTGAAGAATATAAGATGTAATGAGAGCTCAACTCTAATTTTTGGTTATGGTAAAATTGTAAAACTAGATACTCCAAGTGGTTTGAATTTAGTAAACAGAAAAATTAGAATTATTGTAGCTTCAAAGACCTCGGTATCTTCAAATGATTGTTTGTCTATAAAATGTAATGTCGATTCCGACTGCGTCCTCTCATTGGTAGAGGTAAGACCTCCTTGTCTTTGTGATCTTTCTGATCCCGCTTATCAATGTGTTTCTCAAGAATATAGAGAATATATGCAAAATAAAATACTGGAAGTATACGGAGAAGTTGTGTGTAGCCCTTGTGCTCCGCCCACCGAAGTAGTCAAATGTATTTGTAAGAATGGAATTTGTGTTAAAACTTCAGAAAGTCTTATTGATTAAACCCCATAATTCCAGGTTTTTAAAGATTGGGATAGAATATTTCTTATGAAACTCAAAAACAAGGTAATTGTTATTACTGGGGCAAGTGATGGTATTGGAAAACAAATTTCCCTTAGACTCGCAAGAGAAGGTACAAGATTAGCACTTGTTGCTAGAGATGAAAAAAGGTTAAAGGAAGTTAGCGAAAAAGCCAAAGAATTGGGTGCAATTGATACAAAGACTTATTCTTGTGACGTTAGGCAAACAAAGGAATTGGAAAAAACTGCAAAATCAATAATTTCTGATTTTAATGGAATTGATGTTCTCGTCAACGATGCAGGAATATGGCAGAAAATAATGACGGTGGAAAAAATTGAGAAGGAAGTTGTTGATGAAGTTATTGAAACTAACTTAACTGCCTTAATCCACATAACCAGAATGTTTCTACCGAATCTCAAAAGCAGGAAAGAAGCGGCTATTATTAATGTTGTTTCAAAATCAGGCGTCGTGGCGCAGGAAGGACAATCTGTTTACACCGCCAGCAAATATGGTGCAAGGGGATTTACTGAAGTACTCAAAGCAGACCTTAGGGGCACCAACGTAAGGGTTGCCGGAGTATATCAGAGTGGTACAAATACAAAGATGTTTGAGAAAGCTGGGGAGGAGAACGTTCCAACAGAAAAATTCACCAATCCTGCCGATTTAGCCGATGTTGTTGCTTATATGTTATCCCTACCTGAAAAAATTTGGCTACACGATGTTCGGGTAGAATATTGAAAAATTATTAATACTAAAGACCATATTTATATTAGACCTATGGGGCACCAGTACGGGCACCATGGATAAGTAATTGGTGCCTGGGACGGGTTAACCAGAAATGGTTGCTTTATTTTGATTTGGTCGTAGACCAAATCTGTGCAACCAACTTCAATCGAACCCGCGACCTCTAGATTTCTTACAAACTATCATAATCCTTTCGGATTCAACACTCACAACGAGATGTTATGAGTCTAGCGCTTTTGGCTCAGCCTTCCTTTATTCACAGTTTGCACCAAAGTTTTCTTTCCCCAAGGGCTTTCTTTTGTGAAAAGAAAGGCCTTCTACCACTGAGCTACCCAGGCGTGGTGGACCCGGGGAGAATCACAGAGACGTACACTTCGTGCACGTCGGTCTTTTGAACTCCCGACCTCTACGTTTCCATGAGGTTTATCAGCGTAGCGCTTTTGTCTCCACGAGGCAAAATCTGAAAACCTCGTTTTCAGGATCTAACCAAGCTGAGCTACGAGTCCATGAAATTAATTTTCCCGTATTACGTATAAAAAGTTTTTTAGGTCTTTTTTGGTGGACTCATCGGGATTTGAACCCGAGACCTCTGCCGTTCTGGTACGAAGTACCGGAAATCAAAAACCGGTTTTCGTATTGCGAGGGCAGCGCTCTTCCAACTGAGCTATGAGCCCGTTAATAATATTTTCAAGGATTTAAAACTTATATTTTATTAATATACCATGGAAATACTTCACGGAGACTATATAAAATTTAAAGAATTTCACATATTGGCCTATGGATACAATCATAAGGAAAAGGTAAAGGGACTGCCTTATTATTGGAAAAATCAAAAACAACTGCCGCTTAGTCCAAAACGCTTTAAACCTCTGGAAAGGGAACTTAAAGGATATATATCTCTTGATCCGGTTTATCAAAGCAAATATGCATTTATACCAAAAAACGAAGTGGATGAAATAATTCCTTGTAAAGACGGTATGAAAAAGATTTTATTGAAAGGGAAGTTAACAAAAAACGAAGAAAAGGCCAGAGATTTGGCCTTTCTGCTTTTGGATAACACAAACATTAGTGAAGATTCGCTTGGTATAGCTGGCTCTCTTCTACTTGGTTTTGAAAACAACAATGACATAGATTTTGTGGTTTATGGTGAAAAATCTTCTAAAGAAGTAATATCTTTTTTAGAAACCTATCCTGAACAAATAGGATTTTCTAAAGAACTTCTGGTTAAGAGTATGCGCTTTTTAGACCCCAAAATTCCGGTCAACAGAGAAAGATATCCCAATAAAATAATATTCAGAGATAAGCCCATTGACATGATGTATGATTTCGATAAGGGTCCACAAGACTTTGATAAAGTGAAATATATTGACAGGTCTGTGATGAAGCTAAAAATCGTTGATTCCTCCTTAAGACTAATGAGACCCTGTGTTTATGAAGTAATGGATTCCGAAGAGAATGAATGGAAGCTGTTTTCATATCCAATATATCCGTATTTACTGGAAGGAGATGTTGTACTCTTTAAAGGTAGAATTTTTGAGTATAATGGAAAGAACTTTGCCGGCTGTATAAATCCGCATGAAGATTCTATGCGTGTTCTAGAAATCGGTAGTTAATGGTGGGGCCGCCGAGAGTCACCGAGACACGCTGAACGCGTGTCGGTCTTTTGAATTCCCGAACCTTTTGGCGTTTGGCGGAAGCCTTATTTTTCGTAAACGTTTTTGCACGTTTACAGGTGCAAAAAGGTTTCTCGGGTTGCCAGCTCCCCGAGCTGGAGTGCTGGACCATTGTAGAGGCTGACATCGCTTGCGAAGCAAGACAATATCGTTTCTTCTTTCCACAAGTGCTTTCTTCTTTTTGAAAGAAGAAAGGCCTTAGCTACACTACGGCCCCATGCCTGATGTACTTCTTCCTGTGTATTTTCTTGAAGGCAAGCTTAATAAATTTTATTTAAAAACCAAAAGCTTTTTAAATAGAGAGAAACCTTTTTAAATAGCTTAAACAAAGTTTAATCAGGTGAAAAAATGGCATTAGCCTCTTTAACACTGATAGCAAGAAACGTTTGGTACCCTTTTTTGAGCTTCGTGCCAAACCTGATAGGGGCAATAATCGTACTGATAATTGCTTTCATAGCAGGGAAGGTACTAGGGCTAGTAGTCAGAGAGATACTAATAAGAACAGGAGTTGACAGATACCTGAAGAAGGAAGAGCACATAAAATTCAAAGCCAGTTCAGTGTTTGACGTAATAACAAGATGGTCTGTATACGTCATGGGTTTCGTGGGAGCAACCCAGATTTTAGGAATCAGCGCCTTGACAGAGGTAATGATGACCATATTGCTTTTCATACCGCAGATAATCGGTGCGGTGATAGTGATATTGGCATCATATGGAGTTGCAGTGTACGTAAAGGATGAGATACTGGCAGCAAAGACAATTTACTCTGACATGCTCGGGAAAGTGATTTTCTTCTTGATAATTTACATAGGAATTGCCATAGCACTGCCGATAGTACAGGTTGAAACCGAACTGATAGGAAACCTTCTGTTGGTAATAGTCGGTGCAGTGGGACTTGGAATGGCTATAGCAATGGGACTTGGTCTCAAAGACGTGATAGGAGAAATGGCAAAAGACTATGCAAAGGATTTCAAGAAGAGAAGAAAGTACAGAAGGAGAAAAAGAAAATAAAGCCCCGTCTTTTTTCTTTTTGTTTTTATTAACCTAGAATTTGGTCTATTGTTTTCTTTAATTTTTTTGTGACTTCAAGGTTTTCTATTTTATTTTCCTTGAGGCCGGGATAAACCCATGAACCCTCAACCTTTCTTGGTTTAATGCTATTATAATCCTCTTTGTCAAGCCAGCGTATGTAATTTCTCTCCTCATCCTTAAGCTCTTTTCTGTATACGCTCATGTCAGCCTTGTCGTCCTTGTCGTACATAACCACATACCTGAAATCTATATCCAGATCCAGGTAATCCAGCCTGGAATGCATCATCTTGCCCAGCTTGCCTGTCTTGGTTCTCAAATCTATTGCCCTCACAGGCTTCCCTTCTTCTGAGGCCTTTTTAAGGATTCTGTCAAACTTTTCGGTGTCAAAATCTCCTGACTTGGAGCTTATGCAAACGCAGTTTTCCATCTGGTCCTCAAACTCTTTGCCTATTTTCTTGCCTGTGTACCTCTTCAGATATTCCATGGGGCAGCCATCAAAAAATATGGGAATGTGTATTTCTGAGGTTTTCAGTCTGTCAGCCAACAACAAGATTCCTCCAGCAAAACGGAAGTACACTGTGCTTTCATCCATCATGGATAAATTAAGAATCAAAAACTATAAATCCCTCTAAAACTTATAAATTCTTTCTCCTTAAATGATATTTATGCTCGCCAAGAAGTATGACCCGAAGCAGGTCGAGGAAAAATGGCAGAAATGGTGGTTAGAACACAAAATATACAAATTTGACATAAAATCCAAGAAGCCCGTGTATTCTATAGACGTTCCTCCTGTTTACGCTTCTGCAGCCCATCTGCACGTGGGGCATGCGCTGCATTACACCCAGTTTGAATTTATGGCCAGGTTCTGGAGAATGAGCGGCAGGGAAGTCTACTTCCCGCCTTGTTTTGACAATAACGGTTTGCCTACAGAAAAATACGTTGAAGAAAAGTACAAAATAACCAAGGGTGATATGCCCAGAGATGAATTTAGAAAATTGTGCAGAGAGGAGGCGGCCAAGGTAGAGGAGGAATACGCAAACAGAGCATTTAAAGGATTGGGTCATTCTCATGACTGGAATTTAATATATACCACCATTGATCCGGATGCCCAGAGAATTTCTCAATTGGCCTTCCTTCAGCTTGTAAAACAGGGTGACGCATACAGGGCCGAAGAACCCGTTTTGTGGTGCCCCTATCATCAGACGGCACTGGCACAGGCCGAAGTTGAAAACAAACCCAGAACTACAGTTTTAAATTATCTTTACTTCGATCTGGAAGATGGAGAAAAAATAGAGATAGCAACAACCAGGCCGGAGTTCTTGCCAGCCTGTGTCGGAGTTTTCGTGCATCCGGATGACAAAAGATACAAAAAACTGGTTGGAAAAAACGCTATAGTACCTATTTTTGGCCAGAAGGTTCCCATAATGGAGGATGAAAAGGTTGATATGGAATTCGGTTCGGGAATAGTTATGATATGCACTTTTGGTGATAGCACAGACATAGAATGGTGGAAAGAACACAAACTTCCCCTGAAGATTTGCATAACCGAAGACGGGAAGCTGAACGAACTTGGAGGGAAATACAAGGGGCTTGATTTGAATAAAGCCAAGGAAAGAATTAAAAAAGACCTGGACAAGGAGGGATACGTAATAAAAGAAGAAAACTTGGAACAGGAAGTTGGAATGTGCTGGAGGTGTAAAACCCCGATTGAATATATGATTGCAAAACAGTGGTTCGTTAGGACGCTCAAATACAAAAAAGAAATAATAGCCCAATCCAAAAAAATCAAATGGTATCCTTCTTTTTACAGAAAAAGGCTGGAAGATTGGACAAATAACCTCGGTTGGGACTGGTGTATTTCCAGACAAAGACCCTATGGTGTTCCAATTCCGGTTTGGTACTGTAAGAAGTGTGAAGAGGCTGTATTTGCCGAAGAACAGGATTTGCCTTTAGACCCGTTGTTTGCCGAACCGAAGAAAAAATGCAAGTGCGGTTCCGATGATTTTGTTCCGGAGGAGGATATATTTGATACCTGGATGACATCCAGCATGACTCCACAGATAGCCTCGCAACAGTTCAAAAATCCTGAAATTTACAAAAAAATATTTCCAATGAGCCTGAGACCGCAGAGCCATGATATAATCAGAACGTGGGCTTTTTACACGATTCTTAAGTCGTATCTCCTTTACAAGGAAATCCCGTGGAAAGATGTGATGATAGGAACTTACGTTCTTGATTCAAAGGGAAGGGGTATGCACAAGTCCGCAGGGAACGTTATATGGCTTCCGGATATGCTCAAAAAATATTCCGTGGACACTCTAAGATACTGGTCGGCCTCCGCGGGAGTGGGCGAAGACCTGCCCTTCCAGGAAAAGGAGATGATAAGAGGGACAAAACTCCTACTTAAGTTGTGGAACAGCGCAAGATTCGCCTCCCTGCACTTTGAAGAAATAAAGGAAATAAAGGATTTGAAAATGGAGGATAAGTGGATACTGTCCAGAATGTCGGAGACAATAAAGAGTTACAAAGATTTTATGGGGAAATACAGGATTTCCAGGGCCAGAAAAGAGCTGGAAATGTTCTTCCTCCATGATTTTTGTGACTTCTATCTGGAAATGGTCAAGAACAGGCTATATGGAGATAATGAAGAGAGCAAGAATGCTGCTCGCTTCACTTTATACAAAACTTTCCTGGGGACGATAAAGTTGTGGGCCCCGATTGTCCCGCACATAACCGAGGAGATTTACCAGGAACTTTTCCATGAGGAGAAATCCGTTCATGTCTCCAGTTTACCGGAAGCCGAAAAAGTGGATAAGGAAGCCCTGGAGGTCGGCAGCCTGGCGAAGGATGTCATCTCTCTGGTAAGGCAGTACAAGACGCAGAAGGATTTGGCCATGAACGCGGAACTGGAGAAGATTGTAATAGAAAGCGACAGCGATAAAATCAAGGAAGCAGAAGAAGTTATAAAAGGAACTATGAAAATCAAGATTATTGAGTACAAAAAAGGGAAAGAGCTGAAGGTTGAGGTTAAATAATGGCTCAAGTCAAGGTTTTGATTGAGGGATACGCAAAACAAACGGAAAACGGCTGGATAGCAAGTTCTACTACCTGCCTGATTACAACAGAAAATAAAAAAATAATAACAGATCCCGGCTGTAACCGCAAAAGACTACTGGAGGGATTAAGCAGAGAAGGGTTAAGTACGGGCGATATTGATTATGTTTTCTTGTCCCACTGTCATCCTGACCACATTTTGCTTGCAGGAATTTTTGAAAATGCAAAATTCGTAACCTTTGATACAAACCTGATGTATGACAAAGACTTGATGCTCGAATTTGACAAGCACATCTTGGGAAAAGATGTTGAAATTATAGAAACGCCGGGGCACGTGCTCGAGCATCTTTCGCTTCTAGTCAATACGCCAAAAGGGAAAGTAGCAGTTGCCGGCGATGTTATCTGGTGGGTTGAAGGGGAAAAACAGGTCTTGGATATAAATCAAAAAGACCATTCACAGGCAAAGGGAATGAACATGGAGAAACTGGTCGAATCCCGTAAAAAACTCCTGGAAATGGCTGATTACATAATCCCGGGACACGGCAAGATGTTCAAGGTGAAATGATGCTGGAAGCTTACGTGGAAATTCTGGCGATAGCCGCAACCGTCTTTGGTATTATAATGTCATTATCATATTTCCCGCAAACGTATAAGATAATCAAGAGGAAGAGCTCGTCTGATATTTCATTACTGAGCTTTTTGATACTTCTTATAGGACTCTTGGTGTGGCTTATGTATGGTTTAAGTATCAACAACATGCCTTTGATAATTGCAAACGCCATCGGAATAATCGCAAATATATCTGTTATTACTGTTTATTTCAAATACAGGGTGAAGGAATGAAAATTCTGGAAGAGGTCAGGAAAATTGCACTTGAGGAGATTGAAAAAACCGGACTGCCGCCCAGGATTCTATTTGATGTTGCCGAAAGAAAAACAGAGGAACTGGCTGAAAAATTGGGTGCGGACAAAACCATAGCCCTGGTCGGATACTGCCTGATGGATCTGAAGCTGGGGAAGGCCGCCGAAGAAGGGAAATTGGAAGAACACGTTGAGATGAGTTCGCAGGCGGCGAAAGAATTTCTGGAAAAATTTGACCTGGACGAAAAAACGAAAAATAAAATAATAAACTGCGTGGAGGCACATCACGGAGCAGTTCCTTTCGCATGCAAGGAAGCGGAGATATGCGCCAATGCTGATGTGTATAAATTTATTCACCCCAAGGCGTTTTTTGCCTTCATGATGACCCTCGGGAAGAGAGAAATGGGTTTTGACGAAGCCCTGGATTATGCGGAATTCAAACTGGATGAGAAATACAAAATACTTTCCCTGGACATTTGCAAGAAAGAGCTGGAACCTTTTTACAGACATCTCAAGGAACTTGTCAGGACAGCAAGGGAATTTTAACGGTGTAAAAATGAGTATTTGGTCGTCTCCGACCTTCCAAAACTGGATTGAAGAGTCTACTCCTGAATTAAAGAAATGGTTTGAAGAAGAAATTAAATTCTTGAAAGAAAACATCAAACCTGGCTCCAGAATATTGGATGTTGGCTGCGGCTTTGGGAGGCACGTTGAGATTTTGGCGCCTTTCTGTGACGAAGTTGTGGGAATAGACAACAATGATAACATGGTCAAAAGGTCTGAGGAAAAACTTGCCGGTCTAATTAACGTGAAAATTATTCTTGAAGATGCCAAAAAAATGGACTTTGAAGATAATTACTTTGATTACGTGATATGCATGACAAACACCTTTGGCAATCTAGCGGATAAAAAAATTGAGGCGCTGAAAGAAATGAAAAGAGTCTGTAAAGAGGGCGGTAAAATATTCTTAAGTGTTTTCTCTGATAAAGCTTTTGCTGCCAGACTGAAAAGTTATAAAAAGGTTAATTTTATTATAACAAAAATTGACGGTTCCACGTTCCATCTTTACAATGAAGTCGTTTCTGAACAGTTCACAAAACAGGAGCTAAAGGATATTTTTGAATCAGCAGGACTTGAGGCAGAAATTATTGAGCTAACCCCCATTGGTTACATTTGTGTCACAACAAAACCTCAAACCTGACACCCCCTTTGCAGGCATTTTTATACTTGGTTTGACCAAGGTTAAAGCATGAAGGAAAAACACTACAGACTGAAGAAGCTGGTGGAGGAGTTGAAAGAGAAAAAAGGTAGACACACCGAGTTGGTTAGTGTTTATGTTCCCTCGGGATTTAATTTGAATGAAATCGGTAATCTCATAGCTAATGAAATTGCGCTGACACAGAACGTGAAGAGCAAGACTGTCAGGAAGAACGTTATATCGGCCCTGACCAAGATACAGCAGCACCTGAAGCTGTACAAGAAAACGCCGCAAAACGGCCTCGCGATTTTTTGCGGGAATGTTTCGGAAAGGGAGGGTGAAAGCGAGATAGAGCTCTGGTCGCTGGAGCCGCCGGAAACCGTCAAGACGAAGCTTTACTGGTGTGACCAGAAGTTTGAAACAGAACCGCTGGAGGAGATGATGAAGGAGAAGGAAGTTTACGGTCTTGTTGTTCTGGACAGGAGCGAGGCAAATTTCGCCATCCTGAAGGGCAAGAAGATAAACATTTTACAGAACCTGGATTCCATAGTTCCTGGAAAGACCCGGGCCGGAGGGCAGTCGGCCGCGCGTTACGGAAGGATAAGGGAGGGGATGCTCAACGATTTTCTGAAGGAGATTGCAGACTGCTACAAAACTGTCTTTTCGGACGAGGACATAAAGGGGATTATAGTGGGGGGACCGGGACCGATAAAGGAAAAATTCGTTAATGAAAATTACCTTAGCGAGGACTTAAAGAAAAAAATAATCGGAATCAAGGATACGGGCTATACCGGAGAGAATGGTCTGCACGAGCTTCTTAACAGATCACAGGACCTTTTGGAGGAGGCCAAGATATCCAGGGAAAAGAAGGTTTTGAAAAGGTTCTTTGAGGAGCTGCAATCAGAAAGCCCGAAGGCGACTTACGGTATACATGATGTTAAAAAGGCCGTGGAACTGGGAGCCGCTGAAACCGTGCTGATTTCAGAGGATCTGGAATGGGAGGAAGTTGAATATATGTGCGACTGCGGCTTCGGGGAGAAAAGATTCGTCAGAAAAGACGAAAAGGAAGACCAGAAATGCAAATGCGGAAAAGCTCTGGGGATAGTCGGGGAAATGGATATCATAGAGGCTATGGAAGAAAAGGCCAAGCAGACCGGCGCGGAGATCGAGATTATATCAAAAGACAGTTCCGAAGGAGAGCAGTTCTATCTTATGGGAGGAATGGGAGCCATTTTAAGGTTTCCTGTGGGGTAGCTACTTCCCCAAGTCTTCCACGTAATCGGCCACGTTTTTTAGGGATATGGAAAAACCGGGATTTATCCCTATTACAATTACTTCCTTGCCGTGCTCCTTTACTTTCAGGACGACGGGCATGAAGTCCGCATCCCGGGTGGCTATGGCTATAACATCAACATTGGGATTGAATACCCCCTCCATGACGGACGCAGCCATGGTGGCGTCAACGTCGCTCTTCTGTTCGTTCTTCTCCCCGCCAACCTCTATTATGGGCTCAAAGCCCTGGCTGGCAACGGCTTCTATCAGCTTTTCCGAGGCAAACTGATTCAGGAAGACTTTGGCTATCATAACTCTCCCGTATTTATTTACCTTTCTCCTCATCTTGTCCAGGTCTATCTTGAATTCGCTCCTGAGGAGGTTGGGGCCGTCAACGTAAAGAGCCACGTTCTTTTCCTTTGGTTGTCTCTTAAGTTTATCCAGCATAATACCTGACAATATAAGAAAACAAAGGCTTATAATGTTATGGGTAAATGGAAAAACTGCAGGGCATTCCGGCCGCATGTTTCCCAGATTTGTTCATAGGGGATTTTTTTGATTTCTGCTATCTTTCTGGCCACCCTTTTTATGACCAGGGGAGTGTTTCTTCCCCCTTCCGGGTCAAGCCATGGCGCGTCCGTCTCCAGCATTATCCTGTCCAGGGGCATGTCCCTGATTATCTTTTTCCTGTCTTTGCTCTTCAGGACTATTGCGTTCATTGAGATAGACCACTGGTTGCTCAGCACCCGTTCCAAGAGTGCGCGACCTCCGAACATGTGCCAGTTCACGCGCTCCGAACCCTCCTGCTCCAGAATCTCTATGCAGTCCTCGTCCGATTCCCAGGAATGAATTACAAGGGGCTTTTCTAGCTCCTTTGCAAGCCCTATCATCTCCCGGAAAAGCTGCTTCTGTTTCTCTCTCCACTCTTTTTCCTTTACCCAGTGGTAATCCAGTCCCGTTTCCCCGATTGCAACTATTTTGTCCCTGTTCTCCCTGATTAGATTGAAAAAATTGGCTTTCTCTTCGCCTGATATCTCTTTTATATGGATAGGATGCACGGAACAGGTGCAGAAAACGAAATTTCTGTATTTCTCGATCAGTTTCATGGTAAGGTCAAAGCTACTGGGATGGACACAGGATGTTACCAAAGCACGGAGTTCCTGCCTGCATTTTTGTATTATCCGGTCCCTGTCCTTGTCATAATCTTTTTGCTCCAGATGACAGTGGACATCAATCATCTGTGCCACCAATTTCAACTACGTCCCCGATGGTGAGACCGGACCCGCCTTCTTTATTCTGGGAAACCAGATTGCCTTCATATTCCTTTACGAGTTCTATTTCCAGAAAATTTTCAAGTTTTTCTGCAAGGGAAAAGCTCGGAGAAAGATGACCAGTTTCCAGACGGGATATAACGCTTTCCTTCTCGTTGATTTTTTTGGCAAGCTCCTCTATCTTCAGGTCTTTTTCTTCTCTGGCTTTCTTTATAAGCTTAGGATATTGGGGATCTATGTATTTTGAAGAATCGATTTCCTGCTTCGGTTTCGGTTTTAATTTAACAGGTTCCGGGGCCACCTTTCCGTACTTGGCACATCCGTCACAGACATTGACCAGGGCCCCGTCTATTTCCGCCCTTTTCGAGGCATTCGAACCGCAAATCTCGCATTCCGTCATAAAGACACTTTTTAACGATTTGATATAATTAGGACCGGGACGGATTTAAATATTATTGGGCTGGATTTAAATTATCAAAATAATTCCGATGAACATGCATACTATTGCTGTTAATTTCATTATAATTATTTTTCTGCTTACCTCTTCCTTTAATATTTTGGGGTAAAACCTGCTAATTATGACTACGAATAATAACACGAAAAATGGTTCAGTAGACATTAAAGTACTAACTAAACTAACGAAACCTATTGCTGTTGCTATTGTAATTAATAACATGGCAAAAACATTGGCAGTTTCGTTCGCGGTTATTACTCCTATGGTTTTCTTTCCGTACTCTTTAACCATCGAGATAAGGTTTGGTAGATAAAAGTAAAGAAGTGGAATAGATAATATAAATGCTCCTATTCTCGTATAGCCGAATACCGTCCAGTAATCTGAAATTCCAAGAAGATATTTGGATATGATTGCGTTGAAAGAAAGAAAGATGCCGGCTAAAATCATAAGCCAAAAAGCCTTATTTAATTTAATTTTGGTTGTTCTTCTTGTTGAAATTAAAATTGAACCTGAAACAATCATGAATATTCCAAGGTATTTTAACCAAGTGAATACCTCTCCTAAAAACACGCTTGCAAGAATAAGAGTAAATAAAGGAGTTAAGTAAAAGAGAGGAATTACCCTTGAAACTTCCTCTATTTTTAATGCTCTAAAAAATAAAATATTAGATAAAATATAAAAAAATCCGCAGAATAGGCCGAGAAATATATTAAAATATGAGAGGTAAGAGAAACCTCGAATAAGGTAAATAAGGGCGCTTGCTGTTAAACCGACCGTACTTAGAATCATTACGGGAATAATTGGCTCCCTTACCCATTTTATTAGAATGTACTTATCTATCACGTTTACAACAGCAAAAATGAATGCCCCGAATATCGAAAGTATTGCCCAAAGCATAATCTAATTGGCATTGAAAGGATTAAAAAGTTTTAAATAGGTTCGTCCGAAACTATTTCTGGGTCGATGGAGATGGCCGGTGAATTATTTATCGTTGGTTGGAAAGGCTGAGAAGGTGGAAATGGTTTTATTTAGTCCTGATTCTAAAAGTTTAAATAAGATAGGGAGAAAATCTGAAGAAAGGTGTTTATGTGTATAAACCGCAGGAAGTTGAAAAGGAGATACTGGAATTCTGGGAGAAGAACAGGATATTCGAGAAACTGGTGGAGAAAAACGGCAAAAGCAGGAAGAATTTCCGGTTCATAGACGGTCCCATCACCGCAAACAATCCCATGGGAGTCCATCATGCCTACGCCCGTACACTCAAGGACATTTACCAGAGGTATCGCGCGCTGCAGGGATTCAGGCAGAGGTTCCAGAACGGTTTTGACTGCCACGGCCTTCCGGTTGAGGTGGAGGTTGAAAAGGAACTAGGACTGGAAACCAAAAAAGACATAGAGGAATACGGACTGGAAAATTTCATACAGAAATGCAGGGAAAGGGTGGAAAAAATGGCAAAGGTTCAGACGGAACAGTCCGTTCGCCTCGGGCAGTGGATGGACTGGGAAAAATCATATTACACGATGGACGACTCCAACATAGAACATATATGGCACTTCCTGAAGAAATGCCACCAGAACGGATGGATAACGAAGGGTCATCGGGTACTTCCATGGTGCATAAGGTGCGGCACATCGCTGTCGCAGCATGAGATAGGAGAGGGCTACAAGGAGCTGACCCATGATACGGTTTTTCTCAAGTTCCCGATAAAAGGCCGGAAGGAATATCTTCTGGTGTGGACAACCACGCCGTGGACACTGACTTCAAACGTGGCCGCAGCCGTCAATCCTGACGTGACTTATTTTAAGGTGAGGAAAAGCGGTGTTACTTATTATCTTTCTGGGGCAACCGCCGAGATACTGGGCGATTATGAACTTTTGGGTGAAATAAAAGGAAAAGACCTGGTTGGGTGGGAATACAAAGGACCTTATGACGAGCTGGACGCGCAAAGGGGGGTCGTTCACAAGGTGGTGCCCTGGAACGAAGTGGGAGAGGAAGACGGCACAGGTATCGTCCACATAGCTCCCGGTTGCGGGGCGGAGGATTTTGAACTGGGACAAAAGCTCGGACTCCCTGCGATAGCTCCTCTGGATGAATATGGCTACTACATAGAGGGATTCAATTGGCTTACTGGGAAAAACGTGACTGAAGTCATGGAACCCATAATAGAGGACCTGGATAAGAAAGGTATGTTGTACGGTAGGGACAAAATTAAGCACAGGTATCCGACGTGCTGGAGATGCAAGGAGGAACTCATATTCAGGATGACTGATGCATGGTTCATAAAAGTTGATGATATAAGGGAGAGGATGATAAGGGAAGCCAAGCGAGTGATGTGGTCACCAGAATTCGGGGGAAAACTGATGAACGACTGGTTAAGCAACATGGGTGACTGGAACATATCTCGTAAACGTTACTGGGGCCTGCCCCTGCCCTTCTGGGAATGTGATTGCGGTGAACTTATAGTGATAGAAAACAGGAAAGAACTTGAGCAAAAGGCTGTTTCAGGTATGGACGATTTGAAGGATTTGCACAAGCCGCAGATAGATAAAGTGGTCCTGAAATGCCCTGAGTGCGGAAAAGAGGTGAAAAGGATAGAGGAAGTCGGGGACTGCTGGCTTGATGCGGGAATAGTCCCTTATTCCACGCTAAAATATATGACAGACAGAGAATACTGGAAGGAATGGTTCCCCGCGGAACTCATATCAGAAATGAGAGAACAGGTAAGACTTTGGTTCTATTCACTTCTTTTCATGAGCGTGACGCTTGAAGACAAAACCCCGTATGAGAAGGTTCTTTTGTTTGAAAAAGTTTACGACGAGAAGGGCCAGGAGATGCATAAGAGCGGAAAGAACGTTATCTGGTTCGATGAGGCAATTGAAAAGATGGGAGCGGACGTTATGCGCTGGATGTACATAAAAACAAATACCACCCAGAATGTACTCTTCGGTTATTCCCCTGCAAAGGAGATAACCAAGAACCTGGACTATCTGGTTAACTTGGGTAAATATGTAAAAAAATTCCTGGTAAACCCCGGGAAAAAATTCAAAGATCTGGAAAAGGAGGACGTGTGGCTTATTTCGAGGCTTGAGAGTATAAAGAAAATTGTGAAGAGGCATATGGAGGAACTGAACCCGTTTCTGGCCGCAAAAGCCATGGAAGATTTCTTCATAAACGACTTTTCCAGAATATATGTAAAGCTGGTTAGGAACAGGTTGAAGGGAGAGAAAGACGTAGCCGTCATGATGTATTACGCTCTTCTGGATACCCTTAAGCTGATGTCGCCCTTTACCCCCTTCATAACAGAGAATATTTATCAGGATTTGTTCCGGAAAAACGAGAAAACGGAGAGCATACATCTTCTTGAATGGCCCGAAGCTGACGAGAAAAAGATTGACAAAAAACTGGAAAGGAATTTCGCTATAATACAGAAGATATCGGAGGCCGCCAACTCAATCCGGCAGGAGAAAAACGTGGGACTCAGATACCCGGTTAAGGAACTTACGGTTAGTGGACCGGAAGAGGTTAGGAAAGCCGTTAAGGAGCTGGAAGATGTTCTGAAAGAGATGTGCAATACCAAAAAAGTTAAGTTCGGCGAGCTCTCGGTTGAGTATACTGTGAAACTAAACTATTCAAAAGTCGGGTCCAAGTACGGGAAGGACGTGAAGGAGATAGAAAAAGCCCTAGAAAAGGAGGACAAACCAAAGCTTGTAAAGGAAGTACGTGAGAAGGGCTCGGTTGATTTGAAGAGCTTCAAACTTTCTGATGAGGATTTGGTCATAGAAATGGCCTCAAAGGAGGGAAAGGAATTCAGGCTGGACAAGATAAGAGGAACGGTCGCATTGGACCTGGAGGAGACCCGGGAAATATTCGAGGAGAGCCTGGTCAGGGAGTTTATAAGGAATGTACAGCAGACCAGAAAGGAAATGGGTCTTATGGTTGAAGACAGGATAAAGATTAAACTTGAATGTGACAAGGATGGGGAGAAGATAATAAAGAAATGGAAAAAGATTATAGGGGATGAAGTCGGGTCAGAAAAGATAGATTTCGGCAAAGTGAAGGGGGGCAAGGTCTCCGAATACAAGAACAAGAAGGTAAGATTTGAACTGGAAGTGCTGAAATGAAAAAAATTGAAAAAAAGACCAAAGAGTTTTTGTTGTCTCTGGACAGGTGTTCTCTTGTTTACCACGGGGACGCGGACGGGGTTTGCTCGGCTGTTCTAATGGCAAAGTTCCTGGGAGAAAGAGTTAAGATGGTCTCACCCAATGATTCTTACGGAATACAGATAACCGAACAGCTCATGGAAGAGATAAACAATTATCCCTACGGAATTTTTGTGGATCTGGCCGCGGACCAATGGGATGTCGGAAGGATCAAATCCAGGGTCCTTGTAATAGACCATCACACACCCAAGCAGGATTTAAACAAAATGGAAAAATTTATTCATGTAAACCCCCGACTCAAAGACCCCGAAAAATATCTTCCTGCTTCATATCTTGTCTATGAAATTATCAGTAAACTGAAAGAAATCGGGGAATATGTATGGATTGCCAACGTAGGTATAATAGGTGACAGAGGCAAAAAACTTTTCAAATGCAAGGAAAACGGAGAGGACCTGAAGTTTTTGTCTGACGTTATAGAGGCAAGCAAAGGAGTTTACGGTTACAGGGGGATTGTAAATGCTTACAGGGTTTTTCTGGAGGCTCAAAGGCCGCAGGACGTGCTGGACAGCAAACTCATAAAAGTCTATCAGAAATTCCAGAAGGCCATTGACGAGACGATGATTGATTTCAAGTACCACTCAGAATATTTTCCCGATACAAATTCCTATTTGTACAAGGTTTACAACAAATACAAGATAGCTTCAGTGGTCTCCACAAAGCTCTCCGAAGAGAAACCTGACGCGGCCTTTTTCGTTTACACCAGGGACAAGGTACTGAGCATGAGCGCCAGATGCCAGACCGCAAGGATAAACCTGGCGGAACTTTTCTCGCGTATCTCCGAGGGAATCGGCTCCGGGGGAGGCCACCCGGCTGCAGCGGCAGCAAACATACCGAAGGAGAATGCTGACAAATTCATGGAAAGGCTGAGAAACTACTTGGAGGGAATCTGACGGGCCAGTATGAAAGCATGGTCTTTCTCGAACGGGTCGAGTTTCATCCAGTCTAGGACTTCGAATCCGGCCATTTTGAGCTTCTGGATTTCTTCCCTATAAATGTCCGAAGGCCTTTTTGTGATATCAACGCTCCTGGACTTTATGGCAATCATCAGGTAGCCGCCGGATTTGAGGAACTCTTTGCAGTTTATTACGGCCACCCGGGTTGCGTCAGGTTGGGCTATGTCACAGTATACCAGGTCAACCTTTTCTGTTATATCTGAATATTCCTGGGGCTTTCGCGCGTCAGCCAGGATAGGAACCAGGTTCTTCCTCTGGCTGCACACCCTCAGGAATTCCCTCATCATCCTCTCGGAGAACTCCACGCAGAATATTATACCGCCTTCACCCACTATGTCACTCAAATGGGAGGGAGTGGTACCCGTGGCCGAGCCCAAGTAAAGAATTTTCTGGTTCTTTTCTACGGGTATTTTTTTAAGGCCTTTTTTTATGGCCGCGGCAAGCTTGGACCTGTAGGGAATCCATTCCCTGTATTCCTTTTTTCCCTTCTTCAGAATTGGTTCGCCGTATACTCTCTGGCCGGGTCTGGAATTTAAGGTAAGAATCTTGCCGTTTTCGGAGAATATGCCGGAAGATATTTCTTTCATAGACTCTACTTCGTTTTCTTTAATTTGGCTATGTAACCTGCTATCCTGTTTCTAAGGTCCTTTGAATCTATGACTTTTTTCAGGAACTCCTTGTTTTTCTGAAAATCAGACGTAAGTTCGTCCGGATACTTTTCCACGAGCTCCTTGGACATGTTTTTGATGAAGGTCGTTCTTATGTTACCCATGTAATAATCACCTTTTTAAAACTCTGGTTTTAGTTATTTATATCTTTCATGCCCAAAGACATTTGGCCTCTTTGTCAAGAAATCCTTTGAGGAAGTAACGGAAGACGACATGAGGAACTTCATTTCCCACCTGATTGATGAGGAAAGGTCACCCAGAACAGTAGTGAACTACAAGATTCATTTTGATTTTATAACTTTTATTCCCGGAACCCTCTTTAGGGAATTTATACTTTTTTTGTCTTTATTAAACAAATCCCTTATTTCCATTGTTTTTAGAAACACATACGTTTTATCATAATCATGTGTTTTATTCACATAAAATCTTGGTTTAAATGCTATTTTATGAATATCTTCTGATTTAAATCCTTCGGGCATTTCTTCTAGAGTTGCATTTTTTCTCTTCTGTTTCTGCGCGCTCCTAATCATTTTCAAAACATTACCCATCGTAGTCATCCCCATTTCAGATTCACCATTTTTAATAATATAATCAATTCCCTGGTCCATCAAATTTTCTAAATCTTCTGATATGATAAAGTAAAGATTATAAGACTGTGAAAGTTCTGATTCATGCCCCCCTTCGTTTAAAGCATAAGTTTTTTTCCCTTTATCAAATACTATAACCCCATTGTTTTTAAGTTGCATAACACGTTCAACTATAGTGTGATAACCCAAATCCTCTAGCTCATCCTCATCTTCAAAAATTTTAGTCAAATCTTTGATATTGTCCTTATAAGAAGGTAAAATTTCAAACAAGTCTTTCATACCTCTGGACAATCCTTTTTTGGTTATATCTACATTATCTATATACCAGCATGCTACGCTGTCTATTGGTGTCAGTTCCATGATATCACCTATCCAGTATTATACCCGTTAAATATTTAACTCTGTAATTTCAGCTTTTTAAAAGATTGGAAACTATATAAACAATATTGGTAAAAAGAAGGGTTATGTTCGACTTAAAAGAAAGCTCGGCTATTTATATCTTACTCTTTTAATAAAAGTATGATTTTCATCACGTATTGCATGGCCGGAGTATTTGCTCTGGACCAAAAGAAAAAGATTTTACATTACTCTCTTTTTCCCAGGGATCCGGATAAGATTTTGGAAAGGATGGAAAGGCTTGGGGAAGGGGTGGTTACCGAAGAACTGGAGGAGGTCCTGAAAAAATCCGGGGACAGGGATGTAGTTAGTGACATCAACTTCAGTAAGGAGGGCTATAACGTGGATTTCCGGGAAAAAATCTCGGCTTCCGTTTATCTCAGGGACAACCTGCGGGAGATAGCCGTGGAAAAGGGCTTCGCGAAAAATCCGGCCGAGTTAAACAAGTTTATATCCGAAGTCCAGATAGCAAGAACAAGGAAAAGGCTTAAGACAGGGGAGAAAAAAGACAGGATAGCCATGCAGGCCGTTTCATGCGTGGAGGACCTAGTGGACATTTCAAACAGGCTATCGGAGCGACTTCACGAGTGGTACGGTCATTACTACCCGGAACTGGAACAGAATGTAAAAGATAACAGGAGATACGCGGAAACCATTTCCGAAAATCCCCAGAGAGATGGAATTAAAGGATACTCCGGAACAGTTGGCATGAACCTTGATAAAAAGGACCTTTTAATCATAAAGGATTTATCTAAAAAGACGGAAGAAATGTTTCAGCTTAACGAAAAAATTGAGGCTTATCTGGAAAAGCTCATGCCTGAAGTGGCCCCAAACATAACTGCAGTAGCCGGTCCAAATCTTGCGGCAAAGCTCCTGGTACTGGCGGGGGGACTTCAGAACCTGGCCAAGCTTCCCTCCTCAACCATACAGCTTCTGGGAGCTGAGAGGGCCCTTTTCCGCTTCATGAAAAACAAGAAAAAGGTCGATCCCCCAAAGTACGGTATCCTCTTTTTACATCCGGAGGTAACAAACGCCCCGGCGGAGATCAAGGGGAAGGTGGCCAGGGCCGTGGCCAGCGAACTTTCCATGGCAGCCAAGACAGACTTCTACACCAAGGAAAACAAAAGCGAGAAGTACAAAGAAAACCTGGAGAAAAGACTGAAAGAGATACTCAAGAAATAGACAGAATTGTCCCCACCCTTTCTCCGAGCAGAGCTTTTTTTGTAAGACCCTCCTTTTCCGCGTTGTAAATCACACAAATGGTTCCTCCTGTTCTTTCAATAAGCTTCCTTACCTTTTCTTTCATTCCCCCTGTAACGTCTGTTTCTGTTGAACCGGAGATGCCATCCAGAACTTTTTTGTAATTTTCATTGCTTATCTCCGGTATGGGCCTTGCATCAGGAAAAAGATTAGGATCTTTGTCGAATATCCCGTCCGTATTTGTCCCCATTATAATTCTGTCCACATCTAATTTTTGGGACAGGTAGGGAACTATGTCATCACCGGAGATTATTGAACAACCTTGTTTGAGGTCCAGAACCATGTCACCGTAAAGCATAGGTATTACGTTTTGTTTCAGAAAACCTTCTATTACATCTGTTTCAAATTTAACAATTTTCCAGTCATCCTGAAGTATGAAACTGAGCGGGTGAACAGGAACTGCTATCAAACCTTCCCTTTCAAGGGAGTCCCATATTATCCTGTTTAGGTCCTCCACATATTTATGAACCTTGGCAAAACCTTTTCTCGTTTTCCTGTCTTTCATTCCATTCTTGAGTCCGTATTCCTTTACGGGAATGTGACCGAAACTCCCGACACCATTGACCAGAACAAGCTGAAATTCCTTTTCCTTTCTGGCCGAGGCTATCTCCCGGGCGAGTCTCTCTATGACATCTTTTTTGGCGGTGGCAAGCCTGCCTTTCTCTGTTATCACACTTCCCCCGAGCTTTAGGATTTGCAGCATAAAATCACGATAAGTGGTGCGGGCGCACAACTTGGCTTTGAATATAAAGGCTTTCGTTATGAAAGCCGAGTGGTGCGGAGGGCCGGATTTGAACCGACGAACTCACTAAGAGACCAGATCTTGAGTATCACCTGTCATCCGAGCGTCAAAACTCAAGACGAACTGGCGCCTCTAGTCGGCAAACCATTGACCACTTGGCTTTGGAGGAAAACTACCTCCGCCTAAGCTCTCCGCATAGCTAATAGTAGTAGCGGTTAAAAATAAATAATTTATAAAATTTGGCTTAAGCCTTTTTTAAAGGCTTACTTATTCGATTTTTGAAAGCTCTCTTTTCAGGTGCCTCAGCTCTTCTCCCAAATCAAGAATCTGCTCTTCCACTTCGCCTTCCTCTTTCTCTTTGGACTCGGTTATGTCCGGCCTCTCGGGCTTGACGAATATTTCGTCCATGGCAATCAAGAGGTCTGTTAGGGAAGATATGTTGCCCTTTATCCTGGAAAAGATGTCTGCCTTAAGTTCGTCCACCTCGCTATGGAAGGAAATCAGTCTGGTGAGTGTCTGCAGAGTATTCTTTAGTTCCATGAGCTTGTCAAGAACCATTTCATATTTTTCTATTTTTATGAACAGAGGCGCCGATTCTCCCTCAGTCTCTTCTTTCGCGAGGGATACCTTGGGAACCGGTTTGGGTTCAGGGGGGGTTTCTATTATCGGTGCTTTCTTCTTGGTTTCCTTTACTTCCTCTATTTCCCCTGGTGGAGGTGGTGGAAGTGGTTTCTTGCCCTCCACCTTATCTTTTATTCCTTCCAGCTCCCTTTTCCTTCTTTCATTTTTTTTCTTCCAGAAAGCCATTTATAATCACAATAATATTTATGATGGCTTATTTAAAAGTTTTCTTTTTATAGTTTCTGAGATATGGTGCGCCCGACGGGATTTTCTCCTCTCTGGGGAACGCAAAGCGTTTCCAAGTTTTTGGGAGTAAAGACACTTTTCTAAAGGGTCTGTATCGAACCCGTGCCACAAGCTGTTTCCGATTTTAATATTTTTGCTTATATTTTCCGTACACGCTTTTTCTAAAATCTTGGAATCAAAATTCCAAGTATTTGAAACGCAGTTTCAAAAGGATGTTTGGGAAGCTTGGGTCCTCTGGAGACCGACTTAGATGGAATCCAAGCCAAGATACCTCTAGACCACGGGCGCTTGAACAAATATTTATACTCTCTCGGGTTTATATTTTTAGGTGTCTTCTTGAAGGTAAAAACTGACAAAGGAACAAAAGAATACAGGACTGTCTGGTTTGACAGGGAAAGTAACGCAGTCAGAATGATAAACCAGCCGCTTCTCCCCCACAGGTTTGAAATCATTGATTTGAAGAATTACAGGGAAACTGCCTCTGCTATAAGTAACATGGTGGTCAGGGGCGCCGGCGCAATAGGCGCAACCGGTGCCTACGGCCTGGCACAAGGCTGCCTAGCCTTCAGGGGCAATCTGAAAGATTTCTGGAAACATGTGGAAAAGGTTTACCAAACCTTGAAAAATACCAGGCCCACGGCTGTGGATTTGGTTAATGGCATGGATTTCGTGATAAGAGAAGTAAAGAAGGGCAACTCTTTGGAAGAGTGCCAGGAACTTGCGATAAAAACTTCCCAGAAATTTGCGGATGAAGATGCTGAGCACTGCAAAATGATAGGAGAGCACGGGGAAAAACTGATTAAGAACGGCTTTCGCGTTCTCACACACTGTAACGCCGGTTGGCTGGCCTTCGTGGACTGGGGCTCTGCCACAGCACCCATGTACAGGGCCAAAAGGAAGGATAAGGAGATTTTTGTTTTTGTTGACGAGACCAGACCGAGGCTGCAGGGAGCAAGGTTAACGGCCTGGGAACTCTCCCAGGAAGGTATAAAGCATGCCATAATAGCTGACAACGCAGCAGGTTATTACATGAAAAGGGGCGAGGTGGACATGGTCATAGTTGGTTCGGACAGGACCGTGGCCGAGACAGGGGACGTGGCCAACAAGATAGGAACTTATGAAAAGGCTGTTCTGGCAAAGGAAAATAACATTCCATTCTACGTGGCAATACCCATGAGCACCCTGGACTGGAACCTGGGTTCGGGTGAGGAGATACCCATTGAAGAAAGGGACGGAGAAGAGGTTCTTTTTGCCTGGGGTTCAGACGGGAAAGGAGAGAGAGTGAAGGTGAGAGTTGCTAATGCTAGCAGTCTGGCCAGAAACCCTGCATTTGACGTCACGCCGGCCAAGTATATAACAGGTATAATAACTCCCAGGGGCATCTTTAAGCCTGAAGAACTGGTTAAGCTGAAGGATTAGAGAGGCTCTATTCTTTTGTATTTTCCCTCGTTTTCTACGCTTACAGGGATTTCCTCTATCTCTTCTTTCTTTAGTTCCTCCTCTTTCTCCGTCTGCTCTTTGAAACTCAGAACCTTTATCCCGAAAACGTTGTAAAGCGTTTCTATAACTTGCCTGGAGAGAGAATTGAAGTCATAGACGAGTATATGGCTGAATTTGCCTTCTTTTAGGACGTGAAACGCGTTACCGTGCCTTTCCACCACTCTTTGCCCTGCATCTTCAATAATTTTTTCCGGGTCAGAATATTCTCCTGAAAATTCCCATTTGCACCTGGCATAGTTTATCAGTTCATTTCTTTTTTCAGGGGAAAGATTTTTGGTAAAAACAGCCATTTTCACTTGAACCACTAGCCGAATATGCCGCCGAAACCTTCGAGGGCGGAGTCTTCCATCTTCTTCATCTTATCAATTACCTTTTCCTTTTCTTCGTTTTCCAGTTCTTCTGCCAAGTCCTTTAGCTTTTCCTGGGCGTCCCTGCAGGCCTCTTCAGAGCCATCTATCATAAGGTAATTTCCTTCCTTTTCCAGGCCCAGTGACTTGTTGTCCCTGAAAGTTATACTCTGCCTTACTATTGGTTCCTCACCGGTTACGTCCTTTACCTTGTTCAAGTTTTCCTTTTCCACGAAAAATACCACTTGCACGACTTAAACACCTCCATGTCTTTAGAATTTAGAGCAAAGGTTTATAAATCTATTACCTGTACATTGACAGCCTGAGTTTTGAAAGCAGGAACCATAACACAACTATAAATCCTCCGAGAGCCGCGAGAAATATTACCCAGCTGTTTCCTGAGGAAATGGAATCAATGGCATCCTGTGCAGAAAAGACTATAAGGTTACCCAGAACTCCCCCCAGAAGCCCGATCACTATTCCCGCGAACAAACTGGGATTTTCATGCACATTATGAAGCTCTTTTTTCGACTTTTTGACCTGCTTTTTCTCCTTTTCCTTTGGTTTTTCCTGTTTCTTCTCCGGCTGATTCTCGGGTTTCTCTTCCTTGGACGGTTCCTTCTTCCCCATCCTCTCCTCTATAAGCTTCCTGTAGAGATAACCTCTCAGCATATAATCACTTTATCGGTTATTTTAATTTTAGAATTCGAAACTTAAAAACCTGAAATTATGGAAAACGCGAAGCGTTTTCAAGTTCTTTACGTAAAACACTTGTCTTGCGACGAAGGAGTAAGAAAGGGTTTTATTGGAGCCCCAGGCCGGACTTGAACCGGCGACCTATTGCTCTCTCGAACCTTGGTTATTAAACCAAGCCGATTTCCGCCAGCGCTTTTCGAACAAAATGACCAAGCCATTTTGATGAATCTTTTCGCCGAGAAAAGATTCACTGAGTAAAGGGCTGTACGAGGCAATCGCTACCAGCAAAGACGCGCACATGGTGCGCGTCAACCTCTCTACCGAGTCAAAGAGTTTTCTCTTTCCCAAGGGTTTCTCTTTTACAAAAGAGAAAGGCTTACCGACTGAGCTACTGAGGCATGCCGCAATGGGTTGGATTTGTGAGGATGCACACTGCGTGCACATCAACGTATAATACCCACGACTATATTAATCAGACATGTTTAAATATAATTGTGGTTGCATGGCCAAGAAGACAGTTAAAAGGTCCGAAAGAGCCAAGAAGGGGGTTGGTAAAAGGCTGGTTAAACGGAAGGGGCCCAAAATGAAGGAAACAATGATTTATGATAAACTGGATATGGACAAGGTAAAGTGCGGCATATGCGGGCAGGGATGTGAGATAAGCCCCGGAGAAAGGGGATTTTGCAAGGTAAGGGAAAACGTGAAAGGCAGGCTTTGTTCACTGGTCTACGGGAAGGCCATAGACGTCAGCATGGACCCAATAGAGAAGAAGCCTTTCTTCCAGTTCGCTCCGGGAAGCAGGACCCTGTCTGTTGCCACCCTGGGATGCAACCTGGGGTGTCTTTTCTGCCAGAACTGGGAAATTTCCCAGGAATTTGACAAGATTCGGGGGGAAAAATACTCGCCGGAAGACCTGGTAAACAAGGCCGGGAACTGGAAATGTGACGGAATCGCTTATACTTACACGGAACCGGCCGTGTTCTATGAATATGTTTATGATACCGCGAAAATAGCCGGCTCAACTCTTTACAATGTACTGGTTACCAACGGCTATTTCACGCCTGAATCCGTTAAAAAACTGGCCGGTTATATAGATGCCGCAAATGTCGACCTGAAGGGCGATTACCGCTTCTACAAGAAGTACTGCTTGGGCAAGAAAGGGGATGAACCGGTAAAAGAAACCCTGAAAATTTTGCAGAAAGAGAAGGTATGGATAGAGATAACTGATATGATTATTCCCGGCCTAAACGACAACACGGAACGGGTAAGGAACATGTGCAAATGGATTGTGGAAGAGTTGGGGAGGGAAGTTCCGCTTCATTTATCCAAGTTCTATCCAAATTACAAGCTTACAAGCATACCAAGCACCCCCGTGGAAACCCTGGACAAGACAAGGGAAATTGCCAGAAAGGAGGGCATAAAGTACGTATATGTGGGCAATGTTCCGGGTCACAGATACGAGAGCACGTTCTGCCAGAGCTGTGGTGAGGTGGCCATAAAGAGGTTCGGTTTCTCGATACAGAAGTTCAATCTGGACAAGAACATGAGATGCCGGAAGTGCGGGGAGAAGATCCCTGTTGCCGGCAAAAACTGGATCAATAAAAAGCTCTTCAGAAAATAATTTATTCTTTACTCATCAATAATCAAGGGATAACTATGAGATTTTTAGCTTTGATATTGCCTCTTGTCCTGCTGACCCCCCTAGCCGCAGCCACGCCTCTGGAATACTATGAAACAATTGTGAACCTAGATTCGGATGGCTCAAACTTCACTTTTGTTTTCCTGTTTGAACAGGCACCTGATGGCAGCCTGGAATATTTCCTGCCTTTCCCACTGAAGGAATTTGAGACAAACGCCAACTTCGGGAACTACACTTGCGATATGGTACCCAAAGGCGAGGGAACCTCGATATTCTGCGATTTCGGCGGGGTCGCGGAAGGCGGAAGGGCACTGAATATGAAATTTTTCACCCCGGACACTCTGATAGAGATTGAGGATAAGCTGGTTTTTGAAGCGAACGTTAAGACGCCCCAGGATGTGGAAAAAATGGTTATCAAGGCCGTTCTGGAAAAGGGATATGTCCTGATAGAGGAACCGGAGGAACCCACCACACTGGTTCCCTATTCTCCGACTGACGGAATAGAGGGGTCTGATGGCAGAAGAATATTCATTGAATGGGAAAGGGAAGGTGTTAAGAGGGGGGAGGGAATAGACGTATCCGTGGTTTACGAAAGCATAGGACCCCCTGAAAGGGAGGACCAGAACCTTGTGTTCCTACTCATAGGAATCCTTATTCTGGTAATAGCCATTCTTGTGGGACTGGGCAGCAGAAAAAGGGAAACCGTGGACCTTAGCCTGCTCAAGGGAGACGAAAAGCGTGTCATGGATGTCGTAAAGGAAAGGGGAGGCATGTGCAAACAGAGGCATGTTGTAAGAGAGACCGATTTTTCCAAGGCAAAGGTCAGCAGACTGGTAAAAGACCTTGAGGAGCGGGGGCTCATAGAAACGGAAAAAGCTGGAAGAAGCAAGAAAATTTACCTTAAGCGGAGCGAGAAGAAGAGTTGATTATTTCTTCCATCCGGTCTTTTCCCACAAAACCCTCATGCAATTCGCCGTCGATTATGAGGGAAGGCAATGTTTTCACTTCATAGGACCTCCTTATCATGTCTATGGAATTGAGATCGAGGTCCGCGTCAATGGCAAATATCATGAGGTCGCTCTTGTGTCTGTTCTTCATGTAGTCCAAGACAAACCCCTGGTCCTTGCAAAGGCCGCAGTTCGGGGTGGACTAAAAATAAATGATTGTGGACACGTACAGGTCGCAGCAGGACTTCAGTCTATCAAGATAAAGCCAGTATTTTACGAGGTTGACAGTGTAG
>CP070662.1:333490-337003 GCA_020355185.1 archaeon
AAGAGGAAAGGAAGAGAGGTCAAAGACTGCACCTTTTACAAGAGCACCGGACAGTGCTTTGGCACCAGATGCTTCTGGACAAAGAACGGGGAATGTCCGTTCTTCAAAAAGAAAAACGCTAGATAAATCAGTGGTTAGTTTGGAAACCAAGAACGTTTATTCTTATCCAATTGAAGAGAGATACATACAAAAAGTCGTTACCAAAGAATCTCCTGCTCACAGAGTTTATAAGACTGCTAAAGGAGTTACTTTTGATTTAACAAATGCTTTTGATTTTCTTTGTAATATAGGAACTCCTGTTAAGGTGGCATTTAAAGGAAAGGTATTTGATGTAAGAGACGATCTAAAAGAAAGTTATAACGGTTTCAAATTCCCTAGTGAAGATGTTATGCCTGAAGAAAAGCAGGATGGTAATTTCGTTGTAATAAGGCATATGGGTGACGAATTCTCAATATACAGTCATTTAGGATACAAACAGATTAGTTTGGAAAAAGGACAGATGGTTAAGACAGGAGACATCCTAGGCTACAGTGGAGAGACGGGATGGTCAATCAAACCCCATCTTCATTTCATGGTATTCAATTTTATTAAAGGCAGGAACCCTTCTGAGGGACTCAAGAGCCTTCAAATTAATTGGAAGAAATAATTATATTAATTCTATAATATCTTTGAAAGAGGCATTAGTCTTGACTGCCGTGGGGCAGAAATGGGTTCGCGAAGCGCGGAAGCCCTTCTCTCTCAGTTTCTCCATCGTGGTTTCCATCTTGTCCGGTTTTCTGCCTGTTTTTTTGTAAAGGTAATGCAGGTCGTAATATAGCGGAAAACTTATCTCTTCCCTTATCTTGTTTACAAGTTTTTCCTCCTGAACGAACATCCTGCTCTGCAGCCTCCCAACAAGTTTATCCAGAAAGTCCGCATCCTGTATCCCGCCCAGATAAACCCTGCAGAACTGCGTGGCTTCGCCACACAAAGGACATTTTTTCTTCAGGGCAAGGTCTCTCCAGCCGCATTTGAAGCAGTGGCTCACAACGCCCCAATCCCGGAGCTGCCTGTTTATCCTCTTTACTCCTTTCTCCACCTTTCCGTATATCCGGAAGTAGTGCAGTCGGGAATAGCTTAGTAATGGCGTGAAGCGCCTTTCATACCTGGCAAAAATTCTCATCACGGCCGAGAGCAGTATTCGCAATCCCAGCTCATTGTAATAGTCAGTTTTCATCGACCTTATGCCGTATCTTCTTTCCGAGACCTTGGGGTAGGTTCCGGATAGGGGGGCCTTGTCTGTGGCCGTAAATGCGAGAAATCCTTTTCTCCCGATGCTTGCGCAGGCCGAATCAACAAACCCGATGGGCGAGCCGAAGGGGTCCAGGTCCACGAAGTCAAAATGCTCTTGCCTCATAAGGATGTTCGCGTCCTTCTCACTGACTCCAACCTTAATTTTGTTCCTCTTCATATTATCCCTGATTAGCTTCACAGCCTTCGGATTGCAGTCATTGGCCGTTACACCAATTCCGGCTTCCTTTTTGTATCTCAGCGCCCTTATTCCCGTGGCCGAGAGCGCATCCAAGGCTTTCTCCAGACCGGCTAATTCGCAGAAACAAACGGAAATGGAGCGGTCGAAAGCCATGGCAGGATTGTAGAAAACCTCCCCCTCTTCAGGCATCCTGACTTCCGGGACTTTTATTGAAACGGAACCTTCCCTTATCTCCTTTGTCTTCATAGATAATGTTCCACCTTCAAAAATAAAAGATTTAAACCTATCTTTCTCACTTTATTTATGAATTTGCTCTGCTCAAGCGATTTCCATGGCCTGGTGCCGGTCCAGATGGAAAAGATAATAAGGGAGAAGAAGATAGATGCCATACTTTACGGCGGCGACTTCTCCCCCCACGGCTGGGACGGGGAGGGCGAAAGCACGGAAGCCCCCATGGAATTCCTGATGGGACTGGGTCTGCCCGTGTTCTCGGTTTTTGGTAATATAGACCCGGATAAGTCATTTTTCGAGGAGTATGAGCGGAGCCACAAGAACTTCCATTTCATACACCTGAAGAGAGTCAAGCTGAAGGGTTACTACATAGTCGGTTTAGGCGACTTTTACTTTGACTCCTACGCCCTCCGGACCTTTGAAAGCCTGCTCAAGCAGAAGCCTGAGAAAACCATAGTCCTGAGCCACTATCCCCCGCGGGGCGTGGTTGACAAGGTCGACTTCGGGGCTCACGTGGGCAGCCCGGAGCTCCGGAGAATGATAGAGAAATACAAGCCGCCCCTGTTCCTCTGCGGCCACATCCACGAGGCTGCCGGAATGGGCAAGCTTGGAAATACCCAGGTGGTAAACATGGCCATGAGAAACATTCTCGTTGAGTCAGACAACGGCGAGCTTCGCGTTTCACTGGTGTGAAAATGAACGTTGAGCAATACTTTGATAAGTACGCAAAGGAGCATACAAAACAAAACCGCTGGCAGTATTACTGGTATCGCTGGATTGTAAATACGATGTGCAAAGAGGCATCAGTTAAAAAAGGTTATAATGTTCTTGATTTGGGAACAGGAGGCGGTATCATTCCAATCAAGATATCAAAAAAGATTGGATCCGTGGGTTCCGTTATAGGAGCAGATATCTCAAAAAATATGCTTAAGGAATGCAGAAAGTTCCTTAAGAAATTAGGCATAAAAAATGTTGTCCTAAAAAAGTCGAGAATAGAATCTTTGAATTTTCCTTCAGAATCATTTGATGTAGTTTTTAGCAGTCTTTCAATAGATCATGTAAAAGATAAGCTAAAATTTTCCAAGAAAGTTAAAAAATGGCTTAAACCAAAAGGCAGATTTATTATCAGCAGCGGCTTCAGGCCCAAAGAGAAGTATAAAAAACTGGTGGCCAGACTTCAGAAAAACAACCCCAGAAAATCCAAATTATTTGAAAACAGTCTAAAAAGCATTTATAAAAATGCGAGCAGAGGTTATTTGAACGAACATCCAGAAGAATTTAATGTCGGTCCTTTTGAACTGAAATCCATTTTAGAGAAGGCAGGTTTTGTAAAAGTTAAAATTATACCCGCCTACCATCCAACGTTTGGTGTGATAAAAGCAGAAAAATCGGAATAATTTATTTTAACCCGTGGAATTTCACATCTATGTTTTTACCATCTAGGTCAATTATAGCGAATTCTCCCTCTCTGGCGTAGCCAGGATTGACAACCAGAGTTCTGCCTAATTTTCCTTTCCCTTGGCTCTCGTGCATATGCCCGCAAATATGCAACAAAGGCTGGTATTTTTCTTCAAGTTTTCTTATTATTTCGTCTCCTATATGTTTTCCATATTTTGGACTGTCTTCATTTTTCACTTTGTCCATTTTTGTGTAATAAGGCACGTCATGAGTGACAAGAATAGTTTCCTTTCTTTTGTATCTGAAAAGAAGTTTATCAAGCTGTTTTTCAAAATCCTCGGATAATTTTTTATTCTCACTCTCTTTAACAGAAGAAAATCTGTAGCCGCTGAATCCTACTATAGAATAGTTTC
>CP070662.1:337103-341326 GCA_020355185.1 archaeon
ACTTTCATATTTTAAGATTTCCTTTCAAAGTATTTAATATGACCAAAGAGAAGGTTGCCGTGGAGGTCCTGAAAAGGATTAAGGAAAAGAATTTGTCCAAGCAGGAAATACAGAAATTAAAGACGAGGTTGGCCTCCAAGTACGGGATAGAGATACCGGGCAACGAATTCATCCTGGCCCAGGCCAAGAACCGCCATGCGGTACTGGAGAAGCTCCAGAGGAAACCCAGCCGTACTTTATCGGGCGTTAGCATCGTGGCAGTCATGACGTCACCGGAGGAATGCCCACACGGAACGTGTGTTTACTGCCCGAAGAATCCGAAGGTCCCCCAAAGTTATGCGGAAAAAGAGCCGGCGGTTATGCGGGGTATGGAGCTTGAATTTGACCCCTATAAACAGGTCATGACTAGGCTGAATCAGTTGAGGATTATAGGCCATCCCACGGACAAGGTGGAGATTATAATTATGGGCGGGACTTTTACGGGGCGAGATGTCGGCTATCAAAAAAAATTCGTGAAGAGATGTTTTGATGCGCTCAACGGAGGGGAAAGCAGAGGCCTAAAGGAGGCCAAGAAGGGGAACGAGAAAGCGAAAAACAGGTGCGTGGGCCTGACCATAGAAACCAGGCCGGATTTCATGGGCAGGAGGGAGATAAACCGCATTCTTGATTACGGTGCGACGCGTGTTGAGCTCGGAGTGCAGAACCCGGATAATATTATTTACAGGAAGATGAAAAGAGGGCACGGGGTAAAGGATGTGATTGAGGCAACGAAACTCCTGAAGGATTCCGGTTTCAAGGTTTGTTACCACATTATGCCCGGTCTTCCTGGATCGAGCCTGGAGAAGGATATGGAGATGTTCAGGGAGATTTTTTCCAATCCGGACTTCAGACCGGACATGTTAAAAATTTACCCGACCCTTGTCTGCAGAAACTCGGAACTAGAGAAAATGTGGGAGGCGGAGGAGTACGAACCTTACAGTGATAAGGAACTGGTGAACCTGCTATGCAAGGTCAAAAGGGGACTTCCGGCTTACGTCCGGGTCATGCGCCTTCAGAGGGACGTGCCCAGGCAGGAGATATTGGCCGGCTGTAAAAATTCCAATCTAAGACAGATTGTGCAGGAGGAGATGGGAAGAAGGGGCTGGGAGTGCTCGTGCGTGAGATGTAGGGAGACTGGCCACAGGAAATATGAGGGTGAATTTGCTTTGAAGGTTATGGAATACGAGGCCTCCGGGGGAACAGAAATATTTCTGAGTTATGAAAACGGTGCGCTGGCAGGGCTGCTGAGACTGAGGTTTCCGGAAAATCCTTTCAGGCCCGAATTAAAAGGAGCTGCAGTGATCAGAGAGCTGCACGTGTATGGGTCGGAGGCGAGGCTGGGTGAAAAAGGTAAGGTTCAGCACAGGGGATTCGGAACAAGGTTGCTTGAGAAGGCTGAGGAAATTGCAGGCAACAGGGAAGTAAGTAGAGTGGCAGTTATTTCCGGTGTCGGTGTAAGGGAATATTACCGGAAGTTTGGTTACAGACTGGAAGGGCCATATATGTGCAAACTTCTTTAAAAGCGAAAAGCTTTAAAAATAAGCTAGTTCAAAAAAATAAATGGAACGCCCTCGTTGCTAGCGTGATTAAATGGCTAAGGCTAAGAAAACCGTTAAGAAGGAGAAGAAACCTGAGAAACCGGAAAAAGAAGAGAAGGAATTCAGGTGCAGGTACTGCGGACTGGTTTTTGAAAGCACGAATTCTATGGAAAACCACATAGAAACGGAATGCGTGGGAAAACTCATCCACCAGAGAACCACCATAATAGGTAAGCTGGAAAAGTTCGTGAACAAAATAAAGCTTAACGGGGAAAAAGAGGTTTACGACATAAAGGAAGGGATAAAGGTCCTGCAGAAGATGGAAAAAATCAGGAAGGAAGGAAAGATACCGGTAATAAAAATCAAAAGTGTCAGGCAGGCAAAGGAGTTGAAGAAAGTCATAGACTTCCGGGGTGAGATTATTTATGCCGGAGACGACAAGAGAGATTTCCTGAATTTTCTCATAGGTCTTAAACCCAAGCTGGTTATAGGCAAATTCTCTGAAGCGGATGAGAAGATATTCAAACTCAACAAAATCAACTTCGCCTCGGAAAAGGATATGAAGGTCAAAGTAACGGACACCTGCGGAGAAGTGAACCCGGAAAACATGGGAGGGGTTTTCAGCGGGAAGGAAATCAAGAAGATACAGAAGGGCTCGGAGCTCAAGCTGGTTCTTGACTTATCACTGGTTAATGAAGCTGAAGGAAAGAAAAGGATTCTCCAGACAGGAAAACTGGCCGTGCCTCTGATAGAGAAAAAACTGGAAAAATTGGAAAACAACATTGGAGAGGAACAGAAAAAAATTTCCATTGAGGAAAGGCTGGAGAACATAGAGAAAAAACTTGACGAAGGAATGAACAAACCTGTAGAAAAAACCGAGGAGCCTGAAAAAGAGAATAAAGCCGGGGAAAGTAAGGAAATAAAAAAGGAGAAGAGCGTAGCCGAAGAACTTAATCTCATGGACCTCAAGACCGAATATCTGAAAGTCGAAAAGAAGGAGGATAAGAAAGAGGAGAAAAAAGGCTTGTTGTCATCCCTAGCAAAAAAGAAGGAAGAAAAGGAGAGGGAGAGGAAAAAGAAGACGCTTAAAGAGGCCGCTCTGGACAACCTTGCAAAGAGCAAGGGGCTGGAGGATTACGAAAAAGCCTCGATTATAGTTGCCCATGTGCTCAAGCAGTTTCTGGAAATAAAAATTAAGTGTAACAAGGAGCTTACGTATCTGGAACTGATAAAAAAGCTGAAAAGCTTCCATCTGCCAGTGGACTACCTGGACCAGATAATCCAGTTCTACAATGATATGCACATACAGGAATACAAGGACGAGGTAAAGGTAAATTTCCAGGAGGCATATGCCCTGGCAGAGAGGGTAATAAACGACCTCGCCTAGAATCAGACGTTTCGTGATCGGCATGTTCACCATACCCTTTTCAGATATCACTTTTTACGAGTATGCAATTTCATACAAAAACCTGAACCTGCTTCTGGTGGTAATCGGACTGGCCATACTCATACACTTCCTGACCATAAAGAGGAGCGAAAAGAGGGCTATAAAATTCTCCAATTACGAGATACTGGAAAAACTCATTGGGAAGGGTGCCGCAAGGGAGAGAAACCTCCTGCCACTGATATTAAGACTGCTTATCCTGTCAATGGTCATATTTGCCATATCCGACTTTACGATTACCTTCAAGGGCTATAAAAGCGACATGGATTTCGTTATTGCCATGGACTCCTCCTCCAGCATGCTGAACCCCGACGTGGAGCCCACCAGGCTGGATGCTGCAAAGCAGGCTGCCCTCGACCTTCTGGAAAAGCTGCCGGAAAAAACCGAGATGGGGATACTCAGCTTCTCCGGGGAGGCGGAAATGCGATGCGGTCTTACCAGAGACAAGGAAATACTGGACAGGTGTATAAAAAATGTTACTTACGGACAGAAGGGGGGGACGGCCATAGGCGATGCCATTATCCTCGGCAGCACGGAACTCAAGGAAGTGGAGGGCAAGAGAGGTCTGATACTGATAACTGACGGGAAGAACAACATCGGGGTAAGCGTTAACGAGTCCCTGGATTTCGCCATGGAAAACAATATCACCATAATAACCGTGGGTATAGGGACAGGGGGGAATGAAACGGAATTTGATATACCCGAGGAATACAGGAGTATAGAAGGCACCATAACTATAACCATGGAAGAGAGCTACGACCAGAGTACTCTGAACTACCTGTCAAATTCCACCAGCGGGAAATTCTACGAAGTCAGGGACAGGGAAACCCTGGGAAGCATATACGAAGAGGTGGTTCTGGAAAAGAGAATAATCACAGTAAAGCCCACGTTATATCTTCTGGCAGTGGCAGCATTGCTGCTTTTGATAGAATGGGCGCTGGGAGCAACAAAGTACAAAACGCTTCCATAGAATATTAAGGTACCGGATCAGCTCCATTTCTTTGCGCTTTTCTTTATTTCGTAAAGAGTGGGTACAACAGATTCCCTGGGAACGCCCCTTGAGTATGATTTGGAAAAGGGGCTCCCGTAACTTTTCTTTGGGGGCTGGTCATATTTTTTCCTGAAGAAAGTCGGTGGCTTGAGCGAGCCGCCTGAGATGTTGCCCCCGAAACTCTTTTTGCTGTAGCTCTTGTAACCGGGCG
>CP070662.1:341426-347274 GCA_020355185.1 archaeon
CAATGTCGCCATAGCAATCTGGTTGTGGGTTCTTCCGGTTGTTATTATGTTGTCATACTCTTTTGCTTTCTGGGAGAACTTGTTTAAAATGGATACATACTTCCCGAAAACCAGTTTGGATGCGTCTATTATCATTATCTGGTCAACGTTATCGGTAAGGTCTTTGCTTGTCATTCCTTGGTGTAGTTCTTGATATTTCTTGCCTGAAATTTCACTTGCAACCTCGTTATATGCCATTACCTTGGCCATAACATCATGTTTCGTTTCCAGTTCAATTTCCTTTATGCGTTCAAAATATATGATATTTTTCACCGTTTCATAAGCTTCTATAGCATCTTCTGGGACATCCATTCCTAATTCCCTCTGTTCTTTCAGGACATTCAACCACCATTCTCTCTCTTCACGTGCTTGGTTTTCCCTAGAAAAAATATAATTCATTTCAGATGATGCGTATCTTAATGACAGTATGTTTGGATTTACATTTACTCCCATATCCCTAATTTTGCTCCTGAAATTATTTATAGGTGGAAAAAGAGGCTTGGTTTCATATGGAAATCTGATTGGACCTGGATTTCCTGTGGAAATGTCGGATTTCACCGACAGGTGGTACCGATAATAATAAATATTTAAGAAACCATAAAATAGATTGCCTATGGGGTGTGTCGAGACGACTGTCTTGTGCTCTCCATGTTGACAATATAAGACCTCGGTTTTGTGTTGGAAGGTGTGGAAATCTTCGGATGGAAATGCCCTAACAATATGCGAGAACCAAGACAAAATTTTGACGACTTCGGTTGTCAGAATTTTAGAAAATCTCCGGATTTTCGTCGTCTTTACTCCCATAGGTTTTTTTCATATATTATAGTCTTCGATTTTTGAAGGCTCGGACACACATTTTTTATTTTGGGGGTGTGGCCGACTTTTTTTATATATTTTAACCGGGAGCCCGGGGTATGTTTCCTTTCGAGGTTCCAGAGGAAGACAGGGCATTTTCCGATTGATATAAATATTTTTCTGTCCAAATAATGAGTATGGACGAAGATGAAAAATTTGAGAAAGACCGACTTAAACAGTACTTGGAAGATCATGGACCAGAGATACTGCAGGACATAGAATGGTGTGAAAAAAACATACATGGCTGTGATATGGATATTGATAAAGGCCTTGAAAGACATTGGATAACAGTTGTTCCTACCAAATGCGGAAATTTTGAAGTTTTGAAAAGTGACCTTGAAAAGGCCGCTTCGAAAACAGGTATTTACATTAAAGATGAGAAAAGTAAGGAAGAGATAAAAGGATATGTTAATGGCGTGAAAGCCTCCAAAAATCTTTACAAGCAGCTGACCCTGGTTTATGATGATGATATGGTACACCCAAAAGCTCTTATACTGGCAAAGAATAAGGATAAGATAGATTACATGCTCCTGATTCAGTTAAGAGGAGAAAATAAAAGGATCATGAATTTTATTGATGCTTACGATTCCCTGTCCAGATAGGAAAGCTAAAGTTATATTTAAACTAAAATGTTTTTATTCTCCGCGGGGCAAAAATTTCTTATGAAGAAGGGAGCCATGGAAGTGCTTGTCATTGCCATTTTCGTTTTAATACTGGTGGCCATATTTCTTTACGAGTTCACAAGATACGGCCTTTTCTCGTCCTATATTCCGGTGATCTTCATCCTGGTAAGCATTTTCGTGATATTCCTTATGGCGGCAAGTTACGCCCGCTAGCTCCGTTTGTTATATTTATTAAAAGAGGAAACGAATTATAATTATGGCTTTCAGAGGAGCGCAGAACGTCCCCATAACAAACGAGATGATAAAGAGGCTTAACGAAAATACCAGGAGGATAAGATCCCTGGAGGAACAGGCAAGGCTTCTGGAAAACAAGAATGACTCCATAGAGGAGAGGTCTCTTGAGACACAGGATGAAATCAGGGAAAAGTTTGGAGAAATTGACAAAAGCCTAAAAGATTTAAATATAAGGTTAATGAAAATAGAAAATGAGATGCAAAAATTGAGGAAATCTCTGGAAAAGGTGGTGACCAAACCGGAGTTGGAGGAACTCAAGAACTTCATTGACCTTATAAACCCCATTAAGATGGAATTTGTTACCAGAAAGGAAGTTGAAAAACTGATAAGGGAGAGCAAATGATTTCGGTGCCCGGATTCGGCAAAAAGAAGGAGCCTGCAGAAGAAGTCGTCAGAAGACTTAGTTCTATGGGAAAAAGTGAAAGGGAAATTATCGGATATATGAAAAAGGAAGGATACCCGAACGAGGAAATTTCCAAGGCCCTCAACAAGGCAATAAAATTCCGGGTTACGGGAGCACCGCAGCAGACTTCTTATTATAACCAGAATGTTCCTGTAACGTCAGGCGGCAGAAGCGGCGTGGAAAGAGAATTCATGGCGCCGCCGCCGGAAAAGCCCTTCGAGGAAAATGTTCTGGAGATGACAGAAGAGGAAGAGATAGGGCTGGAGGAGCTGGTGGAGGAAATAGTCCGGGAGAAATGGAGGGAAGGCGTGGCTGAACTTAAGGATGTGGAAAAGGCCATTGTCCAGCTTCAGGACCAGGTCAAGTTTCTTGAGGAGAAGCTAAAACACGTGGAAAAAAAGGGGGAAGAAAAGAAAGGTGAGCTTAAGGAACTTATAGAGGAGAGCTCGGCCCACATTGAGAATATAGAAAGCAGAGTCGGCTCTGTTGAGAGGGCCTTCAAGGAGTTTCTTCCGACCCTGACCGAGAATGTGAGGTCTCTGTCGGGTATAGTGGAAAAAATGAAAAACAAACGCTAGGAAAGTTCTACTTCTTTCTTTGCCTCGCGGGGGCAGTTCTTGGCAACCACTCTTACTTTCTGGAGCGTCCCGCTTATATCTTCTGTTATGTTTGTCACCAGAATGGTCCTTCCCCCGGATTCCAGGGAGTCCGAAAAGGTCTTCTGGGTGGCGTCTGTGGGCGAGTAAATCTTTGCCTCGTCGCTGACCGTAATGGTTATCTCAAAGTCGTAGAGCTCCGTGGAGCCCGTGTTGTCAAGTGTTATGTTGACCCAGTCCGGGCTGGTGGTCAGGCTGTAGTCAATGTCCGAGGAGGAAAAATCCAATGAGGAGAATATGCAGTCTATCTGCCCCTCCGATTTATGCTCCACGTCCGATGATTTTGACTTGGTGAAGGAGATAAACCAGGGGGAAACAATAGAGCCCACGGCTACAACGAAGGCCATAAGAAGAATTGCCGCTATGAAGGGTGAAATGCCTTTCATAAATCTCTTTTATACTTCTTAATATAAAAAATTCTTATATTAGCCCGGGTAATTCTTATTCATGGAGATTCACGACGTTCTCAAGAAAGCAATGAGGTTTTCGGTGCCCGAAATCGGGGAAAGGAAATCCACGGAAAACCTCTGCCGGAAAATCGAGGAGAGTTTCCGGAAGGTTGCCAAGGGATATAACGTAAAGGCAGTGTTCTGCGGCAGCGTGGCGAAGGGCACATGGCTGGCAGGCAACAAGGACATAGACATGTTCCTGCTTTTCAATGAGAAGACTTCCCGGAAGAATCTGGAAGAAAAAGGGATGATGCTGGCAAAGAAGATAATAACCAACCTCTGGGGCAAGTACGAGATTGCGTATTCGGAGCACCCCTATGTAAGGGGTTTTCTGGCCGACCACCGGGTGGAGATAGTGCCGGCTTATGACATCAAGGATGCCGGGAAGATAAAGAGCGCTGTGGACAGGACCCCCCACCATGTGAAGTACGTCGAGAACAGGATTACGGAAAACCAGATGAACGAGGTAAGGCTGCTGAAGAAGTTCTGCAGGGGAATCGGAGCTTACGGTTCGGACCTCAGGACAGAGGGATTTTCCGGGTATCTCTGCGAGCTGCTTATACTGGAGCACGATAATTTTGAGAACCTGCTGAAGGAAGCCTCCTGCTGGAATCCGGGAAAGGTAATAGACCTGGCTGAATACTACGACTCGGAGGAAAAAACAAGGGAAAGGTTCCCGCACGACCCTCTGGTGGTCATAGACCCTGTTGACAAAAACAGGAACGTGGCGGCAGTTCTTTCCGCGGAGAAATTTCTTTTGTTTGTAAAGAAGTGCAGGGAATTCCTGGACAGACCGGACATAGAATTCTTTGAGGGAACTGAGGAGACCCCTCCCACCATGTCTGAGTTGCGGGATAACATGGAACACAGGGAAAGCAGGTTCTTTATGATAAAGTTCAGGGCACCTGTAATACAGGAGGATGTGCTTTGGCCCCAGATCAGGAAATTCAGGAAAAGAATTGTAGACCTCCTGGAGGATGCGGACTTCCGGGTGATGAGAAGCGATGTCTGGAGTGACGGGGTCAAATGCATACTTGTTCTGGAGCTCCTGAATGACGAGCTGCCGAAAATACAAGTAAGGGAGGGCCCCTCAATTTTCGACAAGGAGGGAACGCGGGGGTTCCTGCAGAGGTACCAGGGATACAACATATTCGTGGAGGACAACAAATGGTTCGTGGAGTACAGCAGGAAGTACAGGACCGCCTCCGAGCTGCTGGAGGAATTCCTGGACAACAGCAGGGAGGTCCTCAAGGACAGCGGGGTGCCGGGCTATCTGGCCAGGGAGATAGCGGGAAGAGTGGAAATATTCAGGGACAGCGCGGTTTACAGACTTTTCAGAAGGTACGAGCCTTTCCGACTGTTCATGAAAAACTATCTTTACAAGAATCTGGTTTAAACTTCACTTAATTTGTTATAAATCGGGGCTATACGTTTCGAAATTTCAATTATTTTGGGGCCGTGCTTCGGATTATAGAATACCTCTGTTCCATTATAAAATTTCTTTTTTTTACCTCCAAAAAAGCATGTATAACACAGCTCAATTTCTATGGGCTGCCATCCGTCCTTTTTTTTATTTTTTATTTCGCCGCGAAAAACTTTTTTTTCAAAGACCGTTGCTATGCATGGTTTTAAATAAATATTATTGTAGAGATCCTTTTGGAGATAATAGTTTATAAAATTTTCTGAATGGTTTTCACTGTGATGTTCATTAAAAATATTTTCCATATGATTAATGTTTACAAGGGGATGTTCAGAATTTTCCAGAAGGTCTTTATCCCTCAACTCTTCGGCTAAAATTTTTTTGTTTTCCACAAGAGAATTTATGTAGCAGGGTCTGATTTTTATTATCTTTATTTTTTCTCCCTTAAGAATCCCCAGTGGGTTGTCATAAACAGAACGACTCTGTAGATAAAGGATATTTTTCTTGATTTTTTTTAGCTTTTTTGGCTGGATTTTCTCTGTCTTTACACATTTTTCTATTTTTGACTGCAAATCCTTTACTTTATTCCTTCTGTCAGAACTCATTTTTACCTCCCAGAAGAAAATTAAACTATAATAATATTTAGGGGATAGTAACCTTTAAATATGTGAAATACTTACTATGAATATCTTGAGAACCACCCAAATTCTTACGAATTACTGGTTTAATGGTGTGAAAATGGAAGATATTAAAAAGACCGGAACTACCACAGTTGGACTGATTTTCGAAGGTGACGGCGGCGGTGTAGTGCTGGGCTCGGAAAAGAAGGCTACCATGGGCTACCTTGTGGACAGCATCAAGGCAAGAAAGGTTTATCCCGTAGACGACAGGATAGGAATTACCACCGCGGGAAACGTGGGAGACATACAGACCATAGTCAGGTACCTCAAGGCCGAGGCTAACATATACAGGCTGCAGAGAAACAAGAAGGTGAGCACCCGTGCTCTGACCACACTCCTGGCAAACATACTGCAGGGAAGCAAGTACTTCCCCTACCTGGGCCAGTTCGTGATTGGAGGTTTTGACGAGAAGGGACCGCAGGTTTTCTC
>CP070662.1:347374-414463 GCA_020355185.1 archaeon
CAGCTAAGTATAAAAGACCCGAAGTGATGAAATGGATTATGTTTTCAATGAGCTTGAAAAAACAGAACTGGCCGGGAAGAAAATTGACTACAAAATAGACTCGCTGAGGGTTGAAAAGGTTTTTGAAGGGAACTGGATAAAAAAATACAAGGGACTTAAAGTTGATGGAATTGGAGGTATAATTCCTTTCCATTACATACCCCGCAGAAGTTTTGAAGACATACCCTGCAAAGGCAAGAATGCAGGCAGTTTATTTAAAACTTCTGATTTAATTGAGACTATTTCTTTAAGGATTTTAAGAGAGAAATACGGCAGGTGGCCCCTTAAGAACGAGGTTTTCTATGACCAAACTGATGCAGATAAAAACTGGGGTGTTTTTGAAATCACAGGAACCGCGATTTTTCTGGATAAACAGTAATAATTTAATTTATAACAACTCTTAATATACTATGAAAATCAAGTTTCTGCTCTTGGATGCGGAATACACAGAAAATGACAAGATAAGGCTTTTCGGAAAGGACGAAAAGGGAAAACCTGTATTTGTTCTCGTGGATTTCGATCCGTATCTTTATGCCCTGCCAAAAAAAATTACCAAGAAAATTAAGGACAAAATTCTCGCTCTGGAGGAAGTCAAAAAAATAGAAACTGCTGAAAGGATTCTTGGCTCTGGTAAGGAGAAAATACTCAAAATTTACGCCAAAAAACACGCGGATATACCAAAGATAAGGGATGAAATAAAAGACTTCCCGGAAATAGGTCATGACGGATGCTACGAGTATGCAATAAACTTCTATCGACGTTACTTGATAGACAACCAGTTCAGCCCCGGTGACTGGTTTGAGGCCGATTTGGAAGGGGGCAAGGCCAAGAAAATCAAAAAAACCAAGCCGGGAAAGACCAGACTTAAGGAAATTGCTTTTGACATAGAAACTTATGAAGAAGGTGACGAAACCAGGATAGTGATGATATCCTTCTTCGGTAAAAATTTCAAAAAAGTTCTTACCTACAAGAAAGGTTCCTATCCCAAATACGTTAGCGTTGTTAAGAATGAAAAGCAACTACTACAGAATTTCGTGCAGGTGATCAAGGAAAAGAACCCAGACATAATTTACGGTTACAATTCGGACGAATTTGATTTTAAATTAATCCAAGAGAGAGCAGAGGAAAAAAAGGTAAAACTTGACATAGGACGGGACGGATCAGAGGTTAAGTTCACCAGGCGTGCCCGTATCAGTTCTGCCGAGGTTCAGGGACGCGTGCACGTAGACATCTTCAACTTCATTTCCAATATCATATCCCCGCAGCTGCAGACCGAAGTTTTGGGTCTTGGGGAGGTTTCCTCTGAAATTCTTGGCGACAGCAAGATGGAGATGCAACTTGAAGAGATTTACGAGTGCTGGAGAAAGGACGTGAACAAACTGGCCGAGTACTGTCTCAAAGACAGCGAGCTTGCATTCAGACTCGGTGAATTTTTCCTCCCGCAAGTACTTGAGCTGTGCAAGCTTATAGGTCAGACTCCTTTTGATGTATCAAGGATGATGTATTCGCAGATGGTGGAATGGTATCTAAGCAGAAGAGCTTTTGAGATGAACCGGATAATTCCAAACCAGCCCAAATTCGATGAAATCAGGAGAAGAAGAATGCGAGGCCCCTACACCGGAGGTTTTGTCAAGGAACCCATAGAAGGCCTCCACAAAAACATAGCAGTCCTTGATTTCAGAAGCCTGTACCCCACGATAATAGCTTCCCACAACATTTCACCAGAGACCCTTGACTGTCCCTGCTGCAAAGGAGAGAGAGTTCCGGGGCTTAACCACCACTTCTGCAAAAATAAGAAAGGCTTTGTCTCCACAATCATAAAGGAAATCGTCAAGGAAAGGATTGAAATCAAGAAAAAACTAAAAAAGAAATTTGATGAGGGCCTTAGCCTGCAGGAAAAGGCACTCAAAATTACGGCCAACGCCACTTACGGATACTTCGCTTTTCCCGGCAGCAAATGGTATTGTTACGAGTGTGCACAAAGTTCTGCAGCCTGGGGTCGTTTTTACATCAAGAAGATAATTCATGAGGCCGAAGGTCAGGGCTTTCGTGTCATTTACAGCGATACGGATTCCGTGTTTCTCACCTCAGAAAAAATCAAACAAAAGACAAAGAAATTCCTGTCAAAGATAAACAAGTCCCTTCCGGGTATAATGGAGCTGGACCTTCAGGATTTCTACAAGCGCGGTCTTTTCGTCTCAACCAAGGTCGGTCGCGGAGCCAAGAAGCGCTATGCGCTTGTAGATGAGAAAGGTGAACTCACGATACGCGGTTTCGAGACTGTGAGAAGGGACTGGTGCAACCTGGCCAAAGAGGTCCAGAGGAAAGTTCTTCGCCTCGTTCTGGAGAAAAACAAAACGGAAGAGGCCATTAATTACGTAAGGAAAGTGGTGGAAAAAATAAAAAACGGAAAAGTAGACATAAAGGACCTTGTGATTCATGAGCAGCTGACAAAGCGTTTGAAAGACTACGAGCAAATCGGTCCCCACGTTGTGGCTGCCTATAAGATGAAACACAGGGGTGAATCAGTCGGCCCCGGAATGGTTATAATGTTCGTTATAGGGAAGGGCTCCGGTTCAATAAGCCAGAGGGCAGAGCCCATTCAAAACATGAAGATAGAAAAGGTGGACAATGACTACTACATAAACAATCAAATAGTGCCCGTAGCCATGCGTGTGCTCGGCGTGCTCGGGATAACGGAGAGTGAACTGAAAGGAGAAGGTAAGCAAACAGGCCTTAAGAAGTTTGGTGTTTGATTTATGGATCCGGATGTTTTGGACAAGTATAAAAAAGCGGGAAGAATTTGCAGGGATTGCCTTGAATTCGGCAATAGCATGATAAATCCCGGAGTCAAGATTATTGAGGTCGTGGAGCAGATAGAAGACAAAATCACAAAAAGCGGAGCGGGCTTCGCATTTCCGATAAATGTTTCACTAAATGAAACAGCCGCTCACGATACGGCTGACATAGGAGACATGAGGGCTTTTCAGGACGGAGATCTGGTGAAGCTGGACATCGGGGTGCAGGTGGACGGATACATAGCAGACTCCGCCCTCACGATTTCCCTTAATTCCGGCAAGGAAGAGCTTTACAAAACCGCGCAAAAAGCTCTTGGGAGAGCCCTTAAGCTAATGAGACCCGGCACACCGGTTCCGGTAGTTTCCCAAACAATAGAAGAGACTATAAGAAATGCCGGGTTCAATCCAATAATAAACCTGACCGGCCACGGGCTTGACAGATACAGGCTTCATTCCAGGATAGAATTCCCGAACGTAAGGACAGACGTAAACTATGTGCTAAAGGAAGGGGACGTATTCGCTCTGGAGCCTTTCGTCACAGACGGTTCCGGGAAGGTAACAGAAACTGAAAAGGTCCTTATTTACATGTTCATCTCCGACAGGCCTACCAGATTTCCGGAAAGCAGAAAGATACTGGAAATGGCTTCGGACATGTTCCACGGCCTGCCCTTCACCAAAAGGTGGATAAACCAAAGACTTAAAATTTCCCCCCTAAAACTGAATCTGGTCTTAAGACAACTGGAACAGAACAATTCCCTTTACGCCTACCCGGCTCTCAGGGAAATAAAAAACGGGTCAGTTGCCCAGGCCGAGCACACCGTAATAGTTGGGGACAAACCCAGGATAACCACGGCTTAACCGACGTAGCTGATATCTCTTTTTTCTGCTACCCTCTTCTTGAGGTCAACTTCCCTGTAATATTTCTTCATATCCTCTGATACGGAAGGTTTTATCTCCTTCAGGGCCTGTTTGAAGTGTTTCATGGTCACCTTTTTGCTCTTTATATTTTCTCTCAGGGCATTGAGCGCAGCTTCCCTGACAACTGCTTCTATGTCGGCGCCGCTGTACCCCTGTATCTCCTTAGCAAGTTTTTTAAGGTCCACCTTTTCGAGGGGCATGTTTTTGGTGTGTATCTTGAATATCTTCAGCCTGCTTTCCTCATCAGGCTCCGTTATAAGTATCTGTTTGTCAAACCTTCCGGGTCTCAACAGGGCAGGTTCCACAATATCCGGTCTGTTGGTGGCTGCCAGTACCACCACGTCATGTAGCTCCTCCAGGCCGCTCATCTCGCTCAGAAGCTGGGAGACGACTCTTTCCCCCACGCGGCTGTCAGACGAGGACACTGACCTGCTGGGAGCCAGAGATTCTATCTCGTCAAAGAATATTATGGTCGGGGAAACCTGTTTGGCCTTGCGGAATATTTCCCTTACCATCTTCTCGGATTCTCCGACCCACTTGCTCAAGAGTTCCGGTCCCTTGACGGAGATGAAGTTTGACTCGCTTTCGTTGGCTACGGCTCTTGCCATGAGAGTCTTTCCGCATCCTGGCGGCCCGTAAAGTAGTATCCCCTTGGGCGGATTGATTCCCATGTTTTTGAATGAATCTGGATACTTCAGAGGCCATTCCACTGATTCCTTTAACCTTTTTTTCACGTTTTCCAGACCACCGACATCATTCCATGTGGCTTTAGGGATTTCTATCATGACTTCCCTCATTGCCGAAGGCTGAACCATTCTCATTGCGTAATCAAAATCCTTTTTCTTTACCCTAAGTTTGCCTATCAGTTCTTCCGGCAGGGGCTTGTTCTCCTCCAGGCCGGACATCTCTGGCTGTACTCTCCTCAGAACATGCATGGCCGCCTCCTTGGCCAGCGCCTCCAGGTCCGCTCCCACGAAGCCGTAAGTTCTGTCGGCAATCTGGGTCAGGTCCACATCCTTGGAAAGAGGCATGTGCCTGGTATGTATCTCGAGTATCTCCTTTCTTCCTTTTTTGTTGGGGACGCCCATCTCCACTTCACGGTCAAATCTTCCCGGTCTTCTCAGGGCGGGGTCCAAGGCGTTAACCCGGTTTGTTGCGGCTATGACAATAACCTTTCCCCTGCTTTCCATGCCATCCATGAGGGTCAGGAGCTGTGAAACAACCCTTCTCTCAACTTCCCCCGTGACTTCCTCCCTCTTGGGCGCTATAGCGTCCAGTTCGTCTATGAAAATTATGGCAGGCGCATTCTGCTCCGCCTCCTTGAAAACCTTCCTAAGGTTCTCCTCTGACTGGCCGTAGAACTTGCTCATAATCTCCGGTCCCGCCAGTGATATGAAATGCGCCCCCGCTTCGTTTGCCACAGCCTTGGCCAGAAGGGTCTTACCGGTTCCCGGCGGTCCGTACATAAGGACCCCTGTCGGAGGGGCTATACCCAGTCTCTCAAAGAGCTCCGGGTGCTTGAGTGGAAGCTCTATCATCTCCCTGACTTTCTTTATCTCCTCGTGCAGCCCTCCGATGTCCTCGTAAGTAACAGTCGGTATTCTGGATTCCTCTATTTTTTCCACGGCATGCTCCTTCATCTGTATCTCGGTGGTCTCGCTTATCCTGGCTACGCCCTCCGGGCTTACCTTGCTCACCACCATCTTTATCTCCGTGCCAAAACTTCCGAAAGAGCCGGGACCCATTATGTCTATGTTTATCCCGAACTGCTTGAAAAGGTCTTCAAATGGATCGGTCGGCGTTCTTCTGTTTATGACTGATGACGGGACAATTATATCCCCCTTGCTGACGGGTCTCATCAGAAGCTTCTGCTTAAGAATCCCGGGATTCATGAAAACTCTTATTCCTTTCTGGGCGGGTGCCAGTACCACGGACTTGGCCTCCTTAATCTCGGCTTTCCTTATCTTGACCAGTTCCCCCAGGCTGGTGCCGGCATTCTTCCTTACCAGCCCGTCCATCCTTATGATGTCCAGTCCTATGTCATCTGGGTACGGCCTGACTGCTATTGCTCCGGTTAGCCGGTTACCTTCTATCTCTACGACATCACCCTCCCTCAAACCCAGACTTTTCATTATCTTCGAGTCCAGGCGAGCGATGCCTTTCCCATATTCATCCCTGCTGGTCAGTTCCCCGACCTTTAATTTCACATCCTTATCTTTCTTTAAAATCATTAAACCACCTACCTTATTTTTATTTCCTTGCCTTTAAGACTTTCTTTCTCCAATTTTTCATACTCATCCGGGGCCAGTAAAACCCGGAAAAAGTCGTAATCTATCTTGTCCTCCCACTCCCTCATATATTTCAAAATTCTTTCCATTTCCTTGAGGGCCACTATGAAAACTGAGCTGTCAACCTTTATGTGCGGAACCTCGTTCAGCAGACCCTCCCTGTGATACCTGTACTCGGATTCCTCTTTCCTTATAATCTGCGTCCACCCATAAAGGCCACGGAAGAACTTGTTCCTCTCGTAATTTGACTCAAACTTATCCGAGTGGGTATCAAAACTGATCAAGACGGCCACCTTGCCGTCTTTACCTTCCTTTATTTTTATTTTCACCGCACACACCAATCAGGCCCACACACCGGGAGGGCTTCAACAAACTATTTAGTGTTTATTTAAACTAAAAAGTATATAAAGATATCGGTCTCCGGGTAGTGGTGCGTTGACGTTGGATAAGTTGTTTTTTCTTCCGAGCGGTGCAAATTGATTTAAGATTTAAATACTTTTCGTTACCTAATTTTAGTAACGAGGTGAATATATGTTCAAACTTCCAAAATATGTAGAAAAAACAATAACCAGTCCGACAGCAAAGTCTGGAAACTATGGATTACTTTCGGAGAACCAATGGAGGGACTTAGCAAACCATATATATAATGATGAAAAGGAGCTGAACAGACGGGGTAAAACATATCTTCCTAGAGGAAATATGAACGCACATAGAAAACATGGTAAAAAGAGCGTTCTTGACGGATTGCTTTATGATGCAGTAGTCATGCATGGTGGAATTACTTTTTTCGGAGATTTCATTCCAAACCATGAGGAAGTGGGTTTTCTCTTTAAAGCAAATGAAATGGGAGTAAAAATTGCAAGATGACGAATCTTCCATTCCATTCGAATAATAAGTTAATTCAAAAACCTATCTCGGATGAAAATTCTTATATAAATAGGGTCAGCACGGCCAGAATCCCAAGAAAGATGCAGAACCAGCCGAAGTTAATTTTCCCCGCGATTTTCATGAGTGCCTTGATGGTGGCCAGGCCGAACAGGAAGGAAAAGGCCACAGCAACAGCCGAGTATAAATCAAAACTTATTTTACCGAGCAAGGCTATCCCAATTTCCGCTACCAAGATAACGGGAATGCTCATAAGGAAGCTCAGGCGGAGCGCATCCCTAGCCTCGTATCTATCCAAGAGAAGGAAAGACGTCGTAAGGCCCGAACGGCTGAGACCCGGAAGCACCGAAAAGGCCTGGACCACTCCGACCAGAATGGCATCACGGATTCCCGGCCTTTTTTTCAGAGAAACGGCTTTCCTGGAAAATCCCTGGAGAATACCCGTGAAGATCAGGAGTAAGCCTATGAAGGCCATGGCACGGTTTCCTGAAAATTCCATCATATTAAGTCCCAAAAGAAGCAGGGGAGCCCCGATAATTGCCGTGGCCAGGGTTGATACCAGAAGAAAAGAAGTCAGGCCGTTATAGCCTTCCATGCCTTTCACTTTGTAGGCAGGGAGGTTACTGATAATTTTTCCAATATCCTCGCGGAAATAAACCAGGGCCGCGATAAGGGTGCCGGCATGGAGCCATATGGAAAGGAAAATAGCCTCGGAAAGGCCTTTGCCGAAAAAGCTGACCATGATAATAGAGGATATGCCCTCGCTGCTTAGTGGCAGCCATTCTGTTATCCCCTGGGCAATTCCCAGCAACACTGGCTCAAAAAGGCTCATGCGATTTTCACTATCCCCAGATATATCACAATCCCGGTGAGAAACAGGTTCATTATAATAAGCGCCATTATTGATATGCTGTAAATCCTTTCCTTCTTTTTAAGCTTAAGAATAAGCTCATATTTTCTTTTGGAATCTTTAGTCAGTTCATCCTCTCCCAAGGAGCTTATCTTTCCCGTGTGCTCAAAATCGGAGATCGGTTCCAGTTTTTCCAGGTCTACATCTCCGATTTCCCCAAAATTCTTCTTCTTGAACAGCATAATTATATTTTGGTTATATATTATAAATTTTTTGAAAACCTACTTAAGGTTGAAAATACAATAAAATTTGGGATTTTAAGTGATTAACAAAAGGCTTTCTTTCGGAAAGAAACCCCTTGACGAGCTTCTGGGCGGGGGGATAGAGCATAAGTCCCTTACCAATCTTTACGGGCCACCGGGTTGCGGGAAGACAAACATAGCTCTTCTGGCCTCTGTCTCAGCAGTGAATAACGGAAAAAGGGTCATATTCATAGATACAGAAGGCGGGTTCAGCCCGGAAAGACTTTCCCAGATTTCCAAGAATTTTGAAAAGTTCTCAAGAAACATAATCCTTGTGGAGCCCAAAACCTTTGAGGAGCAGGACAAGGCAATAAAGGACCTGGAAAAGGTTGTTGACGGGAAGACGGGACTCGTGGTTTTGGATTCCCTGGTGAACCTTTACAGGCTGGAGCTTGATGACGAGAATTTTCAGAGGGTGAACAGAAGGCTTTCAGGCCAGCTTGCTCTACTTTCCAGAATATCCAGGGAGAAGGACATACCGATCCTGATAACCAACCATATTTATTCGGACAACAACGGCACCCAGCCCGTTTCCCGGGACATAACCAAATACTGGTCCAAGTGCTTGGTCGAGCTATTGAAACTGGAGAGAGGCAGGAGGATCGCCATTTTACGTAAACACAGGTCCATGCCGGAAGGTAAGGAAGTCTGTTTTCATATAACCCAGGATGGAATTGCCCAGGCCGAGAAGAAGTTCAAACTGTTCTAATCTAGCGGGATTTTTACATAATCCTTATCCTTCGAGTTTTCGTGTATTCTTCTGGCCACTTCAAGCGTGGTAAGCGGTTTATAGGGCTTCTTCTTATCTTCATATTCAATCATTCCCACACCTCCTTACCTTGTTTTTCAAAATAATCATCAAGAATATGATTAAATCCGGCTTTGGTTTCATTAACAAAATCCTTTTTTGTCGGATAACGGTTTATTCCCGAGCCCAGTTGAATGGCATTTGCCCCGGCTTTCAAAAACTCTGCTACATCATTTCTGTCCACGATTCCGCCGCAGCCAAAAATAAACTTGTTCGTGAATCCTCTAGTCCTGTAGACTTGTCCGATCGCCAGAGGTTTTATTGCGGACCCGGAAAGACCGCCCAGTCTGTTTGAAAGTCCGAATTTTTTCCCCAGAACCATGGCCTTGCCCACAGAGTTAATTATAGTATAGAAATCTGCACTTTCCGAAGCTCTAATACAACTTTTGAGCATTTTGTCAGTAGGATAATATGGCATCTTCAGACCGAAGGGTTTTTCACAATATTCTTTTCCAGCTTTACAAAGTTCTCCGAGTAGCTTGAAATCATACCCCACGGAGCTACCCAGACCCTCAGCATGAGGACAGGATATATTGAATTCAAGGGCGTCTGCATACTTGCCCAGAAAGGTTATCATTTTCTGCAGTTCCTTTTTGTCCGAGGCAGCAAAGGAAGCTATGACGAATATATCAGGGTGCTTGATCTTGATTTCCTTTACAAAAAGTGCCACCTTCTTGTATCCAGGATTAGGGAGGCCCATTGCCTGCACCACGCCTTCATTAAATACGGCCGCATTTGGATAGTCATAGCCTTTTCTAGGTTTGTAAGTCGCGGTCTTAACAATCAACGCCTTTAAGCCCGCATCTAACCAACCTTCAAGTGAGTCAACAGTGGAAGAAAAAACACCCGAAGCATTAGTCATTTTTGGTAGCGTAAGAACCCGACTATATCTTTGCGCAAACAGGATATAAAAATTTCTATACAGGAGAACAAAAATTTATATTCAGAAAAAACAAAATAAATACAAGCTATTTGGTTTTTATTTGTTTTTTCCTTGGTTTTTTGTTCCAGTCAGCCTTGCTGGGGCACTTGGGGTCTATGCACATCGTATATGGTCGCCGTCCCTTTCTTATGACCTTTATCACGGGCAGCCCGCACTCCTTGCATTTCCCCGAATGTTCTATTTTACCGGACTGAGGCAGTGGAAAAGATTCCCTACAGCCTTCCTTGTAGCCCTCGCATCCCACGAACCTTTTTTTGGATGCCCTTGATATTATGATTCGGAGATTGTGCCCGCACTTGGGGCATTCCCCCAGCACGTAAGCATCGTTTCTGGTTTTTATGAGAGCTTCCTGAAGCTCCTCTCCTATCTTCAGTTCATTTTCCTTGAAATTCCCCAGAATCTTGGAAAGGGTTTTTATAGCCCTTTCTATAATCTTTTCCTTTTTACACAAACCCTTCTCAACCTCATCCATGTCCTCCTCAAATTCCTTTGTAAGTTCTTCCGAAAGCATTTCCGGGCAGTACTTTTCCAGGGTATCCACCACGGCGAATCCCAGTTCCGTGACCTCTATCTGGTTTCCCCTTACATAACCCCTCTCGTAGAGGGTATGTATTATGTGGGCACGGGTGGCCTTGGTTCCGAGGTTAAGCTTTTCCAGCTCCTTCAGGAGCGAGGCCTGGTTGTACCTGTTGGGTGGCTGCGTTTCCTTTTCCAGCAGCACAACTTTCAAGACATCCAGAACGTCACCTTTCTTCATGGGTGGAAGCAGCTGCTCCTCGTAATTTACGTATTTCTCATAAAACTCAATCCAGTTCTTTTCAAGTGTCCTCTTACCCTTCGCCACAAAAAGCTCCGAGTTTATGTCAAAAACAACATCAATTGTCTCCCTTACCGCAGGCTCACCGAAAACCGCCAGAAACCTCCTCACAATCATGTCATAAAGCTTCTTTTCCCACTTGTTCATCTTTTTCGGGGTCTCTCCGGTGGGAAAGATAGAAGGATGTGCCGGGTCGTCCTTCTTGCCTTCATTGGGTTTTAACTTGCCTTTCAAGACCTTTTCTGCCAGTTCCCTGTAAGCTTTTTGCTGGCCTATTTTCTGGACTATATTTTTAAGTCCCAGTCTTGCCGGCAGTTTCTGGGAAGACGTTCGCGGATAGGAGATGAGACCGGAATCATAAAGGCTCTGGGCGACCTCTAGGGTCTGCTTAGGATTGAAACCGAATGAGGAATGGGCCTCCGTCTGCAGGGCCGTCAGGTCAAAGGGATGCGGCGGATTGTGCTTGTACTTTTTCTTGCTGATATCAGAAACAACGGCCTTTCCGCCCTCGCACCTTTTCTTTATTTCCTCGGCCAGACCCTTTTCCCAGAACTTGCCTTCCTTGTGTTTGGCCAGGATTTTCTCCTCTGCCTTGAGTTCGGCCTCCAGCTCCCAGAAAGGCTTGGGAACGAACTTCCTTATCTCCTTTTCACGTCTGGCTACTATTTTCAGGGCAGGTCCCTGAATTCTTCCTGTGCTAAGAATCTTGAAGTAGTTGGAAGCCTTTTTTATGGCCAGCGTCAGCGCACGGGACGTGTTTATACCATAAAGCCAGTCCAGCTTGTGACGAACTATACCGGCCTCTATCTGCGGAAAATCAAGCTTGGGAGAGGCTTTCCGGTAGGATTCTCTCAGTTCCACCGCGGTTAAGGTGGAAAACTTCATCCTCTTTGCATTTTCCGTCCCGCATACAAAGCGCAGTATGTTGTAGCCGATAACGGAACCTTCCGAGTCGTAGTCCGTGGCCACTATAAAATCATCCGCCTCCCCGCTCAGTTTCTTGAAGTTGTAGAGGTAGGCCTTGGAGAATGCGGAATTTTTGCTTACCTCGTAGCTCGGAACCCATTCCGTCTCGAAAACAGGGTAGGTCCACTTCCCGTCGCCCTTCTGCTTAAGGTTGTAAAGGTGGCCCACCGCTGGAACCACGAGAACTCTCTTCCCGTCTACCATTATCTCAAACCATACTGCCTTGCCTCTCTTTCCCTTTTCAAGGTGGCCGTCTGAAAGTGCGGAAGCTATTCTCTCTGCAGCCTTTGGCTTCTCTGATATTATGAGGGTAGTCATTTGCCCAACCTTTCAAAACGGTATTAATAGAAAAAGGGTTAACTAATTTAAAAGTTTACTTGAATTTAATCACTTTTTTGCCGTTCATGTACGGTTGCAGCGCCTCCGGCACGAGAACGGAGCCGTCTTTCTGCTGGAACTGTTCTAGAATGGCTATCATTGTGCGTGACGTGGCAAGAGCCGTATTGTTCAGTATGTGAACGTAGCCAGCGGGCGGCCGCCCCTCTTTTTCCCTGAACTTGATGCCAAGGCGTCTTGCCTGGTAGTCCGTGCAGTTGGAGTTGGAACCAACCTCCCTGAACTTTCCGTCAGCCATCCAGGCTTCCACATCATAAGTTTTGGCCTGCTTCTTTCCCAATTTACCGCTGCAAACGTTAACAACCCTGTAATGAAGGCCCAGTTTTTGGTAAAGCTCTTCGCAGTTTTTCTGCAGTTCCTCAAAAAATTCCCATGATTCGTTTGGCAGACAAACTATGATTTGTTCAACTTTGTTAAACTGGTGCATCCTGAAGAGGCCTTTAGCATACTTGCCGTGTGTTCCCACCTCCCTTCTGAAACAGGAAGAAACGCCAACCAGTTTTACTGGTAATTCGCTTTTGTTCAGGGTTTTATCCAGAAACATTCCACCAAGAGGATACTCAGCCGTTGGTATCAAATAGAGTTCTTCACCATCAATCTTGTAGCTAGCTTCCCCAAGTTCTGTCGGGTCCCCTATCATTGCCTCGTAAACTCTTTTGTTAACCAAATAAGGTGGTTCAACGAGTTTGTAGCCCTTCTTGACAAGAAAGTCTACAGCAAACCTCAGAAGGGCCAAATCCAGAAGTACCATATCATCTTTTAGGTACGTGAAAAGACTGCCCGAAGCCCTCGCACCGGCTTCAAAGTCTATACCTTTCCTCCCAACTTCCAGGTGGCTCTTTCCCTTGAACTCGGGAGGCTTGCCCCATTTACCGATTTCAACGTTATCCTTTTCTTCCTTACCTTCAGGCACAGAATCGTGGATAAGATTCGGTATCTTCAGTAGCAGAAGGTCGCATTCCTTCCTGAGCTTGTCAATCTTTTCGTTGTTTTTCTTTATCTTGGCCGGTATCCCCGAGACTTCTTTCATTTCCTTTTTCGCGTCCTTCTTTCCGGCCTTAAGCTCCCCGATTTTCCTGCTGAGGACGTTCCTCTTGTGCTGGAGTTCCTGATTTTTCGTTTTCAGCTTTCTCCATTCCCCGTCCTTTTTCAGGACTTCATCAAGCATCTTCACGTAATCTTTATCCCTTCTCTTCAGGTTTTCCTTAACCCTTTCTGTTTTGTTCCTTATCAGGTTTATATCAAGCATTTTTTCACCTGGTAATTTTCAAATGTTTTACCGTATTATAGAGTTCACCCGCCTTTTTGTTCTTTTCAAAGTATTCCCTAGCAGGTTTTATGAGTTTATTTAGCTCAACTATCACCATTTTTTTCAAGTCTAAAGGATGAAGATTTCCCTTTCTGTATATTTTCTCAAGTTCGTCGTAACTTTGTATTTCCAAGTTTCCTCCAAACTTTTCAGGCCTTTCTATTGTTACAGAATCCTTTTCTTTGAATATTATATATTTACAATATTCTAGAAGCGGATTTCCTTCAATAACTTTTTCCGGACAGTAAGCTTTGTTTATTTTTCTCTGTAACTCTTCAAATGACTCATGCATGTATATGCAAGTCTCGGGCTTTGATTTGGACATTTTCGATGACATTAGCGCTTCTTCTTTCGTTGCACCGGATTTCATTCCCTGTAATCCCAATAAGATATGATGGTGCACAGCCACAGGTTTTTTCCATTTCAATTTTTCTGCAACATCCCTTGCAAGCATATGTGCTCTTCTCTGGTCCATGCCCAATTGACAAATGTCTATTTTCATGTCAAATATGTCTGTAACCTGCATTGAAGGATAGAATAACTGGGCAGTATTTATTATATCCCCTTCCTGTCTGCCCATAATAGTCAGGCATCTTTTAGTCCTGCTTAAGGTAGTTTCTTTTGCTATTCTGAGTGTTTTATCCCAATAATCCAGCTTGTCCATTATATCCTTTGCCCATATAATCTCTACTTTATCTGTATCTATTCCACAGGCTTTCCAGACTTCTATGAAATATTTTCCAGCTGTTCTTATTTTCTCCAAATCTCCGTCTAGCTTGTTGTTTATAAAGCCAAAATAATCTGCCAAATAAAGTTTAAACTTGATACCAGCCTTTAACATGTTTTTAAGATTTGTGGCTCTAAGAAGACCGAAATGAATCGGAGCTACTCCACTTGGTTCAAATCCATCGTAAGCTACTGGATGGTTTTTGGTTTCAAAGGTCTGTCTAAGTTCGTCCTCCGTGATAATTTCCTCTGCAAAATCTTTTATCAAATTCACTTTTGTCTCCAAGTCCATGAAAGCACCGTTATTTAGTTTTAATTCTTATTATTTATATTTCATTAAAACAGATTTTAAAGATATAACAAGTAAGTACAAAGGAGATGGCATGAATCTAAAATTTCTTGGAGGTGCCGGAGAGGTCGGAAGGTCAGGCGTGCTTCTGGACACGGGAAGGGAAAAAATACTGATGGATTACGGCATAAAAATTGTCAGCCAGGCCGAGGGCCCGCTCAACGCGCCCCAGATACCCATGAAGGTCAAGCTGGCACTTGACGCCATGTTGCTTTCCCATGCGCACTTGGATCATTCCGGTTTCGTTCCTAACCTTTACAACAGGGGTTACCGCGGCCCCACCTATTCCACTGCCACCACCTTCGACCTGGCGCGGATTCTGCTGAACGACAGCATAAAGCTGGCGGATCTCAGGAACCAGGAGAAATACTTCTTCAAGAAGGATCTGAAAGTCATGGAAAAGAACGAGTACAGGATAACATACGGCCAGCAGTTTGACGTGGGAAGAACTCTGGTGGGGATCTACGATGCAGGTCACATACCGGGCTCCGTGACTTTCCACCTAAACACGGGTGAAAAGAATCTGATTTATTCCGGTGACATAAAGACCAAGGACACAGAACTTCTGAAAGGCCTTGAGCCAGTTCGCGACGAAACCGATGTCCTGATAATGGAGTCCACCTATGCGGAAAGGGAACACCCTGACAGGGAGGCCCAGGAGAGGAGGCTGGCAGAAGTCATCAGGGAAACCCTTGAGACGGGGGGAACAGCAATGGTTCCCTGTTTTGCGGTCGGAAGAGCCCAGGAAGTGCTCCTGATTCTTGAAAAGTTCGGCCTAAACAGGTATCCGATATATCTTGACGGCATGGCGGTTGATGCGACCAAGATAATCATGAAGTACCCGGAGCTGATAAAGCAGCCCAAACGTCTGGAGAAGATATACAGTCAGATTACGAAGGTTTACAACAACGGCCAGAGAAACAAGCTGGTAAACCAGCCATGCATAATAGTCACCACCTCAGGAATGCTGAACGGCGGGCCCATAGCACATTATCTGGAAAAGCTTTATGACAGGGAGAACTGTTCCCTGACCCTCACGGGCTACCAGGTCGAGGGTTCGGCCGGCCATACACTTATCAACACAGGGAAATACGTTACAGAGGATAAAAACCTGGGAGTAAAATGCAGGCTAAGTTTCATTGACCTGAGCGCCCACTCAGGAAGAAAAGAGCTTTTCGAATACGTAAAAATGGTGGACCCCCAGAAAGTTTTCGTTATCCACGGGGACTCCTGCGGAAAATTCGCTGGAGAACTCAGGGAGAAAGGATATGACGCCTACGCCCCGAAAATCGGGGAAGTCTGTGATGTGTAGATTATGATTGACGTGGATGGCTCCTATCTGGAAGGCGGCGGCCAGATTCTCAGAACTTCACTTGCCCTGTCCGCAGTCACCGGCAATCCGTGCAGAATTTTCAATATCAGGAAAGGCAGGCCCAAACCCGGCCTGAAGCCGCAGCATCAAAAGGCCGTAGAGACCGTTGCCCGCATTTGCAACGCCCAAGTGAAGGGCAACAGAATAGGTTCTGTGAAAGTTGAATTCATTCCCGGAAGTATAACGGGCGGCAAGTTTGACGTGGATATAGGCACGGCCGGTTCCATTACTCTCCTTCTCCATGCTTTGATACCCCCCCTTCTCCACGCAAACCAGGACTCGGAAATAAATTTAACCGGCGGCACGAATGTCCTCTGGAGTCCCACCACGGATTTCTTCCGTCACGTATTCTGCAGCTTCATAGACAGGATGGGGGTAAACATCCGCATGGACGTAAGAAAGCACGGTTTTTATCCCAGGGGCGGCGGGAAGGTCAGACTTAGAATACAACCCAACACCAAATTAAAGACCTTAAGTCTGACCAGAAGAGGGAGAATGGAGAGGATAGATATATGGTCGATATCCTCCAAGGACCTCAAGGAAAAAAGAGTGGCTGAGAGACAGCTTGAAGCCTTCAGGGAGGTTCTCAGGGTAAAGGGTCACGAGCACTTGGTATATGTGGACGCACTTTCCACAGGAACCTCAGTTCACGCCCATGCCCATTACAGCAATACGAAGCTTGGCGCCGATTTTCTGGGTGAGAGGGGCAAACCGGCCGAAAAAATAGGAAGGGAATGTGCCCTGCTTCTAAAGGGGCAGATGGACAGCGGGGCCTGCCTGGACAAATGGATGGCCGACCAGATTCTTCCTTACATGGCCCTGGCCGGAGGAGACAGGATTTATGTGGCAGAGGTAACGGACCACTGCAGGTCCAACATGTGGGTCATTGAAAAGTTTCTGCCCGTGAAATTCACCACAGAAGAAAACATAATATCCTGCAAGAAAATAAAATAAACGGGGGTTAACTTATTTTAAGTTCTTTTCCTTTTTTCCTGCCTTTCTCTTTTTTGGGAAGCTCAACCATAAGAACCCCGTCTTTCATTTCAGCCTTTGTGGAGTCCTCTTCAACTTCAACCGGTAGGCTTATTTCCCGGTGGAAGTTTCCGTACCTTCTTTCCTGCCTGAAGTAGTTTTTCTTTTCCTCTCTTTCCTCCTCACTCTGTTCCCCTTCTATCACCAATCTGTTGTCAACTATCCTCAGAGAGACGTTCTGCTTGTCTATTCCCGGCATGTTAGCCTTTACTATGATACTTCCCTCGGTTTCAGAAAGGTCTACGGGTATACCGGACCTTATGTTGTCGAACTCTTCCCAGGGATTCCAGTTTTCGTCTTCCCAAAAGAACCTGAACGGCCTCCTTCTTCTCAAGTAATCACCCTTTTAGTTCTTTTAAACACTAAATAGCTTTTCAGATATTTAAACCTTTCTAACAATCCTCTTTATCCTGTGCGTTGGTATTTTAGTCCCGTTTCCCAGAACAAGAAACCTGTTCTTGAATTTCACAACATCCTTTCCCCGGATTAGTTTTTCATCATTCGGGGCTCCCCTATGAAGTATAACAAACTCATAATTTTGTATCTGGCCGGTCCAGATAAGCTTGTTGATTTTTTCTACAAGTTCCGATTTCATAAGCACTCATATGCTGTCCAGGGCCTTCTTTATGGCATCCTTTGCATAGATGTTCCTTCTGGATGCTGGTGCCCCGTGGCCCGGCAGAAGTATTTCTATATCGCCCAGATTCTTTATCTTCTGGAGCGATTTTTTCAGGGAATTATCGTCCCCTCCCTCAAGGTCGGTTCTTCCCACCCCTTCTATAAATAAGGTGTCACCGCTTATCAGAATCTTGTTGTCAGAGTCCCAGAGGCATATCCCTCCGGGTGTATGTCCTGCGGTGTGTATAACTTCAAAGGAATACTTGCCTGTTTTTATAATATCCCCTTCCTTGAGGGTTTTGTCCGCCTTGGGCGGCTCGTAGGGGATTTCATAAGTCTCGACCAGGGTCCCTTTACCGCTTTCCAGGGCTTCCCTGTCCCTTTCGTGTATCAGGACCCGGGCTCCGGTTATCCTTTTCCATTCCCTGGTTCCGCCGCAATGGTCAAAATGAGCGTGAGTAATTACTATGGTCTTGATTTTTTTGGGGTCCAGTCCGTATTCCTCCATCTGGTCCAGGGTTTCCTTGATAAACATACCGCTGCCGCAGTCTATAAGCAATTCGTTGTTTATGCAGAACATGTTGGAATCAAATTCTGCTCCGTCTATCAGGAATATGCTGTCGTTTATCTTCATTCCTCCTCACCCTTCCAAATAAAAGAAGTACTTTCATTCTTAAAAAGGTTACAGCAAAAGCTTTTTAAATTCATTTTAACTTTCTGTACATCTTTCTGTAGGCATCTAGGCCGGCCCTGACGACCTCTCTTATCTCCTTTTCGTGGTTTTTAACCCCGGGTCTGACATCTTCCAGCTCCTTTACCACCTTTTTGCATTCCTTTTCCACAAGGTCGGGAATTCCGAAAGGTCGTTTCAGCTCCTTCAGGTACTTCGGCGATTTTAGCTTGAATGGTATCCACATATTATTGTAACCGATGTAAAGAATCATAGCCCTTGCCAGGTTAAGTCTCCCTACCTTTATCCGCTTACTTCCGGAAGCGGAAGCCAGTCTCTTATGCTCAAAAATCTCCTCTTCAAAACCGTTTTCTATGAGTATCGTGTCCACTATCAGATCCTTCATACAAAGTATGAAGAAAGTAACCAGCTTTACAAGATCATTGAGCACCTGTTCATAGTTCTCGCCTATTCTCTCCAGAGTCTTTATTATAAAAGGCCACTGTTTTTTCCCGACCTCAGATATCCTGGGTTCTATGCCCTCTGATTTTACTATGGTATGCATGAATTCATGGGCGATGAGTCCTGTTGCGTAACCCCTGTTTTTTATATTCGGATCCTTCAAGTTAATCATTATCTTGACCTTGTTTCCTTCCTGGACGGAGAATGAAGATACGCTCTCGGAAAGCCAGTATTCCATCTTGTCATACCTCCTGCCGGAATACATTCTCTCGGGATTTGCGATGTCCAGAAAGGCCTCCTTTGGGTTCTCGGTGAAAAGAAAGGCGACTTCCCTGAATTTTGGGATCCCCAGTCTCTTTACAACTTCGTTTACCAGCGGATAAAGGTCCTTCTTGACAAAATTCCTGTTGCTATCGGTTTTCTTGACCAGCTTCATAACAACCAGTATCTCTTGGGTTTATTTTCAAGGGACATCTTTTCGTATATCTCTAGGAAATCCTTCAGTCCTGTATGTGTTCCGCCCAGGCTGACTATGAAGTCGGAAACCAGGGCTTCGTTATCGTAAAGGGCGGCTTTTATTTCCGGGAACACTATGCCTCCGTAACCGGGGGCAACATTGTTGTCTATAACCGCGACTTTTTTCACGTCTTCCAGGGCTTTTTTTATTTCCTCTTCCGGGAAAGGCCTGTAAGTTCTTAATCTCAGCAACCCGACCTTCTCTCCCCTTTCCCTGAGTCTGTTTACGGTTTCCTTAACGGTGGTGGATATGGCCCCGGTGCTGACAAAAGCGAACTTGGCGTCATTCATTCTGTACTCTTCCAAAAGGCCGTAATTTCTTCCAAACTTTTTTCCAAATTCCTTCCCGACTTCCTCTATCTTCTTTTTGGAATTAAGCTGTGCTTTATGATGCTGTGCCCTGAACTCCATGTAATTCCTGCCCATGGCACCCACCCCCTGGCACATGGGTTCCTTCGGGTCCAGGACGACTTTTGGTCTGTATTTTGGCAGGAACTTGGCCACCTCAAACCTGTCCGGTATCTCCACCGGTTCCCTCGTAAAGGAGTGTATGAATCCTTCCATGTTTACCAGGGCCGGAAGCAAAACGTCTTCATTCTCGCATATTTTGTAAGCCTGGATAATGGTATCCAGGACTTCTTGGTTGTTCTGGGAAAAAAATATGAGCCATCCAGCATCCCTCATGGCCAGAATATCGTTTTCATCCGTCCACAAGGTTATCGGTGCCGACAAACCCCGCGAGACATTAACCATCACAATCGGCAGTCTCATTCCTGCGGCCACATACATAACCTCGTGCATATACAGCGTTCCCTGAGAACTGGACGCCGTGAAAGTCCTTACTCCAGATGCCTGGGATCCTATGCACGCTGACATGACCGAGTGTTCCCCTTCAACATCCACGAATTCCCCCCTCCATTCCCCGTCTACCTTCCACTTGGCCAGCTTTTCTATCAGCTCGGTTTCCTCATCTAGTTAGATTAACCAACTAAATTTTGAGGTGTAATCGGAAAGTTTGGTACAACTTTCACATCACAGAGACGAACTGCCCAAGCCGCGGCGGTATTACCGTCCATTAACGTCTTTTTGGTCATGTTTTAACAATAGTTAATTTTAAATATATAAAACCATAAAAGACATTATATGTCACAACATATATTTCTAAATTCTAACTGGAAAGAGATAGTTGATAAGTTTAATATACCAGAAGAGTTCGTATTACCTACGGAGAGATATTTTAAATCACATGAAAAAAATAAGCCTAATTTAAGAAAAAAATTTTTCAAAAAAGCTTTAAACGCCAAAGCTATTAGAAAATTGGATTCTTTTAGTCTATCCCCCCAGACTAAATTTAATGTGAAATATAACTATGTTAAGTTAAAGAAAAATGAAGGTTTCATAAGATGGGATAAATTAACTCAAAGAGAAAGAAAAGAAGAAAAAATTTATGCAGCTAAAAACTGGAGAACGGACTTGATTGAAAAACCCAAACTAAATGTAAATTTACATACTCCAGAAGGGATTAGAATTAGAATGCATATAAGAGGAGATGGTGGCATAGATAAAAATGCCAGAGTTTTTTATTTTAATAACGAAAGAAATCTTCTTGAAGAGTTTATAAAAGATGCAATTTCTTTGTTTGGGAAATGTAGATATTCCATAGTAGACGACAGAAAAAAAGTTTACCTATCAAAAACGGTATCAAGAATTTTTACAGATAACTTAGGCTACAGGTTAGGTAGAGAAATAGCACACGATATAGGTATAGACAAAGATATAATAAATGCAAAAAGAGAACTAAAGTCACATGCTATTAGAAGTTATTTTGACGACGAGGCAAGATTTCATTCAAATTCAATAGAAGTTGTAAGATCAAAAGATATGAGTTACATAGATAGAAATAAATTGAAGAAAATCATCAGTAATCCAAGGAAATACTATCATTTTGCCCCTAAAGTATTATTGGATTTAAGGGAAATGTTGAAAGATTTTCAAATAAAAACTTCTTTGCCTTATTTTTACAAAGGAGACTTGCTAGTAACAGTAGATCCGTATAATAATCTTAGATTATCGGTTGGTTGGAGGTTTAGGATAACATCAGAAGAGAACATTAAAAAATACCAACAAGAGATTGGTTTCAACCACAACAAAAAAAGAAAGTTAATAGAAGATTATTTAAAGAATATAAAAGTACATAAATCTGAAAGAAATAAAGCTTGGGAACTAGCTTTGATCAAATGCAAAGAATTGGAAAAGAAAGAAAAGCCAATATCAATTAAAAATCTTTCTTTTGTTTCAGAAAGGAGTGAAAAGCAGACAAGAAGATGGATAAAGACCTTAGAGAAGAAAAATTTAATAGAACTTGCCAAAGGAAGAGACGTTAAACAAGGCTTAGATGGAAGATTTGTTGGCGGTTCCGAATATTTTGAATACAAACTAAAGAAATAAGTTTCATTTGTTTTTCACCTTCTCCTCTTTCTCAAGAACCACGGGTCCCCTGTAGCCGCAGTCATTGCACCTGTAAATTATTCCCAGATTGCCTCCAAGCCAGAGGTAAATGTTTTTACTTTTGCACTTTGGGCAAATCTTTGCCATGCAAATCCCTCTCCATCTCTATTGCCTTTACTAGGCAGTTTACCGCGCAGATGCCGCAGCCCTTGCATATTTCATAATCAAATTCCGGTCTACCATCTTTGTCCAGCCCCACTGCGTTCTCCGGGCAGAGTTGCCAGCAGAGTCTGCACTTTATGCACTTTTCGTTACGCACGGGCTTGAAGATTCTCCAGGTCCCGGTGTTAAGTCTCTTTGCTTCTGAGGCCCTTATGACCGGAATGCCTTCTGCCCCCCTGTACTTTATCTGGTGCTCCTCAATCATTTTCACAACCTCATTTTGCTGTAGCAGACCTTCACGGCCCGGTTGTTTTTCTCCACCAGCTCTCCCTTGCCCTCCTCTTCCAGTTCCTTCTTAACGGCCTTTTCAAGCGTCTCCGGCGGAATCTTCCCGAAAATCTTGGCAAAGGCCCCGAGTATTGCTGTGTTTGGTATTGGAAGCCCTATTGTGTCCAGCGCCACCTTGGTAGCGTCTATGGTGTAAACCTTCTGCTTTGTTGAGGAAAAACGTCCCGGGTATTTGTTGGTGTTAATAAGGACTTTACCGTCTTCAGAAAGGCCCCTGACCACCTCCTCCAGTTCCAGGGTGTCATCTATGCAAACCACGAAGCCGGGATCGAAAATATACCCCCTTTCCAGTATCTCCTTCCTGTCCATTCTGACAAAGGAAGTCAAAGGAGCCCCCCGTCTCTCAGCCCCGTAGACAGCGAAGCTCTGTACCTGGTATCCGGAAAGAAAAGCTGCCCTGGCCAGTATATGCGCGGCCAGCTTTATTCCCTGACCACCCCTCCCGTGAAACCTTATCTTATACACTTCTCCTGCCCCCACGATAGTTTCCGGGATAGTTACGGCCTTGCTGCTGTCCGCGGGGCTGCCGTTCTCCATACTGCCTCCCGGGGTATCCCCTGCTACTGATTATCGCCTCCCGGATCAATTTTTCAAGCCTTTCGGGATGGCTTATTGAATTTAACCAGAAGTGGGCTTCTCCCGTGTCTATTTCTATGCTCCCGATTTTCAGAACCCTTTCATACCACTGCTGACTGGAGGAAATCTTTTCCACCATCTGGTAGGGTATGTACTCGATTTTTTTATTTATCAGCCCATCTTCTTTCACCACCCGGCTTTCGGTTATGCTGTATTTTGTCAGGATTCTTTTGAACTCGCTCGACAGAATCAGGATTGCACCAATCGCCGCAATGAAAATAGAAACGTAAAGGTAGAAATCGGAGAGAAATGTTATAAACTGCTTCAGGATTCCTGAAAAGGTGATTCCCCCAAGCGCAAGGAACAAGACGCCGAAAACGTAATGGAAAAGAAAAGATTTTCTTGACTTCCTCCCTTTCCAGTAAGTCTTTTCATCCATCAGCTCATCCTCACATCCGCTGCCCAGACCCCCTTCTCGGAACAGATCAGAGGATTTATGTCCAGTTCCCTTATTTTTTCGTTTACCATGAGCCTGGAAACCCTGAGCAGTGCTTCAACCAGTCCATCCGTATCATAGGTCCTGCCCCTGTAGCCCTCGAGTATTCTGTAAATTTTCGTTTCCCGTACCATGTCCCGGGCGTCTTTTTTTGTTATAGGACAGACCCTGAAGTTGACGTCCTTGAGAACCTCCACGAAAATGCCGCCGGTACCGAAGCTAACACAAGGACCGAACTGGGAGTCACGTATTCCCCCGGCAATAGTTTCTATACCTTCAACCTGTTTTTGGACAAGAACTCCCTCCGCTCCCTTTATCCTCATAATTTTCCTGAAAAACTTTTCCACTCTCCCCCTTACCACACCGATGAAGACTCCTCCGGACTCCGTCTTGTGGGAAATAACGGAGGAAGAAACCTTCATAACAACGGGATATCCTATTTTATCCGCGAATTTCAGGGCTTCCCGAGAACTTTTAACGATTTTCTGGCATGGGAGAGGAATGCCATATTTTCTCATCATTTTTTCGGCATCTTCAGGGGATTTCATGATTAGTATTCGCAATTCTTATATAATAAACTTAATCCTGTGCAAGGGATCCGTACTTGAGAATGCCGTCCTCTTGCCAAAAGGACAGGCCCTGTAAAAACTTTTCATTAAGTAAGCCCAAGCAGGCTCCGTCCAGCCTGTTTCTTTGGCCTATTCCCAATCTTTCGTTATACCTCCTTTTGACAAAAACTCTTGTCAGGTTCTCATCACATTCTATGAATTTTTTTCTTGGGCGGGGAAAAAGTGGATAGATTTTTTCCTCGCTCTTTCTGGCAGCCTCATAAAGAGCAAACCCGTGTTTACATACAAAATGCGGGGGATTCACATACTTGAAAGATGTGAATCTGTTGAAAAGGTTCCCTTCACAAGTGCAGCTGCAGTTATAGGATAGCCAGTCAGCAAAAAAATTTTTACCATCCTTCTGAATAACGTTCTCAAATACGGTGTAACTATAATTTTTTAAACTAGATTTTACCTTCCCGGAAATAACTTTCTGGTCGTGGTCGTGATAAAGTTTGGCTTTTATCTCATTCCTTTGAGATACATAGAGTTTTAACCCGTCAAAAAGACTGGAAAAGGGAACGACTATGGTGGTATTGCTTCTTTTGTTGCGCCACGAATAACCCCTCTTGTGGGAATCTGCAGTAAGATTCTTGAATTCTTTTGGGAAATATCTCCAGGGGGAGTCCACTTTTCTGGGGATTTTAAGTTCAGGCCCCCTTTTCATGAATTTTCTCGGGCTCTCGGAAAGAAAATCACAGCCTTTAATTATTATGTATTCATCCTCTCCAAGATTCTCCACTTCTTCCGAGACATTCCTTATGCTTGGAGATTCAAGTTCTATTGATTCGAATCCTCTATCCTTATAGTAACTTATGCCCGGATAATCTTCCCATCTCAAGTGCATGATATTATTAGAAAGGGAAAAGGATAAATCAATAACCTCTTGTGAATAGTTTAAAAACTATCCTTCAGAATAACGTTTTCAGAAAGTCGACTGTCTGGAGATTAACTCTTTCATTCCTCTGCTTCTTCTTCCGGTTCCTTAATCGCGGGCGGAGTTATATGCTTGACTATAACTATGTCATCAACCGATTGCACCATCTGGTAGGGTACGATGACTCCTCTCTTCCCCCCAACAATTTCCGACAAGTAAGATCCTCTGGCAGCCTCTATGACTAGAGACCTTACCCTGAATTTCTTCAGGTTTACCTTAACATCTCCAACCTTTCCGCAATAGGTTCCCTTAGTTGTAAAAACGTCCTTTCCAAACATTTCAGAAAGATTTTTCACGTTTATTGGCATGCTCTACCCCCCTTATCAATAAATATTTTCCTTAATATTTATAAATCCCACAACTATTTAAAGGTTAAATGAGCTGGGGTGGCCGAGCGGTTTAAGGGCACAATTGCACCCATAAACGCGCAAAATGCCCGACCAGAGGCGCTAGCCTGCTAAGCTAGTGGGGCATGTCCCCGCGAGGGTTCAAAAACAAAACCTTTCTTAGAAAGAAAGTTTTGTATTTTGCGACAAAGTCGCAATACTTGGAACTTCAGTTCCAAGATTCAAAGAATTGCAATTCCTTCGGATTTGCCTTTCGTGAGAGTCCCTCCCCCAGCGCCATTATGCTTTTAATATAAAAGCCTTGATATACAAAGTCAAATAGCGCTCTAGTGCCATGGGCTGGTAGTCTAGTGGTTATAGACCGACACGTTTTCGTGTCTCGATCAAGACGCTGCCCTTACAAGGCAGAGGTCGGGAGTTCGACAGACTGACGTGCATTTCATGCGCGTCTTTGCGACGTTCTCCCCCGGCCCACCATCTTAAAACTCTCTAATAGTTAAGAAATTTCGAATTTTGTTAGACTTCCTTTCTAAAATAAGGTTCGGTAAAACATATTTTTTAATAAATTCCGCATTTTTAGAAGAAATATAAAATTCCAGTTCATACCAAGTTCCATATATTTTTCGGTTACCAATTTTACTAACTCTACTTCTTTTTGTTATTAAAGTTGAGCATTTTAAACGTTCTTTTATGGAAATTGACAAATCTTTTGGAAATTTACCACTTGATATACGAATGGTACATTGGGGGTATTTGGGTCTTTTTATCCTCACGTCTCCGTCACCATCTATAATTCCTGCAAGATAAGAACCAAATAGCTTATCATTCTCACAAAAAATTTTAGGTGGCATTGGAGGGTCTGAAAAATATATTTTATTTTTCTCAAACATTGGAATAAGTTTAGTTATTCCTATTTTACAGGACCAAACATCTTTTTTATTTCTCTTGAAAATACTAGATTTACTATTGAAAATCTCTTTGGAGATAGTCTGAAATCGTTTAATTAGAATGAAATCTATAGATTCAATTTCAATTAAAAATGAGCTTTTATTTCTTTTCATCCATCCATCTGCTTGGGATAGACCAGTCCAATACGCCAATTTTTTCAATTTCATAATTAATTATTTATTGAAACACCTATATTTTATTTTAGCGAAGCGACCTCAAAGAGGGAAAATAAATATATAAGTGTTGAAATATAAAGAACTCAAACGTGAAAAAATTGGCTCCCGTAGTCTAGCCCGGCCAAGGATGTCGATGCCGGAAATGGCAACATAGGCCTTTCGATTTACCTCGAAAGATTTGAAAACTCCTTCGGAGTTTTGTGAAAGAAGATAGCCGAAGACCCGGGAAGTTTTGGATTTTTTCCATAATTCGGGAATTCAAATTTTGGGAATGAGATTCCCGGCGGGAGCACCACTACTTTTAACTTTTTTAAACTCTCAAACTCAAGAAATAGTTAAGGTGATAACATGGTCAAGAAAAAGGTTACTAGGAAAAAGACGGTCAAGAAAAAAATTGCCGGGAAGGGGGTTGCAAAGAAAGCGAATAAAGAACCCACCTGGGACGAGATCGGAAAGCTTGTCGGGAAAAAAATTGAAATGGCTTCAAAAGAGGGCAAATTTAACTGCAAACACTGGGACAGGCACAATATCAAATATACGGTAAAAGAGAAGATCCAATGCGGCGGAACCGGAGGATGCTTTTATTTCCTGGGGTTCATCGGCTCACTTGTATATTACGTGACTACAGCTCCAAGCCTTTGGGATGCTTTTTTGGGATTCTTCAAGGCGATTTTTTGGCCGGCTTTCCTTGTCTATGGAGTGCTACATTTTATAGGAGTGTAATGGTCTAAAGACTGAGCAAAGGATAATTATTTCCGGGTGGCAAAAGCATATTATTTAAAAGTTAACCGGCTAATATTGGTTATGCAAATTGTAGGCAAAACCAACTTGCCTTTACCTGTTTTTAAGAAGGGTAAGGTAAGGGACACGTATGAAGTCGATAGCAATCTTCTTATCATAACCACGGACCGCATTTCAGCCTTTGATTACGTTCTTTCCAATCTCATACCATACAAGGGTGTGTGTATAAACAATATATCCAATTTCTGGTCCGACTATCTTGGGGACGTGGTTCCGAATCACTTGATTCACACGGATATCGGCGATTTTCCGCAGGAATTGCAAAAATACGAGATTTTGGGGGGGGAGAAGCGTAATAGCAAGGAAAGCGAAAGTCTTCCCTATAGAGTGCATAGTTCGTGGTTACATCTTTGGTTCGGCATGGAAATCCTACAAAAAAGACCAGACCGTATGCGGCATAAAGTTTCCCCCGGGCATGAAAGAGTCGGAAAAGTTTGACGAACCTCTTTTCACCCCATCCACAAAAGCACCGGAGGGAGAGCATGACGAGAATATTTCCTTTGACAGGATGAAAGGGATAATAGGCCCGGATTACGCTGAAAAGCTCAGGGATCTGACCCTGGAACTTTACGAGAAGGCCACAAAATTTGCCGAAAAGAAAGGTATTATAATCGCTGATACCAAGTTCGAGTTCGGAAAAATTGGTGACCAGGTTGTAATGGTTGACGAGGTTCTGACTCCGGATTCTTCAAGATTCTGGCCCCTCGACAAATACAAACCGGGTCACTCACAGCCAAGCTTCGACAAGCAATACGTAAGGGACTACCTTACAGGCAAGGGATGGGACAAGGAGTCCGACCCGCCAGAACTTCCGACATACGTGATTTTGGAAACAACAAACAAGTACAAGGAAGTCCACGAGAGAATTACGGGAAGGAAACTGGACTGATTCCTAAAGCCCCGAAAACAAGAGTTTTAGACCTTCTAGTATATAAATCTTATTAAAAATAGCCCGAAACCTTTATATTTGATGGTTTCATAATATCAATAAAGAAGGCTTATAGAGGCCTTTTAAAGACGTTTCAAGGAGGTGTGTAAAGAATGGCATTGATAGTGAAGAATGCAATAAAAGACCTTGTAAAAGGAAAAGCAAACGTAAGTGCTGATTTCTATAGTGCTTTGGACGCTGAAGTCAATTCAATGGTAAGCAAGGCGTTGAGCAGAGCAAAGGCAAACAACAGAAAAACAATTCAGGCAAGAGACCTTTAAACGGTCTCAAGCCCCCTTCTTTTTATTGAATTTAAACTTTAGAATCCAATTATTATCAGGTGAAAATAATGGGTGACTTGGTAAAAAAAATGACAAATTCCTTTGTTGTTTCGAATCTTGCTGGCTCTGTTGTCTTTGGTCTGGAATATTTCAGACTGCATAATGAGCTTGACAAAACATTTCAAAACAGTCTGAAAAAAGGAATAAGATTTATAGAAGGAATGGAAAAGGGACTCGAATATCCCAAGAGAGAGAAATGGAGCGAAGAAGGGAGCAGATGGTACAATATAGTAGAACCCATCAAAGATGGTTTGAATCTTGAAAAACTGAAAGAATACAAAACTATACTCAAATCCGTTTTAAAGGGTAAAGATATACCGGAAGACAAGATAAAAGAAATGCAAAAATACTTTGATGTAATAGCCGACTATTACCAAGGCAACGCTTTTGAAATAAACGAATTTTTAAAAGATTTTTAAAGGAATTTTTATGACGGAACTCCTTCACATGAAAGACTGCTATCTCCGGGATTTCAGGGCCAAAGTTGTCAGGACCGGAGAAAACTTCGTTGTCTTGGACAGGACTGCTTTCTACCCCGAGGGTGGTGGCCAGGAAAGCGATACAGGATATCTGGAATGGAACGGCCAGAAGTCCGTTGTGACCAGGGCGGAGAAGAAAGGGGAAATCGTGCACAGGGTTGACAAAGTCCCGCCCCTTGGAACCGAGGTGACGGGACACCTGGACTGGGACCAGCGTTATGCCAGAATGAGGATGCACACGGCCCAGCACTTGGTCTCTCTGATGACAATGAACCTTTTTGGCGTGACCACGGTAGGGAACCAGATTCACGGAGACAAATCAAGGATTGATTTCCATCCCGCCGATTTCTCGGAGAAGGACCTGAAGAGGATAGAGGAAGAGTCAAACAGGATTATAGAAAGGGGTCTGGAAGTTAAGATTTACGAACTCCCAAGGGAGGAGGCCCTGGAGAAGGTGGACCGGAGGAGGTGCGACCTAAGCAGGCTGCCCGCTTCCGTACAAAAACTGAGAATTGTGGAAATAGACTCTCTCGATTTTTGCCCCTGCGCTGGAACCCATGTTAAAAACCTTAAAGAGCTGGGAAGGATAAGAATTCTGGAAAAGATTAATAAAGGCAAGGACAAACAAAGAATAGTATACACATTGGTTTGAATTGAATAAAGCGGGGGTACCCAAGAAAGCTTTTTAGAAAAAAGCTTTAGCAAAAAACTAAAAGGCTTTGGGAATGGCCAAACCTACGGGCTATAGGGGCAGGACTTAAGAAAGCTTTTTAGAAAAAAGCTTTAGCAAAAACTTAATCTGTGAGAAATCCTGTGAACGTAGGTTCTTCGTGAGTTCGAACCGGCCGACGCGCACGAGGTGTGCGTCCGTGCGAAGCACGCAAGGCGGAAGACTGCCGAGAAGATCTCATCCCCCGCACCAAAGGCCTTTTCTTTTTTCAAAAAGAAAGGCACTTGTGGAAAAGAAAAAGAATATAGACAAGTTGTGCGCCCGCACCAAACATGAAAACTGTGTCCGCACCACTTTCGGTGAAAAAATGAGAATCAAGATTGAGGAAATCAGGCAGTTATGTGCTGACGTTTGCCTGAAGCTCGGGTTGACTAAAGAGAATGCCGAAATTGTTGTGGACGAGTATTTATACGGGGAGTTGACGGGCAAAAAATCTCATGGTTTCTCTTCCTTCGTGGGTTTTGCAGTCAAAAAAATAAAAAGCAGGAAGGGAGACTGGAAGATTGTAAAAGAAGATGAAGCGTATGCACTGATTGACGGGAACGGTAATCTTGGCCAGCTGGTTGGAAAGTTTGCCATGGAATTAGCCGTAAAAAAAGCCAGGAAAACAGGGATAGCTCTCGTAGGAATGAATGGTATGGAATCCTATCTGATGCCCGGTTATTACGCAAAAATGGCTTCTGACAAGGGTATGATAGGATTTGTTATAGATAATGCTAAATCAAGAGTCGCACCCTTTGGTGGAACTGAACCGCGGTTGGGGGCCAACCCAATAGGTCTGGCGATACCAACCAAAGACGTATCATTTGTTCTTGATATGGCAACATCCATGAGAGCCATGGGTGAAGTGAGGTTATGCAAAAAATTAGGTAAGCTGTTGCCCGGGGGGATGGCCCTGGACGGTGAGGGAAATCCGACAACAAACCCGGATGAGGTCAAAGCTCTTCGGTCATTCGGAGGTTACAAGGGCTACGGATTGTGTCTGGCCATAGAAATTCTTGCAGGTTCTTTCATAAGGGCCAAAATGGGGAGCAAAATCCGGAGCGGCCTGGACAGGGGTTACCTTTTTTTGGCCATAAATCCCGAGATTTTTGTTGACTTGGATACTTTCAAGAAAGAAATTTCTGATTTAATACAAGAAATTAAATCATGCAAAAAGGAAGAAGGAGTGGAAGAGATTTTGATTCCGGGAGAGATGGCACAAAGGAACATGGAAGAAAACCTGAAGAGGGGTTATCTGGAAATTGATGACAAAATAGTTGGGGAAATTAAAGGACTTTTGTGATAACATGGATACAATTGAGTGCATAAAAACAAGGAGGTCCAGAAGGAAGTTTCTGGACAAGAAAGTTACGGATGAAATTCTGGAAAAGATATTGGATTCTGCCCGTTACGCACCTTTTGGAGGGCCTCCAATCAAGGATTGCCAGGTATGGGATTTTGTTGTCATAAAGGACAAAGAAACAATTAAGGAACTGGTTTTGGGGTATGAGGACAGGGACTTTTTACTGAAGGTACCGGTTGTTATAGCCTGCTGTGCGGACAAAACAAAAGACCAGGACTACAAGGAATGGACCATAACAACAAGCCTTGCCATTGAAAACATCCTTTTGGCAGCAAATTCTTTGGGTCTGGGGGCCTGCTTTTTGACGACCTTCACCAAACATGAAGAGCACAGTGAAGACAGAGAAAAAATGATAAAAATCTTGGGGCTTCCGGATAATATAGAGTTAATAGGGATGATTGCTTTGGGTTATACAGACCCTTCAGAGATTTTGGAGAATAAGGAACTTAGGGACCTTGAGGAGATGACTCATTATGACAGGTGGTAACAAAGTAGTTGCGGTTGTGGGCATGCCGGGTTGCGGCAAGAGCGAGGTCGTGCGGTGCTTCGAGGAGGCAGGTTTCTCCAGGGTTTATTTCGGTGACGTGGTTTTTGACAGAATGAAGGAGGAAGGCCTGGAGATAAACGAAAGGAACGAGCAGATGACCCGTGAGAAGCTGCGGGCCGAGCACGGGATGGGAGTTGTTGCGAAGCGAAGCCTTCCCAAAATTGAGTCTTTTCTGGAAAAGGGCAACGTGGTGGTGGAGAGCATGTATTCCTGGGAGGAATATCTGATTCTTAAAGAGAAATATGGCGAGAGCTTCAAGGTTGTTGCCGTTTATTCCTCGCCCGGAACCAGGTACGAAAGGCTTGGCACGCGGAATGTGAGGCCTCTCAATCCGGATGATGCCAGAAGTCGTGACTATACCCAGCTTGCCAACATAAACACCGGGGGTCCCATAGTCATGGCCGACTTTACCCTGGTCAACGAGGGTTCACTTGAAGAACTGCGGGAACGGACAAAAGCTTTTATTAAGACCATGACTACAGAATAGTATGCACGTTTCTCACCAGCAATGCTTTCACTGCAAGAAGGAATATGCCGCCTCCCGGACTCTTTTCTGGTGCCCTGATTGCGGCGGTTCACTTGCGGTTCATTACAAAATAGGGGAAATAAGGGAGAAACTGGACAGAAAGTTCCGGAAGGCGAAGCCTTCCCACTGGAAGTACTGGATGTTTTATCCGATACCGAAGAGAAAAATCGTGACCATGGGTGAGGGGGGAACCCCGATTGTAAAGGACAGGAAAAAGGATGACTGGTTCTTCAAGATAGAGGGGGAGAATCCCACCGGCAGCTTCAAGGACAGGGGTTCCACGGTCGAGATATCCCATGCGCGTCATCTTGGTGTGAAGAGAGTTGTTTGCGCCTCAACCGGGAACATGGGCGCCTCCGTTTCCGCTTATTCAGCAAGAGCAGGAATAAAGACCACAATATACGTTCCAAGGGGGTCCACCATAATAAAGAAGGAGCAGATAAAGGATTACGGTGCAAGGATAGTCAGGGTAAACGGGGATTACACGGATGCCCTGGAAAAGACACAGAAACTGTGGGAAAAGAGAGGAATTTACTTGACCGGGGATTACTTGTACAGGCAGGAGGGGCAGAAATCTGTCATATTTGAGGCAATAGACCAGATGGGTTGCACGCCCAAGTACGTTGTCCTTCCGGTGGGCATGGGAAACCTGTGCTATGCGACGTACAAGGGACTCAGGGAAATGAAAATGGTCGGTCTCATAAACAGGATGCCCAGGATCGTAGCAGTGCAATCTTATCACTGTTCAACCGTTGCCGAGGCTTTTCTTAAAGGTGGGCGTATACCGGAAGTGGACGATCCGGAAACCATAGCCTCCGCAATCTGCTGCGGAAGGCCGAACTACGGGGAGGAAGCCCTTCATGCACTCAGGGACACGAGAGGCAAGGCAGCAACCGTGACCGACAAGGAGATTCTGGAGGCCAGGGACGAGCTGGCAGAGCAGGGAATTTTCGCGGAGGCATCTGGCGCGGCCAGTTACGCCGGGGCAAAAAAACTTAGGTTAAGGGGGAAGGTTCTGATGGTGGTGACCGGCCACGGACTGAAGGACGTTATAACTTGAAAACATTTTAAATAAGCTTTACAAAATTAAATCATGGATTTGAAGAAGCAGATAAAGGAGCAGAGCAGAAAACTGGAAAAACTGAAAAATGAAATCCAGAAAGGTATAATAGGCCAGGAATACGAAATAGATTCTGTCATAAAATGTCTGATGTGCAACGGTCACGTTCTTCTGGAGGGGGTTCCCGGCCTGGCAAAAACCCTCCTGGTAATGCTTCTCGCAAGGGCGGTTTCCGGCACGGTTTTTAAGAGAATACAGTTTACCCCAGATCTCCTTCCCTCTGACATAACAGGCACCACCATGTACCTAGAGGAAAAGGGAACTTTCACCGCGCAGAAAGGACCGATATTCGCGAACTTCGTTCTCGCGGACGAGATAAACAGGACAACCCCCAAGGTCCAGAGTGCCATGCTCCAGGCCATGCAGGAAAGACAGGTAACCATAGGCAAGGAAACCTTTGACCTGCCGAAACCCTTCATAGTTCTGGCAACAGAGAACCCGCTTGAGCAGGCAGGCACTTATCCTCTGGCCGTGGCCCAGACGGACCGTTTTTTGTTTAAGGTTTTCGTTAATTATCCCAGCGAGGACGAAGAGCTCAGGATTATAGATATCAATTCCGTTGTAAAGGATCTGGAGGAATACAAGATAAAAGAGGTCATGGGGCCCCAGGACATAGAAGCGGTCCAGAACATAGTGAAAAAGATAAAGATAACGGAAAACGTGAAGGAATACATCCTCAACATAGTTGAGTCCACGAGGGTTCCGGAAAAATATGGGCTGGAGTTTCACAAGCTGATAGATTACGGCGGAAGCCCCAGGGCCACAATTTATCTGGCACTGGCAGGAAAGGCCAATGCAATGATGGAAGGCAGGGATTACGTGACACCTGACGACGTAAGGAAGATTGCGCCGAATGTCCTCAGGCACAGAATCATCCTGAATTATGAGGGTAAGGCAAGAAACATATCCACAGATGAAATAATCAAGGACATAATAGAGAAGGTTCCGGTGATTTAGTTGGAAAACCTGAAGAAAATGGTGGGCATTTACAGCAAAAAGGTGAATGAAATAAAGGCCCAGATAAAGAAGTGCGTCTTCGGTCAGGATGAGGCAATTTCCTCTGTCATAAAATGCCTGATGTGCAACGGTCATGCTCTTCTTGAGGGCGTCCCGGGGACGGCCAAGACCCTGACCATACTGGTGCTTTACAGAACGATCAAGGATGCGGTCTACCAGAGAATACAGTTTACCCCAGATCTCCTTCCCTCTGATATAGTGGGAACCCTTATTTACAGAAAAGGCAAGGGATTCGAGGTGCAGAAAGGTCCTGTTTTCGGGAACATAATCGTGGCCGACGAGATAAACAGGGCCCCCTCAAAGGTCCAGAGTGCCATGCTCCAGGCCATGCAGGAAAGAGAGGTATCCATAGGAAGGGAGACTCATCCCCTGCCGAAGCCTTTCATGGTGCTTGCAACCCAGAACCCGCTTGAGACCAAGGGCGTTTATCCGCTTCCCGAGGCCCAGATAGACCGTTTTCTTTTTAAGATAAACGTTGGTTACCCCGACAGGGAAAGCGAGAAAAGGGTCGTTGAGCAGAACAATGAAGTCATGTCCATGGAGGAATACGACATAAAAGGGGTGGTTTCAAAAAAGGACATACTGGACATCCAGAAACTCGTGCCTCAGGTAAAATGCTCACAGGAAATCAAAAGATACGTGGTGAAGCTGGTCTTTGCCACAAGATACCCGGACAAATACGGCCTGGAGTTCGGAAAGTACGTAAAGTGGGGCGCCTCACCGCGGGCATCAATATTCCTTACCCTGGCAGGAAAGGCCAATGCAATGATGGAAGGCAGGGACTACGTGACCCCGGATGACATAAGAAGAATATCACACAACGTTCTGCGTCACAGGATGATTCTGAATTACGAGGGAAAGGCAGAGGGAATAAAAAAGGATGACGTGGTTAACGAGGTTATAGAGAAGGTCCCGGTGGTCTAGTTGGAAAGCCACGAGGAAAAATTAAAAAAGGTTATGGAAGGCTTGAAGAAAGGTGCGAAAGAAGCCACTTCCATAATGGACATGAAAGAACTGATGTATGAAGTGGACTCCAAGGTAAAGAGGCTCAGCGACGTATTCTCTTTCCTCCTTACGTACCAGATACTTTTCAGGGGTACGGGTCTGGAATTCGCTCAACTGAAGGAGTACGTGCCGGGCGAGGATGATGCCACTAGGATAGACTGGAAGGCAAGCCTCAGGACAGGAAAGGTTTTCATAAAACAATACGAGGAAGAGAGGGACCTGGACATAATCGTGCTTCTGGATGTTTCTTCTTCCATGGAATTCGGAACCCAGAACAGGATAAAAAGGGAATTCGCGGGTATAATTGCCGGATCTATAATAAGTGCAGGCATACAGATAGGCGATAATGTTGGGTTTTGCATGTATTCCGAGGAGGTAAAAAAATTTCTGGAGCCGTCTAACGACGAAACACAGTACTACAGAAGTCTTGAACTGATAGTTGACAAGAGAAATTACGGAGGCAAGGCCGACCTGGATAAGGCCCTGAGATTCATTCTAAACAACGTGAAGGAAAACACCATACTTTTTCTGATCTCTGATTTTATAACCCCCGGAAAGGAGTGGGAGGAAAGCCTGAAGATGGTTTCCAACAAACTGAACGACGTAATGGGTATCATGGTCAGGGATCTGAGAGACGAGTTTTTGCCGGATGGCACGGGCAACTTCAGGTTCAGGGACCCCTATTCCGACAGGAGCATTATAGTAAACCTGGACAAGGCCAAGGAACATTACGAAAAAATGGCCAGAGAGCAGTACGAATACGTGAAGTCCAATTTCAGAAGAAGCAATGTGGGCTTCGTAAAGGTTTTCACCCACGAGCCTTTCATAAAGGCCCTGATTCGGGAGCTTACCATCCGGAGGGTCATCTAATTTTTTATATAACCGGAACTTAATTAAATCATGAGAAGAACACCCCTGTTAGTATTCATCCTTCTCTTGTTGCCTTCCCTTTCCATGGCCCAGAGCAGCATGGAATTGCATGAAGGCGAAATGGATCTGAGGATATCACTGGAAACGGGATATATAAATCCTCTGGAATCGGAACCGGAGCTGTTTCTTTGCAGGCAGGAATGCAGGCATCTGGAAATAAGTTCTTTCAGCTACTCCGCGGGCAGCATGGATTTCTTTGTCCTGCCCGAGGTGTCCGGAGATTATAACCTGAAGATTTTTATGACGGTCAACGGGGAGGAAGTTGTTTATGAAAAGGAAATAAGCATTTCCAGAGAATACACAAAAAGCGAGACCCAAGAAAAGAACCAGGACGTGACGGCCAATATAATGAGAAATGCAGCCAGCCCCGTAGTTGGTCTGGGTTTACTGGCTTCCGTATTACTCCTTTTTCTTTTCAAAACGGAGGGGTTTGGCCTCAAAAAAAGTCTTTTGCCCATGCCTAAGAATGGATTAAAGATTCTGACAGTCTTTCTCGTTTCTTTCCTGTTTCTGTCCTCGTTCACCCACGAGTTGTTCCACATATTCCTGGCCGGCATGTTCAGCTGTCCGGCTGTCCTGGAATCCTTTATACCGGTGTTCACCCCGACTTCAGTTTCACTTCAGGCCTGCCGGATAACATCGGTGCAGAGCATCCTGATTCTGGCCGCGGGTGTCGTGGGAAACTTGGTCTTGGGCGGAATTTTCTGCATTCTGGCCAGGCTGAAGAAAAAGAGTTTTTTGTCCGTAATTTCCCTGGCCCTCTTTTCATCGTCCTTTTTGTACCTTTTTTACACCACCGGCGACATTCACAGTATAATGAGCATACTTAATATAGGCATAAGCCAGATTTATCTTGACGCGACCGGGATAGCTCTAATTCTGGTCACCTTTATTGTTTTTCTGAGAACTCAGAACAGGGGCACGTATCCCAGGTACCAGAGGAATATGTAAATCAGGAGGATTAGAGTGGCTAGGGATACCAGTGGATACATTATTCCCACGTACTTGCCTCTCCTCCTGAGGATTATCAGTGAAAACAGCAGTATCAGGAATATGACGGTCAAGAGTGGTATGAGCGGTATGCCTCCCGGAAGAAGTGCCGAGGGGGCGGCGACATTTATCTTTATCCTGGCAAATGCATAGGCGTCCTCAATGGATTCTATTATAAGCATTGCATTGCAGCTCTTGGGGCCTGTCTTTGTTTTTACCTTTAAATTCAGGTTGCCTTCCTCTTCCAGATCCAGTACCATTTTCGGCGAACTGAAGTTGACAATGCAGTCTTCCGCGTTTTCCAGCTTGGCCTTAACCCCGGACAGGGGTTTCTTTCCTATATTCTTCACCAGTATGGGTATCTCCCCCTCGGAATCCGAATCAAGGATAATCTCTGCGGGACTCTCCACTATCTTTATCTTGGCCAGAAACCTCCCGGGCAGGACCTCAAACCAGAAGTAAGTCATGTCCAGTATGTCCCCGTCACCGTCTATTGCCTGTACCGGAATTGCGTATACAGCAGGCTCCACCATGTACGTGGGTTGTATGAAAAGTGTCCTGTTAAGTTTTTGCCTCGGTGCTATGATGTCAACAACAGCAGACCCCGCTATCCAGTTCTCGCCCACTATAGGCACCAGGGTTATGTCACGGACCGTTCTTCCTCCAAGATTTTCCACTATAAATTCAACGGGGGTAAGCTGTTCCTGCATCCCTGTGACCTCTGGTTCAACCGGGTATATGTTTATTTCTATTTCCCCCGGCGCAGGGGTTGGTGTTGGTTTTGGACTTGGAGTGGGGCTAGGTTCCGGATAAGGTTCGGGAGAGGGCTGTTCCTCCTCCCCTCCCCTCCTCCTTACAAGTTCCAAGTCATCAACTATCTCCAGACTGCCGTTGCACTGTATGTAATCATCACATTCCAGCACCTCTGCCGTGTAGTTAACCTCGCAAATGGAAATAATATATCTGTCGGTGCAGCTGGTAAAGGTCTCGGAAAATGTTACATTAGTCCCGCTGGAGGTAAGTTGCGTAACGGTCAAATTACCCAGTTCATTGCTTATAATTCCTCCGTACCATTTTGTTGAATAGGCACATTCATTTGGGGTCAGGGTGGTGTCGTTGCTTAAGCAGGCATAACAGTATTCCGTGCAGTCATTCATCCGGAAGGTGTATGCATTGAACATGTCACCTGTGGCATTTACCATTCCGTGGTGGGTGGGATAGCTTGTATTCTGGCCCGAAACGTTAACAGAGGAGGTACCCGTCGTATTTGACTGATGTTCCATGGCATATGCATTGAAACAGGTTCTCCTGTAATGATACCAGCATTCAGTTTCATTTATTCCGTCTTCGTCCTCGTCCTCAAGTTCGGTACAGCTGGCCGTTTGGTTGTATCCCGGCCAGGGATATGTAACATCTTGGCTGTGAGATACCTTGCCTTTGAAATCAGTTATACCGTGCCAGTAATACGTACCGATTGCCGTGTCATTTTTTGTTGTCCACAGGCCGTAGTGCAAATCATCTTCCCCGAGTTTTAGTAAAATTGTGCTGTCAATAACAGGACCCCAGACCCGGTTCCCGTTCTGATAATCCAGATACATCTCACTGGTCTCGTTTATGTCGATATTACCCACATTCTCATTTACCTGTATGAAGAACACGGTCTGTTCCCTTACCACCTCTTCAGGGACGAAATAGAAACTGAAAATAGAGCCGCAACTTGGTGAAACCTCCAGGGAGATTGTCAACTGGTCTATTACAAGTATAGAGAAGTTGTATTCACCCGAGATTACGTAGCTTCCTGTGGAGTCGTTAACGAATATACGATAGCGGTACAGACTTGGAAGGTCTGTTGAAAAGTCCAGTTCGTATTCTCCGCTCAGGCCGTATGCACCGCTGGTGTTGACCATCTCAAAAGTCTTGTTCATTGGGAATGTGAAATCGACCAGAACCTTGTCTATATCCCCGTCCGTATCAGTAACGTTGGCGGTTAGGGTCACATTATATCCCTGGAGCTGCGGGTCAGGATAGTCCGTAACGCCATTTATCACCGGGTCAGCGGCACCTGCAAGAGGCAGGAATACAGAAAAGGCTAAAAATGCCAGTACAAACGGGGGTGCTCTTTTCATTCTATCTCCTTAACTTTCTGTATGCAAGATAAATCAAGACAAAAATCACAATTATGATTATCAGATACAACAGTGAATCGGATTCCTCCTCCTCGCCCAGGGAGAAAAACCCGGTGGGAAGGCGGCCTCTTTCTTGGCTTTCCTCCTCCTCTTTTTCTCTCACCCCGATGTTCCAAGTCCCGCCGGTGCCCGTACCCGATTTGTTGGACTCTATCTCCTGGTAATACTGCTCCAGAGTCTCCTCGTATTCCTCCTGGGTTTCGGCATTAACGTTTCCGGGTATGGTTATGGAATAGGCATATTCTCGGGCCTGGGATATCTTTTCCCTGGTACCGCCGGGTCCCCCTTCTTCCGAGGTGGCCGTGGCTATTATCTTTACAACGTGATAGTTTCTGGAAATCTCGCTTATGTTGTCCGGGATTTTAAGCGTTACGTAAACAGGAACAGCCTTTGCGTAGTTATCACCAAGAACAACCCATTCCTCCTCTCCCATCGGGTTAATTACGCTTTTCCAGTTCTCAAGAATGAAATATCTCGGGTTTATGCTTGTCCTTATCTCCCTGCTGCCTTCTTTCCCCATCTCCACGACAAGAGGGGTATTTCCGTTGTTGAAGAAGGAGAGCTTGAATTCTCTTGCCTCCCCGGGTATCATGGTGACCCTCTGGTTGTGGCCCACGGAACCGAAGCTCATCTGGTCTCCACAGGCGGTACCGGCAAACAAGAGAATTAAAACAACCAAAATGCCCAAATACGATTTTTTCATGTTATAACCTTCGCTTTTATGTAATTTATATTTTACCAGGAGGCGTTTGCCATTATAGTTACAGTGCCCGCGTACGACCCCGTATACACTGGCGGGGTGTCCAGCCAGAAGTAAACCGAATGGGTTATTCCTGAATCGGCAGGCTCAATTATAGCTTCATAAGTATGGTTCATCCTGGCGGAAACACCGTAACCGGCGCATGCCCTGCACCAGCTTATGTTGGAAACTTCTATGGGCGTGGAAGTCCCCGCCATGTCCGTGCCTTTTATGTAAAGCCCCTGTGCATCATTCGAGTTCTTGTCCAGTCCGATCTGATAAGGATTGCCCGGCGCCGCTATCCCCTGAATATCCGGGTCTCTGTCTCCCCAGTCAATTTCGTCAGTGGATACATTCAGCACCAGGACCAAACCTATCCTTATCAGAGAGTTGGTTGTGTCGTTAGACGGGTTATAAAAGATAACATCTATGTTATAGTATTCATCAAGAGAGCCCGTGGAATTAACCTTCCATATAAAAGTGTAATTTTCGTCTTGGTCCAAGTTACAACTCTGGGGGTTTAGGTCAAATGTGTAAAATGGAACATCTCCCGGTGTTGTTGAAACATCTGTGTTGGGCTCAGTTCCACTTGAATTATATCTTACTTTTCCATAAAGAGTCCCGCATCTCGATTCCTTGCATATTACAGTTGCATTTACGGTAAAGTTTTTGTATCGCGGGGTTATTGTGTTGTCCGGCGGTTCATTTAAAAACACAATCAATTTTCCTTCGGGCAGAGTTATGTTAACAGTTGTATTGTCTTCGTAACTCTCAGAAGCGTTATAATACAAGGTGGAATTATCGGTAATGTTACACTTCGGATAGTAAACCCCATCTTCATACCAAGTTGTATCCCAGCTTCCGATTGCATGGCCCGTAGAGTTTGTAAAGTTGCTACCAAGACTTACACTATGAGTCGAGTTTTCCACATAAAAATTAACCAAATAGTCCTGTATACCCACACTGGTGTTTGAGTTTTCCACCAGACAAGTTAAAGGAACAATTTCACCCTGAGTATAATTATCTCCGCTATCCGGCGAAATCCAGTCTACCTTGCTCCATCCCCGGACAAAGATTGTAATGCTATCCTCTCCGGAATCATAATATTGTTTTGTAACGCTTATCGTTACAAGTTCCGGTCCTACAGAGTGGCCTGACGGAACAATCCAGGTTGTATTTTCGCCAGAAGCTATATAATCTGTTGTATTTGTCCAGTTGGCCTGGTCCGGCGTGACAGCAATGTCATTTTCATCCTTGGTCGTTGAGTTCAGCCATGTCAAACTCTCAACCTGATAAATTGATTCGTTCGCAGGATAACCCATACTTATATTTAATATACCAATGAGAGTAACAGACCCGGAGGCGTCATCGTCTGCGGCAGTGGTGTTATAGTATGCGGACGGTTTGTTGTTTATGAGGCACCTCAAAGTTTTTGGTCCCACCGTCTCGGTTTGCGCATCCCAGTTCACTGTGGCGTAACCGGTCGAGTTCGTGTTATCCGAGTTTATGTAATCCCAGTCATCATCGTAAAAATCAACCTGATAATTTTCTATTCCGTACAAGCCGTCCTTATCAATAACCCTGCACGTGAGTGGAACCGTACCTCTGTAAGTGCTTCCCGAAGGTCCAGTCCATTCCACTTTACTTCTGCCCCAGACATCAAAAGTTTTGTATCCCAAGGAATCGTTCCAGTTCGGCGGAACAACTTGGTCGGATGCATTAATTTTCGTCACATGCACACCAACAATCCAAGAAGAGTTTGTATTAATGGTGTGATTAGTCCAGTTATCGCCACCGATAGTTTCTGTCGCGTATCCTACTATTTGGGATGACGTGTCGTTAAACATGGTGTAAGAGTTTCCGATAGACTCGTTCCACTGTGCATAAATCAGTAAGGCGTCGCCCTTCCAGACAACCGTATCATTTATTCCGTAAGTAATGGCAAAGGGTGGGGTTATGTCTTCCCCGGGCTCTTTGGTGGTTAAAGTCTCTGTTTTGTTGTTGTTCGAAGAGGCATTATACATGATGGCAGCATAATCGGTGATGTTGCAAACCAGCGTATCGGTTCCGTTACTGTAATCTATGTATTTCCAGACAGCCCAGCCACTCGAGTTTGTTTGATTTGCACCCAAAATATTCGTGGAATTGTAGAAGCTGATGTTATAACCGGAAATAGCGCTTCCATTCAAATCAGTAACCCTACAACTAAACAAAGTCGAACTCCCTTCATAAATTATGTTCGGGTTCAGGTCACTGTCACTGACCTCGGACCAACCCCAGACTTCCGTTGTGTTTATCTGGGTCATGTTTTCGTTGCTCGATGAGTCGTTTGCATAAATTCTCCATCCGAGTATACCCGGGGTCATGCTCATTGGAATGGTTAATTCAAATTCGGCCCAATTTTCTATAACAATGGCATCTGCCAGCGAACTGTTTTGCCAAGTTCCTGTTTCGTTTGTTGACAGCCAGGCATAATCTAATGCCTCGTTATCATCCCAATAGGACTTATAGAGAATAGCGTCTCCCTTATGTACTACAGAAACGTTCTGGCTTACTTGCGAGTATTTGGGAGGTTCCGTCTCTATCGTTCTTAATGTTTTTATTTCGTAGTAGTCTGATGTGACGTTGTAATAAAGCGTGGAATTTTCAGTAATGTTACATGTAATGTTTTCATACCCCAAACTGTTATCAACAAAGGTAAAACGTGCCCAGCCTGTCTGGTTTGTATTATTTGTGCCCAACTGATTTGTCGAGTTGTAGAAAACAACATTGTAACCACCAACGCCGCTTGTATTGTCAGAGACCACCCTACAATACACTGTTAAAGGATTTCCCTGGACAACAGTTGACGGGTCAAGATAGCTGCTGGGGATGCTTGACCAGCCCCAAACCTCAAAATTAAGGTGGTATAAGGTATTATTCCAGTTACCATTCAAGTCACTTGAATAAATTTTTAGGGAGTGAACCCCCAGCAACCAAGATACATTCGTATAAAGAGTGCGATTAGTCCAGTTACCCGTGTATGGGGGCGAAATGGTGTGGTTAAACAAGCTGAAGGCAGTATCGTTGTATTCGGTTTTTGAGTCATTGATTTCTTCATTCCATCTTGCGTATGCGGCCAGAGAGTCCCCTCTGTTTACAATATAATCTGTCAAACCGTATATCTCATTGTAAAGCTTGGGTGGTAATCCTTCCGTAGGTATTAAGTTATACGTGGAATAGTCTTCTTCAGTCCAAAAAGTATCGTTTATTAAAAAGTGAACGAGTTTTTTTCCAGAACCCGTGGTGATATTGAATATGTAATAGAAAGTTACATTATTGTTAACCTGCACCAACATATTTCCTTGGGAGGTATTCCATTCAATTTTTCCGGGGGACCAGTTACCTCCAGTATAGTTTAACGTCGAGTTTTCGTACCATATATCATGCGTATGGTTTATATTCCAACTTGAGTCCAGATTTTCATGGAATATTACATCAGAAGATGTTATTGTCCAGTTTGACTCGCTGGTGTCATTAACCCAGGCAACTATTTCTGCCCTATAAACATTACCTGTGTATAAGTCAAATGTAGTATTCAAACCAGAGCCAACGGGATCTGATGTATTAGTATGTTTATCAGAGGCATCAGTTACATCAAATATCCTTATTTCTTGAATTTGAACCAAAGATAACGGCTCTGTTATAGAGAATTGATAGTAACCAAGTATATCCGAGTCGTCGTCATTTTTTAAAATGTTTCCGCTCGGGTCTGCCAGATAACCCAAAACCCTGTAAGTTCCTGCAGGCTCCAAGTCAGTATTCCATGCGCTCGGATTCCATAAAGTGTCTAGTGCCAGAGAAGCGCCTGCAGAAATGTTGTGGGATTCGTTGTTTAAAACGATTCCGCCGGAGACATCTTGCCAGCCGCCCCCGACATATCTCTGGACTTTCATAGTCAGATATCCTTTAATATCCTTATTTCCGGTGTTCTTAATTGCGGACCTGATATAAGCAATTTTTAATTCCGGTTGGTTTGTTCCCTGGCTTCCATCAATTTCAAAGTAGGCGTTTTCACCGCTTTCATTGATTAAATATGCCACCAAATCTTTATCGGCCATGTATGATTCGTTAACACTCACCAGTACATCTATAGTTTTATTTCCGGCTGTGGATGCGCTGAAATTCCCTATGGGATTTGATTCGGAACATTCACTCGGTTGGCCGTCATCATAAATCGTGTTTACTGGAGTGGAGGAGTTATAGGTCCCGTTTGTATGATAAACCAAGCCTGTAGCCGATGCAGAGGCTGTAACTGAAACAGTTAAATTCGCAGATAGAATTTTTGCTCCGTCCGGAATTTCACTCAGGTTGAATTTCAGATAATACCGCTGCTTTACTGTAGTGTAAGTAATATTCAATGCGGCATAATCTATAGCAAGTAAGCTGTCGTCGCCCAGATAAGTTATCTCATATCTGGCTTTAATTTCATTGGAAGAATCGTTAACAAAGTCCGACATTTTTCCGTATGCGTCCCAGCTGCCATTTACTTCATAACCCCAGTCACTTGTGCTCAAATCCCCTATATCAACCCAAGACCCGGATGAATAATTGTAAACTTCAACGTCTTGGAAACCCACCGGCACACCCTCCGGGGAGTCCCCGTCACAGGATGGTCCTCCTCCATTGGAGCCATCATGACAGTATACCAGTTCGAAGTTCAGTCTGGTTATGTGATTTTCATCTATCCCCAGAGAAGTTATGTTAAAGGTCAATTCACCGTAAGCGTTGGGGCTTCCGCCCTGTGAACCGTACCACCAGTAGGAGCCGTCATCTGATTGCGTGTCTGTATAGTCCCCGCCGCTGGCATCATAAATTCCTGTTATTTGGTCATCATCCGCCAAATCCAACGAGGTGTCGTTCTTGTATCCGATTCCAGCCGTGCCCGGATCATCTATTCTGGTTCCGTTGAACATGGCAACCACATCATAACTAGCGTTTTTCGTTGTTTCTTGGTCAATGTAACTTGTTAAATTAACATACTCCAAGGGACCATAAGAATCATCAATTGTTTTGACATTCAGAGTGGCATTGGAGCTTATGTTGAAATAGTAAACAGAACTTTGGTTTGTTTTTCCAGCAGTGTCCTGCGCCCAAACATAATAGGAGTATTGCCCGTTTTTCCAAGTACCTGAAAAGTTGTATTCATATACGTCTTGCGTGTAGTTGGTCATGTCATACGCAGTATAACTTTCTTCAGGAGGTTTTACATATACCCTTACGATATTTACACCATCCCAGTCAGTTACATTTGCCGAGATGGTTACGTTTTGTCCATAACCCTGCGAATCGGGTGAATTTACAACATCCTTTATGAAAGGTTTGTCGTGAACAGTTATGTTTGTCGTGTTCCAAGATGGATTCGTATAAATAGAACTTTTACCGTCATAAGAAACATTAATTTGATGGTTTCCCAAAGTTTCACTTGATGAAAGCTGATAATCTACTGTTGCCAGGCCGCCGGAATCAGTAAGGTCCCAACCAATAAAGTAACCAGTGGTTGTATCGTTAAATGTTATGTTTTGATTTGGTATTTCGGTACCGTTATCATATTTCAAATAGGCACTTACTCTAACGGTTTCCCCCCCAACCGGATCGGAATTGTTAACTGAAGGGTTTATAGTTGTATTTGCGTAGACAGTTATTGTAACAATATCCCAGTCTGTATAACCTTCCTGGCACGAAGTATCAAGTCTAACTTCTTGCGGACCCAGCTGGGAACTTATTACCAAACCCGCTGTTATGTTGTTCCAAAAAATGTTTCCAGGGGCAAGAGTTTCATTATTTTCGTTTAAATTACCAGAGGAGTTGGTCCAACCGCTTGGTAACGTCCAGTTAAGCCATAAATCATTTACAGTTATCACTATTGTATTATTCACATAACCTCTTAAGTCGCCGGATCCGCCCCTGGTTACGATAGTGGGATATTCGCTAATTTCAGTAGACAGTCCGGGTATTCTTAACATTAATATTTTATCCTCCTGCTCCCCCCAGCTATGGTATTCCCCTCCCGGATTTGTATAATTAATAGTTGCGTTGATATGGTAATCTCCGGCCGGTGTTGAGTTAGTTGATATATTAAAGGTGGCATTTTTCCAGCCGCCTCCGGTTATAGTACCAAGATTACAGTAGTTCTGGTTTGTTTGCCCTGCCAGAGTACAGTTACATGTAAAACCAAGGCCCTGAGGACAGTTTACCGTGACATTAACACTTGTTAAATTTTTAGACCAGGGATTCGCTACAGTAAAGTTATACAGAGACGACTTGTTCTGGTATATTTTTTCTGGGGTCATATTTGAAGAAAAGCCATCGGGCACATGGTGAATTGTAAAGTTAATAGAACTGTTTTGTGTCGTATTACCGCTGTCAGAACCCATAGTTACATTCCAGAAGAAATTATAATTTCCTGAGGTTGCATCCAAAGGAATAGGATAACCATACGTTTGGTTATCAAATTTTTTCTCGCAGGCTTCGTCTGCATCGAGGTTCCCGCAATATTGGGTTTCATCGGGTCCCCAATCAACCATACTACTCAAATGGTCAAGAACATTCAAGGTTATGCTTGCATTGACTGAAGTAGTGTTTCTGTTGGTTACGGTAACATTTATCCAGGCAATATTATCTCCTGTTTCATATTCTTCCACATCGAAGTTGTATTCATTTTCATGTGTCAAATTAGTTAACTCCATGTAAGCAGATATTATTGTGAAATTATAGGTTGCGACAAGGTCTGAACCAGAATAATCCTTTAAGGCATTGCCATTTAAATCAACTAAAGCAGCATAAATCCTGTAAGTTCCCGCAGGCTCAAGGGTAGTGTTCCAGCCCCCTCCCGCTTCCCACAGCGTGTCTAAATATTTCTTTTGGCCGGCATCAGTGCTTTGTATTCCATCTGACTGGTCCATTACTGGGAATCCGGTGTTTTCCCAACCAGAGCCGGTCCAGTGCTGGACTCTCATAATTATGTAGTACTTCATATCCACAGAACCCGTATTAACAACCTTTGATATTCTGTCGTAAGATTCATTTGAACCCAAGGTAACTGATACAGGGTTTTCAACCTTCTTCCATTCGTTTCTTACAGGCACGTAATTACTACCATTCAGGGTTACGTAGTATGCTTCATAGGTATAAATCCCGGATATGGTGCTATCCTGCATGTTGAAAGGCACCCATGCCATGCCCCAAAGTCCGCCAGTTCCACCCAAATTGGTTATAGCCCAGTTGGTGTTGTTTGGGGTGTAGCTTGAATTTAACAAGAAATACCCGAAAGTTTGACCATAGCTTCCATCTAGGTGCATGACACCCCAGGTCTCATTCCAGTCTGTGTGTTGTTGTGCAAGTTCGGTGCCAAGCAGAGGTTCTGTAACTGCTCCGCTGGGGGTAATGTAACTAAAGTTGTCTTGAACCGGGTTTATATCCCACGATGGCATTCTTTCATGCGGCCAGTCGGGCCAGGAAGTTTCTGTAAAAGATGTGGAGAAATTGGAGGTATAATTTGCCTCAATCCTTGAAATCTCGTAATCCGGTGTGTAATAAATCCTCCACACATAGGTGTACTCTGACCCGCTTATTACACCAGGATAGGCAGGATTTGCAACGCCGGGCGCCTTCATCGTTATTTTATGCATCAAAGGTCCAACGACGTCGAAAACAACAGATGAGGCGTTACCCGCATCGGAATAGTTTGTTGCATCAGAATGCTGTGTTATAAAGCCGCAGTCCGCCTCACCCGAGAAAGTGCACCCCCCAAAGACATCTCCAGCGTTACTCCAGAAGTGGAACATGCCAGGGGACAAATCCCAGTCATCATAGGCTATGATAGATTGCGCCGAATACAAGTCAAAATAAACCAAGGGCTGATTGCTTCCCGAATAAGTTCCATTTATCTGAATCGTATCACCGGTTCCATAAGAAGTGCCAATTGAAAATCCGGTTCCCCTGTCAACCACTGACGGGTCGTTTAAACCGGTATAGCTTGGCTTGCTTGCCTGTGAATTGTTGTAGTAAATGTAATACGTGGAGGTTGAACCTTCGCTTACATTAGATAAAAAGACCACATTGGCCCCGACACAATAACCAGATGAATATTTTTCATCATAAACCTGCGAAGAGATTTCATCAATTTTTCCGGAAGTTACCCTTATCTCTTTTGTACAGTTGACAACTTTACCCTGGGCAAATGTAACGTAAGTGTCTATTGGCCAGAAAGTTCTGTCACCAACTCCGGGTTCTGTTACGTTCACCTGTTTTCTTGATTCCCATGAGGAATTCCACCATTCATCCGATTTGTAGTAAACTGTTATGTTTACATATTCGTTGGGACCGTAAGAATCGTTTTCAGTGGAAACATCAATAGTGGCGTTTACAGTAACATTAAAAGTGTTAACATCGGAAAAGTACCCGGCACCGCTACTATCATTGGCCCAGATTCTGTAGCTATATCCACTCCACTGCCAGGTGTCAGAAAAATTGTATTGCCATGTATCTGCAGAAATATTAACCATGGTGAAATTATACGAGGCGCTATCAGGATACGTAATTTCTACAAGAGCGGTATCAACATCGCCTCCCGTTATGTCACCGGATATGGTCACATTATAACCATAACCCACCGGATCAGGAGTGTCTGTTATATCAGAGAAAACAAAAAGTGTTAGTTCAAAGTAATCGACGTTTTCTATATAACTGCTATCATCGTTCTGCAAGACATTCCCTTCATCATCTGTAAGAGCAGCGTAAACCCTGTACCATCCCGTCTCTTGACCATATGTACTCCATGGTTCAGCGTTCCAAATAGAACCCACATCCAGATATTCGCCAGCAGAGATGTTTCTTAAAGTTGACGTATTGGTGTCATCGATTATTATTTCAACGACATTCCAAGAACCCGAATTGTTTGTTTGAATTTCCATCAACAAATAACCGGAAATATCTGTCGGGCCATTATTGAATAAAGAGGATCCGTTATATGCTGTAACCCAGATATCAGTCCAGTTTATTTCATCGATATTGGAGGAGTCGTTATAATCAAAATTCACCCCTCTTATTCTCAAGTCCCTGTTTCCAGCAGTTTCCCAAGCACTCAAGACAGAAGAGTTGGTTGTGGAAAGACTAAAATTACCGGTTGAGTTTACACTGAAGTTTCCTATTTCTATCCATCCGCCACCATCTGTTGTTGCCATTTCCAGTTGTAAGTCGGGGTTGCCATTTCCGTTATTAGAAGAACCCGAGTTGTTGTAAAAAGAAACATTAACAGTCACCGTTAATTTTGTCAAATCCTCCATATTTCCTGACAAAACATCATTGTAAGTCGTGTAGGATGTGTTTGCTTCTCTATCCACATCCTCTAAGGCAGAGTAAGATATGTTTATATCATCAAACCCCCTGCCATCATTTGTGCACGGAAAATTATCATGCTGCATGAATTTTACCGCGAAAGATCCGTTAACCTCGGAACAAAAGTCCGGGTCAGCTGAAATGTTATGTTCATGGTATCCCCAACTTCCCTCGTCTGTTGTGAGCGCTTCAAGTCTGTACCAATAACTTCCGTTACAGGTGAAGAACACACCGTCACCGCAGGCACTGTTGCCTGAACAGCCTGACTGGTAGTCTCCGTAATGGTCTCCTAATTGATGGGATTCTTCTCCTGTTTCTATATGATAAAAGCTAAGAATTATGTTACTTGCTCCTGAGAAATCATAAGTAGTCTTAATTACATTAGTCTCGTACTGGTTACTAGAAGTGACATCCATCCAAAGATAATAAAGTCCTGAATTTGGCGAAGTACAGGCAGATAACTGGACATCTGTTGAGTTATAAGTTCCCGGATTTCCTATCACAGTCCAATTGCCCGTAATACCACCGCTTTCAAAACCATCAAAAAATTCTGCAGGAAAAGTTCCCGGTGTTTGAGCCTTTTTCTGTATTTCCCCAGACTCCCGGTCATCAGAAGTTAGGTCTTTGCCGAGTGTCAAGTTTACGTATTGGTTCAATCCGTACGAATCTTCAATTGCAAATACCGTTATCAATGCGCTGCCATTTACATAGAAATATGGGTCGTATTCTTGGATGTTCCCGTAAGTATCGTTAGCCCATATCGAATAATAATAGCTTCCGGTTTGCCAGGGTGTATAGTTATATTCATAGATATCTTGCGTATAGTTGGTCATTTCTCGCCATTCCAAGGTGTCGTCGGGTAGCGTTATATTCACAAAAACCCTATCCACGTTTGAGTTATCAGTTACATTTGCCGAGATGGTAACGATTCTTCCGAGCCCGCTTGTTTCAGGACTCGCATCAACATCAGCTATAACCGGTTTGGTTGCATCCGCGCTCATTATCATTAAATGACTTTCGCTCGAGTTCGTATAATTCTGATTCCCAGCAAAATAACCTGTTACGTTGAACATATCATCAGGACTAAAACTACTTGTGTTTGTAAAGTTTGTCAGGGGAGTAAATCCTGGGGAGTTGGAAACGTTTTCTGTTATCCCAGTAAAGTTTGTCCAGATTTCAACATCAACACCTGAAATATTCAAGGCTGCTGTTATGTTGGCGATTTGTCCCACTTCATAAACCACGTCTCCGTCCGTTCCGTTCAAGAGCAAATTAATTTCCGTGGGAGCTTTCTGGACGGTGAAAGACTGTATCGCCATGGTATCGTTCCAGTCATCTAACGTATCATTTGCCCAATAGTTCCATCCGACCGTTTTTCCTCCAGGAAGTTCTGAACTCGGGATACTGCAGTAATAAATGTTGCTTTGATTATCGCAAATTGGGTCAGTTGTCGTGTAGTTAGTCCATGTCCCGGTGTAGTTGCTCCTGAAAATAACCGTTCCCAAGCCGACAGCATCGTTCCACGTGGAATTGCACTGCACGTCATTCCCGTAAACCGGGTTTCCCGCGGGGTTCTGTTGCACATCTGAATAGTTAGGCGGCGTGGTATCAACGCTAAAGTATCTGGTATCGGAATTGTTCATGTTACCTTTTGTGTCATTGCAGTAGAAAACCACGTAATTTGAACCGTCTGATATGCCTGAAAGATTGAGGTAAAAGTGCATGGTTGAATCATTGCTCATCGTCTGGTTTGCACCATCGTTCAGGGAAACGCCACACCAGTCACCGGTTTCGTCCAGAGTAACATTTGACCATACCCAGTTCTGCTGATAAACTTGGTTCAGGGGGGACTCTATGGTGATTACCGGAGGATTATCATATGTTACATTCATGTAAGGCCTCAGGGAAGTGTCAACACCATATTCCTTTGAATACAAACGGTCTTCAGCGGAACTTGCAGTTTCCGGTGTCCTAATAACTATGGAAACGTTATTGTCTCCGTTTTCATATTCCGACCTTACCGTATTGGTAACGTTCCAGCAGACCCAACCAACCGCGGTAGTTGCCTGCGTATCTTCTGATGTGAGATTACACTCAGCAGAATTATCGAACCCAGGATCACATGGCTGATCGTTCCAAATTATTCCGCCTTCAGTCCATGTGTGGTTGTAAACATGATGCGCAGAAGCCTGGGCCGTGGCACCATTTTGATACAAGTAAAGACAAAGCAGTGATTCGCTAATACCAACCTTGTTTGGTATCGAACTAATATTGAACTTGATGTAAGTTCTGTAGGCCCTGTCAGTTCTGTCCCTTATTCTGACATTGCTGTCATCACCATAATTCGTGGTTGCAGAGTTGCTTCTTACATGAGTGTCATCAAGGTTCTCCGAATCAGGAGCCTGCAGCTGCACTGTCGGGTCCAGAACGATATCAGAACCGGTGAAGTTGCTTATCCTTATATCTGCCGTATTTTCGTCTATCTGCTTGGTTTCAACCAAGATACCGGAGGTTGTGCAGTGGTCTTCCTCGTCGCACGTTAGGTTGTACAGGTCGGAGAAATCTATTTCCAATTCTCCGATTAGCAGGGTATCGTTATCCAGAACAGTTATGCCCGACCCGGAGCTTATTGTAAGTCCAACGTATTCCAGACCCTGAACATTTGTAAACAAGTGAGACCACTTGTAATAACCGGATCCCTCTTTTATTTCAGTTTTAAAATTCATTGAGCTCGGAATCCCCTGTTCAAACCCTCCCATAACCACATAAGGTTCCAGGTTTGCGGTTTTGCCGTTCCATTCCAGTTCCAGATTTTGTGAGGAGGCGTTGTAGGCAAAACCGACCAGTTCATTGAAGGGTCTGTAAATTCCTTCAGAATCTTCCATATTCATTTTTCCGGAGTAAAGACTCCTCGTGCAGCCATCACCGTTACAATTCTCTGTCCAGGTAGAACCGTACGTTGTTTTTGAAAAACCTGTTTCAGTTTTCGATTTAACAGTTACAGTTGGTTCAATCCAAGAAGTGGTGGTGGAGACAGAGGAAACCGTTTTTTGCATGTCCCCAATTTCAAATTCTTTTGTAACGCATTCTTTACCGGACCTGAGTATGACCGTATAAAAACCATTTTCAAATTTAGGCAGGAATAACTTGTAAGAGCCAGACGAATCTGTTGATGTGGTCCTTTCAAATATTTCATTCTGAGAAGAATCCAAAACTGTCAGAGAGAAAGGCGTGTTTGAAGGTCCTGATATATCAAAACTTATTGATTCCTGATAAATTTCTGCATCAACAAAGAAAACTTCTGAAGATTGCGTCAAAGAACTGATGACAGGAAATAAAACAAAGGCCAAAACCATTACAAAGGCCGTGTTATAGGGATTTCTGGCGAATACGGAACCCTTCTTCAAACCGTTTTTTATTTTCAACGCAATCATATCAATCACAGTATTTTCTTGCATCCTCATCCGTTGTTCCAATACATACGAAATATTCCAGGCTCGGTGAATACTCTCCCCTTTGCGTGCTTACGGCGAGCTGCCACTTTCCTACCTTCACCGCCCTTACCGAAACACCATCGTTCCCATTTTTGTATTCAAGTTCCCCTTCCAGATGTTCCAATCCCTTTGGCAGTTCCAGTCTAACGCCTTCTATTTCCGGATTAATTTTCCATTCGATAACAGACTCTTCACCAATGGACATGATAAACCCATTTCCCGTTTTTTCAACATGCCTTATATCAAATACAGCGTCTACCTCCGGTTCCATCAAAATAATTCCCAAAGCCGCCCCCATAATTCCAACTGCAATGATTATTATCATGATTTGGTATGGTCGGGACGATTTAGGTTGGGTATTAGATCTGGGGGGAACCAGAAACGACTCTACAAACTCCCCGACCACATGTGTATAAACCATTTTTACCATGTTGCATTCGCCATTATAGTCATCGTGCCCACGTAATTCTGGGCCATTTTACCGTAAGGAACATTCAACCAGTAGTAGGTTGTCTTGTTCTGCCCCGATGGAACATTCTGGTCCATCAGAGAGTAGGAATATTCCATAGCTGAACCGGTGGAGGGATTGTTCTCAAAACTCCAGGAGATGTTGCCGGGTCCTATATCGTAGTTGGCCCAGGCTTCCCCCACCATATCAGTTGCCTTTATCCAAAGATAATCCAGGTCATTGCTGTTGGGATCCACGGAGATGTTGTAGTATTCGTCGGAGTTGTTCAGGGCGGGCCGTTCTGCCTCTCCAGGATCCAGTACCCCAAAACTTACGGTGTCAAAAGTCAGGCTCATGACCAGAACTTTGCCTATCTCCACTGTGCTGTTTTCGGTGTGGTTGCTTATCTGTGACGTTTCAAAGTAGGCCCCAATTTCGTAAAAATCTCCAAGAGTTCCGGTGGAATTAACGCTCCACACCATTGTGGCGTTTTCATCCTGTCCTAAATTTTGCTGTTGCGGGTTGCTATCAAAGGTGTAGAACGGCGTTCCACTGTTTTCAGGTATATCCGTATCCGGCTCATTTCCACTTGAGTTGTATCGGACATAGCCCTTAACAAGTCCGCAATTTCCCTTTAAACATATAACAGTAGCATTTATGGTGAAATTCCTGTACTGAGGAACTATGGTGTTATCCGGAGGAGTATTCAGTGTTACGTTCAGCAGGGCTTTTTGTCCGCCTCCGTATGCGTCAAATTCCGTAACGTTGAACCAGATGTGTGTAGAATTTTCCTGCATGTTGTAGTCTGAGGTTTCGTTAACCTCCCAAGAAGAACAGTTTGATGTCTTATAGTCCCAATTCGTGCAGTGAGCAATGTGGGAGACGTTAACTCCGGCCTTCGGTATACAGAGTGTCGCGTAGTCATAATTAACATTGAGTTCTTTCTGTGCATAAACAGGTGTAACGTTGCTTATTCCCTGAGGAAAAGTTCCCGTGTAGGTTTCCACTATCTGGGAAGTTATGTTCAGATTATCGGATATATTCACATTCTTCAGGTAAGTCTCCTGGAATCCAGAGGAAAGTTCGGTCCTGAGAGATATGTCATAAAGTTCGTATGCATCCACGTCAGTGGAAATGTTTCCCTGCCCTTCTGTAATAAGACTTCCGGTAGAATTATATAACCTTATATTGGTATTGCTGCTGGGACCGAGAGTAGTATTGACTGTTATGTTAAGTTCCGCCAAAACTTCATAAGAAAGTTCATCGGAAACCACATTGTTGTTGCGGGTATCATTTGCATAAATTTTCCATGCAATTACTTTGCCCAAACAGGAATCAGGCACGGTTCTGGTTACGTTGGACCAGGCGCCTGTCGGTTCTCCGGCCCAAGCCATCGAGCTTTCATTCTGGAAGCCCGCATCGCAGCCGGCTCCTGTCGCATTCCATGATAGCTTGTAAGTGTCAAGCCCCTTATCATCGCTCCAGTAAACAGAATGTTTGATTGTCGTGCCCTTGTAAATATCAGTAACGTTTATCTGTTCATCCGAAGGCGCGGGCGGATAATCCAAAATACCCAAAGGTTTTGTGACGTTTGAATCATATGTTGAATCACCCCAGTATACGTTGGCTACTCTGCCACCGGAACTCGTCACGTCCGCATACACCTTCACCATAAGCCTCTGATTTTTGCTTATATTGAAGGAAGAGCCTGACCATATGGAAGGATATGAGTCCAAGTCAATCACGTCTGCCGTGTTGCCTGCGTTCTGGGTAACAGCTGTGCATCCGGTTCCGTCATTTTCACAGACTAGTATATCGTAATCAATATGAAATGTAATTGGTCCGCTTGTCCCTGTTCTTTGTCCCCAAAAAACAAAATCCCAGTTACCCGAGAGTATTTCCTGTGCAGGTAACTGGTTGGTTACAAACGTTGCAAGCCTATACCTTTGCACGGCGGCGCCCACGGTTGAGTTGCTGGTGCCAGAGGCAGTGTTGGTGCCGTTTAACCTGTAGAAGTTTCCGCCTGTAAGCACGGTGGTGTCATTTCTGAAGTAAAGGTTTTCAATCGGTTCACTGACCTCCATTATCCAGCTCTCCTCATCGGTTGTGTAATTTTCATCTCCTGTCCAGTTGGCTTTCACCAGATATTTTCCGTAATTAATGTTGCTGGTATTCGTTGTATTTGACAGTGGGTCAGGGCCCTCGTCAATTAACTCTAAAGGTCCGCTGAAGTTTGCATAGAGATAAAGATATTTCCCGGATACATTAAGTGTTGTCTTCAATTCCACAATTTGACCTTTAATATATTTTTTATTCCCTCTAGTCCCGTTAAGCAAAAGGGTCTGTTCCGTAGGACCCTTGGTTATGTTAAGTAACCGCGTAACAGAACCGCTGGTATAGTTTTCACCCCCGCTTGTATTGTACAGGTAAGAGTAAAGGTTTACCCCCAACCGCTTTAAATCACTTACGGGAGAACCTAGAGAGATAGGCGTATCGTTCCTGTAAAGACTGAAAGTCAGGTCCTGAATAGCATCAGACCAAGCTGTCACGTTTGATACAACAGGATAAGTCAGGTCCTGGTTCTCTTCACTGCCGTTTATGGCCAGATGCAAATGTGAAGAAGGGTCTCTCTTTCCTACAGTCAGATAAAAAGTCTGACCAGTGAAATTGCTGGTATAGTTCACATTCCCCGTAATGTTGACCTTGTAGGCGTACCCAGAAGGCTTCGCGCCCAAGACCAGGCTTTGACCGTTCTCCCCGGTTACGTCAGCACCGTCCCTGTAAAGGTGAACTGTTCCGGAACCAGTGTAAAGTGCGGCCCCGGTGGCGTTCGTCGCCTCCTCATACACAACGCTCATGTTCTGGTTGAGAAACTCTCCCGAGGAGTTCCTGAAGTAAAGCTCCACAGGATTGCTCTGGTTCTGCTGTATTGTAACGACCGCTGTAACACCGGTTAAGTTAGCAGTCCAGTTGGCACCACCCGTAGAATTGAAGCGATAAGTATAGGAACCGGCGGCAAGCAAGGCAGTCTCTTCATACGGAGAAGAGTTTGTAATCAGGCTGTCATTTCTCCAGAGCTCATAAGTCACATCGGAATCCCCGCCATCGCTTTCAGTGCCGGTAACACCGCTTTCATGAGGGTAGGTCCATGTTCCCCCGCCCGAGATTTGCAGGTCCAAGATACCCTTGTTCACATTTCTGTACTGGTTCAAAAGAGAATAAGAAGTGTAGTTCTCCGTTTCTGCTATAGCGCACGTGTAGTTGTAAACAGCTGCACCCAAAATCACCGATGATTCATTTATCGGGCTGGTTGTACCCTGTGCAACCTGGGAATCGTTCCTGTACAGAGTCAAAGTGGAGGTGGAATCTCCTGCCAGCCTTTCACAGCCTGTTTGTGTTGATGAAGGATAAACAACAGTCGTCAGGGGACCCACCGATATAGAAGGTGTGGCCTTGTTGACTGAGTAAACGGTCTGGGGAAAAGAATCGTTCATCTGCCCGCCGGTGCTGTTGGCATACCACTTGTAGACGTATGTCCCGGCAGCCAGGCTTCCAACATCAAAATAATATTCCCTCTGGTTACCTGATATGGTCCTGTAGGTTGTAACAGTATCATTTTGCATAGAGCCGGTAAAGTTATTCTCCAACCATGTCTGGTCTATTCCGCTTTCATCGTCCCAGGTAAGGTTGAACTGGTAAGACTGGCTTGGTGAATAGTTTGAACCGGAAACCGGGGAGACAGTCTCCCCCGAATAAGTTGGAGGCTTGCTGTAAGTTATGTTCATGTAAGGCCTCAGGGATGTGGTTGCATATTCCTTTGAGTATAAATCATCCTGGCTTTCGCTCCCCGTCTCAGGAGTCACTAACACAACAGACACGTTCCCGTCCCCGCTTTCATATTCCGACCTTACCGTATTGGTAACGTTCCAGCAGAGCCAGCCCGTTCCCGTTGTGGTCTGAACATCCTCGGCAGTAAGGTTACATTCAAGCGAGTTATCGAGCCCTGTACCACATGGCTGATCGTTCCAAGTTATTCCAAGTTCCGTCCACGTGTGGTTGTAAACATGATGCGCGTAACTCTGGCTTGTGCTACCGTCAATGTAAAGGTAAAGACAGAGGAGCGCCTTGTCAATATTTTTTCCCGAAGGAACCGAGCTTATGTTGAATTTGATATAGGTTCTGTATATCTTGTTTGTCCTGTCCCTTATGGTTACATAATCGTCAGTCCCGTAATTGTCACCGCTCTTGTCGCTTCTGACATTCGTGTCATCTAGGTTCTCCGAGCCAGGAGCCTGCAGCTGCACTGTCGGATCCAGAACAACTTCAGCCCCTGTGAAGTTGCTTATCCTTATATCTGCAGTATTTTCGTTTATCTGCTTGGTTTCAACCAAGATACCGGAGGTTGTGCAGTTCCCGAGCCCGTCGCAGGTCTTGTTATACAAATCAGAGAAATCTATTTCCAATTCTCCGATTAGCAGGGTATCGTTATCCAGAACGACTACCCCGGAACCCGAACTAATGGTCAGTCCAAACGATTCCAGGCCGGGGGCATTTGTAAACAAGTGAGACCACTTGTAATAACCCGGGCCTTCCTCTATCTCAGTCCTGAAATTCATGACCGCAGGAACTTCCTGTTCAAACCCGCCTATAACCGCATAAGGTTCCAGGTTTGCGGTTTTGCCGTTCCATTCCAGTTCCAGATTTTTTGAGGAGGCGTTGTAGGCAAAACCGACCAGTTCATTGAAGGGTCTGTAAATTCCTTCGGAATCTTCCATGTTCATTTTTCCGGAGTAAAGACTCCTCGTGCAGGTATCCTTGCAACTCTCCGTCCACGTGGGACCGTAATCAAAATTTGAAATTTCCGCCTCTTGCATAGGACTTGAAATTAATGGTGCGGCGGGTGCGTAGACAGGTTGGGCGTCTTCGGAAACAGATTCAGAAGAATCTTTTACCGCACCCACCGCAAATTCTTTTGACCTGACAGTCTGACCGGAACTGATTATAGCTACGTAATCCCCGTTTTCCAGTGGCAGGGAAAGAAAATAAGAGCCCAACGAGTCCGTGGAGCTTGCTCTTGAAAAAACTTCCCGACCTGTCTGGTCAATTACAGTCAGGGAGAACGGAGTTTTGGGAGGACCAGAAACGAGTATTGATATTGATTCTCCGTAGGAGTCTTTAGTTTCCAATACCCATTCTTCAGCAGAAAAAACAAAACCAGAAAAAAGGAAAACAGAGATTAATGTGGCTATAAATATACCTTTAAGTCGTTTATTCCCCCACACGACACCCAACCTATCTTAATATATCAATATAGTGATATATAAATCTTATCTCAAACCAGAACCAGCCTACTTGAAGAATTTGCCGATGGTTCTCTGTTCAACCCACCAAACCAGCCTTCTCTTGCTCTTGATCATTTCCTCCCTGTTCTTAACCATGTTTTTCAGTTGCAGGTCCTTCAGGTGGACATTGGCGGTGGACCAGGATATATTCAGTTTTTTTGCTATCTCATAAGTTGAAAGAGGTTCGGGACTTTCCCGGAGTAATTTGAGAATTTCTTCGTCCATCTCAGAAAGTCTGGGGGCGCCCATATTTATAATTTGTATATATTAATATATAAATGTATTGACATATATTCCCGAGGCAGAAACCCCTCTAATTATAATGATAAATAAAGAAAAAGAAGGAAAGGTAAACTTTCCCTTAAGCGTCGCTTGCTATCACAAAGAGTTCTCCGGAGCCAAGCGCACCTTCCTTTACACCATAAGACAGGTGTATTGTTATGTTGGCTACTGTCGAGTTGCCCGGATACAGTGTCCCTGAATAGAAACTCTCCACAAACGTGCCCGAACCAGGCAGGTCCGTGTTCCAGTGCGACCATCTCACCCTGTCCAAAGTGGTGTTATCTACAGCTATGGTATAATTCAGTCCTCCTCCCTGATTTCCTATTATTATGTCCGCGTAGCACCATCCGTCACCCGAGTCCGTTAGACTTCCGTATCTGAATGCTGAGGCCGGATTGGCTGTCAGATCGTTGACACCTGCCCCAGAAAAGTCTACTGTTCCTGTTGTCGTCTGTGTATGCGCAACGTCGCCTATATAAAAGTCGTTGCTGACGCAAGTGTCTCCTGTCTTGTCGAACATCCAGAACCATTCTTGTGAGGCGTTTCTGAATCTTCCGTAAGCCCACTTGGTTGAGTTGGGCGGTGAGTTTCCGTCCGGATCCTTAAGATAGATAAGGCTCCTTGTCTCGTTGAACTCAAGCCTGTCGACAGCATAATAATTTCCTGTTTCCCTTGCTATCCAAAGGAAGTTTGAAGATTCGTAGTTTGATGCTGTGCCCGTACCATAGGGGTTGCTTGTCGGCTGGGAGACATTGAACCAGAGTGTCGTTATGTTTACCGAACCTATGTTCTCTATCTGCGCCTGTTTTACAGCTCCTGTGGCTCCCGGGTCTATCGCCTCTCCCCCTTCCCAGGTGAAGGAAGCCGGAGTCAGGTCGATCATCATGCTCGAGCCTACCGTCACGTTAATCTCCGATGATTGTTCGTCTTCTGTTGCCGGTGCAAACTGTGTGAAGGCCAGAATCAAGGTGCAGATTGCTATAGAAACCAATAACTCTTTACCGTATTTCATTCTACACACCCTCCTTTTAGTTCTCCCATTCAGAAAATGGGGATGTTTGAGCTATTGATAATAAGTATGTGGTAATATATAAATGTAACGATATATCGAGATAACTTTAAATATAAGCTCTCCCAAAAAATTTAATTGGTGGGGAACAAAGTGTCATCCTTTCCTCTAATTCTTAATTAGAGGGTGTTCCAACCCCCCACCTTTATTTTTTATCAAGTCAGAATTATTGTGTAGTTAACAAGCCAGCTGTCATAGTGGTATGAACGCATCCCCTTGTAATAGATTGCACTGACGTTTAACCTGAAATTGTATTTCTCCTGGGGGTACTCCTCATAAGGCTTGGGTTTCGGGCTGTAAAACCTGAAACCAACCGATTTTGCCATCACGTATCCCTCTATGCCTTCAATTTGTATGTATTTTTCATCCGGAGGATGCTTTTCCGGCTCCGCCATTTTCAATTCCGAGGGTTCGACCTTTACATTCATATCTACAGGATCCCTGTCCATGGGATTGTACCTTTGTACCATTGGTTCCATCTCCACCCTGAAAGAAGGCCTTTCCAGAATATCCACCTTGACGTAGTAAGTTGTATTTCCGTTTATGTTGTAGAAGTACAGAGCCTCGCCGAACTCGCTCCCTTTCCTGACCTTTAACTCCTCTCTGTTCTGTTTTATCCCCAGCGGAATAACTATGTCCTGGTTTAATATTTCCTGTACCATGCAGACGGTTTCCCTTGTCTCCGGGTCAACCCAGAGGGTCATGCTCTTGTTTTCCTTCACATCGGTGTACTGGAATTTCCAGTAGCCCTGTTTCTCGAAGCCGTCTCCGCAGTCCTGCCTTATTTCTTCAATTTCTTTTTCTATCACGCCTTCTGATATGAAATAACCCTGTACCTTTGCCCTCGGGTAAGCCTGCAGGAATTTCTGGGCCATAGGATTCTGGTCTATGACCTCCAGAACGTTTTCCATACCCTCCCTTTCCTCTGTCTGGAAACCCGATAAAAGGAGAAATAATATTATTACAATCAAAACCAGATTTGAGATCAAAAGCTTGTTCATAACTATAATTAATCAAAATAAAAATAAAAAAGAGTAAGGGATTTTATGCTCCTTCTTCGCTTCTGACGAATACGGTTAGTATACCCTGTGAAACGACACCTTTTGCCACTCCGTACGGCAGGTAAATCTTAAGGTCGGCCACCGTTGAGTTTCCCGGGAAGGTGTTCATTTCAGAGAATATCTCGTTGTGGAATGTCTCGTCCCCGTATCCGAAGTCAGAGCCACCCGGAAACTGTATGTTCCAGTGAGACCACCTTACCTGGGTCCCGTTCATGTTCACTGCTATGGTGTAGTTCCTTCCGCCTATGTTTATGTTCGCGTAACACCAGTCAGTGCTTCCGGCCTGTGTAAGGGTTCCTGACCTGCAGTCTCCCGCGGGTGCGTCTGTCAGCGAGTTCGGGCATGTGCTTGAAAAGTCTATCGTACCTGACTGTGCCTGGGTGTGCGGGTCGTCTCCAACATAGAAGTTCGCACCATTGCAGTCGTCCGGCGTGGCTTCTCTTGAATCCGTGAACCAGAAGTACTCGTATGAAGTGTTCCTGAACCTTCCGTAGTGATACTTGGTCTCGTTTGGTGGTATGTTTCCGTCAGGGTCTGTAAGGTAAATCAGCCTCCTTGACTCGTTGAACTCAAGCCTGTCCACCGCGAAATAAACTGGATCAGAACTGTCGCCAGTGTAGTTTTCCCTTGATATCCAAAGGAAGTTTGCTGCATCATATTCTGTCGGGTCACCTGTTGCGAAAGGCCTGTCCGCCGGTTGAGTGACATTGAACCAGACCTTTGAGAAGTTGGTTGATCCTATGTTCTCTATCTGAAGCTGCTGTCTCGCTGTATCCTTCCCGGGGTCAACTCCAACCCATGAGAACTCTGCGGGGTTCATGTCAACCAGTGTCAATGTGGAAACATTAACGTCTATTGTCATGGTATCTGTCACGTTTATTGCTGAAACCTTTGGTGCGAATCCAACGAAGAAGGATCCTGCCACTAGTATGCTTACGGCTAAAATCCCTAAACTAATTCCTAATACTGAATATTTCATTATTTCTTCACCTGAGGGTGTTCCTAACCTTTTTTAGGATGCGGGTATATTTAAAGATTTCGCTTATAAAATCAACTTTTTCTTGTTTAAACTCATTTAGTTAAGAGAAAAAAAGGAGGGTTTATGCTGGTTTATTATGCTGTCGCGCTTACTATAACAGTTATCGTTCCTGTTATTTCCGGATTGCTTGAGTCGTAAACAACACCGTACGGAACCAGAGGCATTACTCTTGCGTAACCCGATCCACCCGGCATTATCGCGTCTTGCGTCGTGGAGTTAATGAAGAACTCGGCGTTGGAACAAGAGTCTGCTCCGGGCGCATCCATGTTGTATTTGTAGAACATTGCCTTGCTTGCATCATGGTACATGGCCACGCACACCGGCATAACTCCACCGAAGTTTATGTTTCCGTAACCCCAGTCTCCTGCGTAGGGTGCGGACGTCACCATTGTAAGGTCAACCTGGTTTGCAGCACTCTGAAGGTCTGCTCCTGTCTCTGTCTGGGTGTGTGCCACAGTTGAATAATAGAACCTGCCTTGAGTGTAATTACTTGCACCGTTCAAGTCAACCTGCCAGAACCATTCCCTGGAGCCGTTCCTGAACCTGCCGTAAGGCGTGTCAGGCGGGGTGGTGCCGTCAAAGCCTCTCAGATAAATGATTTCATCGCTTTCATTATATTCCACCCTGTTGGGAAAGTAGTATGTCTGTCCGGGAGTGTTGTTTGATATGACTATAAAGTTGCCTGCGTCGTACTTTGACACGTTACCTGTCCCGAAAGGCCTCTCGGAAGGATAACTGTTGTTGAACCAGACATAAGTCAGGTTAATGGAACCCATGTTCTCTATCTGTATTTTTTTGTAGGTACCATTTGAACCAGGGTCTATCGGGGTAGTCCAGTTCAGGTCATCAGGTGCTATGTTGACTATGCATTTCTCGCTTATGTTCACCAGCACATTCAGTGTGTCGGATGCGTTTATATCAGCTGCTGTCACATCGCTAATGTTAATCCCCAGCGTAAGGGTAAATATCAAAAGGGTCAGGATACCCAAAACTAGACCGGGAATTATGTTATTATTCATATTCATTTTCACACCTAGGGGGATGTTCCTAAAGAATTGTTGGTATATTGTTATATTTAAAGTTTTCTATATGGGGTTATTTCCTTTTTCTTGAGAACGCATAAATATTGGCCATAGAAGACAGAATAAGCAGAATCAGCACGACAATAAAAATGCTGTAGCCGTTTTCGTCCCAGAAATATTTCTCCTCTCTGAGCTTGAAACTTATCTTCTCTGACGAGTATCTCCCGTCAAGGCTTACTGCCTGCAGGTCCACTTTTTCCTCCATCCAGACGGACGGCTCGTAATCCAGGACCAGCTTCGCCCCTTCCCCCGCTTCCAGATTTTCCAGCCTTTTGCTGCTGAATATCCAACCGGCCGGGTAGTTGGTTGGAATTACTATCAGGTCTTCCACGTCCGTATCCGAATCAAGCATGACTTCAATCTTTTTTCCCGGCAGGTTCCTGGCTTCTATACCAATGGTCTCTTCGGAACGTGGAACCGATTCCACAGAGAAGTTGAAGGCTTCGCTTTTTATGGCATCATGACAGTGATGTATTACAAGCACGGTTGAATAGTTTCCCTTTTCTTCCGGCAACCAGTATGCTTCGAAATGTCTGCTCACTCCGACGGGCATCTCTCTCTCATCCGACCAGACTGTTTCATATTTTCCGCCCCCTTTCCCAATTCGGTATTCCATCCTGCTGCGGCAACTTACGGATTCACTGTTGTACCACTGGATAACAAATCTCTGCACCGAGTCAACATTTTTTTCCAGTTCAAAGTATTCGATTTGGCCCCCAATTTTATCCCTGACTCTTACGTTTATTTCAACTGCCAAGACAGATGGTGAGACCAGAAGTATGCAAAGCATTATGCAAAAAATCCTTCTCATCATATTATCCCGATGATTTTTTCAGCAAGAAAATTTTTGGGTATGGTATTTCTTATCATAAGGGTTCCAGTAAAATTCCCGGTTTCTGTTCCGTTGAAAGTGATTTTTATAGACCTCTTCTCACTTTTCAGATAAATTTTTTCCGGCATTTTCATGTAGGGAGTTATGTCACCTTCGGAGCGAAGCTCGACCCTAGCCATCCCATCTGACCCCATGTCAATCGTTTTTGTTATGGAGGACTTTCTTGGTATGACACCAAAATTGAGCTCATATTTTTGTCCTGCCACCCCGACAGGTATGGTATCATTCTCAACTTCAATTACCTCACTCTTCATGGGATAGTACCACAGCTCTTCCCTGAACATGAAGTTTTCCGAGACTTCCATGGTGCGTTTATCAACTTTTTTTATTTCAAAGTTATGGTACAACAAAAGAAAAGACACAGAGACTATCATTATTAGAGCAAGTACCAATGTTGCAACTATTACTATTGCAATGTTTATTTTCTTCATCTATCTTCTTCTCCAGTAAATGTATAACAGGATTAGTCCTATTATAAGAATTACTATCCACCAGGGGAACTCTTCTGCTCTGACTTCCATCCTTGCAGTCACACCGGCCCTGGGTATAGTTACCATGGTCTCTTTTGTGACTTTTCCGGTAAGGTAGTCCACGGTTGCCTCAATTTTTATGTTCTTCTGTTCGTTGGTATCCAGGTCTCTCCAGAAAACCTTAAGGATGCCGGTGTTCTTTGGCGGGACCATGACGTATCCTCCGTCATAAGTACCCACGTAATATCCGGTCTCATTATAAACTTTAAGGGATGAAACTCTGGCGCTCATGGTAACCGTGCCCGAGTTCCTGAAGAGCACATCAACCGCGGCCCTGTCGCCGTTTCTTGAACCCGCGACCCCTTCTATCACGCCCTCCCTTTTGGCAACGCCGGGTATCTTGAATATGAAAAAAGGTCTGGTTATTCCTATTGTCGAGACCCCGGTTCCGGATCCGCCGGAGGAAAGTTTGGGCTTCAAAACAACCTCATATGTGTGGTACCCTGGTTCAGCATCCGGAGGAACGTCCATTATTATGGTCACCTTTTCGTTCGCGTTAACTATACTTCCGTCAGGAAACCTTACAGAGAAGCTTTCCCTGTTTGAGACCACTACCTTTTCCCTGAGGAAGCTTAGCCATTCCGACATATCCTCCTCCGATGCCTCGGCGGGTATAAATGTATAGCGGCCTGTCACGTTGTGGTCGAACATGGACCTCCTGCTCTCTATGAAATCCAGGCTCGTCACGAGGTCGTTCCTAGAGTTGGTCACAAGGTAAAAATCAACTGCGTACTCCCTGCCCGGTTCAAGCTCTCCTATTTGCATTACCCCGGGTGCCGCTCCAAGCGAAACCCCTCTCGCCTGCGCCAGGGTTAAGAGAAAAACCAACAAAAGGGACAGCAGAAACGGTGTTTTTTTAGCCAATCTCAAAACCCCTCCTTTAAAAGGAAAATTTTTTATATGGATATATAAATATACTTATATATTAAGATATTAATAATTTAATTGGGGGTCCGATGAGAAAGGTAATTAGTGTGGTTTCTGGTAAAGGTGGGGTTGGTAAAACCGCCACCACTTCCAACCTTGCTCTTGCTCTGCAGGAGCTGGGTGAAAAGGTAATAGCCATAGACTGCGACATAGCCGGTTCCAACCTGGCTCTTCATCTGGATTTGCATCCCAATCCTGAGAGGAGTCTTCAGAGCGCTCTGGAGGGTAGAAAAAATGCCATTGAAGCCATAACTCTTCACAGTACCGGGCTTATGGTCATGCCCTCCTCGCATACCATAAAAGACGAAAACATAGACCGCAGGAAGTTCAAGAAGATACTAAACCGCCTGGACGGGATAGTTCTTATAGACGCCCCGCCGGGACTCAACGAGAATCTCCACACTATAATAGACCTTTCTGACGAGGTAATAGTTGTAACCAACCCCGAGATTCCGGCAGTCGCGGATGCCATAAAAATCGTGGAGATAGTAAAGGAAAAGAAAGGGGGTACGGAAAACTGCTGGTGCGTACTGGCAAAGGTAGATGAAATAAAAAAACAGCTCAACGAGGGGGAGATCGAGATGGCCCTTGAGTTGCCCATCATTTCCAGAATACCTTACGACAGAGAGCTGAAAAAAAGCATATTCGACAGAGTTCCGGTTGTCAGGCACAGTCCTTACTCCAGTTCTGCCATAGAGTACAGGAAACTTGCTGCATGGCTCACTAACCAGAGTTTCGAACCGCCAAGATACGCCACCGTAATGAGATTTTTGGGAAAGTTAAGGGGAAGGTAGGATGAAGTTCAAACTTTTGGCCATGACGTTATTCTTATTTGTATTGATGTCCGGAAGTGCCCTGGCCATAGACGTGACAGAGCTTACGCTGGAAGAAGAACGTTACATCGGAGACTCCTCCTTTCAGGCATCCTTCAAATGCGAGGGCGAGGAAAGTCCCGGAGCCAGGATAAACATAACCAAGGGAAGCTGGTGGTACTCCCCCTCGGACATCACCAAGACCAACATGGGAGATAATGTTACCCTGGTGCAGTACAACATAGACCCGGACGATCTGGACGGGACGGGAAATTATATTTTTAACGCAGTCTGCATGGGAAATGATACAGACCAGTCTTCCAGGAGTTTCGACATATATGATTTTGAACTGGAAATACTTTCCCCAACATCCACCCTGGAACTGGTCCAGGGAGACTACCTGACCACGGTTTTCAACTTCAAAAAAATAATAGGCTCCAGCAAGTACGACGTGGACGGGGCCAGGTTCAACATGATAGTTTCCAGGGAGGGACAGGAGCTCGTTCTTGCAAACAGCCAGACGCCGAACAAGGTCAGCGGCAACCTGGAAATGAAGACAATAATATCATACATACCAAGCGAAAAGTTCTACGGCCTTAACAATCTTATAGTGGAGTACAGCACCAGATCGGAGATCAGAGACTCGGTCAGCGATGTTATAAAGCTTAACAAGGCCTTTGAACTCTCATTTGAGGACCCCACTCCCCTGCAAATGAGCGGTGGAGGAAGTCTGGACGTACCTGTGTTTGTCAGTTCCCCCAGGCTCGGTACCGAGGATTTGTATGAACTTGAGTTTGACGTGGAAATAGACGGTTCACACGAGACAATAACCGGATCCGAGATCAGTTGCTCGATGAGCGGCACAGGACTTTACAGGTGCGTCCTGCCTATTTCTGTTCCTGACAAATCCGCGGGAAGCTATGACCTGGAAATAGAGGG
>CP070662.1:414563-420117 GCA_020355185.1 archaeon
TATTTTGTTTTTATAAACAACTATCATAAAATCATTTTTACAGATATGAAGGTAAAACTTATCTTTAATTGAAGAAATAGCCTCTTCTAAAAATTTCTCTTTTTTATCATCTTCTAATTTAATTTGGTGAAATGTTAAAATTCCTCTTTCGCTTTCATCCTCCAATGTCATTTTTTCAGAATTAACTATTTTAACAAGGTTTAAAATTGACTTATCTTCTAAACTTTCTTCGATTATTACTCCTTTCCAAACCATATTAAATATTTCTCTTCAAGATTTAAAAAATGAAATTATGGGCTAAAAATTTAAGGGTTGGTACTATGGTGCTCCCGCCGGGATTTTCTTTCCCGTCCGGGAAACGCGAAGCATTTCCAGGTTTTGGGAAGTAAAGACACCTTTTTTGAAAAGGGGTCTTTTTCGAACCCGGGTCCCTGGCTTTCTTCAAGCTTTTCGTTTTTTGCTTTTTACTGGTAAGCTTACGAGAGGCCAGAATCCTTAACCGCTAGACTACAGGAGCTCGTGAAAATTTTTGGTTTTTTCACCTTTTTATAGTTTTCTAGTGTTTTGGGAAACGCGAAGTGTTTCCAAGTTCTTTCCCTAAAGGCTTTCTTTTGAAGAAAGGCTTTGTTGGTGAGCCCGAGGGGATTTATTCAGTTGGCTGCACAAACGCACACGAAGTGCGCGTCGGCCTATCGAACCCCCAATCTCTCGGTTTCTTCCGCTTGTCCGAAGCCGAGCGCGTTATCCATTACGCCACGGGCCCACAAGAAATAATGGTAGGGGTAAGGTTTAAATCTTTTACATGTGATATTTTGGTATGGCTACTGTTGCAGGAGCTTTCGCTTTTACTAAGGAAGGACTAGAGAATCTTGCTCAAAGAACTTACAATATGCAGGTTTTTAACCAGAACAGAGGAGAGAAAGCGGCAGCGATGACTGTTGCCAGAAATACGAAAATAAGTTTTGATACACATCCCGGAATTGGATTCGTCCACGATGCTCTGGGCAACAATTTAAATCACCTGAGGTCACATGAGCCTGTCGCCACAATAGGATATAACATGAAGAGCAGACTGGTGGGTGATAAACCCCATACCGCTTCCGGCAAAAAATATAAGATATCCGGGGCCATGGATGGCTATCTGCTTGATTCCAAGAAGCCTTTAAACGAGACAATTACTGAATGTTACCTAAACCATTTAGAAGATACAAATGATTTTGAGAAAGCAGGCAAAAAATTTATGGATGAAAATTATGGAAGAGGTCCTTACACAGCAATTTTTCTGGTTAATGATGGACAGGAGACAAGCCAGATAATCATAAGGGACCAGTTTGGAATGAAGCCTCTGAATCTTGCGGCAAATGAAGATGTTGCTCTGACCTGCTCGGAGACAGTGGGCTTTCAAAAAGCAAAAAATTTTAATGAAAATTTTGATGTTTACAGGCCTGTAAAACCAGGGGAAATGGTCATTTTGAACAAATCAACTTCCCTAAAGGATTTGAAAAACCCAAATGTAATCCATAAGAGCAATCAGAAATTTCTTGATTTTTTCGAATATTTTTATACTTCAAATAAGAATTCTGTTTTTGATGACATTCCTGTAGGGGATTTTAGAAAAAAATTAGGAAAAGCCCTTACCAAGATGTATCCGAAAATAAATGAGATAGACGAGATTACCTATTCTCCTGATTCAGGTTTAAGCTTAAGTGAGGGACTGGGTTTAACTGAAGATTTTCTCAAGAGGCCGAAACAGTTCTTGACTAAAATTCCCGGAAGCAAGAAGATATATCAGCTTGAAGATAAAGAAGAGAGAAAATATCTTGGTAATTTAAAATGGCAGATAGATGTAGAGCTGATTAAGGAAACTGCAAATGAATATGGAAGACCCTTCTCTGCTATTATTGCTGAGGACAGTATAGTCACAGGAAACAATAGCATAATGATGAACGATATATTTAGAACCGTTAAAAAATTCGTAAGCAAATTATATTATGCTGTATCAGCTCCTCCTTTAAGATTCCCTTCCATTGACAGAGTTGAGCGCTGGGATAGGCAAAAGTATGCTGCCGAAGGATTAGTAGGTGATGTTAGAGAGATGGGTCAAAAAGTGGCAAAGGATACTGGTTCAGACGGGATATTTTATATGGATTTGGAGACAGCAATTCAGGCTTTAGGCAGAGAAGATGTTAGCACGGAATATTTTACCGGGGATTATCCCGTCTTATCCAAATATCTGGAAAAATATGATTCCAATATGCCGAAGGGTTATAGTTCTCTTCTGGCTTAGTAGCTCTTGGCGAAGTAAACCTTGTGTTTCGCAGGCTTGCCGCAGCCGCAGAAGCATTTTCCCGAGGGCTTCTTCTTGTTCAGGTCAAAGGGTATGTTGATTATCTTGGCCCCTGTTTCATCCTTAACCTTTTCCTCGCAGGCGGTCTCTCCGCACCAGTTTGCGATTATCCAGTTGTCTTCCAGGGCCTTTTTGAATTCCTCATAGGTCTTGACCTCTTTCGTGTGGTCCTTCATGAATTTTTCGGCCCGGTCAAGTAGGTTCTTCTGGATCGAATCAAGCGTTTTCTCTGCTTCCTTTTCCAGGTCCTTTGTTTTAACGGGCTTCTTTTCGCCGTTGTCCCTGCGGACCAGGACTACCTGGCCTTTTTCAATATCTTTCGGGCCTATTTCTATCCTCAGGGGCACGCCTTTCAGCTCCCACTCGTTGAACTTGAACCCCGGGGTATAGCCATCCCTGTCATCCAGTTCCACGGAGAAGCCCCTGAGAGGCTTGAGAAGTTCTCCCGCGCTCTTGAGGACTTTCTTTCTGCTGCCTTCTTTGTAAATGGGAACTATGATTACCTGTACCGGGGCAACCCTGGGCGGAATAACCAGCCCCTTGTCATCCCCATGAACAGCGAACATTATTCCAAGCTGCCTGGTGGTGAAACCCCATGAATTCTGCCATACGTATTTCTCCTCCTCGTTTTTGTCCAGGTATTTGACACCGAATGCCCTGGAGAAGTTCTGTCCCAGATGGTGTGAATCCGGGCCCTGTATGGCCTTCCCGTTCGGCATAAGGTGTTCTAAAGTCACGGTATACTCGCCCCCGGCAAATTTCTCCTTGTCAGATTTCCTTCCTTTCACCGAAGGTATGGCCATGTAGTCCTCGACAACTTCCCTGTAAATTTCAAGTATGTCCAGAACCTCTTTCTCAGCGTCTTTCTTTTCTTCGTGGGCGGTATGGCCCTCCTGCCAGAGGAACTCGCGGTTTCTGAGGAAAATTATGGGGTTCTTAAATTCCCACCTAACAACGTTTACCCACTGGTTTATTTTCAGGGGCAGGTCACGCCAGGACCTTATCCATTTTGCATAGGATTCGTACATTATGGTCTCAGAGGTGGGCCTTATGGCAAGCCTTTCTTCCAGCTTGGAGGAACCCCCCTCCGTTACCCAGGCAACCTCCGGGCTGAATCCTTCCACATGCTCGCTCTCCTTTTTAAGGAGTTTTTCGGGTATAAAAACAGGGAAATAAGCGTTCTTTACGCCCAGTTTCCTGAATCTCTCGTCGAGCAGACATTTCAGGCTTTCCCATATTCTGTATGCATAGGGCCTTATTATCATGCAACCGGAAACAGAGGAGTAATCGGCCAGACCCGCCTTTTTTATGACCTCTACGTACCACTCGTTGAAGTCTTTTTTCTTTGCTGTCATGCCAAGCTCTTCGCCCATTTTTTCACCACTTTTTAGGTATTGTATCCTTTTGTATATTAATCTTTTTAAATACCCGAGGACTAAAAAGTTTATTGTTTTCTAGGGGGTGTGTGATGATGCTGGAAGACTGGAAAGATAACACAATCATGGAATCTGTCGCTAGCACAAGACAGGTACCTCTTTCCGACTTTTTCTCCAAGGGAGTTAGACTGGACAGGTTTGTTTAAATTTTTATTTCTTAACCTCCCTATTTATTTAGTTTTAAACTGGGGTGTGTAATTGACAGTAAAGATAGCCGTTATTTCTGACCTTCATTTCGGCTTCGGCAGAGGGACAGAGAGGTCCGGAGACTGCTGGGAGGCCGCGGAGGAGGCCTTCAGTAAAGCGAAAAACTGCGATCTCATAGTCGTTCCTGGGGACATATTTGACGAAAAAATCCCGAGGCCGGAGGACTGGGCAAAGGCCCTGAAAATTTTTTCCCGGATAAAGGTCCCGGTGGTGGCCATACACGGGACGCACGAGAGAAGGGGCCGTGGACTCATCAACTGCGTGCAGGGCCTTGAGCACGCCTCTTTCCTGAAGCATCTTCACTGCAGCTCCGCAACTTACGATATAAACGGAAAGAAGGTAACGGTCCACGGGATGAGCGGGGTCCCGGAGTCCTATGCCAAGGAGGTCCTGGAACAATGGGATCCGAAACCGGGAGAGGGTTTCAATATATTCATGCTTCACCAGTCCATCCAGCCATACATATACAATCCCGTTGAGCCCCCTTCCCTGAAGCTCGAGGACCTGCCAAAGGGGTTCGACCTTTACGTTTCGGGCCACATACACTGGAGGGAGAAGACCGAGATCATGGGCAAGCCCTTCATCATACCGGGTTCCCTGGTAACCACCCAGGTGAACAAGACGGAAATGAAGTATCCCAAGGGATTTTACGTCGTGGAGATAGGCCACATGGGAGGAACCGACATAAAGTTCGTGGAGCTGGAAGAACAGAGAAAGGTTTACTACAGGGATTTTGTGGTCGATGACAAGGTTCCGGATGTGACGGAAAAGATAGACCTTTACCTTGCAGGGATAAAGGAAAAAAAGAAGCCTCTTGTAAGGGTCAGGGTAACGGGCAGGGTAGGAAAGGGGGAGGATCCCGACTTTTCACGGCTCAGGGATAAGTACAGGGAAAAAATGATTTTGTCCGTAGCCTCCCGGATCTCCGGGGAGGAGCTGGAGAACAAGCTGAAGCTTCTTGAGGACATAAGGGAAAGCAGGATAAGCGTGGACGAGATGGGCCTCCGTATTTTGAGGGACAACCTCAGGGAACTGGGCATTGGCAGGAAATACGAGGATGTTTTTGACCTGCTGGTGGAGGGGGACGTGGACGGGGCCATGGTTAATGTGCTGGCCGAGTCCGGTAAAGAAGAAGAGGAAAAAAAGGAAAAGCCTGCAGAAGAAGCCGGGGAAGAGGAGCCTGTGAAGGAGCTGGACAAGGACAGATTTGAGAAGGAGCTGTTCAGCGAGGATAAGGAGAAAAAACCGGCCAGGAAAAATCTTTTTGACTGGTCGCAGGATAAATAGGTGCTTGCATGATTACAGAAGTCAGTCTAAAGGGGTGGAGAAGCCACTGGGATTCCGAGTTCAGGTTCTCTGGAGGAACGAATGCGCTTATCGGGGTAATGGGAGCGGGAAAAAGCAGCCTCCTGGATTCCATGTCCTTTGCTCTTTTCGGGACCTTCCCCGCCCTTCAGGCAAGGAAACTGACTCTTGACAACGTCATAATGAACAGGCCGCAGCAGAGGGACATGGCCGAGGTAAAGATTTCCTTCAGGCTGGACGGCAACCTCTATACGGTCAA
>CP070662.1:420217-433760 GCA_020355185.1 archaeon
CAGGAGCGATGATACCTTACAAGTTCGGCAGTTCAGACGGACTGTTTAAATTGTGTTGTTCTTAGGCTTTCGTTCAGAACCTGCCGCCGGGAGTCTATATTTCCATGAACGGGAAGGTATTTGATTGGGATAATGTAAGAAAAGGCAGTAAAACAGGAATTTTCGAGAAAATAAGAAAAAGCAATTAAATAAAGTATATAAAACTTTGCCCATAATAGCGAATTATGGAAATAAAAAAATCTGAAATGGAATCCTTCGTTAAAAAATCCAGAGAAACTGTAGGCAGAGATGAAAAAAGTCCCTTCTCTCTTGAAGATGCTTATTACCTCAGCCAAATTTTAAATCTTGATGGCGTTCTTTATATTGAAAAATTTGACAATACCAGACACGTAAATGTTTTGTTAGATTTGGGTAGAGAAAATGTAACACTTTATGACCCCTTAAAAGGTGTTAAGACAAAAACATTAAATGAAATACAAATGGGTATGTACTGCAAACCCGTTGGAAAGCTTAAAGAAGAGTTTGATGCCTATATCAAAAAATCAAAAACTAATGAACCCGATGGTATTTGGTTCCAATACAAAAGCGAAGGCGAACTTTTATTTGATTTTTTAATCAATAATGATAATTTCAAATCCATCTATTCTGAAAACGTTCCAAAATACATGCCAATCTTACAAAATGATAAAAAATCTTCAGACTGTGTTCCCATATCCCTGTTCATAATTTCACTATTCAATTCATTATATTCTAAATCTTGAATCTCGTTAAAATTGGTGCGCATAAGAAAATCTTTGGTGCGCCGACTGTATTGGCATCGGTTTGCACAGAGCGCAATAATTATATATGGATTCTTAGATATTTATAATTTTTTTCTTGGCTATTAGATACGCTCCTGTGAGAATCATTATTCCACCAGCCAATTGAATATATGATAAAACTTCTCCCAAAAATATAAAAGCAAATGCAGTTGCAAATACAGAACTTAAAAGGAAAAATATAGTTGCATTTGAAGCCCCTGATAGTTCTATACCCTTATACAACAAGAAAATAGAAGCGGTACCTACTGCCGCTCCCATAAAAATCCAGAAAGGTTGTATAAAAAGAGGTGAAAAACTTGCATAACTCATTGAAATTAGTAAACTGGTTAAAACCAAATTTCCAATAAAAACTCTCAAAGAAGATATTATATTCGGGTTAACATCTTTCATTATTTGTTTTGCGAAACTATTGGTAAAACCGATTATGATTGCCAAAAGTATAATTAAAATGTCTCCAATGTTCATTATATTCAAAGTCCCTCCTGTAGTCAGAAAGAACACACCGATTATCATTATAACAAATGCTACAAAATCTTTCTTTTTTAATTTTTCATCCAATAAAAAATAGGAAAATGGTATGACAGTTAGTGCAGTTAACTTTATTAAAAAACTTGCATTTGTGGCGGTAGTTAAGGATTGACCAATAAAAATTAATATATTTCCAATAGATGTAGCCAAAAGTGCTAACAATAAAATTTTAAGCCAGTTCTTCTTGGATATCTTCTTCACTTTAGAGGAATTTAATAAAATGTAAGAAAGACCAAAAATCATTATAAAAACCGATGATGAAACTGTAAGAGAAAGAGGTTCTATGCCGAGATTAAGTAAGAATTTCATTATCACCGGGAAAGAACCGTAAAAAACTGATGCCAAAGTCAGATAAAAAATTGCTTCTTTGTTCATAATCTAATTTTGATAAATACCAATAAAAACCTTCAACCCAGAATGCGTCCTGTGCAAACAACGTGGTGCGCAAAACGTGCACTAAAACTGATTTTTAAAAACAGGTTCTAAGCCCTAAATTTGAAAGCCTAAAGAGAAATCAAAGGTCTTGGTGCGCCGACCGAGAAACAAATAATTCAGTGTGGACACCACAATTTCAGGTTTGGTGCCCATTACAGATTTTTAAAGGTTGTGGAGAATTAGATTATCGATTGTTCCGAAGATTTGTTTTAATTCTTTCTGGGCTTTCTGACCATGATATTCACAATCGAAGCAGATATAAGTCTCATTTTCAGGCTGCTTCGCTACTATATCTTCAAAAGGAACAGGACCCATATAGAAACCTGTTCCAGTCATAACACCTTCTTTAGCAGAGTAAACTTCCATGTTATTTTTATGTACAAATCCTGCACCAACACGACCAAATAGATTTATTTCCAAGGTTTCGGGGGAAATTAATTTTAGAGTTCTCTCTAACTGTGGTCTGACTACATTCACATTTTTTTCCAATCGTATACTAAATCTGTCATCTTCATAAGTTGCGTCTATACCTCGTTCTTTATACGAATTCGCTTTTTTCTCTAACCATTCGCCAAACTTCTCACCGGTTCCCAAGTACCAATATTCATATTCGTCTTGAGCCAGGACTCCTTCTCTCACTAATGTTTCCAATATGGTCTTTTGGAATTCCCAATCACAAATCTTATCGTAAGTATTAACGTCCTTGTAAATTTGCTTTGCATCCACTTTTTCGTATTTTTTAGAAACATGTTTAAGTAAACCTCCGGTTTTTCGTGTCTTTAAATAGGAAACTGTTCTGTCTGAGATGTCCTCTGTATGTCTTTTTTCTTCTAAGACCCATTCAGAAGGTTCTACAACTCCTTTGGGAGTATGTATTGGTTCATTTATTATGTCCAACAAAACATGGTTCAGTTTAACTGGCGAATCTGTGGTTAATTTGCCGTCTTTTCTATAGAATTTTTGACCCATAATAGTAACTTTGCCCTGTTTTTCTAAAATTTCGTCTATAAAGTTTCTAGCATCCAATCGGCTGGAGTAAGAATAGTGCTCTCCATTTTTCAAATATGATTCTGGTATTCCTAAACCTCCTCCGTTTTTCATTGAAAAATCAACATAACTTCGGTCCCATCTGAGAGAAATCTCTGACTCTTTCTTTATTTTCATAAACTTGTCTTTCTTCTTTTTAATTTCCGGGATTTCCTTTTCTATTTCCTCAATTTCACTTTCTATTGTATGTTTAATGTTTCTTACACTACCTCCCAACTCTTCCACTTTCAGCATATGGGGATTGTCATGGTCTAAATATCTGTAAAGAAAAACTGTTTTATCAAACACGTCACTTTGTTCACTGTAACCTCCGATTAATGCTTCTTTAGCATTCGTTAAGTTTTCAAATAAGTGTGAACTGTCTTTGAGGCTATCAACCGTTTTTTCTTGTTGCGCGGTTGTGTCTCCTTTTTTTTCAAAACAAACTATATATCTAACAAATTCCGATTTGTCCATATTAAGTGCGCTTACTTCTAACAAAGTACTGGGTAATTTTTTTCCCACAGCGTTATAATTTTTTAACACATTTCTATATATCGAATCTGGGTCTAGATTCTCTATTATTTTATCTTCACCCTCCAATGTATGAATAAAGTTTAATTCAGAATCGGAAGTAAATCCCACTCTTTTTTGATAACTGAGCCATGTGTCAATTATTTTTTCATCTACCTTTCTACAGACATCGTTGATATGATTATGAATATTACAACTAGAGGCAGTTATTTGTCCAATCTTTCTTTCCAGGTCATCCAAGTCTTTTTCTACTTTCTTGAAAATTTTATAATCTTCTATTGTCCTTACTCTGACCATTCCCCCACCTATTTACCACTATATAGTAAAGCTATTTAAGCTTAAAATTAGCCTTTTCGGAGGATTTGAACCTGAAGGGATGGTGCGCCGACTGTATTGGCACCGGTTTGCACAGAGCGCTGATTATATATGGATTCTTAGATATTTATAGATTTAAATACTTTTTGTTACTTAATTATAGTAACAAGAAGCAATACACTGATATTTGACCGATTAAAGTGATTTTATGAAAATCGGAGAAGTTTATGACCTTAATGAAATGGGAAAAGAACTTTTAGACAAAGGTATAACTAATTTTATAGTTGCACCTTTTCCACAGGATTGTAGTGAGATTGTCATCCAATATAAGACTTTTTCACCAGACGAATTTCTTGAAGAACTTGAAAATAAGGCAGAAAAACTTATAGATAAAATGGGAGATATTGAATTTACGGATACTATGACAGATTCCATGTATGAAAAAAAGGTGGAAGAATACAAAAGTAAGAATACTCTTGTCACATTTATCGCAAATGAATTGCTAAGGCACACGGGAGAAAAAATTAATATGAAAAGATATTTAAGTAAAGAAGATTCTAAGATAAAAATACTTGGAGACATTGCAGTAGAAATTTCTGATTATCCAAAACCTGGTATGAGCAAAATCTATGCAGATGAGGAAAAGACACGTAAATCAGTTGAGCATCCAAATGCCGAAAAATTCTTTCTTGCAGAAAATTTTAGATTAAGGTGGCCCCCTTATAATACTAATGCTGATTGATAATTCTTTCTTCGCAAATCTTTAAAAAGGGCACCATCCAATTGGGTTAGTGTGCAAACAGGGAACCAAACCTGATTTTTAAAAATAGGTTTTAAGTCCTAAATTTGAAACTCTTAAGAGAAATCAAAGAAGGTGGTGCGCCGACTGGGATTTTCTTATGCAAGCTGGGAAATTCGAAGCATTTCCAAGTTCTTTGCATACAAAACTTTCTTTTGAAGAAAGGTTTGTTTTCGAACCCAGATCATCAGCTATCCTCGTTCCTCGCGTGGAGGTATCGGAACCGCCACCGATTGGATAGCAGGTTCTGATCTTGGAAGGCTGAGGTCCTAGCCATTAGACTATCGGCGCAAACTTAATATTATATTTGCTGACGCATACTTTTATGCGTCTTTGCTGGTTAATTGGGGATTCTCATCCTTTTAAGCATTTTCTCGTATATGTCCTCCTCTTCCTTCTCCTCCTTTTCCTCAATCTTCTTTTCGAATTTCCTGGTGTTTACCTCTTCTTTTTGTTCGGGGAAGAGTTCTTTCTCCCTTTCCTCCAGTTCCTTTTCCTCTTCGCTTTCCTTTTCTTCTTCCGGTTCCTCTGTTTTCTTAACCTCTTTCTTCTCTTCTTCTTGGTAGCCCTTGATCTGCCTCTTTATGTAATCGGGGATATCCTCCCCCTCACTTATCTTCCTGGCGATGGAGGGATTGTCCTCCTTGGGCTTGTTGCTTACAATCATCTGAATCATACCGCCCTTGTCGTCCTTGAACCTTGGTATGATGTGCACCTGGAGATGGGGAACCCTTGCCCCGGCGATATTGCCGTGGTTTATTCCTATGTTGAATCCCTCCGGCTTGAGGTTCTTTTGTATCATCCCCGTGACCTTCTTTACGGTCCGGAATAATGCGGAGACTTCGCCGTCGTTCATGTCAAGCAGTGTCTCCTTGTGCTCCTTGGGGACCACGAGGGTGTGCCCCGGGGCACTCGGGTTGGCATCGAGAAAGGCAAGAGTCTCGCCGTCCTCATAGACCTTGTCCGTGACCAGCTCCCCGCGAACCATTTTGCAAAACAGGCATTCCATTTCATCACCTCAGTGTTGAAAATTTATTTCCATATTTATATCACCTTGTAGCCGATTTTTCTGAGGAGGGCTTTTCTGCCCTTTATGTCCTGTTCGGTTTCAACGCCCTTGGGACTGCCCCCGTCTATCACCCCCAGGATTCCGCGGCCCTTTTCTGTCTCTGCCACTATTACCTGGAGCGGGTTGGCCGTTGCGCAGAAAACGTTACAGACCTCGGAGACGCTCTTTATCCTGTTCAGGACGTTCACGGGAAAGAAGTTCTTGGTGTAGATGACGAAGGAGTGGCCGGCCCCTATGTCCTGGGCTGCCTTTACGGCCTTTTCAACCATCTCGGAATCAGTTCCTGATTTCCTGACAAGGTGCGGTCCGGAGGCCTCGCAGAAGGCCAGGCCAAATTTCGCGCCGGGAACGGCCTCTGAGATTGTTTCATGTATGTCCTCGACTGTCTTGATGAAGTGGGACTGGCCCAGTATAACGTTAGAACCTTCCGGAATTTCCATGTCAACGGTTTTTATTTCCAATACCATCACCACATTTGTTTTCTTTGGGAAAGCGAGGCTTTCCAAGTTTTGGGGGTAAAGGACCTTTTTCTGAAAAAGGGTCTTTTGGTGGGGCCGCAGAGACTTTCCGAGGATTTTGCGAAACGCTTGCGTTTCGAAGTTCTTTCCCCAAGGGCTTTCTTTTGAAGAAAGGCCTTTTGAACTCTGATCTGCTGGTTTCTCCAAACAGCCTTTGCTTTATCACAAAAACCGCTCGCGGTTTTTCAAAGCTCCAGTAAAATAGTATTTTTGCTTAAGCTTTTTTACAAAAAGCTTACTGGAGCCAGCTGTCCTGCCTGGTTAGACTACAGCCCCTTGTTTTGAATGCACAAGTGCGCTTCGGTCTTTTAAGATTATTAGTTAAGTTTTTAATATATTAATATCAGGGTAGCTTGACCTTCGACAGAAGGCTTATGTATCTCTGGAGCCTTTTGATTTCCTTTTCCAGTATCCTGATTGTCTCCACTTCCTGACCGTTTTCCTTGTACTTGTCAAATTCCTGAAGAGTGGTTTCCACGCTTTTCTGCGCCTTGAACAGGACGGCTTTCCTCAGGCAGTCCAGCAGGTCCCCCTGCACCTCTACGTAAAGCTTCTTGTCCGAGGGCTTCTTCACTCTCCTGATAACGCCCAGCATCTCAAGGAAGTCAAGGCTCAGGGAAACCGAGGCCGCGGAATACCCTATTCTTGCCCTCAGCTCGTCAAGGGAAAGGGGCCCTCTTGAAACCAGCAGGGCGGCTATAATCCTGCCGTGGACCTCGGAATAGCCGAGGGATGAGGCCACGTTAGAAAACAGGGAGTAAATCTCCTTCTCCGCATCCATTCTGAACACCTACCACATTATAAAATATGTCAAGTATGTTATAAATATCGCCACGAGGGCCCCCGCAACAAGCTGGACATTGTCATGCGAACCGAGTCTGTACCTGGAGTAAGCAACTGGCACTGCTGTCAGGTAGAGAGGGGAAAGAAAGAAGCCGAACACGCAGACCAGGGCGGTTATCGGGCCGGTGATTCCGGCCGTGTGAACGCTGATTTTCCAGAAAAAGTTCGTAAGGAAGAGGGGAAGCGTGACGAGCACATAGCTGGCGGATATGATAAACATTATCTTGTTTCCCGTGGACCAGAAAACGAGAGAACCCAGGAAATAGCTGAGTATGACCCAGGGATAGACCTTGTTTCTTTCCCTTCTGTCAAAGAAGTTCCAGCCGGTGAAGGTTTTTCCCTCGAGAAAGATTACAAACATCGGGAAAAAGGACAGGAAAATGAGTCCCAGGAATATGCTGCTGAGCACGCTAGAGGATCCGAGGCCTATGGGTGAAAAAAGGGAGAAAATTATGGTGACGTAGGCCGCAATAAGGGGGGCGGAAAAAAGTATCGAAACGGCATTGTGTATCCGGTTCATGGTTAAATTTATATAGGAGCGGATTTAAATATTTACAAGTTTTAAAAAGTTTTAAAAGTTTAAAACCTAAGTTTTCAATATTAAAAATCTGGAGGATTTTTAAAAGTTGTAGTGGGGATATGATGAAGGTTCTCAGGAAGACGCAGTCTCTTTGCCCGGAATGCCTGAATGTTCTGGATGCCGAGGTATTTGAAAGGGACGGGAAGGTGTGGATAAGGAAAAACTGCGGGAAGCACGGCGATTTTGAGGAGCTCTACTGGGGCTCCTACGAGATGTACAAAAAGGCGGGGAGGTTTGCCTGCGACGGAAAAGGCATCAGTAACCCCAACACGGAGTTCGGGGGATGCCCCCAGTCATGCGGTCTCTGCAAGCTACACAAATCCCATACATGCCTTGGCAACATAGCCGTAACCAACAGGTGCGACCTTACATGCTGGTACTGCTTCTTTTTTGCGGAGAAAGCCGGTTACGTTTATGAGCCTTCCCTGGAACAGATAAGGCAGATGCTCAGGAACCTGAGGAACGAGAAGCCCGTGCCCGCGAATGCGGTGCAGCTTACGGGAGGCGAGCCCGCCCTGCGGGAGGACATAATTGATGTGATAAAGCTTTGCAGGGAGGAGGGGTTCGACCACATCCAGCTGAACACAAACGGCATAAGGCTGGCCATGGACGAGAGTTTTGCAGGAGAAATAAGAAAGGCAGGAGTCGATACTCTTTACCTCTCTTTTGACGGGACCTCGGAAAAGACCAATCCCAAGAACCACTGGGAGATACCACGGGCCCTTGAGAACTGCAGGAAAGCGGGGATAGGGGTCGTCCTGGTTCCGACCGTGATAGGGGGGGTTAACGACCACGAGGTCGGGGAAATCGTTAAGTTCGCCCTCAGGAATGTGGATGTAATCAGGGGGGTCAACTTCCAGCCTGTTTCCCTTGTGGGCTCCATGCCCAGAAAGGAAAGGAAAAGATACAGGATAACCATTCCGGACGTTATAAAGAGGATAGAGGAACAGGCAGGCTTCGTTAAAAGCGGGGACTGGTATCCGGTGCCAACGGTCTCCTCGGTGACCCACATCGTCGAGGAACTGACCGAAAGGCCGCACTACGAGCTGAGCGCTCATTTCGCCTGCGGCATGGCAACCTACCTTTTCAAGGACGGGGACAGGATAATACCGGTGACAGATTTCGTGGATGTGGAGGGCCTGATGAAGTTCCTGGAGGAAAGGGCAGATAAACTCAGGGGAGGAAAAAGCAGGGTCGTTGAGGGCCTGAAGCTTCTGGCCAAGATAAAGAGCTTCATAGACAAGGAAAAGCAGCCCAGTAACATCAGCTTCGGCAAGATGCTGTTCAACGCACTCGTAAAGCATGACTACAGCGCGCTGGGCGAGATACATTACAACAGCCTTTTCCTGGGGATTATGCACTTCCAGGACCTTTACAACTACGACATACAGAGGGTCCAGAGGTGCGTGATACATTATGCCACGCCCGACCCGGAGAGGCCCATAGTGCCTTTCTGCGCCTTCAACGTGATACCCCAGTGGTACAGGGACAGGATACAGAAGGAACACTCCATATCCATAACGGAGTGGGAGGAGAAGACCGGGAAGAAGCTGAAGGGAGACCTGTACAAGAGGGACATCGCAAAACTCAAGGCCGAGCCTGTTTACAGGAAGGTTTACGGTTAAAGTATAAATCTTTTTTCTTCTATATTTTCTTATGGAAAAAAATTTGACACAGCTAACAGAAGTTAAACTGAAGGAATATGAAAAAATGGACGATAAAGAAATTGCCTTTCTCTCAAATTTCTGTGTTTTGAACAGCGAAAAGCCCTCGTATGCAAGTGAAAGGGACGACCAGCTATATTCCGGGTCCATGAATTTACAGGAAAACGACGGGACAGGAGAAGTTCCCTTAAAGGAGAGAATAATGGACCGGGTGGGAAGAGACTACGACGCAGAATCAAAAAGAGGAAATTACTACAAGAGGGAAGGTAATATACTTTACCTGAAATCAATTCCAATACTTATTTTTGATGACAATGGTGATTATGAACTTATAACTGAGTCTTTGTTAGAGCACGGCGATAAAAAAATAAAGAAAAGTGAAAAGAAGTATGAAGATGAGCTTGAAAGAAGAAAAGAACATAAAGGTAAATGGAAAGTCGAAAGAAAAGAAACGATCGAGAACATAGTTTTCAAAGAAATTATAGACACGGAAACTTTAAAGAAAATGTACCGCGATAAAAACGAATACAGGATTACGGAAATTGATGACCAGGATTTCGAGCAACCTATATAAGCTAGAACCTACCTATTTCTTTTTGGATTGTTATGGGAGTAAACATAGGAGAGCTCGTCGGGGAATGGAGGGAGGAGACGGAAATAAAAGCGCTTACGGGCCGGAAAGTGGCCATAGACGCGCTAAATGTGCTTTATCAGTTCATATCCATCATAAGACAGCCGGACGGCACCCCCCTGAAGGATTCTCAAGGCAGGATAACCTCCCATCTTTCCGGGCTTTTTTATAGGACCGCGAAACTGCTTCAGGCGGGTATAAGACCTTGTTACGTATTTGACGGGAAGCCTCCGGAGTTTAAGAAGACCACAAACCAGGAGAGGCACAAAAGGAGGGAGGAAGCGCGTAAAAACTACAAAGAAGCCCTGGAAAGGGGCGATATAGAAGAAGCAAGGAAATGGGCCCAGCAAGGTGTAAAAGTGGATGAAAATGTGGTAAAAGACTCTAAGGAGATTGTTTGTGCCCTGGGAGTCCCTTGTATCCAGGCTCCGTCAGAAGGCGAAGCGCAGGCGGCTTTTATGGTCCAAAGGGGGGATGTATGGGCTGCAAGCTCGCAGGACTTCGATTCCCTGCTTTTTGGGGCACCCGTATTGCTTCGGAACATCACAATAACAGGCAAAAGGAAGATTCCCAGGAAAGAGGCTTACGCGGAGGTAAAGCCTGAGGTAATACGTTTAAAGGAGGTTCTGAAGGGCCTGGGGCTAAGCAGGGAGCAGCTGGTGTTAATAGGAATTGGAATAGGGACAGACTATAATCCCGGCGGACTGAGCGGTATAGGACCTAAAACCGCTTTAAAGATGGTCAAAGAGGAAGGAAATGCCTCTGTTTTGCTAAAAAAGGTGGGAAAAGAGAAATGGGAATTTGACGTGAGTCCTGAGGAAATATTTGACTTTTTTATGAACCCTCCGGTTACAAGGGACTACGAAATGGAATGGAACCCCCCAAATGAGGAAAAAATAAAGAAAATCCTTTGCGACAGGCACGACTTCTCGGAGAACCGCTTGGACAGCACCCTGGAAAAACTCGCTGAAAAGAAGGGCATGCAGAGCAGGCTTGATGCCTTCAGGTAATCTTTATCTCCCTGTAGGAAAGGTCGGTTAACTTTTCTTCCAGTTTTTTCCTTTGGCCCTCTATTTTACTGCCGAGACCCTGGTTTTCCTTTCTGAGGTCGCTTATCCTCTGGTGTGTGTTTTTTATGGCCTGTTCCCAGTCCACTCTTTCCTTCTCCTTCTCTTTTTTGCCTGCAGGGGCCTTGTTTCTCTTTATTTTCCTTTTAAGACCTGAAATCTTGGCCTCCAGATCCCCGTGCTCCTTGAGAGTCCAGTCCAGGACCCCGGACTCCACCCTTTCTATTCCCAGAAGGGCCTTTTCCCTGGCCTTTTCGGACAGCCCGAAATCGTCTTTACGGACCGCCTCCTTGAGATATGATACCAGCTCCTTGAACTTCTTTAGCCCATCCGGCTCAAAAAGGGCCTCCAGGGGATTTTCCATGTACTTTTTTATGGCCTTCGACTTTTTGTCCTTGGTATGGTATTCCACTTTCTTGAGGGCCTTCTCGAAATTGGCCATCTCATGAATTATTCTTTCCTCCAGCTTCTTCTTCTTGTTTTCCTGGTCCTCCAGGTCTTTCCTGGTTTCCTTCAGTTTTTTCATTTCCCTGCTTTTTTCATATTCCTGGGCCTCTTTTCCGGCCTTCTCCATTTTCTCTTTCTGGAAGCCCAGCCCGCTCTCCAGGCTGCGGATTTCCTTCTCGATCTCCGGGCCCCTCTTGATGCTGGCTTTGAGTTCCCGGGCCAGGCTTATGGATTCCTCCACATCCCTTATCCTGGTTCCTTTTTCGCTGAGCATCTTTCCGAACTCCAGAATTTCTGATTCAAGCTCACTCAGGCTCCTGGTAATGTCCTTTGTCTCCGGGAGGGCTTCCCTGACTATAAGAAGTCCTCTCCTGTTTTTCTTACCCAGTTCACCCATCTTCCCGGAAACTGACTGGAAGAACTGGTTGGCGCTTTTGAAATCCCTGCTCACAGGTATGGAAAAGAATTCGATGAAAGACTGCAGATTTTTCTCTATCATGATTTTATTGGTTTTGGCGGCCTTTTTGAGCCTTTCTATGACTTCAGGATGTATTTCGGCCTGTTTGAAAGCCGATAAGGCCTCTTCCAGGCTGGAAAACTTTCCTCCAAGCTTTTCGTAGCTTTCGCCTATTCTCTCTTCGGTCTCTGTAACGAAATTTTGGTTTTCATTTCTTATCCAGTCCTCTGCCTCATCCAGTTTCAGTTCGGTGTCCGGCTGCTGGTCCTGCTTTTTGGAGAACAAAGACTTAAAGAGCATAGCTAATATATTGGTTGAGAAAGGATAAAAAGGATGGGGGTTTAATCCGAAGATTGCCACCCTTTTGATTTTTCCGGGTTTTTTATTTGCTCGGCTTGTACTTGTACTGGGGCTTTTTCTTATTCAGCTTTCTGCTTTTCAAAAGGATGTCCACGTATTTCGGGTTCCGCCCGGCCTTTCTCATGGATTCCCTCAATTCTTCGGGTTTGTAGCCTTTCTTCAGGTTTTCTTCTATCCATCTCTCCAGATTGCCCGGCATTTTCTTGGGGGGCTTCTCCCCCGGACCGAAGATTTCGTGCCTTTTCCAGTATGCTATCGCCCCTACGAAGATTGCGAAAAGCACGAGGCTCACGTAAAGCTGTGTCTGGGTACCGGTAGGCAGGTCCTGCAGCGGGGTGGACGGAATCTTTCCTTCTGTAACCTCCTCCCCCCCTTCGGGGACTTCAACAGACTCCGGCTCTTCCGCCCTCGCCAGGACCTCGCCGGTAACGGCGAAGACCGAGAAACCCGGGGAATCAGCCTCGTACGTGTAGGAATTGCTGTCCTGACTTATCAGTCTTGTCCTGAGCCTTGTCCAGCCGTTCTGGTACCTGTTCAGGACCACGGTATACGGGTCTATGTTGTTTTCGCTTATCCATTCCTTGGCTACCTCGAACCTCAGCTTCGCTGAATCCACGTTATCATCATCCAGGTTTTCCGTGTTTATCTCCATGTACCTGTAGACCTTCCCGCTGACCTCGTGGACAACCGAGGCGGGCTGGCCCGCCAGCTTGGTAACTGTTATCCTGACGTTGTTGGCCTGGTTTTTGACTGATACCTGTATCTGCTTGAAGCCTATTTCCTTGTCAGTTATCTTCATTATTTCCACCCCTCCCGGCGTAATTATGCTCCATATCTTGGTTTCCCTGTGTTTCTCCGGGGTGGTTCCACCGCCTCCGCCACCGCCTCCATCGGTCGTGGTGGTGGTGGTACTGGTCGTTGTGGTGGTCGCTCCGGTGGCGCTTACCGTAACCGTAAAAGCCTCGTCATTGTCTCCCAGCTCCAGGGTTATGTAGTAGGTTCCGGTGGTTATGCCGCTGTCCAGGGTTATGTTCCACTGGAGGTTCTTGGTTGAGTCCGCATTTATGGTAACGTTGGAATCTGAAGTCGGGTCACCGGAGACAGAAAAATCAGAAGAAGAGTAATCCAGGGAATAAGAGGTTGTTATGGCATCTTCCTGGGAATTGGAAACGTCTATGCTAAGAATAAAGCTCTTGTTGACATCCTTTGAAACGGAGCTCGGGGAGCCTTCAACCGTGAGGACTGACGGGTCCTCAAAGACTATTGTCTTCTCCGTGGAGGAGGTCCCCCCTGCCTGCGCGTAATAGGTGTAGGTATTGGCCGAACCCGCGGATATGGTAAAGGTCTTTGTGGTCGGGGTCTGGGAAACGGAAACGGAGGAATAGGAACCGCCCGGAGGATCGGAGATGGTTATGCCTGACGGGGATGTGATGAGGCTCAGGTCTGTGG
>CP070662.1:433860-451858 GCA_020355185.1 archaeon
ATACAGGAAATAGATGAAAACGGTATGCGTGTTGGAAAAGGTAGCATATCTAGCTACATGCCTTTTGATGAGAATGCTTACAACGTGCTGAAAGATGCCAAAGTAGGACCCGGACATAAGGTTTACGCATATTTCAAATCTTCCAACGCTCCGGACTACCTACGAAGTGCTGACCAGCTTGCAGCTGTCCGAATTATTGACGAAAATATAGGAAAAGATAATTGATTACTTTATGTGCAAAGCTCCCGTGAATCGTCGAATTTCCCGGCAAATCTATTTAACTCTGGTTTTCCCATAGTCTATTCATGGAAGGGATTGCCAATGCGGGAGTCGGAATAATGATTGTCAGGGACGGGAAGTTCCTTCTGGGAAAGAGGCACGACGACCCGGAAAAGGCGGACTCGGCCCTCCACGGCGAGGGGACCTGGTCCATGCCCGGCGGAAAGATTGACTTAGGCATGAGCCACGTGGAAACCGCGGTTAAGGAGCTGGAAGAGGAGACCGGCCTGAAAGTTGAGCCCGAGGACCTGGAAATCTTTGACGTGAGCAGCAACATTTTCGGCGAAGCCCACTTCATAACCATAGGCTTCCTCTGCAGGAAATTCCTGGGCGAACCGGAGGTCATGGAGCCGGACGAAATCTTGGAGTGGAGATGGTTCCCCGTCGACAAGCCCCCCAAGCCGATGTTCTTCCCGAGCGAGAAGATGCTTAAGGCCTACCTTAACAAGGCGTGATTATATGAAGATATTCATTACTGGAAGCTCGGGTTTTATTGGCAAAGAATTGACAAAGCATCTTTCATCAAAACATGAAATAATCGGATTTGCACACAATGAAGGATGTGATATTCTTAACTACGGACAACTAAAGTCGTCCATGAAGGGATGTGATGTTGTTGTCCACTTGGCTGCACTCAGAAAACCTTACGAAGATAAAACTTTCAAGGATTATTTTGAAACAAACTGCCAGGGAACTTTTAACGTGGCTCAGGCATGCATGGAGAACGGAGTTAAAAAGTTAATTTTCACAAGTTCAATGAGTTATTATGGTATGGAAAAAGGCATGCCTATAGAAGCCCCGGTTTTGGAAGACAACCGGGTTTTAACCCAGAGAGCAAAAACAGAAGATTTGCCTCCAACTGTGAGAGATTGTGACGTTGCATACTCCACCAGCAAAGTTATCGGGGAGCAAATCCTTGCAAACTATGGAATGCGAAAAAAATTTGAGGTAATAATCCTTCGCCTGGGTCCGACAAGGCCCAGAGGTGTTTACAAGCCATTTGGTGAACTGAAATTGAATCTTAAAATCGAAAATGCATTACAAGCCATCGAAAATGCAATTGAAACAGATAAAAAAATATGGTATGAGGCTTTTTCTATTGTGGACGAAATAGAGGGTGTTGATATTTCCAAAGCCAAAAAAATTCTGGATTACAAACCCATTTAACGGAACACTTTATGCTAGTTTTTTATTTCTGTTCCACAAACAATCTAACATGAGCAACAGTCTGGAAGACATGATTTTTAAATTAGCCTTGAGGAACTCCCTTATCCACGAGGGCGAGGCCAGCTCCGGCCCGGTTCTCGGAAGCCTGATTGCCGAGGACCCTAAGGTGAAGGAAAAAATCGGCGAGATAACGCCGGTTGTTGACAAAATCGTGAAGAAAGTCAACAGGATGAGCCCGGAGGAGCAGAGGAAGGAGGCCGAGGCCAGGGGGGTGTCCCTTGAGGTGGAAGCCAAGGAGGAAAGGGGGCTGCCCGAGCTGCCCGGAGCGGAGAAGGGAAAGGTCGTGACTGCCTTCCCGCCTGACCCCAGCGGCTACCCGCACCTGGGGCATGCCAAGGGGGCCCTGATAAACTACCTTCTTGCAAAGGAATACGGGGGCAGATTCATCCTGCGGTTTGAGGACACGAACCCGAAACTCGTGCAGGAGAAGTTCTACAAAATCCATCAGGACGACTACAGATGGCTCGGCATAGAATGGGATGAGCTTGTTTTCATTTCAGATAACCTGAAAATTTTTTATGATTACGCGGAGAAGCTTATAAAAAATGGTTTTTTTTACGTTTGTTCCTGCCCTGTGGAGGTCATGCGTAAAAAAAGAGCAGAAGGGGAGGAATGCGAGCATAGAAAACAAAAGCCGGAGGAAAACCTGGGGCTCTGGGCACAAATACTGTCAGGAAAATATGACGAGGGGCAGATTGTGGTCAGGCTCAAGGGGGACCTCCAAAATAAGAACACCGCAATGAGGGACCCGACCATGTTCAAAGTCTGTAAAGACCCGCACCCTAGACATAAAACCAAATTTTTCGTGTGGCCAACCTACGATTTCGGAACCTCCGTAGCCGATGCCCACTGGGGCGTGACCCACAGGGTCAGGTCAAAGGAATTCGAGCTCCGTGCAGAGGTCCAGAACTACATACAGAAACTACTGGGCTTCAGGCCCACCTTTATACTTGAGCAGGCCCGCTTCAACCTCAAGGGAGTTCCCGCCTCAAAGAGGGAGATAAGAAACCTGATTTCAGAGGGAAAGATAAAGGGATGGGACGATCCCAGGCTTTCGACACTGGCCGCCCTCAGAAGGAGAGGGTTTACTCCGGAGGCCATAAGGAACTTCCTCTTAAAGATGGGTGTGAGCAAGCATGAATCTGTGATAGAGTGGGAGGCCCTGGAAAAGGAGAACAGAAAAGTTATTGACCCTGTCGCAAACAGATACTTCTTCGTAAGCGAGCCGGTGGAAATAGAGCTGGACAAAAAAATGAAAGATGCTCAGGCACCCCTGCATCCCGACGACCCCAAGAGAGGCAAAAGGAAAATCCCGGCCGGCCGGAAAATCTTCGTGGAGAAAAAGGATTTCGAGAAGCTGAAAGGAAAAGAGGTCCGGCTCCTGCACCTGTGCAACGTTATCCTGGACAAAAAATCAAAGGTAACCTCAACCGGGGTCAAGCCCGTCCCAAAGATACACTGGATCTCCGAGCAAAACATTCCAGTAAAAATCGTCATGGACGATGCCTCAGAGAAAGAGGGGCTTGCAGAGCCTGACTTTGCAAAGGAAAAAACCGATTCGATGGTGCAACTGGAGCGCTTCGGCTTCTGCCGCGTGGATTCAACAGAACCATGGGTCTGCTACTTCACTCATAAATAGTTTTGCAATGTTTATATCTAAAGATAAAAATGTCTTTAGAGTATTTTGCAACAAATAAGATTCCAATCCAAAATGACCAAGATAGAGACGAATATTTGAATTTATGTTTTTGGTATTTAACGGGATGGAAGACTTCTCTTCCAAAAACTTTCCAGAAAAAAATTATCGAAGAAAGGAATAAACTTTACAAAAAACTTCAATTTTATGAAGTAAAAGGAGGGAATAAGGCCAAGTTACTGCCCTCGGAATCACTTGATGATTTTAAGATAACGAATGTCGGAAACGTCGGCTTCGTAGAAGATATTTTGTACGATAAAACTGAAAGTTGCTTCAAGTTAAGGATTTTTTACGACAAATGCTTAGAAAAGGGTGGCCTTGACACACTTTTTGAGCCAATGAGAAATTACCTTACTACAGACCCAAAATCTGTTGGCTTAGAAGTCATAAAAGAGCAGGAAGATGGTTTAGAAAAGCCGGATTTTCCTTACCCTCTCAGAAGGGCCAAGGTGAGTTATGCAAGATATTTGGATGAAGAAATCAAGGACGCTAAGAAAGAAGCGGGACTGAAATTAGAAAATTTGGATGCAGGGGAAGATTATTCCCTTTATCGAGAGATGATAGCCGATGCAAAAGACAGGCTCCGAAGCCTGGAGGTAAGAAAAAAATATTTGTCAGAACAGAGCTACAAACAAAAACTTAAAAAAATTACAAATATCTTTGAAAGGGTAAGAAATGATTTTAGTAAAAAATTTCCCGAGCAACTGGACATTAATGATACTGCGTTCGGAACCTTTCCTTTTATGCATACAATTATTGATGCTAATGGAATATGCGACGAAATATTTAGATTTTTACCGAATTACTCAAGTCCAATTAACCTCTTAGACGCAGAAATTTTTGTTAAGACGGAAAATGGCTGTAAAATCATAATTTCAATTTACCCGTATGTTTCCATCTTTCCTGAAATAAATGAATTTCATACGGGGGAGTTTCTTGAAGACGAAGACTTATCGACAGCTTTGTTTGCCCACGAATTTGGGCATATAGTGCGTAAAGATGAAGTAAAAGTTGAATCAAAACCAATAAAAATAAATATAATCGATTATGCAACAGATGGTTGGTACCGACTAAAAAAACTTCAGGAAGAAAAAAATGATGTTCTCGCAGAGAACATAAAGATAAACTCTCTTCTATCCAAAATTGGTTACGGAAAAGAGAATAAAAAACTCATCAAAAGATACAAAGAGAAATACAAGGAAATTATGGAAAATCATAAGGGTAAAGATTCCGATATGTACAAAATTGCAAGGGAAGGATTTATAGACTGTGAACTAGAGTTGTCCTGTTTATAAATTTTAATTTAAATATTTTCTTCGGGAAGAACCTTTATAAACCAGCTTGTTCTCATTTTAACTATGATAGACTTCAACCTATGGAAAGAAGTTTTGTTAAATCCTAAAGAGACTTTCAAGAAGCAGGAAAAAAATGCCGACTTGGGAAAAGCGACAGTGCACTTAGTGATAGCAGGACTGATAGCAGGGTTTATCGGCGGACTGGCTGCGGCGGCAGGTTTGACCGCAACAGGCGGCATGGCCGGCTTGGGACCAGGAATCACGGGCGCGGGACTTGGAATCATAGCCTTCGTGGGTTCTCTTATAATAACCCCGATTGTGTCTGTTGTAGGCTGGCTGGTAGGCTCCGCAATATTGTACGTATTTGCATTGATTTTCCAGGGAAAGGGAAATTACACAACGCAGTCTTATTTGCTGGGATTGTACTGGGCACCTCTGATAATAATAACAGCCATACTTGGTATCATTCCTTTCATAGGAGGGATACTGAACTTTCTGGTAGCCTTGTACGGTTTGTACCTGCTTACAATGGCCTTAAAACAGGCTCACAAGGTCAGCACGGGAAAGGCGGTGGCAATATGGATTATACCGGTTATAGTGTTAGCAGTGCTGGTCTCTATACTTGCAGTAGGATTTCTCATGGCTATGATGCCGATGATGGCAGCAATATAAGAGCTGCAACTTCCCTTTATTTTTAATTTTTCTTAGTTTTACCTCTCAAAGAAAAAGCCTTTCTTGTATCTGTGCCTCTTGGACGGTATAACATCTATAAGCATTTCCTCTGACATGCTCTCCCTCACTATGATTGGTTCCGAGTGCTGCAGGAACTTCAGTGCATTGGAGAACCTCTTGTCATTTTCCGAGTACATGGTGAAAAGCAGCTCGTTCTTTTTCACAGGATAGCCCACTTTCTTGTTCAGCAGTATGCCCGCCCCCTTGTCTTTCGGGGCCCCGAGCTTTCTCGCAATCTCTATAATCTGGTCGTTTCTTATCCAGAAGACCCTTCCCTTCCTTCCGGACCTTACCTCGAACTTGTTCTTGCCTATCGGTATGTCCCCGGGCTTTATTCTGGGGTTGCCCCCCTGGGCTCCTATTATCTGCCTGAACTTTTTTTCCGCCTTGCCAGATTTGAGGATGGCCTCGGCCAGCTCCCGGGGATTCTTTTTTCCGGCCATTTCAAATATGATGCATGACAGGCCAAGGGCCTTGTTCACAAGAGACTGGGGTCCCCTGCCTTTCAGGGCCCGGAGAGCTTCCCTGGCCTCAAGCGCAGGTCCGATGGCATGGCCGACCGGCTGTTCCCCGTGTGTTATTGCGCACCTGACTTCCATGTTCAGCCTCCTCCCGACTTCCCTGAAATCCTGTGCTATGTTATTGGCCTCCATGAAAGTCTTTATCTTGGCACCCCTTCCGGTGGGAATGTCTATGACGACGTGCCTCACATTGACGGCCTTCTTCTTGCTCAAAACCGAAGGAAGAAATAGCGGGTCTATCTTGAGCGGGTACTCCACCTTAACAAAAATATCATCCGCGGGTGCCAGGTCAACCGCCCCGCCCCAGACCATGCACCCCTTGCACTTCCTTACAATCCTCTTTATCTCATCCAGCTCGAACTCCACTTCCGCTATGGTCTCGACTATATCAGCAGTGCCCGCGGGAGAGCTTATCGCCCGGCTGGAGGTCTTGGGTATGGTCAGGCCCGCCGCAGCAACTATGGGAACTATCAGCAGGGTCTCCTTTTTCCCGGGTATTCCTCCAAGGGAGTGTTTGTCATAGGTCTTTCTGCCGAAATTGATGGTCTTTGAAGTCTCGACCATGGCCCTGGAAAGGTTTTCCGCCTCCTTTATGGTCATGCCGTTAAGCTCCAAGGCTGTAATGAAGGCCGCGATCTCCACGTCAGTGAGGTCCCTTTCCACGGTATCCTTTACTATCTCCCTGATTTCCCTGTAGTCCAGTTCCTTACCGCCAAGCTTCTCCTTTATGTACTTCACGCTCTTGGGCTCCAGCTGGACCTCTATCTTTACCTCGTCTCCTGTCTCCAGCTTGAGGCTTTCCGCCACGCACTTGTACAAACCTATCTCGTCGTCATCCACTATCCTGTTGCTGGAATTTATTATGCAGGTCAGCCTCTCCCTGCCCTTTATCACGTCCGCCCTGTCCAGCGGGCGGAGACCGCGCTTCTTCAGGGTTTTGTCATTAAGAACCACTATATAAAGGTTGCCGGCATCCATGTCAAGCTTTTTGACCTTCAGCAAATTATCACCAAAAATAAATTAGGCCCGTGTTTATAAATTGTTTAGGTAAAAGATTTATGCCTTAGAACACAAATATTGTTATTGGGGATTTAACATAAAAAAGGATCTCCTTTGGTATAAGAATCTAGGAGAGTATGAAAAACAAAACCTAAGAGACGAATGTATTGAAGAACTTTTTAAAGAGATAAAGAAGCTGGATGAAAACGGACTGAAATGGGCCATGGGCTGTCTGGAGGGACAAAGTTTTAAGTGGAATGCTTTTCTTGGCGGCTGCGGATTCAGGTACACAGAACACTCAGGAAAGGATTTTTACAGGAGCAAAAAATATTCCCACATTCTTTACAGAATCAATGAGGGGGGTCCCCGCGGATGTGACATGGAGTATCCTTATGTGGGCATCTACATAACCAATGAAAGAGATATCAAAGAGATTCATAATTTTGACAAGAGCTCGTTTGAATATAAAATAAAGGAAAAAATGGATAAAATAAAGAAAGAAAATCCGGACAGGCATTACTGGAAGATTTGAAAAAACTATTTATTGAAAGAAAGGCAAATTTTTCTTGATTGGCATGAATCTGGATCCATTAACCCTGGGAGACGTCTTCGCATCCCTCATTCTTATAATAGCCTCTTTAATAAACTGGAAGATTTTCAGGATGTACTACAAGGGAGGGGTCAAGCCCACTGGCCGGTCTTATTTTGTCCTGGGTCTGCTGCTCTTCGCACTCCTGCACGAGGGTGCCGAGGTCTTTGCCGGTCTGACAGGCAGCATTCAGGTCCTTGTGGCAAACCGTTTGGTCTACATAATTTACGTTCTTATAAAATCAGTCGGGCCGGTCATAATATTCTATGCCAGCCTGGTCATGTACAGAGAAGCAAAAAAGTATGTCAAGGCCTAGACCCACGTACCATGTTCATTTTTTGTCAATTTCGCGAGTTTTACTAGGTTTCTGGCCAGGCGCTTGTCTTTTTCTCCGAACTGTATTTTCACTCCCCTGCCACTGTTGGAAAACAGGTTGTTGAATGGTGCAATAATTGCGCCCATTGCATTAAGCGCAGTTGACATCTGAGAAATCGCACTCATGGATCCGTCATAGTCGGAAGTTGCTATGCATCCCGCAACCTTTCCATTCAAAATCGATGGATTCATATCCGCGCTGGCCAGTCTGTCTATAAAGTTTTTCATAAGCCCTGACATGGAATACCAATAATTGGGCGAGGCGAGAACAATGCAGTCAGATACCTTTATTTTTTCAATTACTTCATTCATATCATCTTTTATGCTGCAGGGATACCGGCAGTCCGTTCCATTTTTTGCACAGTAACTTCTGCATGGGTTTATATCTTTATCAATGAGATGAAGCACTTCGGTTTTAGCATCTTCCTTTTTTGCGTGCTCAAGAACTTTTTTCAATAATTTTGCTGTATTGCCATTCTTCCTTGCCGAACCGTTGATGCCTAAAACAAAAATTCCTTTTGTCATAAAAACATTAGATGTTCCAATCTTTAAAAATCTAGACCTTGCCCCATTTCTTTAGCGCGATTCTCAGTTCCTCGTGTTTTTCCGCGTACTTATCCAGCGGGACGCCCTCCATTACGGAATCAAGCGCCTGCCTCATGGCACGGGCACCGGCCTCCGTTCCCTTCGGGTGGCCGTGAATTCCTCCCCCTGCCTGTACCACGATGTTTCTGCCCATGATTTCAATCAGCTTCGGCACCAGGCCCGGATGCAGCCCCCCGGAGCAAACCGCAAGAACGGGCTTCACATCCTTCCAGTTTTCCTCAAGTGTATGCCTCCCTTTCTTGACAAAGCTTTTTTCAATTTCATCCTCTATGTGCTCGACCTCGCCCTTCTCTCCCACCATCTTTCCCACGACAGTCCCTATATGAATCTGGTCCACTCCTATCAGCCTTGCTATGTCCGCCACCACAAGCATCGAAATTCCATGCTCCCCTCTTGTGAAGGCTGCGTGACCGGCCCTGTGGGCGTGTATAACCAGGTTCAGGTCACGGTCTCTCAGAGTCTGCAGGCCCGCCCAGCCCGTTGTCACGATATCAACCATAATGTAACGTCCCCCGTTCCTCTTGACGAACCTAGCCCTCTTTATCATCTCCTTCGTCTCGGCCGTAACGTTGGGCATGTAAACCTTTTTCTCCCCGGTCTTGCCTTCGGCGCGTAGTCTCGCTTTAAGGGTTTCCTTCACTCTTTTTTCAAAACCGTTGAAGCCCTGGCTGGTCAGGTTCTCGTCGTCCTTGACCACGTCGCATCCGCCTACCCAGGCCCTGTAGGCGACCTTTGCATGCTGCTTCGGGCCAAGCCCCACCTTGGGCTTCACGATCGTTCCCACCAGGGGCCTACCAGTAACCTTCAGCAGTTTCCTGATTCCGGGTATACCGAACTTCGGTCCCCTGAAGCTTTTCATAATTTTTTCCGGCCACTTTATGTCCTCCAGCCGGAGCTTGTTCAGGGCCCTCATGCCGAAAATATTCCCGGCAACAGAACTCAGAATCTGTGGCATGTTTCCCTCCTCGAACAATTCCTGTGGATAGGCAATCTTGACCCAGCTTCCGCGCATCTCAAAGACCTTTGCACCCATCCTCCTTATCCTGGGGTTCATCGTTTTCACATCCGTCCAGGTCCCGATTGAGCTCTCCCCTGCGATCATTTCCGCGGCCTTTCCGTAGGGTACATGCTCCCTGTGATTGGGTTCGATCCTGAAAAGACAGACCAAATCTTTCTTGGAGGGCTTGTAACGAAGATTAGTATATCCCATAAAATCACGTTTACAAAAATATCTGTTAAGATTTTAATCCCGTTTCACCTGACGGAGTCTATCCTGATGTACTGGTCATCTCCCTGCTTTCTTTCCTCCTCTTCCTCCTTCTTTTCGGTAAGGTAACATTCTTCGCAGAGGGTATGGAGGTTTCTTATGTCATTTGTCCCTCCTTCGGACAGAGGGATCACATGCTTTATGTGAAGCCTGGTTTCTTTGAAGTTTGTCCCGCATTTCACGCACTTGTAGCCGTCTCTCTTCATAACCTTTTCGCGTATAGTTTTTGTTACAGGATGCCTTCCCCCTTTCTTGAATTCCTTTTTTTCCTCAAGTATTTCCTTTATTTTGTCGCCTATTTTTTTGGAAACCGCCTTGGTGACTGTATCAAGTTTTCCGGAGATGTCCTCGTGCAGCTTGTCTGCAATCTCTTTTACATCGGCGACCGAGACGTCTTTCATGCCCTCCTCAAAGGCTCTGCTGAATATCAGGTTTATTTTTTCCTCCAGCCTCTTCTCTTCATCCTTTTTCATCATCTTAGTGATTTTTTCCCTTATCTCCGAGGCAATTTTTTTCCATCTCACGTACTCCTTCATGCCGTACTCCCTGAAGTATCCCGAGTCCCTGATACTGTCTGTGAATACCAGATCCAGGTCTATCCTCTTTTTCAGGAAATATTTTCTCACCGGAGCCAGGTCAAGCGGGTTTTTAGGAATCCCGTAGTTTTTCACAAGTTCCCAGTTTTTTTCTATTATCCCGGAAACATCCTTAAGGACCTTCTTTTGGTTGAGACCGCTCAGCTTTTTCCACATTTTTTTCATCTGCCTGTCCAGTTCCTCCTTCTTCCTAGCTTGCTCCAGCATCTTGCCGTAATATTTCAGCATCATGTCCTCCAGCTGCTTCTCTTTGGGAACTTTCTTTGCCTTCGGCCTGGTTTTTTTGGGGCTTTTCTTTTTGCCCCCCTTCTTCGTGGATTTTTTTCTTTTTTTCATATAATCACCTGCATAAATTTTACTTCTCAAGGAAGATGGTCCGCGTCGGGAATGCCATCTCTATCTTCTCCTTTTCGAACTTCTTTTTGATTTCGAAGTTTATCTCCTGCTGGATGTCCATGTAGGTCTTGTAGTCCTTGCTGTTTATGTAGTAGACCACCTCAAACTTCAGGCTGGAGTCCCCGAACTCCCTGAAGTGCACCCGGTCCGTTTCTGCCAGCTTTATGCCGTTTATTATGTCCGCGACCATCTTCGGAATCTTTTCCAGTTTCCTGCTGGGGGTCCCGTAAATGACCCCGAACTCGAACTTGGTCCTCCTCCTCCTCATCTTCTTGTAGTTGTGGACCCTTGTGCTGACCAGTTCCCTGTTTGACACCACGAGCTCCTCGCCCTGGAGGGTTGTGATGCGCGTGGACTGGATTCCTATCTTCTTGACCGTTCCCGCGTCCTCCCCTATCACGATGAAGTCCCCGGTTGATAACGGGCTGTCGAAGTGCAGGGAGAAGGATGCAAAAATGTCGGATAGTATGTTCTGGAGCGCGAATGCAATGGCGATGCCCCCGATTCCCAGCCCGGCTATCAGGCTGTTTATGTTGTACCCGAGGTTTGACAGTATGAGAAGGAATGCCAGTATGACCAGGATGCCTTTTATAAGGCTGCTCATCATCTTTATTGCCGAGGTGTCCAGCTTCTTCTTCCCCTCCTCCTTTTCCTGCTTCTCTATGATTTTTTTGGTCCCGTAGTCAATGAAAGTGGACACGAACTTGAAGCCGTAGTAAGTCCCAACGAAGACCAGTATGTAATACAGGTAAAGGTGCACTTCTTCCGGCACGACAATCCAGCGGATGGCCACATAAAAGGAGACAAAGGAGTAGAACGGCGGCTTGAAGACGTTTTCAATCGCCTCCACAACCAGGTCGTCTATGTCCGTTTTGGTCTTTTTCACCAGCTTCTTCAACCGCTTTATTATCACGTACTTGAAAATCCTGAGAACGGCCAGGACCACCAGAAAGATGATGAATGCAAAGGTATAGTTTCCCATGGTATTGTTCCAAAAGGTGTAGTTAAAGAACTGCATGCCGGTAATTTCCGCCAGGTCAAGCACCATCAAGTTCAAGGCCATGTTTATAGATTGGCCCGGATTATTTATATTATTACCGCATTGCCTCTAACCCGGAAATAAAAAAAGAAAAAGAAAGGGGGTTAGCCCCTTTTACTACCAAGACAGTCCGCCAGAGTTTGTAATCTCACTGTACCAATTGGTATGCTCTGCCCCATCACTGCTATAGAAGTCGTCAAAGTATCCATACGGATTGGTTATTATGGTGCTTTCCTTTGGCGGAATCCAGTCTGTTTCAGGTACTACCAAAATGTAAGGCACGTCGATTGTTCCACCGAATTTTGATGTATCTTGAATGTCATCTATGTGATACAGACTTCCATAAAGCGTGCCTATTTCCCAAGGGTCATAGTTCGCCATGAAAGGGTCTAAATCCCATCTTGGCGCTGTCAATGTTTCCTTCGGATTCAGGCTTGGGTCGTCCAATACAACATATACCGTGACAATCTCGCCGATTTGTTTCTCCGGATGAGTGTACTTTGCTGTGTTGAAAAGCACAACATCCAAGTCACCTGTGCCGTAGTATGTACCTGCTGGAGTTTCATCTGTATAATCATCTACACTGCTTACTGTGTATGTGTAATCACCGTTGAATGGCCTGTTTATGTGAATTAGATGATCCATTCCGGAGTCGTAGATTATTGCTTCAAATGTCATTGTCACTTCTGTAAGTTCATCATTCACATAGATTTCTTCAGCAGAGAATCTCATGCCAAAGTCGTTGTAGTCAAAATCACCGTTTGGCCAGTCCTCGTAACCTATGTAGACGTTTCCCGTTTCCGGATACCTTACCTCTTCTTCGCACTGGACCTGGTAAGTAAAGTACATTCCCCAGTTGTTTCCCGGGAAATCTTCCCCGTCGCCCCATGCAGTTTCTTCCGCCAGAATTTCTTCGTAGCAGATTTCTGCGTTGAAGGCAAGCCCTGCCGGATTGCTTGTTGAGCTGCCGGTCCTGAAGTAGTTCATGGCACGCACTTCTATCTCATTTGTCCCGGAGTCAAGATTCGTAAGAGCAAATGAGTCTTCAGTGCCCCATTCGTAATAGTCAGGGCCGTCCCTGTCCATGGCACCTTCTTCACCAACGAAATCACCGTTAAGGTAAAGCTTGTAGGCATTGTCAGCGTTAATGTTTATCTGACCCGAGACAGGTTCTCCAGGAACATCGAACGTTTTCATGAAGTACCATCCATCAGCCGGGACATTATCATATTCCCAGACAACGTCCGTATAATATGTTCTCCATATCCAGGTTGCGCCGTCTACATCGTTCCAGTTTGGATGATCCCAGCATGCCACCGCATCGTTCCAGGTGCTTCCGTCTGCTGACCAGTCGACTTCGCTGTCACTTACAACGTTCATGCAGCCTTCTCCTTTCTGTACCACTACAGCATGGGCTGCTATGGCTAAATCTGTTTCACAATCCCAGTCGCCCAGAGGTACTGTGTAAGTGTGTTCCGCTATACAGTCATGCTCTCCGCTGAATTCGAACTGCCCAGGAATCGGGTTTCCGCCGCTGTTTCCCTTGCCCTTGCCTTTGGCTTCTGTCTGCGGAATTTCTTCCCAAGAATCAGCCACGTGAAGATGGGTCTCGGTCAGGCACCAGCCTTCCTCTTCTATCAGGTACTTGACGTAGAGGTTGTCTGCATCGTTCCATACGAGAACGTCACCGACGTCAGTGTGCTGCCCTGCTATAAGGTCTGTTACGTACGGTTCGTCTTCCGTGTGCGCAAGGACCGCACTCGGTGCTATCATCAGGACTATCGCTGTTATCGTCAAGAGAATTTTTACTTTCAAATCCACACCTCCTTTAATTTTTGAGTTAAAATATAACGGTGTTATACTATTTAAAGTTATCTTTTGCCACCGCAAAGAAATAATTACACGGGAAAAGATTTATACCAGAAGAAAAACTACAATAAAAACCTTTCTAAAATTTTATATAGGAGCCCGGACAATTAATTAGCATGCCAGAGGGTGTGTCCAAGACTGATTCTGAGAAGGTAAAAACAGAATCCGAAAAACCTTCCGAGAAAGCCAAGAAAGCGGGCTTCAAGACCAGGTCACCGAGCTGGTGGTTCCCCATAGTTTTCCTGGCTTTGTCCCTGATTCTTTACTGGATGAACAACTACCTCTACATCCTCACCCTTGTCATATTCTTCGCTTCCCTTTCCGGCATAAGGATAATCTACGAATACGAGCGTGCCATCCGCTTCAGGCTCGGAAGCTTCACCGGGGTAATCGGCCCGGGCTTCAAATACATAATACCGGTAATAGAAAAGCTCATAAAGATAGACATGAGGGTCCTTACCGTGGACATACCTGTACAGGAGGTCATGACCAAGGACAACGTGCCGGTAAAAATAGACGCGGTAGTCTACTTCCGCGTTCTTAATCCCCAGAAAGCCATACTGGACATACAGGACTACCACATGGCCACAAGGAACTATGCCCAGACCGCCCTCAGGGACGTGATAGGCGACTCGGAACTGGACCGCGTGCTCGTGGACAGGGAGGAAATTGCAAAGGAGATAAGGAGCATAGTGGACGAGCAGACGGACGACTGGGGAATAGACGTGGTTGCCATAAAACTGCAGCACATAGAGCTCCCGGAGAACATGAAGAGGACCATGGCCAAGCAGGCCGAGGCCGAGAGGGAGAGGCGTGCGGTCATAATAAAGGCCGAGGGCGAGGTCACTGCCTCAAAGAACCTTGCCACCGCTGCAAAGACCCTTTACAGCTCGCCCGGCGCCCTACACCTCAGAACCCTGAACAGCCTGAACGACCTGAGCTCCGACCAGAGCAACACCGTAGTCTTCGCAGTGCCCCTGGAAGTCCTCAGGGCCTTCGAGTCCGTGAATCAGTTTCTCGGAGGCGAAAAGAAGAAAAACAAATAACCGGGTTCGCGACTATTTTATTTCTTTCTAAGTTTTACTATATTATATAGTCCTATTATTACCAATACAATTCCCACTACCGCAACCAAAACAAGAAGCCAGTCTATCCCTGTCCCAGAGACGGCTTCCACCGGAGCCCTTACAACATCCGCCCCTGCTTCTGCTGCGGTTTCACCTGCTTTCTGGGCCAAAGGTGCCGCAAAAGTCTCTGCCCCTGAAGGCACGAGGCTCTTGAAACCTCCCACCAGCATCATGAGCACTCCCAGGCACAAAACAAGGACGAACTGCATTGGCGACCTGGGCTGGACTAGGTTCCTTCCGTCCTCCGTCACCTCGAAGTAAATCCACTTATGTCCTGTTTCCTTCCTCTTCACAAGGCCCGCCTCCTCCAGCTTTTTCAGATGTTCATTTACGGTTGACGGCGCGAGCTTGAGAATCTTGGCTATGTCCGCAGCTATTTTTCTCCGCCTGACCAGAAGCCTTAGTATCTCCAGCCGCGTGTCCGAGGACAGGGCCTTTATGGTCTTCTTCGTGATTTCCATGATTAGAATTGACACAACAGGTTAATAAAATTTTATATTCGGGTTTTCCCGAATCAAATCGTCAGCCTTATATACAATATTATATATAGAGTAACCATGGCAAAAGCTTTTTTGATTGCAATCTTGTTGATAAGCATACTGACGGTCTCAGGTTGCGTATCCGGCGGAGGTACGGTCACCACTACGACCCAGACTACAATAGGAATGCCCAACCCGGCAGCGGTCTATTGTCAGGACCAAGGAGGAACCCTTGAAATCAGGGAGGACCCCAGAACCTCAGGAGGCCAGTATGGAGTATGCATCCTGGAGAACGGGACCGAGTGCGACGAGTGGGCCTACTACAGGGGCGGTTGCGAGTCCTGCCTGACCTACTGTGCAAAGCAGCCACATATTCAGTGCGAGGGCCACCTGGAAATGTCAGGGCAATACCCGGACTGCAGCTGTGAATGGATTTGCGATTAAAATCAAAGTCAAGAATCATGGTTCTGATTATAGAGTAAAATCAAAGTCAAGAATCATGGTTCTGATTATATCCTCGGTTCCACCTTCTTCCGTTCTTTCCTCTGTAAAAAGGTCATATTTCTCGACTATTCTTCTGCTGGCTGTTGTTCTTTCACCGATTTTGATTTTATAAAAGAGTTTATCATTATCGATTTTTGTTGCCTTGCCGTAGTGTTCCTGTAAAGCGTTAAGTAGCTTTTGTTGATTTTTAATTGCAGCTTTTACATCTCCATCATAAACAAACTCAGCTAGAGCCCAATTCTCTCCGGCATACCACTTGTATACTATACCGCTGAAGCCTTCTCCTCCTCTTAGACTAACCTTTTTTCCATTGATGGTTTCGCTGCCTTCGATGACTATGTCATCTAATTTGGGGTCGCTGCCTGGGCATCTATATCCAGAACCAGATTCAAAAACTTTATTTGTCTCATCTTCTATTCTCTTAAAAAGTTTCCATACCTCGCTGTCAGTACCGTACATCTTTTCTGGCATATGATTACTTGCTAGGTAAAAGTATTTAAGTCTTAACTACTATCAAGAAACAACTAAAATCAGATTTTGAAGTTACCGTCAAGGAGCATCCTTATTTCTCTCTGGCCCAGTACCCCGGATTCAGTTATGACCCCGGTTATCAGCTTCCAGGGAGTCAGGTCAAAGGCGGGGTTCTCTATCTCCCCTCCCGTTACCTCCAGCTCGTCCGGGTTTCCTATCTCCCTGTCCGGCCTGTCCTCTATCTCCGAAATGCAGTCGTAATCCAGCTTGTCCTTGGTGGCCGCCACGTAAAAGGGAACTCCCGCCTCCATCGCGGCCAGAGCAATCGGGTAGGTGCCTATCTTGTTCAGCACCCCGTCCGCCCTTACAGCATCAGCTCCAACCATGACCATGTCACAGCTGGAAACGAGGAAAGGCCCGGCAGAGTCAACAATATAATATATGGGAATGCCCATTCCTACCAGCTCCTTTGCCGTCTTCATGCCCTGAAACTTGGGCCTGGTTTCCGATACAACCACCTTGAAAACCCGGTGGTCGTCCGAGGCCCTCCTGAACACATTAAGAACAGAGGATGAGTGGCAGTGAGTCATAATCACGGTGTTGTTCTTTATCAGCTTGGAGCCGTTGTAAGACATCCATTCCTGGGCCTTCACGATATGCTTGAGAACCTTGTCTACGCTCTTCAGGCTTTTCTTTTCCTTTATGAGCTTCAGAAAATTGTAGAGTGATATTCCCGTGGGCCTTGCTCCCGCAAGCTTCTCCGCGGCCATAGCGAACTCGGTTCCGAAACCCTTCACTCCGGCCACCTCCCTGAGCACCCGGAGCCCGGCCACGGATATCTCCTGGGCCCCCTGTATATCCAGATTCTTTATCCTCCTGGCCGTATCGTTAACCCTCCTGTTAACCTTTTTCCAGTCATCGTCCTTGGTTGTACTGGTCCCTGGTTGCACACTGCTTCCAGATTTCTTGCCATCCTTTTTCTTAGCGGGCATTCCAACACCTTTTCAATATTAGTATACTATATTATATAGGGGAGAAATAAAAAACTTCGCCTGCGGCCGTTTTCCGGAACTAGTATAAATAATTTATCCCCCTAATTTATTTGCTCTGCAAACAAAAATTTTAAGGTTGTGGGGGAATTGGGTAGAAAAATATTTTTAATCTCGAGTTTATTGATATTTTCTTTACTGTTATTCACTTCTTTTTCCCTGGCATCAAACGAAACCACGGCCGAATATCAGGAGATCATTCTCCCCCCGACAACAACGACCAGCACGACAACCACCACCAGCATCTTAACCACGGCAGGTGTTCCGAACCCGAGCCTGAGCCTGGACCCGGATGACGGGGAAGGCTGCGAGCCGAGCTCCTACATAGAAATAACCAACACGGCAGACGAGGAGAAAGATAAAGCCAAGAACGTTGAGGTGGGGATCACAGTTGTTAAGGGAGCAGACTACGTGGATTACGTTGAATACGACCCATACGTGGGTGACATTGAAGCCGGAGAATCCTTTGAATTCCACTTCACCATTCACACCACCTCCTCATGGGATTCATCCGACCCCGGCGAGGAGATAAAGATAAAAATTGAGATAACCAACGAGGACAACTGGCCGGACCACAACGAGGGCAAAAAAGCCCATTACACTCTCCTTTCACCCAACTCTCCTTTTTGCTCTCCGACCACTACAACCACAACAACCACCACAACCTCTTCCACTACTACAACCTCTTCATCAACCACGACCACCATGTCAACCACCACAACAACCACTTCAACGACAACCACTTTACCGACCACAACTACCACAACTTCAACAACAACCAGTTCCACAACTTCCACTTCGACCAGTTCAACCACCACTACAAGTACGACCACATCCAGCACAACCACTTCAACAACCACTACATCCTCGACTACTACAACC
>CP070662.1:451958-470276 GCA_020355185.1 archaeon
CACTCTTTTTAGAGGAAGCTGTTTTGTAAATAGACCTCCATTCACTGGCCAGCTTGCTCAAATGGGAGGAAAATGCCATGGAGGGCTTTAGTATCAGAAACCACCCTTTGCCCGGATTCGATGCATTGGCCTCGCGCTTCCTCTCAATCATGCCCATTTTTACCAGTTTTGGTATAACTATGTTATAAAGCGTAGAAACAGGTATTTCCTTATCCTTAACAAAACCGGACAGCATTTTTTTGTCTATACCCTGGGGGTTATCCAGCAAAAAAACCATAAGCTTCTGGGCATATTCATTGGATTTTTCCTGGTACACCACAGGGAAAATATGATTAATAATGTCAGTCAACTCCCACCTGATGTCCGGATCCAGCGTCTTCCACTTATCCCCGAGTACCGATGGAAAGAAAAGAGATTCCTTGGATTTTAGTCTTTTTTCATTGGGTGGCCTGGGGGTTTCCATAAAATTTCACCAATAACGTTATGATAAAAATATGAACCGGCGAGTATAAAAAAATTTCTATTGTTTGGCTATTGAGTAGGGGGTTTGGGCCTAAACCATGGGGATGAAACAAGAAAAAACATGTTTTCCAGGCTTTTTGCAGGTTTTTCATTATCGTAACGTTGTGGAGCTATTTTTTGGAGCCTTTCTTTGCTTTGCCACTTTCGCCCCTTTTGTCTTCCTTTTTTTCGTCCTTTTTTTTCTTTTTCTCGGAGTTCGCCCGGTCAAACTTCCTGGACAGACCTTCAAAGTCATGGGCTATCTCTTCCCCGTCAGAGGTCAGCTGGATCATCTTTATCCTGCCTCTTTTCTTGAACATAACTAGACCGAGTTCCTTGAATTTTTCCAAGACTTTTATTGTGTGAGAATAAGTGCAATCAACGCCTTTAGACACCTGTGTGGCGTATTTGGGCCCCATGCCTCTCTTGAGGAATACCAGCATCTCCACGGGCTTGAACTTAAAAAAGAGGTCTTTAAAATCGTTTTCCTTTTCCTTCTTCCCGGGGGCACCCCTCACATTTTTCACCTGTTAATATTTTGTGTTGTGAGTATTTATAGTTTATTATATCTTTTTTAATATATATTTTTAAAAGTATTTTTTATGTTATATTTTATTTTTTATGTATTTTTAAATATATTTATTATTTAATATATATTATAAAATATTCTTTATAATATATATTTTATGTCATTTTCCTCTCAATCACTATTGCCATCAGGACTATGAAAAAACCGAATACGATATAGGCAAAAAGGCCGAACATGCCTGCTTCCGGCATTAATATCACCCTGGAGGCCTCGGAGGAAACAAGGGTTATCCCGAAGCCCAGGGCCACCAGCGTAACGTATTTGAAAACCTCCTCCCTCTTTTCAAGGGATATTATCTTTCCCACTATACCTATAAGGTAAGATAAGAAAAGAACGTATATGGCCCCTCTTAGGAAAGCGGCTGAAAGTTCGAGTATATCCCTTGCCGCTATGGTTTGGACAAAATCGTACCCCGATTTTATGCCTATCAGGGCCACTGCCAGCGCCACTATGTAAAAGAAAAAAGATACCCTTCTTTTGGTAAAGGTCGTCCTTGCATCATTCAGAAATTTTATTATCACTTCCTCCAGTTTAAATCCCTTTACCAGCAGGTAAAGGCCGAGGAATCCCAGTATAGCTCTCCATCCCGTGGAACCGAAGAGGGCGTAGAGTATCAATGCCAGAGCCGGGACACCGAGAACCACCTTGGACATCTTTGGGTTCTCTATGAAATCGTGGACCATGTAATACATTCCTTCAAGTCTTTCGCTCTGTTTCATCACCACCCTGTTCATGGAAACAAGGTCTATCTTGCTTTGGATTATGGGTACGGTCTTTTCATCATCAAGCCCGTCCGTAACAAGAATTGTTTTCTTTGTCCCTGCCTTCTTCAGAGCTTTTTTCAGCTGTTTTCCGATTTTTTCGTCCGACTTAAGGCCGCCTTTTTTGTCGCCTGTTATTGTGGCCACTTCCACGTTCTTTTGTTTCTTCAAATTGTCATAAGTCCTTATGGCTTCAAAGATTGTGTTGGCATCGGAATCGGTTGGGTCGGTCAGGGCCAGCTTGGTCGCGGCCTCGAGATTATTCTTTCTCCCTATAATGGGTCCCCTGAATTTGATCTTCTGTCCTATGTCATCGTCCCTGTCCACGCAGAGGACAAGAATCTTTTCTTTACTTTTCATAGACGTCCCCACAAAACAAGTCAGTTAGTTTTGTGAAGAGAAATATAAAAAAGTGAGACTCGACTAGAGAGACTTGAAATTCGTTTTGGAAGTTTTCTGATAATATATCCAAATATCTCCGGAAAAAATTCCCTTGCCCAGATGGTTGCTTATAACAGCCTCATTACACCCAGCGCTTTCCAGAGCGCTTTTGGTTCCTTTTAATTTTTTCATACTATCAGTTCTCAGTTCTCTTCTTACTTCCTCGGATTCTATTATTTTTAGCGGGTCTTCGTCTGTCGGAGATAAGAGCGGCATAAGCGAAGCTTTCTTGTAAGAATTTCCGTCCATAAAATGTGTTCCTTCGCCCACAGGACCCGTAACATAGGCCATCTGAATTTTGTCCCCCCATTCTTTTATTTTATCTATGGCGGATATCGGCTCCTTGAAAATAAAAGGCATTCCGGGAGCAATGTAAATTCCGAATTTGTCAAGAGCCTCTTGCTGATATTCGTCTATATTTTTGGGTTCCCCTACATTACCAAAATTTCTCCTTTTTGAGAGTCCCTCTGTCATCCACAAGCGGCCTATTTCAACACAAAACCCCTTGGGAGCTATTTCAGGTATGTCCAAAGCAGTTCCTATATGTCCTGGATTAACTATGTTGGACAACCAACCGCTTCCTTCCCATCTTTTATCGTTTACAGGCTCATTTAATTCTGGAAGATATTCTGTTGTAGCATAGTTTTCTATGTGCCTGATTCTGGGAAGAAGTTTTATTCCAAATTTTTCGGCATAGTCAACTGCTTCTTTTACGGTTTCTCCTATATTTTCCCCTCCTTCCAAAAAATCTTTGGCAGTAAAATTTACTAGGTCTCCTCCCCATCTGGAAATATTTTTTTTATCTCTTTCCTCCCGTTCTTGGGCCTGTGTCCTTAAAGAACCCACCTTGAAAGTCATTTTTTTGATTATTTTGTCCCCGTATTTCGAATTAACTTTGTCGCAAAAATTAACGGAATTCTTTACATTCTCCACGTCAGGATGAATTTCTCCGCTGCCGTTGAAAGTTGCATATTCTATGTCATTGCGTCTCAAATAGTCTGACAGTTCTTCAACTACATTGTCTTGAATTTCCCCTGCTTTTCTGACTATTGCAGGATTCAACCCCGCTTTCAAACCATCGTTCAATTGAACGGTGTAAAAATTTTCTTTATCTAAAATTACTCTGGGAATGTAAAAAATCCAGTCCGGCATAAATTTAATACGTCAAAAAAGTATTTAAACGTATTAAAAGTAAAATTTTAAAAATCAATTTCTTATTATCTTCACGCTTTTTACTCCCCGTTTGTCGGCTTTGCCCACAACCAATGTCACTTTCTTCAGTTCTATCTTCTCCCCTTTCTTAGGTATTTTCTGGAGATGATGCTCTATAAATCCTGCAAGGGTGTTGAAATGTCCCTCCCTCAGGCCCAGGTGGAGCTGCCGGTTTATTTCCTCTATGGAAGCCCTGGCGTCGACCCTTATCAGCTTGTCGCTCGCTTTCTTTATGTATATGCTCTCTCTCCTGCTCTTGTCAAAAATGTCGCCGACTATCTCCTCGAGTATGTCCTCCACAGTGACAAGTCCGGAAACCTCGCCATATTCATCCACAACTATAGCCATGGGGATGTGCTTCCCCTCGAACTCCGTTAGAAGGGCCTCTATCTTTTTTGAATCCGGGACAAAATATATTTTTTTGGCCAGTTTTTTGACTTTGGTTCCCAGTTTATTGTTCTTGACGTATTTCAGCACCTCGTCCACGTCCAGGACCCCGACTATATTATCCCTTTTGTTTATGTAAACCGGAAAATTGGAATAGGGGGACTTGACAACAAAGTTCAGCACGTTCTTGAGATTTTTATTGCCGTCTACCATTTCCATCCTGAACTTGGGGGTCATTATGCTGGTGACCCCTGTTCCCTCAAAGTCCAGGATATTTTGCATCATGTCGGCAACCTCCTTGCTTAGAAGGCCCTCCTTTTTGCCCATGGTCACTACAACCCTGAGTTCCTCCTCGGAAAGTTTTTTCTCCTTTTTGGAACCTAAGATCTTTGACATCGAACGGGATATCGCCTCGAAAAACAACACAAAAGGATGGAAGACATAGGACATTACTTCAATGGGCCTTGCCATAAAAAGGGACACCCTGGTGGCGTTCTGCGTTGAAAAGGTCTTCGGGGTAATTTCGCCGAAAACCAGTATGAGGAATGTCATTATGCCCGTTGCTATTCCTACACCGCTTGAGCCGAACATTTCCGTGAAAACCACGGTCGCAAGGGATGCCGCTCCTATGTTCACCAGGTTGTTTCCGATCAGAATAGTTATAAGCAACCTGTGGGGATTCTGCTTTATCCTGTGGAGGGCTTCGGAACCCTTTTTCTTCTGCCTTAGTAATGATCTGACCCTGACTGTGTTCACGGACATCAGGGCTGTCTCTGTCCCTGAAAATATCGCGGAAAGTATGATTAAGATGGCAAGAACCGTCATGTATAGCCAGAGCATTTCAACCCCAATTATTAACTTCGCGGGGGTTTATATAAAATTTGAATGCCCTTTGAAGAAATCCAATGCTTATTTATAAAGTGGTAGATTATATTTATTCGAAATCCCGCTCAGGTCCTTCCCGCCAAATAATGCAAGAACCTTCACCGGCGTCCCGGTGTCAAATGCCACTTCACTACAGTAGGGACCTAAACTGAAAATATAACCCTCCTTTTCAATTCTTCTCTTATTCACCGCTTCACTTGCAATTTCTAATGTAGGAAATTTTTCCAACATCTCTTCTATGCTTGAAAATACAAACTCTTCAAAACCTGGGTATTGAATTAATAAATTAAAATGATCCGTAGGACAAACGAAAACTGGGTTTGCATCTGTTTCAAATATAAATCCGGAATCATCATAAGTGTCTGGATAGTCCTCCGAGACATAAGTCGCGAATATAACCATTTTATATGGAAATAGCTTGCTTATGTGCCCCTTCAGAGGGAGTTGTTGTTTTTCTATAGAATATACGACTCCGTCTTTATCTGTCTCTCTTGAAAGAATCATAATATCATCATTTTTCTAAAACTATAAATAGAATTGGCGGTAAATAAATGATACGGAGGTGTTAGGATGTCTAATTTGCCTTTAGCTCCCATTGAAAGGATATTAAAGAAAGCTGGAGCCAACAGAGTCAGTAAGGAGGCCTGTGAGGAGTTTGCGGGTGTAATTGAAGAGGTGGCCTTTGAACTGGCGGCGGAAACAGCCTCTTTGGCAACCCATGCTGGAAGGAAAACTGTTCTGGCAAAGGACGTCAAGCTGGCCAAAAGAAAGGGCTTCTAAGTTCTTTTTTTGCACACAGGTGTCTTTCGCATGTATGGAAGTCTTGGAGAAATAGTAAGCAGGATTGTGGAGAACACGGATCTGGAGAAAACCAAAGTAGAGAACATGATAAAGGAAAAGGAAAGTGAATTCTCCGGCCTCATATCCCCCGAGGGCGCTGCCCACATAATCGCCAAGGAGCTGGGACTAAACCTTCTCCAGAGGATGCCCAAGGATCTCAAGGTGGAGAACATACTCTCCGGGATGAACACCGTGAACATGACAGGCAAGGTTCTAAGGATATTTGAGCCGAGGGAATTTGAAAAGAACGGCAAGAAAGGTAAAGTGGTGAACCTGATACTGGCCGACGAGACCGGGCAGATAAGAATGTCCCTTTGGAACGAACAGGTCAAGGCCGTGGAAGAGGGGCAGCTGGAGCAGGGAAAGGTGATAGAAATAATAAACGGGTACACCAAGGACGACGGAATGGGCGGCTGCGAGCTTCGCCTGGGAAGAAGCGGGCAGCTGAAACTCTCCGACAAGGACATAAAGGTCCAGAGCGGGGCTGTCCATAGCATGAAAATCAGGGACCTGAGCCCGGGGGCCAATGCCGAGGTAAGGGGGGCAATGGTCCAGTTCTTTGAGTCCAACCCGTTCTATTATGTCTGCCCGAAATGTGAGAACAGGGTTACCGAAGGTAAGTGCGAGGAGCATGGCGAGGTAAAGCCAAAGCCCGTTCTTGTAATCAGCGGGATAATAGACGACGGCTACGGGAACATAAGAGTAGTTTTCTTCCGTGAGCAGGCGGAAAAGGTCCTGGGCATGGACACGAAAAAGGCATACAAAATCACGGAAGAAGGCAAAGACCTGAAGCCTCTGCGGGAGAATCTGGAAGAAAGGCTGGGCCTGGAATTCCGTTTAAGGGGCCGGGCAAAGGTTAACAAGTTCTTTGAGAGACTGGAACTCGTGGCCAACCAGATCGAGGAGATAGACCCCGAGAAGGAGGCCAAGGCAATTTTAAATAATTTGAAGGAGAAGAATTAGGTGTGTGGGTAAAATGCAAGAAACTGAAATGAAATTAAGGGAAAGCGCCCAGAAACTGTGCAATCTTTTTGGTGTTATCGGAAAGGTTGAAAGGAATAGAAAACTGCTTAATCTCGTGTACATATCCCAGCATAGTGATTATAGGGTAATGAACATTTACAATGATTTTAAATTCAGTGACCTAGGACCATTTTCTTCGGATTTGGATATGGATGTTAATGTTTTGGACAAGTATAAAGGTTATTTGTATATAGGCAAAGACTTAGAAGGTTATGATCTCCCTGAAATAAGTATAACAAAGATTGGCATGGAAAATGCCGAGCGACCAGAAAAACATCCTATCTGGAAATTTACAGACTTTCTAAATAAAAACATGATTACCGAGGACCTTCAGGATATAAGCAGATTCCTTTACACAAAGGATAAGTACGGGCCAGAAAAGGTATATGATATGCTTGATCAAAACTTCATTATGAAAAAAAGAGATATAAAGAGGGTCAAATTTAACGTCAGAAGGCTTGGTAATGAACTGATGGAAGAACTGAAATCAAATATTAAGAATGTGGTTTATAAAAAAGGTGATTTGACTATACAGGATATCTGCAGAGAATTGAATTATGAAAATGATTTTAGGGCGAATGCCGCAGCAGCAAGACTTGAAACGAACGGAGAAATAATAAGCAACGGAGAAAAAGTTGCATACAGCCCGGAAGGCAGGAGTATTCTGCTTGGAACTTATGGCAAGCCTGAAAGTAATTGAGGGATATTATGGGAAGAAAAAAGAAAGAAGTTGTTGAAGAAAAATCTGTTTGTGAAGAGCCCGTGGAAGAAAAGAGGAAAATCAAGGACATCTCGGAGCTTCCGGGAGTCGGGGAGAAGACAGCCGAGAAGATGAAAGCTTCTGGTTATACAGATCTTATGAGTGTGGCCGCGGCATCGGCCTCGGAACTGGGCGAGAGAATCGAGATGGGTGAGGCAACGGCCACCAAGGTCATACAGGCCGCACGGGAAGCCATGGAAATGGGCTTCGAAACCGCGGAGAGGGTCATGAAGAGAAGGGAGAAAATAGGCAGGATTACGACAGGCTCTGAAGAACTGGACAAGCTACTTGGCGGCGGGGTGGAAACCCAGTCCATAGTGGAGGCTCACGGGGCTTTCGGCTCGGCAAAAAGCCAGCTCGCCTTCCAGCTTGCAGTCAGCGTCCAGTTGCCAAAAGAGAAGGGAGGTTTGGGCAAGAAGGCGTTCTTCGTTGACACCGAGGGAACGTTCCGTCCGGAGAGAATAATACAGATAGCAAAGGCCAAGGGCCTTGACGAACAAAAAACGCTTAAGGGGATTTACGTGGCCCGGGCTTACAACTCGGACCATCAGATACTGCTGGTGGACAAGCTTAAAGAAGAGGTAAAGAAAAAGAATGTGGGACTGATAATCATAGATTCACTTACCTCGGCATTCAGGAGCGATTATACGGGCAGGGGAACACTGGCCGCAAGGCAGCAGAAGCTGAACAGGCATCTCCACGACCTGCAGAGGCTGGCCGATGTCAACAACGTGGCCATTTACGTAACCAACCAGGTGATGGCAAACCCGGGAATACTTTTCGGGGACCCCACCAGACCCATTGGGGGCCACATACTTGGGCACCAGGCAACCTTCCGTCTGTACCTGAGAAAAAGCAAGGGTGAAAAAAGGATAGCCCGCCTGATTGACTCGCCTCACCTGCCGGAAGGTGAATGTGTATTTTTAGTTAATGACAAGGGTATTGAAGATGCCTCGTAAAAAAAGGAAGGGTAAAGGGAGAAAAATTGGTTTAGGATTTATTTTTCTTGGGGTCATTATCCTTGGACTGAATATATTCCTTACGCTGAATGAACCTGGGAATGATGTGGGAACCCTGCTGGGGAATTCCCTGGGGAAACCCAAATTCACCGAGAACACCAATATACTTATATTTGCAAGCATGGCTTCGTGGATAGTGCCTATGATTTTAATATTTATGGGCATGATTATAGCTAAAAGAAGCACAAAGAAGGAAACTGATTTTATTTAGACTATGTCCTTCTCTGAAACTATGACAAACTCGCCCACGGCCTTGACTGCAGAGAACGGCACCAGAAACCTTCCTCTCTCGTCTTCCTGGATGTTTAGTTCTCCCACGTACTTGGTGGGATCTACAAGAACCACGTTCATAAGCTCGCCGGATTCGGTGATGAAGCTAACGTCTCCCACCACACCAAATTTCCTTCCGGTCTCGTCGCTTACCAGTATCTTGCCCATGAGTTCTTTTCCTTTCACATTTTCCAAATAATCACCCCTTTTTCATCAATATAACCAACTAGTATTAGTTCTTTAGTATTTGCAAGCTTAAATTTATATGTTTTAACTCTCACGTTTTATTCTTTCCAGAATCTTTTCCACTTCCCGGCGGAGCTCCTCCTTTGTGAGGCTTGAGTTATCTATCGTAAAGTCGGCCTTTTCTATAAGTTCCCCCTCGCCCAGCCTGAGTTCCGCCCTGTCTCTCTTTTCCAGGTCTTCCCTGGTTATGCCCTCAAAACGTCTCTTGGCGAGTTCTCTCTTGATCCTGGACTCGAAGCTGGATTTTATGGCTATCAATACGGGCCTTTCCCCGGTCCTTCTTTCAAGCTCTTCTATCTGTTTGGGGTCTCTCAGACCTTCTATAACCTTTTTCTCGCCCTTTAGTTTGTCGAGAAGGCGGTTTATCACAATTCTTTCCCTCCCTTTTTTATGAAACCAGTCCGCTGTTTTCCTGTCTGTCTCCTTGGTATAGGCCAGGCCCCTGTTTTTTATCTCTTCCCGGACCACGTCCCCTGTGGAGGCAACAGAAAATCCAATTTCCTTGAAAATTTTGGCTGCAGTAGTCTTTCCGGATGAGGGCATTCCTACTATTAAAATAAGCATAGAAGTCAGCTCTTGATAAGCAGGTTTTTGGTCTTCAAATTAAGGAAGTAAACGAAACCCTTGCCCATTGATTTCCTGTCCACGTAACCCATGTTGGAAAGCCGCTTCAGGATGTTGTTAACAGACCTTACGGCGTGCTGCTTGGACTTATATTTCTCGAAACCGAGCATTTCTGCTATATCTGAGGGGAAAAGCTGGTTATTCTCAGCCAGAAGGTTTATTATTTTCCTCTGTTTGTAGGAAAGATCCTTCATAAAGTCCTTTTTGAGTGGTCTTTTCCGGGTTTTGAGCCTGTCTATGATTATTTCGGGCTCCTCTTGGCGGAATTCCTCTTTTTCCGGCTCATCGGACTCCGGGCCGGAACTCTCACTTTTTGGTCCCATATCTACATTAACGCGGTCTATGGCACTGATATTATCCTCCACGGCCCTTTGAACCAGTCTGTCGCATATCTTAAGCACTTCACGCGGAAATCCTCCTGTCACGTCATATATCTCATTCACGCACTCTTCCGTGAAGGGTGCTATGCCACTGCCACCCACGCTTTCCACTCTTTTTCTTATGAGTTCACGTGAATCTTCACGTTTAAGGCTCATGAGCTCGATATGGGTCACAATCCTGCTTTTCAGGGTTTCTATATTTTCCCTGAGAACGTCCTCAACCGTTGACAGGCCAGCCAGTATGAGCTGCATGTTCTTTACCTGGTCCGAGATGGTCCTTAACCACTTAAGAACCTCTACGTCCGCCTCGTGCGTCTCGTCGAGCAGCATAATCAGCTTTCTGGGTCCCAATTTATCGTTTATATGCACGTGAAGGTCGTGAAGACCCTGTTTGGGGCCAAAAATCCTTCTTAAAAGCGATAGTTTGTACTTGGAAAGGAACAAATCCCTTAAATCCTCCTTTTTCGGGGCCTTTGAAACGTATAAAACATCATAGTCCCTATTCAGGTCCCTTTCCAGAAGCTTCAGAAGCGTTGTTTTACCGGAACCGGTGGAACCTGTCACGAGAGCCACTTTATGGCCCTCCCGTATGTGATTTAAGAGCTTTTTCAGCTGTTCCTGGTATCCTACAAAAAGTGAGGGATCTATCTTGAGCGTGAAGGGATTTTCTTTCCAGTTTAACTGATTAAGCCAGTTTTCCAGATTTTTTTCATAGTCTATCATATAGGCACCTTCACGTGAATGGCGTGAATGTTCACGTTTATTTAATTCGATTAAATGTTAATAGGAATGTAAAAAAACAAATACTTAAAGATTTCTGTATATGTTCACGTGAAGTTCACGTGAAGGTTATGTGAATGTTCACGTGAAGGTGTGAATACTACGTGAAGGAAATGTGAAGGTTACGTGAATGTTCACGTGAAGGTGAGGGATAAAACGTGAAGGTTTGGTATATGTGTTTCTGGAGACCTTAAAGTGGCAAATTAGAGGGATTACCTTCACGTGAAGGTAAACGTGAAGGTGTGAAGGGTTTGTGAAGGAAATGTGAAGGTCGCGTGAAGGTTGAGATGGATGCCAATTTTGTACGTGAAACCCCGGTTGGGCTTTCTGGCAGGATTTCTGTAATTTGAGGGGGTTTTAACCGTACGGTGTAGTGAGGAGAGAGTAATGAGAGGGATAAGCGCCAAATATGTGCATTTTGACCCTATTATAGGGTCAAAGGGATTATTTTTGTAAGGGATTATGTATAAATGTGAGCGTTATAAGGCTATTTGGCGGGTTATTTTGGGTTTATTTGTGGGTTTTGTGAAGCAAATGTGAGTATTCCTGGGGTTATTAAAGGCCCCAGGAGGAGCTTAAAGAGGAGATATGATATGAAAATGTGAGCCGGAAATTTGAAGATTAAGAAAGTTTTGGCAGATATTTACAAAAAATTTGTTTTTTGGCCTGGTTTATTGTTAATTGCTGGAAAATGTAAGTTTTGGCTGGCAAATGTGAGACTTAATGTGAGATAAAAATAAGGCAATTAAAGTGAATTTGCGCGATTGAAATGGCAAAGTGAGCTCAGTCCAGGTCGGAGAGGATTTCGTTGGTCTTGAGAACTTTTCTGAGACTTGAGTCCGGATCCCCGTTGGAAAGCTGGTTAAAAATGCCATTCTTGAGCCTTACGAGCCTTACGCCAAAGAATTTGCCGTCTTCGTCTCTGGCACCTATGTTTTCCACCATATTGGCCATTGTGCTCTCCAGATAATAGTGAACCGTGGAAAGGGGCAATTTGCTTTCCCTAGAGAGCTTTCTAAGCCATATGCCATCCGGATTGGCTAAAAGAACTCTTATAATCTTTCTGATTTTCTGCAAATCTGGCTCTTTGGGGGCCATAAACCTCACGCTTAACAGATGTTGAACGATGTTCAGTAAACTTGTTTTGGATTCCCGTATATAAAAAGATTACACCACTTCTTCCCCGCCTTCCTCGGTCCTTATCTTCACTTTAAGGCCTCTTTCCTTTGATATTTCGGCCAGTTTCTCCAGCTTATTTTTGTCCATTTTTTCCGCTTTCAGGCTCTTGCCCAGGGTGCCCCCCTCGGGTCTGAACTGCTGCAAAACATAGGGGGAAGACCCTATGAAATCGCATATCTTCCTAATGTCTTCCGGGTCGTCGTTCTGACCCGGGACTATGGTGGTTCTAAGCTCGTATTCCACTCCGTAATTCCTGATTATCTGGATGGACTGCTTTATTTTGTTAAGGTCACAATTTATTCCGGCAAGTCTGTTGTATTTTTCAGGTGATGCCTTTATGTCCAAGGAGACAAAATCCAAAAGGCCGCTTTTCAGCAGTTTTCTGAGTATATCGGGCGTGTAGCCGTTCGTATCCAGTTTTACCAGAAGTTTTAAGTCTTTGGCCTGTCTTGAAAGCTCCTCCAGAGCCTCCGGCTGAAGGGTGGGCTCCCCCCCTGTCATAACAACCGCATCTATGAATTCCCTGTTCTTCTTAAGCTCCCCGAGAATATCCTTTGTGCCCACCTCTCTGTAATCCTCGCCTTCCACAAGAGAGACGTTGTAACAGAAGGGACACCGGAAATTACAGCCATGAAAAAATACAACCGATGAGATCTTTCCCGGATAATCGACAGTCGACATGTCCAGAACTCCGCCTATTCTCATTCAAACACGCCCTATGGCTTCGAGAAGCTCTTCTTTGGTTGGTATCGTGCCTATAAAAGCGGCTTCCTCGTTGATGACGATGGAAGGCGTGGAGGCTATCTGGTATGTCAGGGCCTCTATGACGAAATCTCCTACAATGGCAGCGGGCGTGCTTTCGGGGTTTATATCCTCGGGAGAGGAAACGAGATGGTATTTTTCCCCCTCCAGCTTGCTGATTCCGGGCTTCAGATTCCCGCCATCTATGAGCTTTTCCACGAAATCCTTGCCCTCTTTCCAGCCCAGTTCCCTGGCCACTTCCCTGACCATCTTCCTGGCTCCCGGGCATTTCGGGCACTTGGTTCCTGTATACAAAATAAGCATTTTGTCATCACCTCAATAGTTTATAGGCTTCTTTTACGTCTTCCGGGATCCCGGGTATGAAATCAAAGCCGTCGAGCTGGTCTAGGGAGACCCATTTCCATTCAGTATGCTCCTTGCTCAATTGCGGCTCCCCGTCAAGGAAGCCTGTCACTCTGCAGGCGAACTTCAGACCCGGTATTTTCTTTTGTTCCGAACCGGGAACCGGGATCTCGTAGGTTCCAGAAGGCCCTATTACGTCAACTATTACGCCAAGCTCGTCCTTTGCCTCCCTTTTTACCGCTTCTATGAAGTTTTCTCCCGGTCTTACGAGACCTCCACCACACTCCCACAAACCGGGATAGAGCTTTCTTTCCTGCGTCCTCTTTGCAATCAGAACCTTGCCGGCTTTAAAACATATTGTTGCCACATGAACCTCTATTCTGTGGATCTTGCCCTCCCTCATTTGATCCAACCCGTTTACTTGGCCGAATATCTTCTCCTGTCATGGAGCTCCGCAATCTTGCCCCTGTCCCATCCTTTGACGTTCTGGTAGTATCCTGTGATTCGGGACCAGTTTTGGACGTGCGAGCTCTTACACTTGGAACATTTCTGATGAATGCCCCCTCTTATGAAGTTACAGCTCTCGCAGATGGTCAAATCCTTTGTGTAAGCCATATACTGGATAGCGGTCTTCACTGCTATTTTCTTGGTAAGGTTCATTATGGCCTCCGCGTTGGGGTGGGCTTCACCCAGCCAGACATGACTCATTGCCCCGCCGTCGGTCAGGGGGTGGAAAGCGCCCTCCCTCTTCATTCTGTCAAACAAGGAAACGTCCGCGTTGGGCCTTACATGGAAAGAATTTGTGTAGTAAATGGAACCTGTTACAGGGTCGCCCTCCACTATGGCCTTGTCCCCGTAAATCTTCCTGTCTATGGTGGCCAGCCTGTAGGCCGTGGATTCGGCAGGAGTCCTTGCCAGTGCGAAATTCATCCCGGTTTCCTCCCTGAATCTGGCAACGACATCCTTCATGTGCTTCATTACTTTTATACCAAACATCCAGGAGTCCCTGGACTCGTGTAGTTCGTTCCCTGTATGGAACCTTACCATTTCGTTCATGCCCACCATGCCTATGGTATAGCTCTGCTTGTCCGGCTCAAAGTATCTTTCGTCTTCCTTCACCTTCTGGCTGAGGAAAGGAAGCATGCCGTTTCTCAGGTTCCTGTCTATTATGTCGTGACGCAAAAGGAGAACTTTCTTTGCCTGTTCCATTCTCTCGTCCAGCATTTCAAACAGCTTGTCATCTTCCCCCCTGGACTCGTATGCTATCTGTGGCAGGTTTATGGTTACCACCTGAAGCGAACCTCCCCTAACAGTCTCATTCTCCAGGTTGTCTGTGTCGATAGACTTGTCCAGGGGCATGAGATAGGCGCAGCACTGGTAGCAGGCAAACTCGGGCATGTACGGCTGGTTGATTATGTAATACGGGGTCCCGAACTTAGCCGCCAGCTCCGAGACTTTCATCAGCTCCTCGTCGTATTTGCCGTTTTTAAACTGGTCCGGGTATATCTGAACCTCGAACTTGGGGAAATTGAAGGGCTTACCCCGGTAATCACCTTTAAGATAGACCTCCAGGAAGGCGTTGAACAGGGTCCTGGCCTCCTCCTCGTAATCCCCGTAAGTCTCTCCGTTGGTTCTGCCGCCCAGCTGGATGGCCTTTATGTCACGGAACATTTCAGGAACGCTCATGTCCAGGTCTATTGAAGAGAACACTGTCTGGCCTCCCCTGGCCACGTACATCTGGCCCATCTCGAATATAAACATCTGGGCCAGCTGCTTTATCTCCTTGTAATTGAGCCCCCTTATCACCGGGGCAAGGAACGTGTTGAAGTAGGAAAACCCCTGGCCACCGGCACAGTTGGTCTGGGAGGCCGCCAGAACCTTTGCCGCATGCAGGAAGGCCACCTCCGGGGTCTTTGCCGGGCCTGCGATGGTCGCGTGATCCCCGGTGCCGTCCGGCTTGAACCCCCTCTTGAGGAAATATCTTACGTCATGGGAAAAGCAGAAAGGTCTCATGGGAAAGTAGTCAAGGTCGTGAATGTGGACCTGCCCGTTCATGTGGGCCGTGGCCAGGTCCTTCGGAAGTATCTTTGTCAGGGTGTAGTCCTTTATCATCTCGTCGCCCATCAGCTTATGGATGGTCTCGGGGTTGTACTGGAGGTTTGCGTTTTCCTTAGTCCCCTCGTTTATGAGCTTGGTTATGTCGTAGACAGGCAGACCAACCCTGGTGTATTTTCTCCTGATCTCCTCCAGGCCGTTCTCCACCAGCTTGGTGTTGACAAGTTCCCTTATAAGGGATGAAGGGACGTAATCCATGTTGGAGTTCCTTATAAACCTCTCGACCTCCTTGCCTATCTTTTCTGCTGTCCTGACCTCTATCTCCGTTTCGTTCAGGAGGGAATCGACTATCTTTTCCTTGGCGAATCTCTCAAATGTCTGGGAAGATGTCCGGACATAGATTTCGCCTGCCCTGAATCTCTTGGCGGCCGTTGGGTCCTTTTTCTGCAGGAGGCTGAATACTAGAGGCCTTATCTCGGACATCCTGACCCGGCTGTCGGCGTACTTGTCTATCTCCCCGGCAATCTCCTCTGCCGTCTTCTTGTCGGTACCCACCTGAAGGCAGATAGAAACGACTTTCCGTGGGCTGTATCTCTGAAGTTGTGAAAGCCAGAAATTGATGTTGTTCCTGTCAACGGAGGTAAAATCTTCCATTGACTGGCTGATATCCCGAACCATAATTAAAGAATCTTTTGTCATGCAAATCACTGAATGCGGTGCTGATTACTACACTAACGTTTCAGATATTTATTTATAAAGAAATGTATGCTAAAAAATATAATACTCACTTGGTGGTAACGTGAGATGTTTTCTTGGCATACCTGTTCCGGAAGAACTTAAGAAAAAAATAGGTAAGATAATTGAAAAGATAAACGTCGGCGGGATAAAGTTCGTCGGGCCGGAGAACCTCCACTGGACCGTGAAATTTTTCGGAGACATCAGAGAGGGACAGGTTGACAGAATCAAGGAACTGATGGAATCCGTGGAAGGCGGGGACATGGAAATAGAGGTCCGAGGAGTTGGAACCTTTCCCAGCAGCTCCTATGTCAAGGTGATATGGATCGGGGTGGGAAGGGGGAAGGAGGAGTTCACCGGGTTTCTGAAAGAGATTGGTTCTGTTTTTTCCGGTTTCGGAAGGAAATCGGAAATTGTGCCGCACCTGACCATTGGCAGGGTAAAGTTTGTCAGGGACAGGGAAAAACTCATCGGAGCAGTAAAGAATCTGGAGGACGTGAATCTGGGCAGCATGAAAATAGACAAACTGGTCCTCTACGAAAGCCGGCTGACCCCGGAGGGACCGGTTTACGGGGAATTGAAGAAAGTGGAATGGTGATTTGGCAAAATGGATGACAGGAACCTTCTAAAGCTGTGCATTTTCTGCTCTATCCTGGGCCTGGTAATACTTTTCGTCGGAGTACAGCAGGTAGAAGCGAAAGTCACGGACATAGGAAGCATAAGCGAGGGGGAAATCGGAAAGCTCGTGTCTGTAGAGGGAACGGTTTACTCCAGTTATTACAACGGGGAGCATCTGTTCTTTACCCTGGAAGACCGCACTGGAAGAATAAAGGTGGTTGTATTTGAAAACTTGATTGACAGGCTGAACATAGACCCGCGGGGAATAAAGAAAGGTATCGAATTGAGAGTGGATGGTGAAGTGGAAAAATACAGAGGCGAACTGGAAATACTGCCGGAAAGGATTTACCTCTGAGCGTTCCGGAGAATATCTTTCCATGCATCCAGACTTTGAATGGCAGCCTTTTTGTCAAGTATCTCCGTTACCATTCCCGCCTGTACCAGAACGTAGTCCCCTACGGAAGGCTTATTTTTCTGTGAGGGATTCAGTCTGGCTCTGCTTTTCTCCCCCAGAGCATCTACAAGAACCCGGTCATTCTCAAGTTTTACAACCTTCGCCGGCACGGCCAGACACATAACAATCAGGTTATATTTGTCCTGTCTTTAATAAATAATAATAAGCGAAACAAAAATTGTAGCATGGTTTTGATGATTTCTAAGGACAAGATTCCCGCTTTTCTGGACAGCCTTATAGGCCGGGGGTTCAGAGTGCTGGCGCCCGTAAGAACAAAGGACGGAACGAGTTTCCGGATGATTGAAGGGGGCGGGGAAGCGAATCTTGATTACGTGAATACCGTCTATCCTCCGAAGAAATTTTTCATTCCTGACGGGGAGACCCTGTTTGAATATGATATGAAAAAAGGCGGGGTAAAGAAGACCCTGAAAAGGGAGAGGAGGGCGATTTTCGGAATCAGGCCTTGCGATGTCCACGGCCTTCTGGTTCTGGACAAGGTATTCAACGACAAGTTCAGGGACCCCTATTACAACCGCAAAAGGAAGGACACGCTCATAATCGCTGTGAACTGCAGCGAGGCCGGCAAGAACTGTTTCTGCCAGTCCATGGGAACCGACAAACTTAGCGGTGGCTATGACCTGCTCCTGAGCGATGCCGGAAACTGCTATGTTGTTGAAGGCTGGAGCAAAAGAGGGAAGAAAATTCTGGGTAATTTTTTTGAGAAAAAATCCGGGAAGCCGAGATTAAAAAAACTCAGGAACAGGAGAAAGTTTGATTCCCGTGATATAGAAAAAAGGATTCTGAACGTATTTGAAAGCAAGCGTTGGGAAAAGGTAGCGGAAAATTGCCTTTCATGCGGCGCCTGTACGGTCGCCTGCCCGACCTGCTACTGTTTCAGCGTCCGGGACGAGCCATCTTTTGATGAAGAGAGTGGAGAGAGGAAAAGGGACTGGAGCTTCTGCATGTTTCTGGAATTCTCCCGCGTCGCGGGCGATGTCATTTTCAGAAGAGACCGGACCGAAAGGTGCAAGCAGTTTGTATTTCATAAGCTCAGTTACTTCAAGGAGGAGCACGGCAGACAGCTCTGCGTTGGATGCGGGAGATGCGTGGACATCTGCCCGACGGGAATAGACTTCTTTATGGAAACCGAACGTTTGGTTAAGAAGGCTGATAAAAAGGTGAAAGGGAAATGAAAGTTAAAGAAGCTGTTATGAATGCAAGGAAAGCTTTTCAGGGCTGGACCAGATTATCGGTTAATGAAAGGACGGAGTATATGAAAAAAATTTCTGAGATGCTGGAAACGGAGAAGGAAGGATTTATAAAGCTTATAATGGAAGAAGTGGGCAAGCCCAGGATTGAGGCGGAAACCGAGGTTCTTGACACCTTCGCCGCAGTAAACCACTACTCCGAAGAAATTTTGAAAGTCAAAGCAAAGGAAATGAAATTTGACCAAAA
>CP070662.1:470376-477803 GCA_020355185.1 archaeon
GCAACGCATTTTTGTTTGAGCTTTAGAATCAAGGTGTAAGGACCTGGCAAACGCGTTAAATCGGCTTCGCCCACGACGCAGTTTTCAAGAATCCATTCCTTGGAGGGGGCTATTACGGAGAAGGGTTTTTGTTCCCTTTGTTTTATCTGACGGATTCGTATAACACTGTTATATCTTGTGGCATCGCAACCAAGGCCGTAAATCGTGTCCGTAGGATGAATGAATACAGAACCCTGGAGAACCAGCTGCTCTATTTTTTCCGAGTCTTCTCTGGATAAAAGCATAAAAATACCTACTTGAATTCAAACCTTGCCTTGAAATGCCTTAAGGCAAGGTCTTTGCCGTAAGTGACTCTTACCGGCGGGATTTGCTCCCTGTTTTCATACAAAACCTTCATTGCTTCTATCACCGAGTCAAGGTCCTGCTTCTCGTACCTAAGCCTTGGAACCGCGAATCTTACGAAGTTTATTTCCGGGAAAGTCTCCTTTCCGTTTTCCCTGTCATAGGAGCCGAAGGCAAAGCAGCCCAGCTCACATGCCCTGTGACCGTAGGCGGCGAGGAGAATCGCCGTGAGGGATATCCCCCCAAAATCCTCCTTTCTTATTTTTGTTCCCTCAAAGAACCTGTCCACATCCAGATAAACGGCGTGTCCGCCTATGGGAGTCATTACAGGCAGGCCTTTCCTGTGCATGCTTTCACCGAAATCCCGGACCTGATTTATCCTGTGGGTCAGGTATTCCTCTCTGATAGTTGTCCCCAATCCCACAGAAATTGTCATTATGTCCCTCCCTGAAAGGCCCCCGTAAGTGGGGTTTCCCTCCTTTATAATCTGGTAATCAGTTAAAGCATCCGGCATTTGAGGATATTTTTTGACAAACAGACCATTATCCTTCAGGAAAAGGTCGCCACCCATGTTGACCAAGCCGTCTTTCTTGAAGCTTATGGTGAATCCGTCTGCATGGGAGAACATTTCCTTGACGATGTCTTTTATTTTCCTGTTGGCGTAACCCTTTTCGTATTTCTTTATTAACCAAGCATTCTCCGCAAATCTGCAGCCGTCCAGAAAAAGCGGCACGCCATTTTTATGGGCGAGTTCGGAAACTTCCCTAATATTCTCCATTGAAACCGGCTGACCCCCGCCGGTGTTGTTGGTTATCGTCAGGTAAGCCAGCGGTATCTTGCCGCGTGACTTTTCCAGGAGCTCCTTGAACTTCATCAAGTCCATGTTCCCCTTGAAATGGGAAACAGAGTCCGGGTCTTTCAGTTCCGAGGAAAAGAGATTGAGTGCCCGGATGCCATTGGCTTCTATGTTGGCCCTTGTGGTGTCAAAATGACCGTTGTTTGGTATTATCATACCGGAACCCAGCTTTCCCATGAGAGTGAAGAGCGCATCCTCGCAGGGTCTGCCCTGATGAAAGATGAAGGCATTCGGTCTGTTGGATTCGGGGTCGTTGAAGAACTCTTCGCCGAAAACCTCTCTTATCTGGTCCATTAACAGGAAATAACCCCTGTTTGAACCGTAGGCTTCGTCTCCCATATGAAGGTAAGCCCACTGCTCGTTTGTCATGGTGGTCGTCCCGGAATCCGATAAAAGGTCGCAGCCGGTGATCATCTCGGAAGGGAAAAAGAAGACGTTAAGACCGACTCTTTCAAGCATCTCGGCCCGCTCTTCCGGTGTAAAAATTTTTTTGAATTCCACGGAATGGTTGAAGTAAGGCCTGGAAAAGGAAAGGTTTCCCTCTTCCGGAAATTTCTTTACAAGCTGAGCAAACCCCATGAAATAATTTCCCAAAGCAGATATTTAAAATTTTAAAGGTCGCATAAATGGGTTATTACGTTTAAATAAAATCTCGGGTTAATTACAATCATGACCAGGATAAGGCTTGTTTTTCTGGGTTCCGGATCCAGCATCCCGACCGTGGAGAGGAACCATCCTGCCATCTACATAGATTACGAGGGGGACTTGATGCTCTGGGACTGCGGGGAGGGCTCGCAGCGCCAGATGATGAAGGCAGACCTGAGGCTGATGAAGATAAACCATATCTTCGTTACGCACTGGCACGCGGACCACTTCGCGGGCCTTATCGGATTGATAGAGACCTTCAATCTGGGCCAGAGGAAGAAGCCGCTCACAGTTTACGGCCCCGAGGCATCCCGTTTCATAGACGCCTTTTCCGAGCTCAGCTACTGGGACTTCGGATTCGAGATGAAGGCCGTGGACGTGGAATTCGAAGGAAACGAAACCAGCAAGCTTTTCGAGAACAGGTTTTATAAGATTCTTTCCGTTCCGGTGAAGCACTCCGTGCCGGCTGTAGCCTACTGTCTGGAAGAAAAGGACAGGTGGAACATAGACATGAAAAAAGCCAAAAAACTCGGGCTGGAGGAGGGACCAATCCTGGAAAAGCTTAAGGAAAACGGGAAAGTTAAGCACAAGGGAAAGATAGTGAGGCTGAAAGACGTGGCCTCAAAAACTAAGGGGAAGAAGATTGTCTACTCGGGGGATACGGCTCCCTGCAAAAACATGCAAAATCTGGCAAAGGGGGCGGATTTGCTGATACATGACGGGACTTTCATAGAGGGACCTGAGGAAAAAGAGGAAAAAATGGAAAAGAGGCATAGCAATGTCAGGAAGGCCGCGGAAATCGCAAAGAAGGCCGGGGTTAAAAAACTGATTCTCACCCATTTCTCCCGTCGTTACAAAAATGTGAACGAGCTGGTCACGGAAGCCAGAAAGGTTTTCAAAAAAACAGAAGCCGCAAAAGACCTGATGGAAGTTATTGTTTAGTTAATTGTGAAGTTTTGGGGAATCGGAGAAGTGACCCCGAAGTGGTCTCCTTTGATTGATAAAAGTTTGTCCACATTCATCGGAATTTGCGAATCACTTTGATGATACGTAGACCCATCTTCACATAAATATGATTTCGGATGTTTTTCAAATTCATCCATTTCCATATTTTTTGGAAGCAAAAGATGCCTTATAACTCTCTCGGGATTGTTTATTTTTTTATACTTTGACACACGTCTGTGTAGTCTGTCTCTCCTGACTTTTACATATTTGGGTTTATTTATTTTTTTATGGTAAGATTCCATCAGTTTTATGAAATTTTCTGAAAGAGGCTCCCATTTATCATCACCAGGTTTATATACTGCTATGGGGATTTTCCCGATTTTGATTTTATTGCGGTTAGGTTGATTAGTATCATATTTGTCTAAAAGAAACTTGTATGCAAAAAAAACAGACCTATTAAAGCCACCTACTTTAAACTTTTTTATAGTCCCATAATTATTGCATGCTAACCAGTGTATTTCTTTTTTCTTAAGACCGAAGTCTATACTTTCACTTGGAGCATAATCCTGTTTTCCATCAAAATTCCAAGACTCATCCAGAGGCTCTTGTTTTAAAAAAGGCTTTTCTGTGGCCTCAACCGTGAAACCACCTTTACCTAGAAAAACTTTCATTGATTTTTCGTCTTTTACCAGTTCCATAAATATATTATCTATAAATTGATTGAAATGCCCTTCTGCTTTGCCATTTTTTTCTGATAAATGAAAAAGGCGTAGAAATTTCCCGTTCGCTTTTATATAAAAATTCGTCCAGCATGGGTCACGACTTTCAATTTCCCTTTTAAAATATTCTGGATTTCCGTCGGCAAATTCTCTTGCTTTCAGGGGTTTGATAAGAAAATCATCTAAATCTATAAAGGACATGTTGTCACATTATTAATAAGGTGGAGAAATTTTAAATTCTTATTGGTTTATAGTCAAATAATTATATCGTGGTTTGCATGATAATTTCTGATACGGACGTCAAAAGACTGGAGGCCATAGGCTACAGGTTCGTGGGCAAGCACAGGCACAGCGCCGTCAAGACCTGTTCCTGGACCAGGAAAGCCCTTACTGGGGAGGGGTTCTGCTACAAGCAGCAGTTTTATGGCATCTCAAGCCACCGCTGCCTGCAGATGAGCCCGGCTGTCCCTTTCTGCAAGCATCGTTGTCGCTTTTGTTGGCGCGATACGAGCATCACTTATCCCGAATGGGAGGGACCGGTTGACGAACCCGAGGAAATAATTGACGGCTGCATAGAGGCGCAGAGGGAGCTGCTTACCGGATTCAGGGGGAACAACAAGGTTGAGGAGAAAATGGTTAAGGAAGCCTTCAGTCCGAACCAGGTGGCAATATCCCTGGCGGGGGAGCCTACCGAGTATCCAAAGATTTCTGAGCTGATAGGGACCTTCAAGGAGAGGAAGTTCACGGTTTTCCTGGTCACTAACGGCACTAATCCGGAAGTTCTGGAAAACCTGGCGGAACCCACCAATCTTTACATCACGCTGCCTGCCCCGGATCCAGAAACCTATGATAAGACGTGCCTGCCCGTGGTAAATTCCTGGGAAAATATAATGAAATCACTGGATCTCCTGAAGAGCTTCAGTTGCACAACCGTGGTCAGGCTGACCCTGGTAAAGGGGCTTAACTTCATCAGACCGGAGCTTTACGCGAAAATTCTGGACAAAACGGACAGTGATTATGTTGAGGTTAAGAGCTTCATGTCTGTGGGTTATTCCAGGGAACGTCTGCCTTATGAGGACATGCCCCTCCATCCGGAGATAAAAAAATTCGCAAAGAAAATTGAAGAGAACTGCTCTTACAAAGCGGTTGATGACAGCAGATGGAGCAGGGTAGTTCTGATGAAGAAGTAAATTTATATCATGAAAGACTAAGTTTTCTTATGAAAAGGCTGCTGGTATTTCTGGTTTTGATGCTATCCGTTTCCTTGGCATTCGGAAGCTACATAACCTTCTCTGTAACCCTGTCTTCGGATTCAATCTCCGGGGACTCGGGAAAGGTTAATATAAGGCTGGACCAGAGAGGGGATGAACCCGCATACGAGATTGTGGTATTCCCCCTCGCCTCCGACCATTTCTCTTACGACGGAAGGATTTACTCTGATAAACTTAACCCCGGGGAATCCCTTGAAGGGTCTTTCACCGTTTTCTTCAAGAAGAATCTGACTGCCGGAGCATATCCTTTTATCACAAGGTCAATTTACCATGACAGTAACATGCATCCTTTCTCCGTGGTCTCCTATCATCATGTTGTCTACAAGGAAAAATTTGAACCGAAAATATCCGGCTCAATCGAAGGTATTGAGCTCCCTGAGAACAGCATGACAGACTTCATGCTGAAGGTGAGAAACCTTGAAAACGATTCGAAGGAGGTGACTTTGAAGCTGTATCTGCCCGAGGAGCTCCGTACAGAAAAAGAGACGGAAGAATTTTCTCTGGGGCCTGGGGAAGAAAAACATCTCATATACAGAATAGAATCCTCGGGTGCGCTGGTCGGCAGTTACTACTCGGTTCTGGCTTCCATGGAATATGAAAATGATTACCATTATACATCTTTCACGAGCGGCACCGTGAGAATCGTGGAAAGGAAGAGTATATTGGGGGTTCCCTACGAATGGGTAATAGTTATTTTAATCGCTCTTGTAGTAATATTTGTTATTTACCAGGTATGGGGTGTCTTGGTTGAAAAGAAAAAAAGTGAATGACTGGCTTAAGAAACATAGAAAGACTTTGGCCAACCTGTTGGTATTTGCCCTTATTTTCGCCTTTCTTTTAAGTTACTTCAGGCCCGAAGTGATTCTTTCCCAGACAACCACCTCCGGAGGCGATACGGGATCGCACAACTATCCCGCCTGGTTCATGAAGAACCATCTCCTCCCCCAGGGCAAGCTTATCGGCTGGTCGCCAGGATGGTACGCGGGCCTTCCAATGTTCCAGTTTTATTTTGCCCTTCCCTACCTGCTCATGGCCCTTCTCAGTTACGGTATAGGCCTGCAGGTTTCCTTCAAACTAGTAACCATTCTCGGAAGCTTCCTACTCCCTGTGTGCGCCTTTTTCTCGATGAAACTCATGAAATTCAGATTCCCTGTTCCCGTAACGGCCGCCGTCTTTACTCTGCCATTCCTTTTCATGGAGGCAAATTCAATGTGGGGAGGTAACATACCCTCCACCCTGGCCGGCGAATTCTCCTATTCTCTCAGCCTGGCCCTCCTGGTTCTGTTCTTCGGTTCGCTGTACCGTGGTATTAAGGACAAAAAATACTGGGTCTTGAACGGTATTCTGCTGGCGCTTGTGGGCCTGACCCACGTCTACACCCTCCTGCTGGCTGTGGCCGTTTCTGTCTTCTTTCTCCTGGTCAGAAACAGGAAGACCTTTGTGGAAAATTTCAAATACCTGTTTCTAACATTTCTGCTGGCCTTCGCCATCATGGGATTCTGGGCAATTCCCCTGTTTTCAAAAATCCTTTACAGAACCCATTTCAACTTCGTATGGAAAATAACCGGCCTGGATAAGGTTTTCCCGGAAATACTTGTCCCTTTCTTTTTCCTGGCTGTTTTGGGCTTTCTACTATCCCTTAAAAACCGTGACCGGAGATTGTGGTATCTCTCTTTTATAATCCCCGTGGCCGGGCTATTCTACCTGACAGGGCCCGGGATAGGCATAGTTGACATAAGGTTCGTGCCCTTCATCCAGTTCTTCCCAATGATAATCGCCTCCTACCCGATAGGAGAAGCCGTGAAGAAACTGAGAATCAGGGAATTGATACCCGTCATAGTTATACTGATGACTCTTATCTGGGTCAATGACCACGTCACGTACTTGGATGACTGGATAGAATGGAACTACAGCGGGTTTGAAAGCAAAGGCAGTTACGGCCAGCTAAAGGAGATTACTGACTATCTCTCCGGTATGCCCTACGGCAGGGTGGTCCACGAATTCTCCCCGGACCACAACAAGTTCGGTACAGTCAGGACGCTGGAGAATATACCCATGTTTACCGGGAAGCCCGTTCTCGAGGGGCTTTACATAGAATCAGGACTCTCTGCACCTTACGTATTTTACATACAGTCGGAGATATCGGAGAAACCGACCTGTCCCCTGCCCAACATGAAGTGCTCCTGGTTTGGTCTGGAAAACGGAACAAAGCATCTGAAGCTTTTTAATGTGGACTACATGATAGCAACGTCGGAAAAGCTCAAGTCAGCTCTCCGGGAAAATGGGGAGTGGACTCTTCTTAAAAATTTCAAGGAGATAGAGATTTGGAGGCTTAACAACAGCGGAAAATACGTGGAACTTCCGGAATACGAGCCTGTCCTTGTGGTAACGGACGACTGGAAGGGGGTTTCCATGAAGTGGTTCAGGGACCTGGAACTGGTGGACGTGCCGCTTGTCTTCAAGACGGAACTGGAGGGAAAGGACAGGGAAAGATTTAAGGTTATAATAGAGGACGGTGACCTGGATAAGATTGAAAAAATACCCCTTGAAGAATGCAGAGTGGAAGAGGATTACTCCCCCGGAGACATAAAGATAAGCACTTCCTGCATAGACAGGCCCCTATGGTTAAAGATTTCTTACTTCCCCAAC
>CP070662.1:477903-503088 GCA_020355185.1 archaeon
ATAAATTCAGGTTTTATTTTTCTGGAACAAAATCAACCCTTTCAAGAGTCAATTTTTTCTTATCTTTGTTTAAAGAATATTTAATAACATCTCCATCTTTCCAACCAAGCTCATTTAAATATTGAGGAGGAATGTCTATCACGTATGTACCACTTTTCTGTTTTTTTAACATTTTCTCACCTAAATAGAATAAATCCGTTAAAGATTTAAACCCAATTAGAGTCCGAGAGGGGCTAAATTGGAGAATTAATCTTTCTTAAGTTTTATCATATCCACGAGGTCCAGTTCCGCAATTTCCGCAACTTCCGCCACAACTTCCTGGGTGGGGTCCTGGGTAGGGACCACATGCCCCTCCGCAACTTCCGCAACTTCCACCACACTTTCCAGCGTAGGAGTTTTTATCATTTTTTTCTATCTGAAATTCCATAATATGAAAGCATTTGTTTTTTAACTGAAGTCCACCCATTTTCTCACCTATCACTATTTACCTCCTAAAGAATTTAAACCCCATAATACCGGGTTTTTAAAGATAAATGAGATAATTATAATATGGACTGGAAAGGTTTCTTAAAACTGGACTGGAGAAAAATTGTTATAACCATTGTTTTATTGTTTGTTTTAGGTTTCATGAGTTTTTTTACTGCTAATTGCACAGAGTTTTATGGACCAAATCCAATATGGCGTTGCTGTTTTTTACTGCCAATACCAGCTTGTGAAATATCTGAAATTAATATGTTTTTCATTTTGCTGGTAGAATCCTATATTCTATCCTGCCTAATCTTCTGGGCTTGGGACAAATACAGAGGTAAGAAGAAATGAAAAAGCTTATACCAATTTTTATATTTTTGCTTGCGATTCCGGTTACTTTATCTTGTCCTGCCTCACAGCCCGCCTTTCTCTACGCGAAAGAGACTGCGTTTTATTCCGAAAGGTTTACTTTTCTAAACTCAAGCATGGTGCCAGAAAATTATAGCTACGAGTATAATGTACCTTTTCCGATGTACGCCTATTTTGATTTCAACGGAGACTATGAGAATATAAGTATTTTTCTGGATGGAGAGGAGATTTTTAACAGCAGACTTGATATCCTAAAACGTGATGAAGATGCATACATTTTACCTTGGAGAGAGTTATATAGTAAAACTCATCAGAAAACATTCGATGATAACATCAACTGGGAAAAATATGAAGGCTCGTCAATAAGAATATATCTAGACGAAGAGTTGGTAAGAGAATTTATTCTGGGCGTCAATCCAGGAAAAATTATCAAATGTCGCAGTTCCGAACAAATGCTTTTGGAAGCAATATTGATTTTGGCTGCAATACTTTCTCCGATTATCGCGGTAATTGCCGGGTTGGTGTACCTATTTTTTAAAAACAGGGAACTTTTCAAGTTTGCACTTTTTGTTGTAATATTCTTTGTAGTTATATTTTATCTCGCCATCAACCTCACCAGAGGAGATTGGGGAATATATATGAACCCCCTTGAGTTCTTTGGTTTGGTGTTCCTGGTAATGGTTTTCATAACTTTTTATTTATGGAAAAGAGGTAAGAAGAAATGAACCTAAAAGACAAGAGGTTGTGGATTGGTGTTGCTTTTTTGATAGCAATAATATTAAGTTTCTTAATATCTTTTTTGATTGCTCTGATTGTTTTTATTATCGGTTTATTGGTGATCTTACTTGGTCATATAGTTAAGGGTTTGAAAGAAAAGAAACTGTGGGTTTGGATCTTAGCAATTTTATTTATATTATTTTTAATAGCTCAAATTAATTGCTACTTGACTAGAAGTAAAGTTGACGAGATAAGAAATGAAATATTGAGTGATGGAAAATATAAAGAATGTATTGAGGATTCTGATTGTGAGTTAGTTTCTTTGGGTATTGGTGGTTGTTCATCATACTGTATAAATTCAGAGTCAACTAGTGATTTGATAGAGGAAAAAAATAACTATTATTATGGTTATATCAATAATTATTCTTGTTTAGATAATTTGTTGATAATTTGGGGACCCAGAGCACCTTGTTATAAACCAAGATGTGAATGTGTAGAAAATAAATGTTTTGCTTCCAGAACCCCATAATTTCAGGCTTTTAAAGATTAAGAAGTATCTTATTTTATGGATAAAAGGATGACTTTTCAAGAGATTGTAGACAAATCTTTAGAGACTATTAAAGAATTTGAAAAGGTTGAAAAAAAGAAATGGGGAATAGAAGGAGCTGTTATAGAGTTATCCAAGCAAGTTGGTGAACTTTCTAAAAACATAATGATATTTGAGGGGTATTACATGGCAGGTAGAGATTCCCTACCAGAATATCAAACCTCTAAAGAGAAAATCGCTGACGAGCTATCAGATATTTTCTTCATGGTCATAAGAATAGCGAACCATTATAAAATTGATTTAGAAAAAGAACATTTGAAACAATTAGAAATTGCTATGAAACATCCTCTAATGAAATTAGGTAGAAAGAAATAGTATAATCCCGGGTTTTGTTTCTGGGGACGGTTAATTCGACACATTTCTGACTGTCGATTTTTTGAGAAACGGTTTTTAATCGCTTCTCTTGGCCTGAGGAGGCAGGAAATTTATGACCGAAAGCTTTTTAAAGGTTTCCATACTAAATAGTAGTCACTAGCGACCAAAGCGGAAGGGTTACACCTGTTCCCGTTCCGAACACAGAAGTTAAGCCTTCCAGCGATCTGGGCTGTACTGTCGAACAGATGGGAAACCCAGGACGTTGCTAGTATTCATGTTCGCCTGGGGTCGGTAAAATCTTAAAAATGATTAGAGAATTAGAATTAACTATTTAAAATTTATGATTCAACAATTAGAGTTGACTATGCCCCGGTAGTGTAGCGGTCTAGCATACGGCCCTGTCGGTCCCTATTGCGGAAAGGCTGTGACCCGGGTTCAAAAGGCCGACACGTTTGACGTGTCTCTGTGATTCCCGGCTGGGGCGCCAAAGGGGCCCATAGCTCAGCCTGGTAGAGCACCGGCCTTTTAAGCTCTGCTTAAAAGAGTTGAAACCCGCGAGGGTTTATGAAAACAAGGAAAGCCGGGTGTCGAGGGTTCGAACGACCGATGTGCAGGAGCGGAGCGAGTGTGCATCTGTGCAACCGGTTGGATATTCCCTCTGGGCCCGCCAAACTTTATTTGGTTTTGAAAATGAAGGACTAAGCAACATGGTGTTTTATGATGACAAAGGAAAAGGATGAGAAAGGCACCAAAGAAGAGGAAAAGGAAGTAAAGGAAAATGAGGAAAAGGAATTTGAGATAACAGACCACTTTCTTGTGCCAAAACATGAGATAATGGGGAAAAAGGAAAAGGAAAAACTGCTTAAGGATTACAACATCACGGAAAAACAGCTTCCAAAAATATTGATATCAGACCCGATAATCAAGCTAATTGACGCAAAAATCGGGGACGTAATAAAAATAACGAGAAAAAGCCAGGTTGCCGCCAAGTCGGTTTATTACAGAATTGTTTCCAAATAGTGATTTTATGAAAGACTTCAAAATTTTGCTCAAAAAATTTGTTGATGAAAGGGGACTGGTTAAATTCCAGATAGAAAGTTATAATAATTTCATAGAGAGCAGGCTTCAGGCCATATTTGATGAAATAGGGGAAATAAAACCGGAAAGCGACAGGCTCAGGGAATTTAATGTAAAGTTGGGCAGGGTCAGACTGGGAAACCCGAGCGTCAAGGAGTCTGACGGCTCTTTAAGGGAAATATATCCGATGGAGGCTAGGTTAAGGGACCTGACCTATTCCGCTCCAATATTCCTAGAAATGACCCCGATGATAGGGGACAACGAACAGGAAACCACAGAGGTCAAGATAGGGGAATTGCCTATAATGCTTAAAAGCAAAAAATGCCAGCTTCACGGAAAGGATAGGGAACAGCTGATAGAATCCAAGGAAGATCCGGACGACCCCGGAGGATATTTTATAATCAACGGCACGGAAAGGGTACTGACGCTGATAGAGGAAATAACCCCAAATAAAGTCATTCTGGAAATTAAAGACGGTGAGGCAAACGGCAGGATAACCAGTGAAAGGAGGGGATGGGGACAGAAGCATACCCTTTTGAGAAAGAAGGACGGGCTTTTATTGATTTCCTTTGCCAGCCTCAAAAACTTTCCCCTGATGGTTTTGCTCAGGGCCCTGGGGCTCGGCAGTGACAAAGAGATAATAGAAACCATAAATGTAAAGGAGGCTTACAGCGAGGAAATTTATGTAAATCTTTACGAGACGGACATAAATGATACTGAGGAGGCTCTGGAATACATAGGCAAGAGAATGAAAGTTTTCCAGAAGGAATACAGGAAGGAGAGGGCTGAGCAGATTATAGACAAGTATTTGCTGCCTCATATAGGACAGTCACCGGAAGACAGAAATAAAAAAGCGAAATATCTTTCGAGAATAGCCCTTAACCTGATAAAGCTTGCCCATGGGGACATAGAGGAAGATGACATAGACCATTACAGCAACAAGAGACTGAAAACCGCGGGAGACCTGCTGGAAATACTTGTTAGGAGCATACTTCTGGGAAAATGGGGACTGATAGAAAGAATAAATTACAATTACAAAAAAATAGCGAAGAGGGGCAAGATACCCTCCGTATCCACGGTAGTTGAAAGCAACGTGCTTACCAGCCAGATTAACTCATCCCTTGCCACGGGAATGTGGGTGGGGGGCAGAACCGGTGTGAGCCAGAGGCTGGAGAGGACCAACTTTACCAGATCCATGGCCCACCTGAGAAACGTGATTTCACCCCTTTCAACCACACAGGAACACTTCAAGGCAAGGGAACTTCATTCGACCCATTGGGGAAGGCTCGACCCTTCGGAGACGCCTGAAGGTCCTACAATAGGCCTTAGAAAATACATGGCCATAATGGCTGAAATCAGCAACGGCATAAGCGAGGAGGAAAGAGAAGGGATAATTAAGGGCCTAAAAACAAAAATAAGTTGATTTTTATGACTAGCGTATTTTTAAACTGGGCATTCATAGGGGAAGTTAAAAACCCAAAAACACTGGTCAATGAAATAAAGAAAAAGAGAAGGTCCGGAAAAATTTCGAACGAAGTCAATGTATACCATGACGAGTCCCTGGATGAAATCCTGATAAATGACAGCAGCGGGAGGATAAGGAGGCCCCTTGTGATCGTCAAAAACGGAACCCCTGCACTGAAAAAGAACCACCTCAGAGACCTTGAAAAGGGTAAAATAAAATTTGACGATTTAATCAGAAAGGGGATATTAGAGTATCTTGACTGCGATGAAGAGGAAAATGCGTACATAGCTCTAAGACCCCAGGATGTTACAAAAGACCATACGCATATGGAAATAAATCCCCTTTTGATGTTCGGCCTTTCGTCCTCTTTGATACCCTACGGTGAATACGACCGCGGTGACAGGGTAAATTTCGGCGCAAAAATGATAGGACAGAGCCTGGGTTTTTACACATCCAACTATGTTGTAAGGACCGATACCAAATCCAACATCCTTCTTTATCCCCAGACACCCTTGGTGACTTCGGTCAGTTATGACGTGTTCAAATTGAACAAGCATCCCGCGGGCCAGAATGTGGTGATTGCACTCCTGACTTACGGCGGCTACAACATGGAAGACGCCATATTAATTAACAGAGGCAGTATAGAAAGGGGTCTTGGAAGGTCGTTTTTCTTCCGTACCTACCAGATAGAGGAAACCAGATACGGTGGAGGACAGGTTGACGAGATTAAGATACCGGAAAAGGATGTCAGAGGATACAGATCTGAAGATTCCTACTCGCTATTATCCGAGGACGGTCTGATTTCTCCCGAGACCAATGTGGGCGACGGCGATGTTTTGGTGGGTAAAACCTCTCCTTTAAGATTTCTTAACCGGGGTGAATTTTTAACCGGTATACAAAACAGAAGGGAAACGTCGCTTGTTCTCAGGCACGGTGAAAGGGGAGTGATAGACAAGGTAATTCTTTCCGAAACCCAGAACGGGGACAAACTGATTAAAGTCACTGTCAGGGACAAAAGAATACCCGAGCTGGGGGACAAATTCGCTTCCAGACACGGGCAGAAAGGTGTCATAGGTCTAATAGTGCCTGAGGAAGATATGCCTTTCACCGAAAGTGGCGTTGTACCCGACATAATAATGAATCCCCATTCCATACCCTCCAGATTGACCGTGGGACAGCTTCTGGAAATGCTTTCCGGTAAGCTGGCTGCACTGGAGGGAAGAAAGGCCAACGCCACAATATTCAACGGGGAGAAGGAGGCCGATTTGAGGACCAGCCTTAAGAAAATGGGCTTCAAGGAGGACGGCAAGGAGATTATTTACAACGGAATGACCGGAGAAAAAATGGAAGTGGAAATATTCGTGGGTATGATTTACTATCAGAAACTGGAACATATGGTGGCAAACAAGATACATGCCAGGTCCAGGGGACCTGTTACTCTGCTTACGAAGCAGCCCACGGAAGGCAGGGCTAACGAGGGCGGCCTGAGATTCGGGGAGATGGAAAAGGACTGCCTGATAGCCCACGGGGCACCTTTGTTGTTGAGGGAGAGGTTTTCTTCTGACGACTCCATAATGCCTGTATGTGAAAAATGCGGCGGTATGGGAGTTTACGACTGGAGAAAGAACAAGCATTTCTGTCCCAGGTGCGGCAAGAGCAAGATAAAGGAAGTTAAAATGAGTTATGCCTTCAAACTTATGCTAGACGAACTGAAATCCTTGATGATATTACCCAAATTACATTTAGGTGAGTAAACTTGATAGAAAAAATAAAGGCTGTGGAATTCGGATTGCTTTCACCCAAAGTTCTGAAGAAAATTGCCTCTGTAGAGATTGACAGATACGACCTTTATGACCGGGACGGATACCCTGTGGAGGGGGGAATAATGGACCCCAGGCTGGGTGTCGTAGACCCGGGAATGAGATGCAGGGTTTGCGGGGGCGGTGTCGGGACTTGCTTCGGACATTTCGGATACATAGAGCTGGCCAGGCCTGTAATACACGTGAGACACGTCAAAACCATTTACAGCCTTTTGAGGGCAACCTGTGAGGAATGCGGCAGGGTTCTTGAAACGAAGGAGGAGTTAAAGAAGAAAGATAGCCCGCTTTATGATTTATATCTTGCCAAGAGAAAGAAATGCCCCTACTGCGGGGCGAAACAGGGCTCCGTGAGATTAAACAAGCCATACAACTTTACCCTGGACAAGAAGCCTCTCACCCCCCTGAGGATAAGAGAATGGCTGGAAAAAATAACAGCCAAGGACCTGGAAATACTGAAAATAAAAGGAGGCAGGCCGGAATGGCTGGTAATAACCCTGCTCCCGGTGCCTCCCGTCACCGTCAGGCCATCCATAACACTGGAAACTGGAGAAAGGTCTGAGGATGATTTGACCCACAAACTGGTGGACATAATAAGGATAAACCAGAGACTTAAAGACAACATTACCATAGGGGCTCCCGACTTCATAATAGACGACCTTTGGGAACTTCTGCAATATCACGCCTCCACCTTCTTCGATAACAACCTTTCCGGAGTACCACAGGCAAGACACCGGAGCGGAAGAGCATTGAGAACACTTTCCCAGAGGCTGAAGGGGAAAGAAGGGAGATTCAGAAACAATCTCTCCGGCAAGAGAGTCAACTTCTCTTCCAGAACGGTCATATCCCCGGACCCTAACATAAGCATAAATGAAGTGGGGATACCGGAGGTGGTGGCCAAAGAGCTTACGGTACCCATAACGGTTAATGACCGGAATATATCTTTTCTGAGGGCAATGATAAGAAGGGGGCCCTCGGCCATAGACGGAGCCAACTACATAATAAGACCTGACGGCAGGAAAAAGAAGATAACTGAAGAGAACGCTAATGAGATAGCGGAAGAAATAGAAAAGGGTTACATGGTTGAAAGGCATCTTAAGGACGGGGACATAGTAATTTTCAACCGTCAGCCGTCACTCCACAGAATGAGTGTTATGGCCCACCGGGTAAAGATAACTCCCTGGAGAACCTTCACACTTAATCTTTGCGTTTGCGCCCCCTACAACGCAGACTTCGACGGGGATGAGATGAATCTTCACGTTCCCCAGTCTGTGGAGGCCCTTACAGAAGCCGAATCATTGATGCTTGTGGAAAAGCATATAAGGAGTCCCCGTTTCGGCGGGCCCATTATAGGATGTATACAGGACCATATATCTGGGAATTATATCCTTACCAAAAAGGGTACCAAAATGAGCGGGGAGAAAGCAATTCAGTATCTTGCGAATCTGGGAATAGAAAAAAGAGTGAAAAATGAGATTACAGGAAAGGGGCTTTTCAGCCATCTTCTCCCGCAGGACCTGAGCATAAGATTCAAGAGCAATGCCTGCATGGGATGTGATGAATGTAAAAAGGAGAAATGTCCCTGGGACCTTTATGTTTCCATAAAGAATGGAAAATTAAAAACGGGTGTAATTGATTCAAAGGCTATAGGAAGAGAGAAAGGCCTGCTCCTGGATTTCATAGAAAAAAACTACGGAAGCGGGGAAGCCAGGTTGTTTCTTGACAGAGTCTCCAAATTAGGCATAAGATTTTTAATGGAAAAGGGCTTTACCATAGGCATATCAGACCAGGATATTTCGGATAAGGCCAAGAAGGATATAGAAAAGGTTGTCAGGAAAGTGGAGAAGGAATGCATGGAGCTTATAGGGAAATATAGAAACAGGGAACTTGAACAGCTTCCGGGTCAGACCCTGAAAGAAAGCTTGGAAACTTATATAATGAAAGCCTTGAGGAAGGTTGTTGACCAGGCATCGGAGATAATATCAGACACCCTGCCGGAAAACTGTGCAGTAGTGATGGCCAAGTCCGGGGCCAGGGGCAGCATGCTTAACCTAACGCAACTTGCGGGTTGTATAGGCCAGCAAACCCTTCAGGGAGAGAGAATTCACCGGGGATATAAAAACAGGACCCTTCCCCATTTCAAAAAGGGAGAGCTTTCCCCCCAGTCAAGAGGCTTCATACCGGTATCCTTTAAAGACGGGCTAAATCCTTTTGAGTTCTTCTTTAATGCCATGAACGGAAGGGAGGGCCTGATGGACAAATCCCTTAGAACAAGGAAATCCGGTTATATGGAAAGAAGACTTGTCAACGCCCTCCAGGAACTTAAGGTGGAATATGACAAGACCGTGAGGGACGACTGGGGAAGGATAGTGCAGTTTTTCCCTGCTGAAGACGGCATAGATCCCTCAAAGAGCGAGTGGGGTTCGATAAGAATAGAAAATTTGGTTGAATCTGAAATCGGTGATTAAATGAACTATGAAAAAATGTTATCCTCTTCGATTCTTTCTGAAAAATTAAAGATGGATACAATGGACTGTTTTGAAAAATATAAACCTACACAGAAGCAGGCCGAGAAAATAATCAAAAAAATAGAGGAAACTTACATAAAGATGAGTTACGAGGCCGGCGAGGCGGTGGGAGTTGTAGCCGCACAGTCCATATCCGAGCCCGCGACCCAGATGACAATGCGTACCTACCACACAGCAGGTTCCGTGGTGAAGCAGGTTTCCCTGGGTTTGCCTAGGTTAATAGAGATACTGGATGCCAGAAAGGAAGCCACCACGCCAATTATGCAGATATACCTCGATCCGGAACACAACAACAGAGAGGATGCCACGAAGATAGCAAAAAGGATAAAGGAAACCAAGATGAAGAACATAGTTCTGGAGGACGTTATAGACCTGGTCAATCTTGCAATAGAGATAAAGCTGGACACCAGCTATCTGAAGGACCTGCAGATGAACAAGGAGGAATTGATTAAGTTGTTTAACAAACAGATACGTGGATATGATATAAAAATTGAGGGAAACAGAATAGAACTGAAATCAAAAAAGGAGGAGGTGACCATAAGAGACCTCCAGAAAATAAAGCTGAAAATTTTTGACATGCGCCTTAGGGGAGTTTCCGGTATAGAACAGGCAATGGTAACAAAAGAAGGGGAAGAATGGGTTATAACGACCATAGGTTCTAACCTCCGCAAGGTAATAAAGATTGAAGGGATCGACCCAAAAAGATTATTCTCAAATAACATAAAAGAAGTTGAGAAACTTTTCGGAATAGAGGCTGCCAGAAATGCGATAATCAAGGAAGCCTGCGGAACTCTGGCAGACCAGGGACTGACCATAGACCCCAGACACATAATTCTGGTGGGAGACATGATGACCATAGATGGGGAGATAAAAGCAATAGGTAGATATGGTGTGGCCGGGAGCAAGAGGTCCGTCTTGGCCAGAGCGAATTTTGAAACAACCGTCAAACATTTGACCGAGGCTGCGGTGAACGGAAATGTGGACAATCTGGACTCTATAATAGAAAATGTTTTGATAAATCAGGTTGCTCCTGTGGGAACGAATATTTGCGACATAGTATTCAAGCCCAAAAAATCCAAGAAATAGGTGGAAAAATGCGCAAGGAGGTTGAAAAGGGCGTTAAAGAAACTTTGAATAAAAGAAAGATTTTATATGGTTATAAAAGGGTTAAAAAAGCCTTAAAAGGCGGGAAAGCAAAAAATATATTAATTAAGGGCATGACTCGGGGGGATAACAGTCAGTAATTTTCATCAAAAGTGGGGATTTTAGATGCTTAAAAGTTTTGACATGAAAACAATAGGTTTCATAAACACATTTGAAAGTTGCACAAAGGTAGCAGTACTTGACTGCATATTTGATGATCATACTATTTATTTTCTGGTGGAAAACGGCAAGGCCGGTATAGCCATAGGAAAAAGTGGAAAAAATATCAAGAAGCTGCAGGGAGTTCTGAAAAAACAGGTAAAGGTCTTTGAATACCATAAAGAACCCAAAAAATTCATAGAAAACATGATGCCCGAGGAGAGCTCGGTAAAGGTTGAAGGATCCAAGGCGAATGTGACCATAGACCCGAAGGAAAAGGGCAGGACCATAGGAAGAAGCGGGTGTAATATAAAAAAAATAAGGGAGCTTCTTGAAAGAAACTCGGACATAAAGAAACTGGACATAAAATAGTGGCGGGCCCAGAGGGATTTTCTCCCTGATTTTTGGCGAAACCTCGTTTCGCATATTTTGGAGATACAAAAACCCTTTTCGGAAATCACAGATTTCCTTAATTCCGAAAATACGAAATTTTCGATTTCGGAATTTTCTAAAAGGTTTTTGTTTTCGAACCCTCGACAACTCGGTTAAGAGCTTCACCATGAACCATTCGAGTGCTCTACCAGGCTGAGCTATGGGCCCATTTAGTAGATTTTACTGGAAACAAATATAAATAGTAAATTAGATGAGGGTAACTTTCTCCACTTCCACTGCCGCAACGCCTTCCAATTCAACTATGGTATTCTCCAGGTCATCTGTCCCCTGACCCTCTTTGTCCGGTCTTACCACCATTATTCTGAGAGCTTTGAGTCCGAAACCTATGTCCAGTTCCTCCATATCCTCGATCGGTATCTTGTTCTTTAATTCTTTTTTAAGTTTTTCCATATTCACACCCGGTCCTTCTGTGTTTACCTTGATTGAAATCGCGACCTTTCCCACAAAATCACTTCCTTTTCCTGTTGAAAAGTTTGGTTCTCCAGCTTTGTTTATTAATTTTTTGGGATTTGCCGTAACCACAGGCCGAACAGTAACCCTTTTTCTTGTTGTAGGAAAACCTGCCGCATCTTCTGCACCTTATGTGCGTGGTTCTCTGGTGCTTGCCGAAAGATGGTGTTCCTTTAGTCATAAAATCACTACCAGCATGAATTTATTTTAAAAAATCACGTTTTACTCTGGTGAGATAAAGAGTATGTTATCTCCACGAATTACTATGGTCCCAAGTTTCGTGGTCTTGCTGTTATTTCTTCTTTCCGCATCCTCCAGCCAGAGGTTAAGATGAAGGTCAAATGCGTTGAGTACACCGGTTATTTCTTCACCGCTTTTCAAGCTAAGTATTACCCTTTTTCCCTTGGCCTGATTCAATGCGTCCAAAGGTCTGCTGCTGTCTTCAGTCATATTTTTTGTTGAGATTTAATATATTTAAAGCTTTTTTAACATACATATTTAAACCCGGTCTGAAAATTAATAAGAGGTAATAAAATGAAGACACAAGGCAGAAGCAAGAGGACAATAACTGGCGCCATCTATCACAAGCGCAGGAAAAAGAAGAAGTACGAGATGGGCAGGGAGATACTGAGAACAAAACTTGAGGACAAGGAAAGAAAGAAAATTGTAAAATGCAGAGGCAATGTAAGAAAAATAAGGGTCATGCAGGTAAAAAAAGCAAACGTTTGTGACCCCAAAAGTAAAAAAAGCCTGAAGCTGGAAATAAGAAATGTCCTGGAAAATCCCGCTGACTCCCATTTTGTAAGGAGGAATATAATAACCAAGGGTGCCATAATCGATACGGAAAAGGGCAAGGCCCGTGTAACCTCCAGACCCTCCCAGGACGGGACAGTAAACGCAGTTCTTATTTGAAAATTTCCCCCGTTTCTTCGGACCAGAAAAGCAGGTCCAATTCCTCCATAGGTATTCCAGTATGCCTGGAAAATTTTTTCATCTTTTCCTCTATTTCCAGGTATCTCTTTCCGGTCAGGCAAACGGGTATATCCTTTATAACCCCGTGCTTCCTCAGATTTTTAAGAACATGCCTGTCCAGTATTGCCAGGTCCTTTCCCATGCCTATATTCCTGAGAAAATGGGAGGATTCCTTGAACCCCAGACCCTTTACATTTTTTACCAGCCAGTCTCTTGCCTCCTTCGGGTCATAGTTCTTTATTCTCTCTTTTATCTTAACCTTTCCGTTTTCGCTGAAGAAGTCTCTTGCCCCCACGATATATCGGGACTTGTTGTCGCAAAACCTCACACCGAGCATATATCTTCTAAGTTCCTTTTCCGTGCCACCGAAAAGCAGTCTGTTTTCCTTTACCCTTCTTATGAAGGCATCACAGTTCCTGGCCTTGCTCTGTGGCGTGCACAAACAAAAACATAATTCGGCGAATAAATCCTCATCTGATTTGTTCCAGAAATCTCTGAATTCTTCCAGCCTTCCCCTTATTTTCTTTTTTCTTTTATTGTAGCTCTCAACTAGATTCATGAAAGATATATTAGTCTGTGAGCTATAAGTATTTTATATGATCAAGGCCGTGCTTTTCGATCTGGACAACACACTGATAGATTTCATAAAGATGAAAAGAATCTGTTCCGAGGAGGCTGTTTCGGCAATGACAGATGCCGGACTTCCGCTGAGCAAGGAGAAAGGAGTCAAAATTCTTTACGAGCTTTACAGGGAATATGGTATAGAAAACCAGAAGATATTCCAGGAGTTTCTCAATAAAGTCTCGGGAAAAATTGACAAGAGAATCCTGGCCGAAGGCATATCCGCCTATAGGAAGGTAAAGGCGGGCTTCCTTAAACCTTACCCTCATGTTGTGAGCACCCTGATAAAGCTTAAGGAGAAGGGCCTGAAGCTGGGCATAGTTTCGGACGCACCTGAGCTTCAGGGATGGATAAGGCTTGCGGACATGAGAATAATCTATTTCTTTGATACTGTGGTAACACTGGGCGAAACCGGAAAGAAAAAACCCTCGAAAAAGCCTTTCCAGATAGCGTTAAAGAAGCTTGGCCTGAAACCGGAAGAAATACTTTTCGTAGGAGAGGATCCGGAAAGAGACATAAAAGGAGCCAAAGCTCTGGGTATGAAAACCGCTCTTGCTCTTTACGGACTGGGCTACAGGAAAAGACCGGTAAAAATAAAGGCGGATTACGAAATAAGGGATGTGGCCGAAATACTGAAGATAGTGAGATGAATGTTTATTTTCAGACCGGCACAACTGCAAGATATTGAAGGAATTCAAAATGTAGAAAAAAAATTCTATGAAGGTTATGTCTGTCCCAAAGGCATAATTAAATCTTGGATTAAAAATTTGTCTGAAAATTTCATAGTAGCAGAAAGGAATGGAAAAATATTTGGTTTTATTTTCTTCGAATACTTGGACAAACGGGAAGCACTGCCATTTGTTCATGAAATAGAACATAAAAAAAATGGAAAATATGCTTATGTTTCCGATGTTGGTGTGTTGGGAAAAAATACTGTATTGCTCCAAGAACTACTTTATAGGTTAATAGAAAAATCAAAAAAAGACGGTTGTTTAGAATTAGTATGGATTACCGGGAGCCCCGAAGACCGCTGGCATAAATTAGAAGTAGAACTTTTACTGAAAAACGGTTTCGAAAAGAAGGAAAAAATAGAAAAATGGGACGCTTATCCCGGACATTTTGTTTCTAATCATTATTTATGGATAAAGGGCGGGTTAGATGAAATTAAGGATTAGAGTTTACGGGAAAGTCCAGGGGGTTTTTTTCAGGGCCAGAACCAGGAACAAGGCCCGGGAACTGGGACTCGGAGGATGGGTCAAAAACAGGGAAGACGGTACAGTTGAAATTCTGGCCCAGGGTAATCGTGCCAAGGAACTTGCTGAATGGTGCAGGAAAGGCTTCCCAGATGCAAAGGTTGACAGAGTGGAAACGAGAGAAGAAAAATCAGAAGAAAATTTTTCCGGTTTCGAGGTAAGGTATTAGCCGCAACTGCCGCCTGATGTGGACCCGCTTCCCGAACCGATAGGACCTATGCCCGGTTGTTCTGCCTCATTACTCAGTTCCTCTTCACACTCAGGAGGCGGCGTGATGAATGCCGAACACACAGAATCTTTTATAGCTTCCGCTGACCTTGTGACGCTTATAACTTTATGGTTTACCACGAAAGTTGGCGAACCTCTTACGCCATATTTCTTGTTCAGGTCGTCTTCAACAGGGAACATCGGGAAACTTCCACCCGACCAGGTGCTCTTATCCTCGTAAAGCTCGGTTATTTTGAATTCCTCGTCCGTGGTCTGTATGCAGGAGTCAAGCATGTCTGTGTCCACTCCTGCCGCTGAAAGGCACTCTTCATAGTCGTCAGTTTCCACAAAACATCTGAGGTAATCCGTAAACTTGTCTTTCTGTTCCTTCTGTATGCAGTACATCCTGAGGTTCTCGTCAATTTCATCCTTTCCGTGCATGGCATAGCTGACAAAATTCAGTTCAATGTCAGCCTTTTCTCCCAGCAATTCCATAACGGGAATGTAGGCCTTCATGAACTGAAGACCGTAAGGACAGTATGACATTACAAAGGCGTGAACTTCAGGTTTTTCGGATTTCGTGATATCTTCCTCCTGTGTTTGAGACTCCTCTCCCTGTTGCTCAAGAAGTTCCTCCACCTCATTAAGGTCTATGGCCTGCGGAAAAAACAGCACACCATCCTTGGTTATGTAAGATTCCACTTCCTGGCTCATGCCACCGCTTGTCACTTCTATTGAAAGCCTGTAAAGGCTGTTTTCTTCGTTTATCTCGTTAACAGTTACTTCTGTTCCCTCGGCCACCAGATTTTCTTTTATGAAAGTGGTGACCCTTTCCGCCGCAGCGTCTGCAGTCACTGCACCTGTCACATTTCCGCTGGGACAGCCTGAGAGTATGACTGCTACGAGTATTACAGTTAAAACAACAAAACCGATAGAGACATGTCTCCATACGCTTTTTACGTATTTGTCCTCTTTCTTTGATTCCTTTGTTTTTTCCTTGTTTTCCTGGGACTTGTCTTTATCTGCCATAAATATTACCTTAAGGTTATTAAGTGAGTAAGGTATTTAAATGTTACCTTTGACCAATTAATTTTGATATTATGGGATTCAGTAAGATTCTTTGTAGACTTGGGGAAACCGCCCTAAAGTCCGATTATACCAGGAGATTTTTTGAAAAAAAAATGGTTTCAAACATAAATAAAGGCCTTAAGTCGGCCAAGATAGATTTTTCTGTAAGGGGGGAACCAGGAAGACTGTTCATAGATACGAAAGAGATAGATAAAGCCTGTGAAGTTCTCACAAAGGTTTTCGGTCTGACAAGCATATCTCCGGTCAGGAAAGTCATAGTAAAGGCGGATATGGAAAAACTTGTTAACCACGCGGAAAAGTTTGCCAAGAAATTCATAGAGAAAGGAGATAGCTTTGCGGTCAGGGCAAGGAGGACAGGTAACCAGGCCTTCACGAGCCAGATGATAGAAAGGAGGGTCGGGGAAAGGATTGTAAAAAATATCGGTTCCAGGGTAGACCTGGAAAATCCGGACAGAACCCTCTACATAGAGGTCAGACAGAACAAGGCATACTTTTTCATGGAAAAAATAAAATGCCAGGGGGGTTTGCCTCTTGGCACACAGGGCAACGTAGCAGCGCTTTTTTCGGGGGGCATAGATTCTGCGGTAGCCTCCTGGATGATGATGAAAAGAGGCTGCAGAGTTTTTCCTCTTTACATTGATTCCTCGCCGTATGTGGACGGAAAGAAAAATCTGGAAAGGGCGAAGAAAGTTCTGAATGAACTTAACAATTGGTCTGTGGGCCAAAAAATGAGACTGACTGTAATCAAGAACGGGATGGCAATGACAGAAATCATGGAAAAAACTAGGGAAAACCTTAGATGCCTTCTCTGCAAAAGAATGATGTACAGAATTGGGGAAAGGTTCTGTCTTAAGAAAAAGGCAAAGGCCATCGTAACAGGTGAAAACTTAGGCCAGGTGGCTTCCCAGACTCTGGATAATCTGGGGGTTTTGAACCAGAGTATAGGGATTCCTGTTTTCAGACCACTTTTGGGACTGAACAAGGAGGAAATTGTAAAAATAGCCGAGAATATAGGAACATACGAACCTTCAATCATTTCCACTGGTGACTGCTCCGCGGTTCCTGAATCTCCAAGAACCAAGGGCAGAATCGGGGAAATTCTAAGGGAAGAAAAAAACCTTGATATAGACAGGCTTGTCAACAAAGCAATGAAAACCGCGAAAAACTTTTAATATAACGGTTGACAATTTATTTTGTGTGGTCTGATGGGTGTTAGAATACCTAACTCTGAACTTGTTAAAAGGGTCGTTTTCTATACCATGAAGAGACGTGGCATGGTACACACTCAGGAAGAGCTTGCGGAGCTTGTCCAAAAGGAACTCAAAAAACTCAACAAGAATTTTTCCATCACCCCCCAGAGGAGCAGAAAAATTGCCCTGCAGATAAACAATATGGAGATAACCGTAAAAACGAAGAAGAGTAAGAAATCCAGACCAAAGAAATGTCCTGTCTGCGGAAACAAGCTGAAGTCTATATACGGGAAGAATCTCCTGGACAAGAGGATAACCGTGGGCTTCCGGTGCAAAATCTGCGGCTACCATGCCAACGAGAAATTCTTCGCTCCCATGAAATACGAATTCAAGCTCTTGAAAAGATAAAATTTCTAAAGGATTTAAATAGTTTTACTATCTCTATTCTATTCATGATATTTGATGGACAAACTGAAAATGAAATAAGAAAAAGAGCCTTCGCTTATCTAAAAAAAGGCAGGAAAGAAGACATGAAACATACATTAAGAGCCGTGAAATATGGTAAAATTTTGTGGATATATGAAGGAGGAAATTTAGATACAATATGTATTTCGCTTTATTTTCATGATACAGGAAGATACAAACTCAAAGACCCAAAAAGCATAAGACCCAAAGATTTGACGCTTCATATGGAATACGGAGCCAAAAACGTTAGAAAGGAACTTGAAGAGATAAAATATAATGGCAAGAAAACTGAAAAAATAGAGAGGATAGTTTCCATTCATGACTGGCCGGATAAAGTTATTGAATGGGGGGACATAGATGCTATTCTCACAATGGAATCTGATAGATTGGATAGGTATGGAAAAGGTGCTATACCTAGGTTCAAAGAGTGTGGAAAGTCGCCTGAATATATTTTGAATCATGTGGAAAGTGGATTGGATAAATGGTTTATAACAAATACAGGTAAAAAAATTGCAAAAGACCTTTTTGAAGAAATGAAAGAAATTCTGGAAGAAAAGATGTTCTAGTATTTAATATTATCCAGAAGTTCGCATACTTTGCACAAGTTACGTGAGGTTGGCTCCCCGCAATTTGAACATTCCTTCACCTTGCCCGTGTCGGAGAAATGTTTTCTGAGCGCCGGAAGAATCGTATCAAAATGTTTTATCGCGATGTGCTTGGTGCCGGGATATTTTTCCTCCATAACGTTTATAAATTTTCTGACGTCAAATCTTATACTGTCCTCAGCATTCGGACACCTACTGTCATGATAATCTATTCCGTTAATCATGTCGTATAATGCCGTCTCCCTTTCCGGAACGTCTCTCAGGGGTTTTATCCTGGTTACGAACTTTTTTTTGGTTACTATCGGTCTGGGTCCCAGTCTCATCAGGCGGTTTATATCCCCCTTGAGGTTGTTTATGAAGACACTCTGTATCTCGTCATCCAGGTTGTGACCTGTGGCCAATTTGGTGGCTCCGAGCTCCCTGGCCTTCTTGTTGATAACAAACCTCCGGAATACGCCGCAGTATGTGCACGCCCGGGCATCTTTTTTAACTATATTGTCCATGGTCTTGCCGAATTCTCCCTCAAATGAATGAAGATGTAACGGGATGCCGATTTTTTTGCACAGTTCCCTCGCCTTTTTTATGCTTTCATCCCTGTAGCCCTTTATTCCCTCGTCTATCGACAGAGCCAAAACCTCAATGTCCGGTCTCTTTCCGAAAAACTTGTCCATTAAGTAAAGAACAAGACAGGAATCCTTTCCGCCAGAAAGGGCCACGCATATTTTGTCCCCTTTCTCAATCAGATTATTCTTTCTTATTGTAACCTTTACCTTTGATTCAAGTTGTTTGGAAAAATGATTTTTGCACCAGGCTCTGCCTTCATACTTCCTGTAAATAACAGCAGAGTTACCGCACGAATAGCATTTCATATCAACCACTCGAAGTTATTTTTATTATCTCAATTTCATCCTTTTCTTTTATCTTGTCCTCTGCCGGAACGAACTTGCTGTTTTTCCTGACAAGAACAGATTCTGTACAAACCCCCCTTTCCTTAAGAAGCTCTTCTATAGTTTTCGCTTTTGATTTGATTTTTTTTGCTTTACCGTCTAATTTAAGTGTAATCTGCATATTAATTATATCCTGTAAAAACTTATATAATGCTGAGGTGGGAGAGCGGTTTAATCCGGTTGGCTCGAGACCGGGCGTGTAACCAACTGCACCACAAACAGACGCAGACTTCGTCTGCGTTAAGTGGTTGTGCACGCAGGTTCGAAAAAGCTTTTCTTTTCAAAAAAGAAAAGACTTTAGAAAAGAAAACTTAGATTGTCCTGCCCTCAGCGCCAATCATTAAAGACGCTTCGCGTCAAACAATATTAAAAGTGGTAAGATGTACAAAAATCCTGTACCAACAGTTGATATTATCGCCGAAAGGGACGGAAAGATTGTAATAATTACCAGGGGAATAGAGCCCCATAAAGGTAAACTGGCCAACCCGGGTGGTCATGTGGATTACGGAGAAACGATTGAAAATGCCGCAGTAAGAGAAATGAAAGAGGAGACCGGTTTGGACATCAGATTGAAAGGAATTCTGGGGGTTTACTCGGACCCGGAAAGAGATCCAAGACGCCACACCATAACGGTGGCATTCTTGGCCGAAGTAATTGGCGGTAAACTCGAGGCCGGTGATGACGCAAGGGAAGTCGGTTTCTACGAGGTTGAAAAACTGAAAAAGGAAGATTTTGCCTTTGACCACTGGAAAATCATCCAGGATTACGTAAAATGGAAACAGAACGGCGGCACATATTGGTCATCAAAATAAATTTAAGTATGTTTCTGCAAAGTGTTTAGTATGGATTGCCCGAACAGAGAGAAGAACCTCCAGGAATGCAACTGCACCTATCCTGGATGCAGCAGGAAAGGCATGTGTTGCTTGTGCATTCGCCATCACAGGGAAGCCGGTGAATTGCCTGCATGCCTGTTTCCAGATGAGGTGGAAAAAACCTTTGACCGGTCTGTGGAAAAATTCGTTGAAACTATGTAAAATTCCTGAAAGTGCGATGGTAGTCTAATGGTAGGACACCACCCTGCCAAACTGTGCAGCACGGTGGTAATCCGGGTTCGAATGAGCTTTTAGAAAAAGCTCAAGCAAAACTCTAAAAGTTCCGAAAATCCCGGCCTTCGCACCACTTGGCTTTCAATATAAAAACCTTAGTAAAGAAAAGGGTTTTGCAAAACATCATTAACAGGCTATTGTTATGGACGTAAAGGACCTTAAAATTTTTGTGCAGGAAATTGTAGAAAAGGCGAACAAACTAAAAGATAAATATACTTCTGAGAAGAATGCCCCTGTTAATTACGCCTGTATTTTTTGTCAAAGTGATGATCAGTATGATGATTTATTGGAAACTATTTCACAGGTTGGCAAGATAGTTAAAAAAACACCGACAGGACCCGTATTCCACATTGAACCAATAGAAACTGTTGGTGGAAAACTTCAAGTGTTAAAGCTTCGAAAACCGGATAAAACAAGACCAGAAATGGGTGATGCTGATTTTACTGTTTCAAATTACTCCGAATTTAAAGAAAAATATTTGTCACAAAAAGGATTTGAGTTAATTGTTAGGGAAGATTTTGAAATGATTGAACTTTTAGATCCTAATTCCGATGTAAGAGCTTACTTTTCAAATCCGACTTTGATTAAACAATTAGGAATTGAATGACTAGCGATAATATGTTCACTGAAAAAATTTACTCCAGATGGATGAAAGAAAACCAGCTTGCCAAGTATAAGCATCTAAAAGAAATTTTGCCTGAGATTAAAGGAAATGTTTTGGATATAGGAGTGGGACCAGGATGGTTCGAGGAATTCTTAGGAATTAAGGCTATAGGAATAGATGTTGACAGGGAATCGGCAGCCAGAGTTATTGCCAGCGGAGATTTTCTCCCTTTCAGGGATAAGACATTTGACTTTGTGGTTTGCCTGGATACCATACATCTTCTTAACGGGAAAGATGTCTCACGTGTTATGAGAGGAAATGGCATCTTGCTGGTTTCGCATTTCGTGAACAAAGGGAACGAAGAAAAGGTTAAAAAAACGCTTTTAAATATGTTCCCAGAATTTAAATTATCGGAAGGCAGGATAGTTGGAAACAAGGAAAAAGACCTCGTATTGGTATTGAAAAAGTGATAGATTGACACGCACTGAAGTTGTGTCTTTTCCGGATTTAAATATCCGATTTTAAGGAGGGCCTATGGTCTAGAAGCCTTTGGCTGGACAATGGCTATGACGCCACCTTGACGTTTTGGAATTTTATTCCAAAATTTGAAATTCCATTTCAAAATGGTGGATATCCCCGGTTCGAGTGAGCCTTTCTTCGAAAGAAAGCCTCAGGGAAAGAACTTGAAAATGCTTCCCATTTTCCATTCCCCGTGAGAATCCGGGTGGGCCCACCAAACTTTATTTTATTTAAACTTCAGTTTTAGGGTGAAAAGTAAGAGCCCCACCGCTATCAGGGAGCCGAGAAGGAACACGTACCTCAGGCCGAAAAGATCCGCTATTAGTCCTGCTATTATCGGGCTTATCCCCCTTCCCAGACTGTTCAAAGATTTCATCACGACAGGAAAAACATAAGATGTGAAGAAGGCCTATTATAATTCCTACTTCAGTATAATTACTCAGAATCTGGTTAAGGTAAAGAGGAAAGAAGGGTTCTACTATGGACCATCCAATATAGTAAATTAATATCAGAAAGCTGATTAATTTTACCGTTCTTGGGAGTCCTGAAAGCTCCGAGATTACTGATGATATTTTTATGTATCTATGGCGCATTGAATCGCTAATAATCTGATAAACTTCTTTGTTTATATTTGTAGTATTCTATTCTGGGTTTCTTTCCGGGAGGAAGTATTTTGCCGTATACGCCTCCCCCGCCAGGAACGTACTGTATTTTGTTTTCCCTGAAAGCAATTATCATTTCCGCGACCTTCGGGTCCAGAAATTTCAGTTCATTGAATTCTGTTTCCAGAAGGACCTTTATCTCGTTGCCGAACTTTTCCACGAATTCCTCCCACTTGGTCTGGGCCTTTACCGAGTAGACGTTCTTCACTCCAAGGGAAAGGGAAATTATCTCGCTCAGGGGAATTGTATGCATGTAAGGGGGCCTGTGATCCGGGTGTTTACCTTCTTCCAGGTCCGCAAGCTCTCCTATCCTGTCATAAACCCCCTTCTTTATGGGCTTGCCGCAGCTGGGACATCTCCAGTTATATCTGTCCGCGTCCTCAAGCTCAAAGAAAAGCAGGCAGCCTATACATCTTGTCTTGTGATACTTACCCTCCTTGGGATTCAAACCCGTGTTCAGGGTGACGCACCTCCCGTTCTGCCTTTTAAGAACCTTCTCCATTTCCTGGAAGCTTACCTCCTTGAGCCGAAGCCTGTTGAACTCCCTGCCCATCTTGTTTGGCCAGGGACTGTGGGCATCGCTGTTGCTCAAAAAGGTAAGACGGTGCAAATCGCTGATACGATCCGCCATTGAAGTGTCCGCGGAAAGCCCCAGCTCCAGAAAATGCACATCCTTTTCATACTTCCCGTAACAGGCCTTTATCGAATCGTATTCCTTGAACATGGCTGTCCAGGGCGTGAAGGCATGGGAAGGTCCTATCAGACATCCGGATTCTATACACAATTCCGCGATCTCCTCCCCGTTTAAGTGCACTCTGGGTCTTCCGTCCGTATCCAAGTCCAGAACCTTTCCTTTGAATTTTTCCCTTAGTTCCTCCACCTTTGAGAAATCAGGCATAAAGATTACGTGGTGCACCCTTCTGTTGTCCTCGACCTCTGTCTGGAGCACGAACTTGGTCCCGTTTGGATGCTCCAAGACTCCTGAACCGTTGTCTTTCAGGTCCCTTTTTACAAGATCTATCCATCTTCTGTTGAGTATGTCACCGGTTCCGACCAGGTTCAGACCCTTCAGCGGAGCCTGCTCACCTATGACTCTGGGAATCATTTTCTTGCTTACCCCGCCGGAGTAAAGGCCGTGTACATGGAGGTCCGCATTTATCTCGACGAAATCCATGAAAATCACTATACTAAACACTGGGTTTTTAAAATATAAGAAAAAGAAGGGGATTTAATCTCGCGCTGTTACTTTAATGTCTGTTGTCAGATCTTCGTAGTAGCCGTAATCCAGTATAACCGTTACAGGCACGCTTGCTGATGCTGAGAATTCCTTTGCCTCGAGCTCGCAGGTGTAAATCAGTGTCTTGCCTCTCCTTAAATCTTCTTTCACGGCATTTACGGAAGCGTTACAAGAACCGGTTTCTGCTTCTCCTTCGACTCCGCTGGCATCTATCTTTATTTTTAGCTTGTCCATGTCGTCGGAAGTCAGGTTCATATCACCACTGCTGTGATCCGGGTCGAATACTCCTCCCTTCTGAAGGAGGTCAACGTTTACCCTGAATTCCACAGTGTCTTCTGTATAGTTGTCTATAACTATCGGAGTCCTTGCGGAAATAGTTACTGCAAGAGGTCCCTTGCTAACGTCCGTGGTTATCGGAGGCACGCTCAGCATGTCTCTTTCCTTTAATCTTTTGTATTCTGACTTTTCCATGAGCGGTATGGTTGCCGATGCTATGGTCTGGTAATCGTACATCAATCTTACCTTGGGCTGGTACTTGAAAACAACACCTTCAGGAACTGTCGGTGCTTCCAGTTCCCAAGTGGCCTCACCTATGTCGCCTGGTATTCCGGCTACTTCATCCGGGGATTCAAGAGTTCCGATAGACTTTGTTTTTGTCGGGTTTCCCCATTCGCTTACATCTATGTTGAATAGATGTGCGTATGTGTTCTTGGCATCCGTGCCGCCTATGTTCTCGACTTCCAGATACAGGTCGAACTTGTCATCTGGCTCCAATTCAGGGAAATCCGGCTCAAACATGTTCACTATGACACCTTTTCCTGTAATCACTGTCTCTCCCTGGGGCCAGATTCCTTCCAAACAACCACTGGAAAAAATAACAGCCGCAACTGCAATCAATACTAAAGCTTTTTTCATGAAATTTCCTCCTTTGGGGTGTTCCTACTTTATTTAGGTTTTATCTTGATATTTATAGTTTTGTGATATTCATATATATAACTTGCCTCAACCATGAATTGCCCTATATCCCTGACATCAACGTCATTTACTTTGAATTTGCATGTCAATTTCTTTGCTTCCTTGTCATAGAACTTTAGCTCCCTGCTCAAGGTCAGTTTGTTCTCATCTTCCTGGTGTGAAAAGTCGTTGCTTCCTTCGAATATCAGGAAATCAGGGTAATGCACCACCAAATTCCCGGGTTCAATGTTATTTACAGATCCCCCGCCCATATTTACAGGCGTGATGTAAAGGTAGAACTCGGAATCCTCAAAAACCGGCTGTTCCCTTGAGATTGAAAGGCTTATTTCCACCGGCGTTTTTGTCTTGAAATAATTAAGGTTGAACTCTTCCTCCAGCCTGTCTTCCCTTTCCAGTCTTGCGTACTCCCCGTGGGACATGGCAACTATGTCATAAAGGACAGAAGATTTGGAAGTGTAACTCAGCTCATACCTGATATTCTCCTCCCTTTGGCTGTAGACGTTCTCCCCGACTATAAAGTCCCATTTCCAGCCTTCCGTTTCCCCTTCTTCAATCTCTTCCACGGACATCGAAGTGCTTCCCTGCGGCTCCAGTTCCCCGTAATCTGTTATCTCCAGGTTTATGCCCATTATGGTCGTGTTGCCCTTATTATACAGGTCAAAATATACGCTTGTCTTCTCCCCCTCGTAAACTTCCTGAGGTATGACCTCAGTTTCTATTATCAGGTTTTCATTTACAGTGTAGGAGGGTTCCGGGCTTATGTCCAGACCGAAAATAGAAAACACCGCATCTGCTTCCGTACATCCGGAAACAAAAACAAGTAAAGCTAGCAGCAGAACTGGAAACAGTATAGAAACATGACTCTTCATATTAAAAATATGTAAAAGGGTGTTTAAAAAAGCTTATGGTCTTTCTATGCCGTATGGCTGGGTACATCCACAGGCATCTGCCACTACATCATGGTCACAGGTAGTTGACTGTGTTAAGTTTTTGTATGCGTAGCAGATATTGGCTGGGACTGTTGTTCCTCCACAGTTTGTGTTTGACCAGCTCAAGCAAGCTGTATCAAATTTTTGTCTGTATGACTGCTCCGTTGCCACCGCATCCGCTTCCGTACATCCGGAAACAAAAACAAGTAAAGCTAGCAGCAGAACTGGAAACAGTA
>CP070662.1:503188-525218 GCA_020355185.1 archaeon
CCGAAATTCGTTGTGCAAAAACACGATGCCTCGCATTTGCATTATGATTTTCGCCTGGAGATGGACGGGGTGCTGAAGAGTTGGGCCGTGCCCAAGGGCGTGCCCACAAAGGAGGGAGTCAAGCACCTGGCTGTGCAGGTGGAGGACCACGACCTTGATTACGCGGATTTTGAGGGGGAGATAAAGGAGGGCTACGGAAAAGGCACGGTGGAAATCTGGGATTCCGGTAACTATGAAATAGAGAGCAGGAAACCGGAGAAAATCGTTTTCTCCCTTGACGGAAAAAAGCTGAAAGGCCGCTATACCATAATAAGGTTCAAGAAGGCCGGGGAGAAGGATTGGCTCCTGTTCAAGGCAAAGGAGAGAACATGAACATAGACAACCTGATTAAGGACGTGGAAGACGACTTCTGGAGAAATAAAATAAAAAGGTCAGTCAATACTGTTCTCCGCATGTATGGTTTGTCTTTAGATGGGATTTCAGTTTCTAGGCAAAAAATCAATCCGGCGGAGTTGTACATCACTGCTGTCGATGAATGCAATCTGGAGGAGGCAAGGGAAATTTCCAGAAAATACGAAAAACTTCCTCCACCAGTTACAGTCATCCAGCACAGGCACAAGAAGGTCCTGTTTCTGGGTTCAAACCGTTCCGTGATATTTGTCTTAAACAGGAGATTCCCGGACTGCATCCTTATCAGGTTACCGAATAACGTTCTGCCGAAAATCGTCTCGGAGGCAAAACTTACATTAAAGGAAGTAATTGATAGACAGAAGGCAAAGGAGAAATAGATTATTTTCTAGATGCATAAATCACGAAAAGCAGCACAAGTATGAAGACTGTACCAGCCAGCCATAAGTTGTCAAAAAACGGGGCGAGCAGGTATACAAGGGAGAAAATAACTAACATACCAAAAGAGCCGTAAACCGTATTCTTCAGTTCTTTCTTGACCTCTTTTTTCTTGGCAGATTTCCAGGACATCCCGCACCTAATCATGCTTGCCAGCATTGCTGCCGCACCCATTAAAGCCCAAGTCCGGATGTTGCTCACAAAAAGAACCGCGGCAATCCCGAAAAAGGATATTGCGAAGTCAAACAAAAAGTGCCAGTAACCTCTCGACGGCATGTTTTGGACGAAAAGTTCGGTATATCTCCACCAGAACCTCAGCATCAGCAAAAAGGTCGTCAGGTAAAGCAACCAGGCCTGAATGCCGCTCACCAGACCCGCGTATATTGCGAGTATGAATATGGAAAGCGCAACACCGAAAGTCAGGCTGGCAACACCGATTCCAAGCTGCTTCAAAAATCCGTTATCCATTTTCCCACTCTTTATTGATATTTTTTTTGATTTAAATAATTACATCCTGCTGCTTTCCCTGATTTTGTTTATAATTTCGGTTATGTTCCCGCTTGCCTTCCAGAACGTTATGGAAGGCTTATCAAAAGGATTCGAGTGTATGTGAAACTTTTCAGGTTATTTGTCTATGGAATCGCCCTCTTCCATCGTGACTTATTTCTCATCAAACTTCATAACACATTTTCCCTTAAGCTGGAACAAAGATTCCAGAACAGGCCTGTTGTGCCTTGAAAGTTCTTGGCCCGATTCAAGTTCCAGTGTCCCCACACTCAGGTTCCTGTCCGAGAAAGCTATCATTATGTTTCCCTGCGGTATTCTGCATATCTCAAAATTCATTCTTTCACCTCCAATTTTTTCAGGAAATCCAGCACCTTCGGGTGCAGGGAGGTCGTGAAATATTTCCGGACCTCGGTTGGTTTGACCCATTTCAGTTCCACAAGCTTGTCCCCAGGTTCCTCTTTGCCCCCGGAAGTCCTGGTCAAAAAGTATATGGACAATACTTCCCTGTTCTCGGGATAGGTCTTGGCAAAAACCAGTTTTTTCACCTCAACCTCGAGGCCGGTTTTCTTCCTTACCTCTTCTTTCAGGTAGTGCTCCAGGTCCTGCTCGTAGCCGGGCCTTCCTCCGGGGAAGCACCAGGTCAGTTCTTTCACATACGGGTCGTTTTTCTTCCTCCTGCCAATAAGGATTTTCTTGGTTTCCGGGTCATAAACGATAGCCAGAACGTTGACCAGAAAAACCCCTTTCTCGAATTGCGACCAGTCCATAAATATTATTAAACCTGCGAAGCATATATTTCTTATGGAAGTCTTAGACAGGGAATTAAAGCTCCATCTGGAAAAACCCCTTACCTCCGTCAAAAGTATATTCGAAGAGTTGGTCAGGGAAGAGGGACTGAAGGAGGCCAATCTGGTCTTATGGGTTCCGCACGAGGTTTCCTCGCTGGTACAAATCGGATGGGAGGACGGCCTGATGGAGGACCTGGAGGATTTTCTTGAGGACAGCGTGCCCAAAAACAAATGGGTCAAGCACGACGAGCCCGACACGCCTTTCAGGCACAATTTCTTTGAGCACATGAGGTCGAAGCTGGCCGGTTCGGTATCCCTGACCATTATGGTCAAGGACGGCAGGCTGTGTCTGGGTAAATACCAGGACATTTACTTCTACAGCCCTGTGTACAAGCATATACCTGAGCAGAAAATCCTCTGCAGGATAATGAAGTTTGAGTAGATAAGATGTTTTTCATAACCGGTAACAAGGGAAAACTTGAGGAGGTCAAGGACATTCTCGGTGATGTGGAGCAGCTGGAAATGGACTTGCCTGAGGTACAGGGAATCGATGCTAGGGAAATAGTGAGGGCCAAATTGACTGAAGCGCAGAAGCACAGGAAGGGCGATTTTATTGTGGAGGATACCTCCCTTTACTTGGACTGCCTTAATGGTTTGCCCGGCCCCCTGATTAAGTGGTTCCTTAAAACAGTGGGTAACGAAGGCCTGTTCAGGATTGCGGAAAGACTGGGAGAGAAAGGTGCCGAGGCCCGGACTATTGTAGGCCTGGCGAAAGATGGTGAAATATTTTTCTTTGAAGGTTCTTTAAAGGGAAAGATAACAGAGCCAAGGGGAACCGGTTTCGGCTGGGACCCGGTTTTCCAACCAAAAGGGTCCGGGAAGACCTTCGGGGAATTAAGCAAAGAGGAGAAGAATTCCATAAGCATGAGAAGGAAGGCCCTCGAGAAACTCAGGGATTTTTTGACTGCTTGAGGTCAATTCCGCCTGCCCTTGTGTTTCCATGGTTGCCCCTGACCAAATCCTTTGGAAACCTTCCCCCAAGCTCTTCCAATACGTCTTCTATGGCCTTTTTGGAGTCTACGCCGCATATGTAGGCTATTTTCAGGATAAGGTAAATCATGTCCCCGATAAAGTTCTCGACCTCTTTCTTGTTTTCCTTTATGAGTTCCATCTGCTTCTGCGTGTCAACCCACTTGATTATTGACCACATCTCGCCGATTTCCTCGCTCATGTTCAGCATGATGTCCTTTATGTATTTTGGGTCGCTCCATTTCCTTTCATCATTGAATTTCTTGATTTTATCCTGTATTTCTTTCATAATTTAATTATATTGCCGAGTTATTTATAATATTTTACGAATGAGAATCAGATCTTAAGAAATTTATCTTTTCGGCGGCAATAATTTACATGGCCAACTTCAGGAGCCTCACCATAAGCATAAATAATATTCTGGAAACCGTGCCTGTTGAGGAGGGGCCGGAGTGGGACTACGTTTCAGTTTACCTTAAAGCCCGGCACTCTTTGTACAACGAGCCAAGAAAAAGAGTGATTTACAGGGGCAAGTGCAGCAACAGTAGCGTAGCCGAACAGAACAAGAAAAACGCCCTGCGCCTGGTAAGAGCAGGCTACCTGATAGAAAAGGTGATAACACTTAAAAATTCCTACACGGAACTTTCCGGGAGGATTTTGAGCGGCGATATCCAGGTTTTTGCGGACCCTTCCGTGAGTAGCGTGTCCATTAAAAAGGAACTGACGGATGTCGATTCAAGATTTCTGAAAGGAAATGAGCTTATCCCAGAAAATTTTGACCCGGCTAGGGACAGGTTGATAAAAGTCAACGGCATATGGTTCGGAGAGAGTGAAGCGTCTGACGAATGGCAGAGACTAAACAGGTAGGTCCAGAACAATCTCTTTTGCCCTTTCCACGGCTCGCAGGATTTCCGGAGAAGGTTCGACTCCAAAGCTGCTGGAAAGTGGTTGGGCCGCTATGAAGTAAGTTTTCTCCGGCCTCAGGGTTTTTATGAGCAGGGACAGGGGAAGCTTGTGAGTGGAGACGTGGCCTTTAATTTTGTCCGGGTCTATGATTTCAACCGTACCAGGCTCTTTCCCCAGATAGGCCGTGTCTAGGATTACTAGAGTTTCAACCGGCTCCCTGATTTTGCCTATGAAGTTTTCCGGGGCCCCGCCGGACCAGAGGGTGGCTTGGGTACCAGTCCTGCGAAGTTCTTGGATTACGAGCGGGCCGAAGGCGTCGTCGCCCCGCATGTCGTTGCCAACCCCGATTATGAGTATCATATTTAGTATACATGCCGATTTTATATAATTAGTTTAACTGGCTTGAAAAAAGGTTAGAATACGATTGTAAATTTATCTTCGCCTATTTCCAGTATATTTTTATGGGCCGATATATTTACGAATTTTGTTACGTAATCATCAACTTTTACGTAAGTGCTGAGAGGAGGCATGGAATATTGGCCCAAAAGAGTACGAAGAGGGCAGCTTTTCTCTTTATCCAGATTATAAGAACTTCTCTTTATGCCTGTCCTCTTTTTTATTTCCGTCGTGCCGTCAGGTAGGGTAACAATGCAAAATACTTCATCGTTTTCATTGTTTACTCCAAAAAGATACCGGTAACCCTTTTCAGACGGGGTCTCGAAGTTGCCTATCACGTTTTTCCTGGGGGGTTCACCCAGGTTGAATTTCCCGAGAACATCGTTTTTCAGCGAAAGCTTTTTGAGTACAGAAGTATTGGTGTTAGGAACGCTAACACAGATAAAAGGACTAATTTTCTGGTAATATTTTTCAAGATCGAATGACTCCTTAAGAGGAAGATTTTCAATATTATCTCTTATAATATCAAGTACTTCGTATTCCTCGTTAAGAGGAAGCTTTTCGAATATTGCGCCTCTATTTTCCATTTCACCACCAGTGTTACTATAATTAAGTAGCGAAAGGTATTTAAGCTTTAAACAATCCCGATACAATCCTAATAAAGACCCGGGCACAAAGCATTTAAATTATCTTGAGAAAATAAAAGCATGAATGTCGAGGAAGGGGTCATTTGCGAGGTCTGCGGAGACAGGGCCAAGGTCAGGATGGGGAAGAACAGGATAAAGGAAGTGAAGGTGAATCCCCAGGACGGCTACGAGGAAGGGGACTACGTGAAAATAATGATGGATTTGGTAGTTTGCAAGGCTTGAGAAAAGATTTTGGAGATTATATGGGAGTTAAAATTGAGCTTTTGAGATATTCCGCCCCCTGCGCTAAAATTAAATTTAAGCATAATTCAATGAACAAGGAAGATTACGAACTTTTTATGGGTGCCTTAAGAGGGAAAAGCGAATTTCCCGCGGAAAGGTATAAGGAAATTTTCAAGATGCCCTGCAAGAAACTGGATCCGGAAAAAACCAATTTAAAGGAGATAAGGAACTTTTTCTTTGAAGAACATAACAAACAGGTCATGGATTATTGTCAGGTGGCAGAGTGCGAAGTAATTAAACCGTTTGACGGAAAAGTATTGGTAAGAAGGCTTGACAATAAAAAGGAAATAAAAGCTTTGGTTTATGTGGATGAGAAACCGAAACCAGGACAAAAAGCGGTTTTCCATATAGATGGAATAGTGGATATACTCTGAAACGCCGAAAATCGACATCAAACGATACAATCTTTAAATATAAGCGTTACCTTCTTTTATCAGGTGACACACATGGAGTTGTATATCTTAGCATTAGTCTGCTTGATAGCTCCAGTATTCGCAGAATACGCAAAAATCAGAAAAAAAGCTGAGAAGGCATTCAACTGGATAGCAGTTGCAGGAGTTTCTTTCGTTCTCGCTACAGCATTCAGCATAGCATTTTGGACTGAGATGGGAATAGCAAACATAGCAATGTACGGTGCATGGCTTTTCCAGTTCATAGGATGGATTTTTGTGCTATTCGGAGCAATTTTAGCAATAGTAACATTGATGAAGAAATGAACTCAAACCCCCTTTTCTTTTATTTTTCTGCCAGAGTTCACTTTATTTTCATTTTCAGGGCTGTCCTGTTTATCTTGCCGCATTTCTTGCAGAATATCTCAACGACCTGGTCCTTTTCCTTGCCTCTCAGGCTTTGCGGTTTAAGGCTGGGTATGAGTATCTCTGTCCTTGTCTCGTTGGAGCCGCACCTTTTGCATGCTCCCAAATCCTCAAAAACTATTATCATAACCCCCACCTTCTCCGGTAGAGTCTTGGTTTTATACGTATATAAAGCTTTTAAGGCCTTTCAGGCTTTCTATAAAGCTTTTTAAGGTCTGATATCCCTTCTTTTTATTTAGAATAAAATTACTTCAAAAGAACCGTTTTCCTGGCGTTTCGGAGGTTAATTTTATATCTCTGTTTTACCATAATTATTACTATATAGTGATTATGGGGGTTGGAATGATCAAGTATCCTGTCGGAGAATTGGGTCAAACAAAGAGTGAAAATTTTGGATTACCTATATTAGCCTACTCTTTTTCTACTGAAGATTTCCCCAGGGATATTTATCAAAAAACAATGTTACAAGAAGCGGACATGCCTTCCGACAGGGAAATTAAAGAAGCCCTGGGAGCCATAAGAGAGGGAACAAGTAAGATTATTGAAAAATCCGGGTTAAAAAAAGAGAAATTTTACGAAAAAATCAAGTTTGACACAAATGATATAAGAGAATACATTGCGGGGGGTTTGGCTGAAGGCTGTTCCATTAAAAAAATGCAAAAAGAAACCCTATACAAAATAAAACAAAGATGGAAAGCGGTCAAACCAAAATCAAGGCTCGGGGAACTTTTTTACGGCCAGACTCTAGAGGAACCGGAACCAAAAAAAGCTAAACCAATAAGTGATGAAGATTACTGGAAAATGAACAAGAATTTCTTTTCGGAGGCCAAAGACTGGATTAAACTGCCCGGCCAGACCGAAATAAACCAGAAAAAACTTTTGAATCTGGGTCTTTACGAAGCTTCCGGGGGAAGTCTAGTTAAAGTTAAGGATTATGATGAAAAAATTAAGGGTTATTCCCGGTCAGAAAGAAGAGAAATAAATAAACTGGAGAATCCCTCTTTCTGGAAAAGGCACCCCAATTTTAAAAAAGCAATGGTTATAGGGCTATCGGCCGGTTTCATTTTGCCCCTGGCCGGGTGTTTTGATAGACCGGATACAACAGGAGGAGATCCAGATGATAACCTTCGAAGCGGTCCCCACGAATATAACGAAGATGACACTGTGGGGGATATACCACCTCAAGATACGGACGGGGACGGGATGAGCGACCTTTTTGAAAACAAATCAGACCTATACGACCCGCTTGTAAAGAATGACAGATATGTGATTTTGGTAGATTCTTATTGGAATTCCATCTTGCCTGAGTGGTGTGCAGAAGAATACGGAAAACAGTATGATTTTTTCAATAATGACATGAAAATACCGGAAGAAAACATATACAGGATAAACCACACGGAACCGGGCTGGAGCAGTTTTAAGGAAGCTGTAAAGAATATTTCAAAAAGAGCGGACAGGAACGATTTCCTTTTTGTGGCTCTGACCGGGGAAGGCGGCTCACGAACCTTTACTTTCAATCAGAATGTCTCCGCATGGAACAATGAACCGCGTAAGGTTTCTTACGAGGACATAAACAAAGAGTTGAATAAAATACTTACAAAAGCCCAGTATATACAGTTGAGTTCATGTAAATCGAGTGCCTCTATAAAAGAATTTTTAAAAACAACAATACCCAGAGTATCTTTATCGGACACCAATGAAACCGCCTGTGGCGGTTCTTTCGATTTAATCAGGAGTATATACCCTTCTGTCCTTTCGGGCAAAATAAAATTTTACTATGAATATCCTGGGGAAGAGGAAATGATAAAAACCAAGGATGTTCCCATCCAGCCGGATAAAGACAAAAACGGCTTCGTTTCCGTTAAGGAGGCCTTCGAAAACGCCAGGGACGTCTACTTTTACGGAAAGCACCCCGATATTCCGGAAGAATTAAGGACAATACACAGGCACCCGCACATAAGCGACCCGAATAATATAGCAGATGAGCTTTACTTGGGGGACTACCCCGTGGAAGACTAAAAAATTTATTTAAATCAAAAATCTATATTATTTATGAAAAAATATATACCCCTTTTAATAATTTTAATCTTTCTTATACTGGTCTGGGTTGCAATTAATTTCTTTCAGGTAGGCGAAGGGGAAGAAAAACCCGAGGTAAAAAGCGAGATATTTTCCGATTTGGAAACCGTTTACTCCCAATTCACACCTTTCATGGAAGACCACGTAGATTCGAAGTTGGAGGAAATAAACTGCGAGCCAAGTGGATATTATTACCTTGATTCGGAGGTTTGTTTTGTCTGCGAAGAGGTAGAGGCATGTTTTGGTTACGGATGGGTTAACAGAACTGGAGGGAAAAAAATGAACCCGTCAGGGCCTTCCACAATTAAGACTGATGAGTTTGACAGAAAATTCGTAGATTTTCATATGAAGGGACTTGCAACACTTTTTAACTGCATTAATGTGAACGAAACCTTGCTTTCCTGCGACCACGGGATTTTAATGGAAAAAAACGAACCAGGTTCTTGCATTAGTGAAGTTAACATCACCTATTCCGGAGAAATCGACAAGGATAAAATTGCAGGAGAAATATGCGAGCATCTGGGCGGAGAAGAAATAAGTTACGTGGAAGAAGATTCCACATACTCATGTAATTTTGCCTCAGGGTTACCCGAAAAAATGTACATTGGTCAGGGGCTGATTGTAATATGAAAACTCAGAGGAAATATTTGGTTTTTATCACAGTTCTTTTAATTTTTCTTGCATTTCAGGTAAAAATTTCGTTTGCCTGGAGCGATTGCGGGGACGATTGCGACGCAATAATAACTTGGGAAGGGTTATTTTGTGAGTCAGAAACAACCGGTTGTAATACAGATGGACGTTTTTATAACGGCTGTTGTTGTTCGTATGTTGACTGCGCATTTATTGGTAATCCGCTTAATTGGTGCGACTGCAAATATTTTAATGTGAATTGCAACCCTCCCTCTTGCTCCCCTTATTCATCCGGTTCTACGTGTTATTACGATGGGATAACGATGTGTACTAGCAGTAATTGGGATTGTAAATATAAGAAGGATGTTACTAAGCCGTCTTGCAGCAACTACTGTACCGGTTCGTGCACGGGCTGCCTTTGGTTCGGGGACGCGAGGCTTGATTGCTACGACAGCGTCGGATGGGCATGCACCCACGACACCATAGACGTCTGCGGAGATAGCGGTTGTTGCGAGGCTGCATGCAGAGATTCTACGGGATGCTATTACAGGCCCGAAAACAGCAACTGTGCCGACTTGTGCCAGAGCGATTGTACATGCTGCACCCATGAATGCGGTTCATGCGATGAATGCGGAGGAGGTTCAGACTGCAAAGACTATGGCGCCTGGTACGGTTCATGCTCTTACTCCCATACCTGCGACGAGACCGGTACAAAAGAGAGAACCGTAACAACCTACAAATGCTCCGATACGGACAGCGATGACTGTGATGATTGTTCCAGCTCATCCTCGACACAAACCGGCGTAAGGCCGGAGTGCGACAGAGATACCGATGGCTGGGTCTGTAATGACGGCAAATGGTGCACGATAAACGATGACTGTAGTGGTGGAGGTTGCAGCGGAGACCCGAGGGATTGCTCTGATGCGGACTTGTGCACGCAGGACAGCTGTAATGAAGGTACAGACACATGTGACCACATCCTGAGATGCGACGGTTCCACGTGCGCCATCGGTTCCCCTAGCTATTGCGCTTCCTGCCCGCATTGCGGAGATGATGAAAAGAACTGCGGAGAAGATTGCGATAACGACCATTCCGAATGCCCAGACACTCCTGCCCCCAACCTGATCACAATCGGGACCTGTGAGGGGGATTGTTCCTGCAGTTACCAGACATTTACCTGCGACGCTTTTACTCACACAGAGTGCCAGGAGGTAACGCTCAATGATGACGGGACAAAATACTATTGCACTCAGGATGGAGGGGTCTGGGAATGGAGAATCTCCAACAATCCGGATAGATGCGGCGGATTTTTCGACGGATGCAACAACGAACTTTTAAATAATTTTTATTGCTCTGCAGGAGCTTGCGCCAATAACCAGATAGACTGTTCCCAGCCCGGGAATTCTGACGGTGACGGAACCGCATGCAACTGCGATTGCGACGGGTTTGACATAGAAGAAGCCTTGGGAATTACGTATTCCATTAATCCGGCTGACGGGATGACAAACCCGGCAGGGTCGGATTTCAGTACAGAAAATGACTTAAGGGATAACGACTGCGATGACTGCACGGACGGAAATGACAAGGATGTTACTGATGACTTGTGTCCGGGAGAGTGTGACTACTGCGTTGACGAGAACGGCGGGGATTATTCAACTATATGCGACCATGATGATATATTCTGCAGCGGAACCGAGGGCCACTGCTTCTGCGACATCACGGATGGCATTTGCAAGGATTGTTCGGAATACTACAGTCCCCTGTTTTGCGGATATCAGCAGTGCATGGCTTTCGGGGCCAAGAATCCCAATCCTTATGACACGTTCCCCAGTTTCTTCTGCGACCCGGCGGAGTCCGGAGAAGACAGATGCGATTATGACTGCATACCCTGCTGCGAGGGATGTAACTGCGTAAACATAACGCTGGATATAGTGCGCATATCAACCAAGACCATGATTGAAAACACCATTGAAATAGAAATGACCAACGATGATCCCAGCAAGGACATTCCGATTGAACTTTACATTAAAAACGAGGACGATCTGAAAACCTGCTTCGGCAAGCGCTGCGAGGAATGGGATTACTTATTCAAAAACAGTACCAATTTCGTATTCCATCCGAATAACATTTGGCCGGCGATAAATTACGTAGAATCCGGAATTCCGCCGGCAGGAGGGGCAATTGCCTATTTCAATTTCACACCTTCGGGCCCGACCCCGATAGACCTTTATCCCATAGATATCGGAGTCAGGAATCCTCCGGGAAGTCCTTACGCAAATGAGCCCGACGGAACATGTCCCCCGAGAGCCAGTTAAGAGGGGTTTTCCATTAAAACAAAAAATTTAATCCTTTTCGGAATTTTGATTACACTTATTCTTCCTTCTATGTCTCAGGCCTCAACCCTGGCAAGACTGGATGTCGTGATACTGGCCCCGGGCATGAGCGATACAATTAAAGTGGGAATGGAAGAGGATTTCGTGCTTAACAGCAAGATAATGCAGAGGGCTGTTATTTCGGATTACCACGAAAAATACGATAAACTGGTCATCCAGCTGCGGGAAATAAGAGAAAACAACGGCAGTCCCGAGGCCTTTCTGAAAGTTTCGGCCCTGAATAACGGGGTTCCCGTGAGTCTGTCCTTTTACGGTGTCGGGGAAGGAAGCAGGGAAAACTGCTTCGGGGCAAGTCTGAAAGTCCTGGATTTTGTAAGCGACGGAGAGAGATACGTGGCGGCAAAATTCGTGGTGGAAAAGGAAAAATCCCTGGGTGAAGTCCTGGCGGAAACCATAGCCACTCTTTTTTTCGGCTAGACAAAACCTATTACAAAGTTCCCTATTATCAGGAAAAGGAATATGAAACTGAAGCCCTTTGTTATATTATCCTTATATTTTGGCAGGAACCTTTCGCCGAGCGTTTCTATTATCAGGCCCCCGTCCAGAGGCTTTATGGGAAGCATGTTAACCACTCCCACTCCTATATTGATAAGGCATATCCAGATTAAAAGGCCGGTAATGAAATTCATGAAGACTGGGTTCCCCACATCCTCCTTGAGAATTTTTACGTTGTAAAAGGGCCCGGAAATTCCTATGACAGGTCTTCCCTCCACTTCCACTGTTTCAATGCTGTAGTCTTCGAACACAAGGTCCTTGGCAACTATAATGTCGAAAAGTGGGGCTATTACAGTGCCTTTCAGGGCCCTTATTTCCAGGGTATCCCCAGGCTCCGTGCTTTCCATAATCTCCGCCAGGTCCTGGATCGACCTTACCCTCTCCCCGTTGACAGAATAGATGGAACCCGTGAGGTTGTTTGCCTTTGCGGGCATTTCCGTCATGTTTTCCGTATAGGAGTAGGCCCCGAAGGCCAGGGTATTCTCATAAAAAGCCGGAAGGTAGGCCCCGGCAATAAAAATGAAAAAAACCAGGCCGACCATTATGTTGGCGTAGCTCCCGCCGGCATAAATCCTGATCCTTGATTTCCAGTTCGCCTTCTTCAGCTGCTTCTCGTCCGGTTCCACGAAGGCACCCGGTATTATGGTCAGCAGGAACAGGCCTAGGGTCTTTATTTTTATTTTCTCGGCCCTGGCAAGGACTGCGTGCGTCCCCTCATGGAAGAAGACCAGTATGCCAACCGGGATTACCCAGTACCAGAAGGGCACGCCCAGGAATCCCGGCACAAAGAAAATCTCGCTGAAGGGTATCGGGATGACCAGGCTCAGGGTGGGTGTAAAAAGTTGCGGGGCCGTTATGTAGGTTATGTATGAATTGATGATGAAAGAAGCGGCGAATATCATGCCGCAGAAGCCGACAAAAATCCCGAAAGAGCCGAAATGCTTCCAGAATTTCGGGTTAATTTTTGCTATCCGGTCTATGAGGTCTTTCCCCTTCTCCGTGTCGTACCTGTAGAACAGATAATATTTGTGGGTGACATCCTTCCTTTTCCTGTAAACCAGGAAAGCGACTATGCCCACGAAGACCAAAAAAGACAAAACGTACCAGTCCACGTCTATCATGCCAAACATTTATTAAGATTTATATAAATAGTTAAATATGCACTGGGCCGACGGCATCGCAAAAAGCATCGTGAAAAAGTGGGGGGACCTCGATGTATATATCCTCGAGGGCGGAATAGCCCCCTCTGCAAGGAAGCATATAGGCAGCTTCAGGGAGATAGTCACAGGTTTCTTCGTAAAAAAAGCGCTTGAGGATTTGGGAAAGAAGGCCCGGTTCATTTATTCATGGGATTCTTTTGACAGGCTGAAAAAGGTTTCCGCTTCCATTCCGGAGGAAAAGAAAAAGGAACTGGAAAAATATGTGGGCGTGCCACAGGGTCTTATACCGGATCCTTTCGGTTGCCATAAAAGTTACGCGGAACATTTTCAGGAATTCGTGGAAAAGGAAGCCGAGAGTCTGGGCGTGAAGCCTGATTTCATTTACGAGGACGAGGAGTACAGGAACTGCGTTTACTGGAAGCTTATTTCAAAGGTGATGAAGAACCGCGAGAAGATACGGGTAATAATTAACAAGTATCGTGACCATGAGATTGAAGAGGGCTGGTGGCCCGTTACAGTCTACTGCGAAAAGTGCAACAACGGAGACGACACGGAAATATTGGATTATGACGGAAAGAGTACGATAGATTATGAATGCGGTTGCGGGCACAAAGGCAAAATGGATTTCAGCAAGGTAGGCATGATCAAACCAACATGGAGAGTGGACTGGGCCATGCGCTGGTTCCATTACGGGGTAAACTTCGAGCCCAGCGGCAAGGACCACATGGTTGCCGGCAGTTCTTACGAGACCAGCTCCGAAATTGTGAAAGAAATTTTCGGACGGGAGCCGCCCCTGGCAAAGATGTACGAGTTCGTGGGAAGAAAGGGGGACAAGGGCAAGATGTCCGCCTCCGTGGGAAACATAGTTACCGCCACCGATGTCATGGAGATATACCCGGATGAAATAATTTTGTATTTCTTTGCAGGAACAAAGCCCAACAAGCTTTTCAACATACCCTTTGACGAGGAAGTGCTAAAAGTCTATGAGGACTTTTACTTTTGCGAAAGAATTTACTTCGGCCTGGAGGATGTCAGCGAGCGTGATGCCGATCACTGGAAAAGAGTCTACGAGCTTTCCGTGAGGAACATACCGGAAAAGATTCCGGTGCAGATACCCCTTTCATTCCTTTCCCTGATAAGCCAGATTTATGATGATGTTGACAAGGTGGAGGATTTGCTCAGGAAAACAGGCCACATAAAGGAAGAACTCGGAGAGCATGACAAGAAAAGGCTGAAAGTTTTTATGGAGAAAGCCAGGAACTGGGTAAAGGATTATGCCCCGGATAATTACAAAATAAACGTAAGGGAAACTGTTCCCAGTGACCTCAAAATGGAAAAAGGGCACAGGGAAGCCCTCCTGAAGCTGGCGGAAGATTTGAAAAAGGAATGGACCGCAGAGGATTTGCAGAACAGGATTTACGAGCTGGGCAAGGGAACCGGGGACGTGAAGGGTTTCTTCCAGGTGCTTTATCTGGTCCTGATAGGAAGGAAAGCCGGCCCCAAGGCAGGCCAGTTCATAATAGCGATAGGCAAGGATAGGGTAATAAAAATCCTGGAGCAGCTAGGCTGATTCACCACGACTGTTTAATTTTGCTCATCAGTTTTGTCCCCTTAAAGGTTCCGAGTGAGCCTTTTCTGCAGGCTTTCTCCGTGAACTCTTTAACTCCGTCCGGTTTAATTCCTTTCCAGTAAATCAGGACCGGTACAGGGTCTGCCGAATGGGCTCTTGTAACACAGGGCGTGGAGTGGTCCGCCGTAACGCACACGAGAGCGTTCAGGTCTTTTATCCTGCTGAAGAACTCGCGGTCTATCTTCTCTATGGATATTTTATTCTTGAGGGGGCTTTTCTAGTGGGCCCAGGTGTCCGGGCCCTTTATCTGCACATAAACATTGTATTTTTTCAGGGAGGTCTTTACCTTTCCTGCAAGCTTTTCCAAATTTTCCGGCTTGCCTGCGACTGTCATACCTGTTATTTTTCCCACAGCCTTCTCCACGGGGGTATCCGCCATCATGGCCCATCCTCTGTAGTTCTTTTTTATTTTGGGCATCCCTGATCCAGCTCCCCTTGTAATCACAACAAGGTTGTCTCCAAGCACCTCATTGCTTTTCCTGACAAACTCATTAACAATCTCTGCTGTCCTTTTAGCCTTTTTGTCCTTGGTCAGGGGTCTGCATTTTTTTATCTTTAGCGGGCCTTTTCTCGGCTGTGCTGAGCTCACGTAGTTTCTTGCGATTTTATATCCCGGGTGTGTGTTGCTCACCCGGTCTGACAGGGAGTCTTTGAGAATGAGAACTGCCCTGTAGCCAAGAGTCTTTATGAAGCGCAAAGTGGCCCCCTCAATCTTTATTTTATTCAGCTCCCTGACGTATTTTTTTACATCCTTCTCACTAGGCTTGAACTGGAAATCGGTTATCCAGCCCTTCCGGGCCTTAGTGAAGTTGCAACGCAAAACGATTTCTCCGGGTCTGAACTTCACTCCCCATCCCATGGCTTCAAGGGGGCCCCTGCCGGTGTGGTAACGGAACGGGTCATATCCTAGCAAGGCCAGGGCAGCCTCGTCCGATTCCGGGGCTATTCCCTTGCCAATAGGATACATGATTCCCGTCTTTCCGTGTTCGCACATCCAGTCAAGGTTCTTTCTCCTTGCCGCCCCAAGAGGGGTCTTTCCCCCGAGTTTCTCGACCGGCCTGTCCCCAAGTCCGTCAAGAAGGACAAGCAAAGTTTTCATGAATAGAATTTGTCAGGGCTAAATAAAAAACTAAAGCCTGGGCAGGTTGTGTTCTATTTCATATGGGCTTACCCTGTGGTCGTATTTGTTGCCCGCTTCATTCCTGTAGTTCTTTATTTCCAGCTCCTTGTTCTGTATGAATTTCCTGAAGAGCTCGGGACCCAGGACTTCCTTCACCATCTCGCTATTTCTGGTAATCTCAAGAGCCTCTTCAAGGTTCTTGGGGAGGGTTTTCAGGCCGCTGTGGTTCTTGTAGACATTTGTTTCATAGGGCTTGGATATCTTGTAGCCCTTCCCGATTCCTCTAAGACCCGCCGCCAGCATCACGGCGAATGCCAGGTAGGGGTTGCATGCGGGGTCCGGATTCCGCAGCTCTATTCTCGTTGCGTTCTCCTTGCCCGGCTGGTATTTCGGTATCCTTATAAGGGCCGACCTGTTTCTCTGGCCCCAGGTGTGGTAAACAGGGGCCTCGTACCCGGGCACGAGCCTTTTGTAGGAGTTTATCCACTGGTTGAGTAATGAGGTAATGTCATTTATGTAATACATCAGGCCCGCAACGTACTGTTTGGCCGTGTCAGAGAGGCAGTATTCATCCCCGGCCTCAAAAAAGGCGTTCCTTCTGCCTTTCCACAGGGACTGGTGCACGTGCATTCCGCTCCCGTTTTCCCCGTCCACCGGCTTGGGAAGGAAAGTGGCGTAAATGAACTCCTTTCTTGCCATCTCCTTTACCACGAACCTGAAGAGCATGCATATGTCGGCCATCTCCAGGGCATTTTCGTATCTCAGGTCTATTTCCTGCTGGCTCGGCGCAACCTCGTGGTGGTCGTATTCGCAGAATATTCCCATCTTCTCCAGCGCCAGCATGGTTTTTTTCCTCAGGCTCTCGAGCGGGTCTCCTATCCCCATGCTGAAATAGTCCCCCTTGTCCATGGGTTCCGGGGTGCTGCTGTCAGGGAAATAAAAGAATTCAAGCTCCGGTCCCACCTTGAAACCGTCGAAGCCCATTTTTCCCGCCTTTTCCAGAGTCCTTTTCAGAACGTAGCGGGTGTCTCCCTGGTGATGGCTCTTGTCCGGATTAAGGAGGTCGCAGAACATGAGGCCCACCCTGAAGCCTTTCCATCCGTTTTCATAGTCCCACGGAAAAACACGAAAGGTTCTCGGGTCCGGCATGGCCACAAGGTCGCTCTCCTCTATCCTGGCCAGTCCCTGGATTGAAGAACCGTCAAAGCCCTTGCCCTCCTCAAATGTCTTTTCCAGTTCGGAGACCGGTATTGTGAAACCTCTCAGCTCGCCGAGAATGTCGGAGAAAAGGATGTTAATGAACTTTATGTCCCGGCCATCCTTTTCCAGGAAATCCAGAACTTCTTTCTTGTTTCGGAAACCCCAGCTCTTCAAGAACACACCCAAAGAATTTATAATAACCAATAATAAGGTTCAGAAACTATAAATAATTGAGAAGCATAGCGGTTTTTATGAAGATTAAACCCAGAGCAGAGAACTACACACTTGAAGAAATGAATAACCTGAGAATAATTAATTATGGTTTAGTTGACAAAGTTAAGGATTATTTGTACCAGAAAAGGGGACATCCTTTACTGCTTATCGGAGAAAGAGGAGACGGAAAGACGTTTGGTACAAGGAAGGCCACAACTACTATGCTTGAAAAAGTTGCTTGATAATTTCAGGTAGAAGCCTGATTTAACGGTTTTATTTAAAAACAGGGGCAAAATTTTAAATAAATGACGTATTTAAATACAAAGTAGTCTTTAGTTATGAGGGGTGAAAAGAGAATGGAATTAACCGATGAGCTCAACAACAAGATTTTGGAAGCCGTTGAAATAGCAAGAGCGACAGGCTATGTCAGAAAGGGAACCAATGAGACCACCAAAGCCGTGGAAAGAGGTGCTGCAGAGCTGGTTGTGATAGCAAAGGACGTAGACCCGCCGGAAATAGTAATGCATCTCCCTCCTCTTTGCGAGGAGAAAAACATACCCTATGTCTACACCAAGAACAAGGATGACTTTGGAAGGGCTGCGGGAATAGACGTTAGATGCGCTGCTATTGCCATAGCAAAGTCCGGGGATGCAAAGAAGCTTATAGAGGAAATAGTCGGCAAGCCCAAGGAAAAGGAACCGGCAAAGGAGAAAAAGAAATCTGAGGAAGAAAAACCAGCAAAAGAAGAAAAGCCAGGAAAGCCGGAAAAGAAAAAGAAAGCTTCCAAATCAAAAAAAGAGCCCAAGGAAAAGAAACCAGAACCCGAAAAATAGGTGATTTCTTATGGCTAAAAAAGAAAGGTCTAGCCCTGAAGTTACAGAAGACGCGGTCCCCGCAGAGATCGTGAGAATCCTCGGAAGGGGTGGCGTAAAGGGCGTAACGGCTGTCAGATGCAAGGTTTTGGACGGAAGGGACAAGGGGAAAATCCTCCAGAGGAACGTTATGGGTCCGGTGAGACTTGGCGACGTGCTCATGCTCAGGGAAACGGAAATGGAAAGCTCGGGCAGGTTCGGCTGACACATTTGGTTAAGTTGCTTAAAAAATTGGTTAAAGTGATGCAATATGAAATGTTCATACTGCGGAGGAAACGTAGAGGAAGGCCACGCGATACTTTTCGTTAAGAATGACGGAAAAGTTCTTTCTTTTTGTTCTTCCAAGTGCGAAAGAAGCCTTAAAATGAAGAGAGACCCCAGGAAGAAAAAATGGACTAGGACAAGCAGAAAGCTGAGAGGTAAGGACTGATGGCGCCGAATATTGTTTTTTTGGGACCGCCGGGGTCGGGAAAGGGAACTTACGCATCCAGGATTGCCCCGAAACTAGGCATACCTCACATAGCCACGGGTGATATTTTCCGCAGGGCAATAGCAAAAGAAACTCCAATGGGCCTTAAGGCAAAAAAATATTATAATTCAGGTAAAATGGTGCCCGATGAAATTTCAACCGGCGTGGTAATAGAGCGCATTACCCAGCCGGATTGCAAGAACGGCTTCATACTCGATGCTCCCTACGACGTGCAGCAGGCAAGAGAGATAGACAAAAGGGTAAAAATAGACGTTGCGGTAAACCTTGACCTGTCTGAGGAGGGCGTAATTCACAGGCTTTCCAAGAGAGTGGTCTGCAGGAAATGCGCTAACATATACAACTTAAGGAACGTAAGACCCAAGGTAGACGGAGTCTGCGACAAGTGCGGCGGCGAGCTGTATGAAAGGGAAGATGACAAGCCCGAGGCAATAAGGAAAAGACTCAGAGTATATGAGGAGAGGGCAGATCCCCTTCTGGATTACTACAGGAAAAAAGGAATTCTCATAAACATAGTAACCAAAGATCCGGATTTGCCGCCCCAAGTAACTATTGAAAAGATAGAGAAAGCCTTGAAGGAATTCTTTTCCTAGTTACTCCGCCAGGGCTTTCCTCAGCCTGCTGAGATGCTCTTCCGCGAATTCCCTTTCTATCTGCTCCCCGGGACTGAATTTCTCCGAAAGACCCTTCACAGCCTTCTCCAGTTCCTCAAGTTTCTTCTCCACCTTGCTGTCAAGCCTCTGCAGGTAAAGGTTGCTTGAGCCCTGGAGCGCGAGTTTCACGAGCCTCTCGTCCTGGCTTTCCTCTCTCGGGCCTTTCTTCAGCCTTGATATCTCTTCCCCGTGAAGGGCGAGTATGTCCTTTATTTCCCTTATGGCAATTATAATTTCCATTATTACCTTGTCCATGTCTCTCACTTTTTCAGCTCGTTAAGTATGCTGCTTTTCACCTTTCCGGTGTTTGTCTCCCTTAAAACCCTTTCCATTATCTTCAGCCTTTTTTCAATGGTAAAAATAGTTTTTTCCTGCCTCTCCAGCCTCTGGTTGATTACGGATATCATCTCCTCCAGGAACTTGTTCAAAGAAACCATTTCTTCAGCCATACAAACAAATAGGTGAAAAAAAGATAAATAGATGAATTCATGTTCCGCGATCAGACAAGAATTTAAGTTTTTCTGACCAACAATCAAGGGGTTAAGTTTGGGTAATTCTGGAAAAAATATCAATGAAAAATGTAGGTATTTGTACAAAATCTGTAAAGACGATTCCGTGTGTCCTGAATACTGGTCAAAGTGCAAAATATACAGATCAGAAATAAGAAAAAAAGTTCTTGACAAAAGGGGTTGGACAGAAGACAGTTACATTAAAAGACCCGATAGAGAGAAATTTAAATAATAACAACACTATCTTTCTCTGTGTGAGGTGTATTGTATGGATTCATCCAGGATAAGGCAACCCATAATCTCCGTGCTGGGTCACGTGGACCACGGCAAGACAACCATTCTTGACAACATAAGGAAGAGTACCGTGGCATCCGGAGAGGCCGGCGGGATTACGCAGCATATAGGGGCAACTGAGGTTCCGCTTGATGTAGTCCGGAAAATATGCGGCTGCCTGATAGACGAGAGCAAGATAAGGATTCCCGGCCTTCTTTTCATAGACACGCCCGGTCACGAGGCCTTCACCACCCTGAGGAAGAGGGGCGGGAGCATAGCCGACCTGGCGGTCCTGGTGATTGACGTAAACGAGGGCTTCCAGCCCCAGACAGAGGAAAGCCTGACATTTCTGAAAGAGTTCAGGACCCCGTTTGTCGTGGCTGCCAGCAAGATAGACATGCTCTCCGGCTGGAAAAAACACGTCACCAAATCCTTTTCCGAGTCGATCAAGGACCAGAGCGAATCCGTAAGGAAGGAGCTGGACGGGAAGCTCTACGAGCTTGTGGGTTCTCTTAGCCAGAAGGGCTTCAACTCCGAGAGATTCGACCGTGTCTCAGACTTCAAGAAGAACGTGGCCATCGTTCCTGTCTCAGGGATTACCGGGGAGGGGATAGGGGAGCTGATGATGGTTCTTATCGGGCTGTCCCAGCAGTTCCTCAAGGACAAGATTGAAATCAGGGAAAGGAACGGCTACGGCAACGTTCTGGAGGTCAAGGAAGTGAAGGGCCTGGGAACAACCATAGACGTCATACTTTACGACGGGCAGATAAGGAAAGGCGATTATCTTGTCGTTGGCGGGGAAGAGCCCCTGGTGACCACCGTGAAGGCCCTTCTGAAGCCGAGGGAGCTCGGGGAGCTCAGGGTTGAGAAGAAGTTTGATTACGTGGGCCTCGTCTCGGCCGCCTCAGGGGTAAAGATAGCCGCCCCGAATTTGGAGTGCGTGATACCAGGGTCGCCTGTAAGGACCTGCCAGGAGAAGGACCTGGAAAAGGTAAAAGCGGATTTAAGGAAGGAAGTGGAATCCGTTGAAATTGAAACGGAAAAAGAAGGGGTAATGTTAAAGGCAGACACTCTGGGTTCCCTGGAGGGCCTTATAAAGATACTTTCTGACAACAACATACCCATAAGAAAGGCAAAGATAGGCTGCATAAACAAGTGCGATTCCATGGAGATGTGTTCAATGAAAGACCCGCTCAACAGGGTTATTTTTGCCTTCAACGTGCCTGTACTGGCGGAGGCCGGGGAAGTCGAAGACGTGAAAATCTTTGAAAGTCCCGTGATCTACAAGCTCATAGAGGATTACCAGGAATGGAAAGAGGAAAAGGAAGGGGAGATGGAAAGAGAAAAACTTGAAGGCGTTACAAGGCCCGCCAAGCTAAAAATCCTCCCAGGCTACGTTTTCAGGGCTTCAAATCCCGCAATAGTGGGCGTGGAAGTACTGGGCGGCGTGCTGAAACCCGGCTGCTCCCTGGTAAAGGAAGGGAAAATAGTGGGAAAGGTCGAGCAGATACAGAAGGAGGGCTCGAACGTGCCGGAGGCAAGTTACGGGGACAAACTGGCCGTGTCCATAGACGGTCCCACCGTTGGCAGGCAGATAAAGGAGGGCGACGAGCTGTACACTGCTATGAGCAGGGAGAACATCCGCAAACTGGAGGACATGAAAAACCTCCTGAGCAGGACAGAAATCGAGGTTCTGGAGGAAATCAAGGACCTGGTAAAGGGCTAGTTGCTTTTCCACATATTGTAATCGTCTATAATTTCCCGCATCTTTTCCGGCGCCATCGAATCAAAATTCTGAAAGTCTGACTTTATTCTTTCCCTCCCCTCCGGGGGACCAAAACCCTTGTTGCTGAAGCAGTAGTCTCTTAAGAAAGAGTCCTCCCGGCCCTTAAGATGTATGTCTTCGCCTTTCTGCAGAATGTAGTTGTTTCTTTTCTTTTGGCATTCATTGTAGTATTCTTGAAAGGTGCTCCAGCTGGTGCTTTCTATCTCCAGCTTACTGCCGTTCTTGGTTACCCTTACTTCTGTAATCATGCCCAACCCCACCTATTGCATTGCATAAGTGCATAGCATAGTATTGGTATGGAAACCTATATAAAA
>CP070662.1:525318-534479 GCA_020355185.1 archaeon
CTGGGCTCAACGACATCCAGAGGTTCTCTGTAGTCACCCATCTTTATTACGTTGGTGGCACAATCACATAAATACAGGCCTTCGGGTGATATTAAAACCGCTTTTTTAATGCCGTCGTCAATTTCGATATTTTCTCCTTTGGATTTCACGTACTCTTTAAAAGACCATCTGGCCCAACCGTCTATGCTGCAGGGAAAAAGTTCTTTACTGTTATATCTGACTCTCCATGTTTTATTCGGTAATTTTCTTGCACGACCCAGAGGAACAACTTCGTTTACAGTCTGTAATTCTATTTTCGGCCAGAAATTTTTCCTTTTTCGGCATATTCGATTGTAAAAACCGGCTAAACCCCTTGCTGATATCTTATCGTCTTCTATTCTAAAATTATCATAACTTAAAGAAAGATTGTCTAAACCAAGAGAACCCCACTCGCATATTTTATTTATGCTTGGTTTAAAAGATTTTGCCCAGGAAGAGTTGGTCACCATGCTTATCTCTTTCGGATAACCGGTTTGCTCCCTTGATTCATCCAGTGAAATTATTATTTCATCCAAATCTCTGTATAAAGTCGGTTCCCCGCCAGAAATTGTAACTTTCTGAACTTCGTATTCGGGAAGCTGGTAGATATAATCTTTTGCAATACTTAGCGGCATTTCCTTCCCCTTTTTAGTGATTGGTCCGTAACTCCCGCAGCAATGCAAACAGTTTCTGTTGCATTTTTCGGTAATTTGTAAACCCAACAATTCTATCATGGGGTTTATTTAAAATCTAATTCTTAAATATCTATTACTTGTAGTGTTTAAAGTGGTTTAGATGGTTCTGGAAAAACTGGGCTCCGCCCTGAAAGGCGCCATGAGGAAGATTGCGGGCCGGGGCTTCGTGGACAGGGAAGTCCTGGAGGAGATGTCTCGCGACATCCAGCGGGCCCTGCTCCAGTCAGACGTCAACGTCAAGCTGGTTTTTGATTTAACCAAGAGGATAAAGGACCGGGCGCTTGATGAGAAGCCTCCTTCCGGCCTGACCCAGAAGGAGCATGTCATAAACATAGTCTACGAGGAGCTGGTAAAGTTCCTGGGCGGAAAGGCATCCGGTATAGAGATAAAGCCTTCGCGCATTTTACTTATGGGGCTCTTCGGGTCAGGAAAAACGACCACCTGCGGCAAGCTGGCACTGTTTTACAGGAACAGGGGCCTCAAGCCCTGCCTTATAGCCTGCGACACCTACAGGCCTGCGGCATACGAGCAACTGGTGCAGATAGGCGAGCAGATAGGGGTCCCGGTTTTCGGTGACCCCAAGGAAAAGGACTCCAGAAAGGTCATGAAGGAAGGCCTAAAAAAGGCCCAGAAGTTTGACATAATCATCGCCGATTCCTCGGGTCGTGACGCCCTGAATCCGGAGATGATAAAGGAGATAGAGGATCTGAACAAAATTCTTGAGCCCGAGGAAAGGATTCTTGTAATGCCCGCTGACCTTGGCCAGAAGGCCGAGGAGCAGAGCAGAAGCTTCCAGAAGGCCGTGGGAATAACGGGGGTAATAATGACCAAGATGGAGGGGACCGCGAAGGGCGGCGGAGCCCTGAGTGCCTGCGCCACCACCGGTGCCCGGGTCAGGTTCATAGGCACCGGGGAGAAGCTGGAATCCCTGGAGAGGTTTGACGCCGAACGTTTCATATCCAGACTGATAGGCTTCGGTGACCTGAAGACGCTCGTAGAGAAGGCCAAGGAAGTGGGGGCCGAGAAGACAGCAGAGAAAATCATTTCAGGCAAGTTCACCCTGGAGGATTTCTACCAGCAGATAGAGCAGCTTCAGGGAATGGGCTCACTTTCACAGGTGGCAAAGATGATACCCGGCTTCTCCAAGCTGGGCAAGAAGCTGCCCGGAAACTTCATGGACATCCAGGAGGAGAAGATGAAGAAGTTCCGGTACATTATAGACAGCATGACCCCGGAGGAGAAAAGAGACCCGGATCTTATAACAGGTTCCAGGATAAAGAGAATAGCAAAGGGCTCAGGATGTTCCGAAAGCGAGGTAAGGGAACTCCTGAAGATGTACAAGCAGAGTAAAAAGGTCATGAAAAAGATAAAGCCCGGAAGAAGGGGTATGCCAGGGTTCATGAAGCAGTTCGGGATTTAGATATTTTCAGATGTAATGATGGGTATTCAGACGTCCTTTACCTTGGGTGCCTCTGAGCCTTGTTTTTCCGTTTTCTTTGGGGATTCGCCACTGACGGCCCTCTTAATCCTGTTTTTCTTTTCAATCACAGCCACGCCGATGGTGGAAACAAGCACTGTGGTAACTATGACAGTGAATACTATTTCCGTAAAAATATCCGTTCCCGGTATGTTGTATTCTATGAACGGCAGGGATGCCAGGACGGCTGCGGCCAGGCCGCGGGGATAGGTAAGGCTCATTATGTTTTTTTGCCTGTCTGAGATCTGCATCTTGTAGGTGCACATCCTTATTACAAAGGTTCTTATGCCCAGAAGCGCCAGTGACAGAAGGACTCCGTAAAAAATCAGTTCAAGTCTGGAAAGCTGTATAATCATCCCTATCAGGGCGAAGAAGAATGTACGGACAAAGAAGGCTATGTATGAGTTGAAGTCCCTGGTCTCCTTGGTGAGTCCCGTAAGGGTCTGCTTTATCTTGAGCATCCTCTTTATGCTGGGCATGTTTCCCAGTACAAGACCTACCATGAAGGCCGCTATGGCTCCGCTGCCCCCCGTGAGCTCGACTGCCACATAAATCAGGAACAGGAAGCCTATGGTCATCATGTAATGATACTTGTAGTGCACGAACCTGTGCCATATGCTACCCCAGATAACACCCCCGAAAAAACCGAGCACCAGGGATATGGAGAGCAGGCTCACCAGGTTGGCCAGTATTCCCTGAAGCAGAAATCCCTCTGCCGGGGATATAAGTATGGTCTCTATCAGGACCAGGCTGACTATTATGGCCATCGGATCTGTTATAACCGATTCCATTTTAAGAATCAGCCCCACGTCCTTCTTAAGTTCGTACATGCTTTCTACGAGGGGGAAAACTATCGGGGAGCTGGTCCCGCCTATTATGGCTCCCAGCAGCAGGGCAATCAGGGGCTCCAGGCCGAAGAAGGTGTATCCTATAAAGGCTACCATGAACACCGATAGTATAAATCCCAGAATGGTGAGGAAAAGGACGTGGAAAGACTCTTTTATCAGGCTGTATATGTTTATAGAGGAGCCCCCCTCAAAAAGTATGATTAGAAGGGCAACGGCAGCGAATATAGAGATGTAGGTCATGAAAAAACTGGCCTCTATAAGACCCAGTATGGGGCCGACGATTGCCCCGAATATTATCAGCCATATAAGGTCCGGTATGCGGGTTTTCTTGAAGAAGTAGTTGGAAAAGAAACCTATGGCTATTATTGCGGCAACAAGAATGAAAATTATGTTCACGTCCAATTAAATCACTGAAATAAAAATGAATTTCCGTATTTATAATATTTTAAATCTCCTTTTGGGAGAGCCAGGTATTCCATTTCTTGTGGAATCTTTTGGCTATTTCCTTCCCCTTCTTGGATTTTATCTGCCCGAACTTTTCGTCAACCCTTTTCCTGCAGTCCTCTATTATTTCCTTTCTGTTCTCCCCCATCCAGAGCCTGGTCTCAAACCATATGGGGAGCGTGTTTTCCAGGAATGAGAGGTTGTCCGCGTCCCTAAGTATTTTGGATTCCTTTGTGGGCGCCTCCTCGTGCTTCTCTATGAGACTTATGGTCTTTTTTGTTACGCTCTTTGGGAATTTTCTTTTTTTCATGAATTTTTCCGCTATAACGGCGCTTCTCTCTTCATGACATTTTTCCATGAGTTCCTTTTTGTATCTCGCGGTCTTTCTGTAGGCCCTTTCTATGCCGTGCAGCAGGGCCGCGAGTTCAAGGGCTGTGGTATCCCTCCTGCTGTCTTCAGTGAGCTGGAGGATGTATTCCCTGGTCTGGATTAGGTGCCTTATCATGCCGCTGGCTATGACTGCCGGAAGATTCCCGTATTCAAAGGACTCTATCATGAATTCCTCTGCCTTCTGAATCATTTCTCCCTTTTGCATAAAATCAGTCTTCAAGCTTTGAGGCGCAGGTCCTCAGGTATTTGCACTCAAGGCAGTTGGGGTCGTCAGAAATAGGGCACTTTATTTCCCCGCTTCGTACCTTCTGGATAAGAAGTTCTCTGGCCTTGAGCTTTTCCTTTTCCATGGTATTATATGGGAAAACTTCTTTATTAATCTTGCAGGTAAGAGCTTCTGAAAGCCGGAAGAAGCTTAAATAACTTATTAAGTAACTATTTATAAGTGATTAAATGACCAGAGTAATGCCTTTTAATCCGGGATGTCTGAATAGCTGTAACGGCAACTGTTCGATGTTTGATAACATTGTCTTGCCTGCTATAGAATATTCAAACGGTTCCGATATAAGATTTGAAGCCTATTATGATGAATTAAATAAAAAATATCGCTGCATTATTTTTAAACACGGCAGAATCACCGGTCATTATGAAATAGTTCCAAACAAAGCGGAACAAAAATGCGAACATACGATAAAACACAGTTTTTATGAAGAAAAAATTGAAAAGGCGGTATTGAAAAACTTTGAAAAGGAGTACTGCAGGGGCTTTCTTTTTAACGGCTGCGGCCTGAAGAAGAGCAAGGAAATGTGTTCAAACGTTAACAAGGAAATGTGTGAAAAATCCCGTTTCTGGATTAAAATTCCAGTCAAGGTATAAACCTCTTTATATGCGTTTTCCTTAAATTATTCTTATGCAGAAGTCAGACTTTTTTGAGAAGGCCGTGAAAATTCTGGAAAAAGGTTACGTATGCGACCACTGCCTGGGAAGGCAGTTTGCCCAGCTGCTGAGCGGCATGGAGAACCGGGAGAGGGGCCGGATTATAAGAGATTTCCTTGCAATGTTTCTGGATTCCGGGGATTCAAAAACCTACACTGAAATGGTCGATCCCGCGAATTTTTCCGCCTACAAATTCAGGTTCAGGGACCTCACAGGCCCCGGGGAAATACCGGACTGCAGTATCTGTGCCGGCCTCTTTGATAATCTTGATTTCTACCTAAAAAAGGCCGTGAAAAATATTAAAGGTCTGGAGTTCAGCAATTTCCTGGTGGGAACCAAGATAGACAGGAAGCTTCTGAGAAACGAGGAAAACCTCTGGGAAAGGGTTGGAATAGAGTGGTGCGAGCCGATAAAGGCAGAGATAAACAGGCTGGTGGGCAAGGCCCTGGAAAAAAAGCTGAGAAAGACCGTGGAATTCAATAACCCGGAAGTCCTGGTTTTGGTAAATCTCAGGAAAAGGGACATTGACTTGGAAATAAATTCCCTTTACATTTACGGCGAATACAACAAACACGGCAAAATACCCCAGACCAGGTGGCCCTCCGGCAAGTACAAGACCTCCGTGGAGCAGATAGCGGCCAAACCCGTACTCGGGATGACCAAGGGAAAAGGCTCAAAGTTCCACGGCGCCGGCCGCGAGGACATAGACGCCAGGTGCCTGGCCTGGAGGCCTTTCGTGCTTGAAATTCTGGAGCCGAGGAAAAGAAAAGTCAGGCTCCGGAGGATACTTGCCGAGATAAACAGGTCAAAGAAAATTCAGGTCAAGAACCTGAAAATCGTTAACTCGAATCTAGTGGAAAAGATAAAGGAAATCAGGCCGGAAAAGACCTACAGGGTAATTGTGAAGACAAAGGATGAGTTGGGCGACCTGAAAAGGCTTTCACTCCTTAATGGCAAGAGAATCTACCAGGAGACCCCCACCAGGGTAATGCACAGGAGGGCTGACAGGCTGAGGAAACGGGAAATAAAGGACATAAAATGGAAAAAACTGGCCAAGAAAAAACTGGAGCTCACCATAAGGACGGAGGCCGGAACCTACGTAAAGGAGTTTGTGTCCGGGGACAAGGGCAGGACTTACCCCTCAATTTCCGAGACTCTCGGCACAAGGGCCCAGGTGGAAAAGCTGGATGTATTGAAAATACACCGCAAAAAGGCCTGAGAACGCTTTTTGGCCCCCAGTTTTTTATGATTTACGGTCAATATTATTTAAGGTGGAGGCATGGCCGAAAAATTTGCGAATGAAATGGAAATCGGTGAGAGATGTTATTTGCCTATCAATTCCTATAGCATTGATATAACGAAAGATATTATCAACTTAAGGCTGAAAAGAAAATCCCTTGTTTCGGAGCAGAAAAGCCATGTATATTGTGTTCCCATAGAAAGGAAAGACAGGCTTACCTATTCGGTTGAAATAAGGGGTGATGAATATTCGATAAATTTCTTTGGTAAAAATCATGTACCTCTTTCCGAAAATGTAGACAAGAAGGTGGATAACATTCTCTTGAAAAGGGGGGAAAAAAGACCTTTGAAGAAAGAACCCGGGCCAGGGGAAAACGAGGTTCTGCTCAAGAGCGATGTTGGGAATTTTATTTTCAGGATAGAAGACAATGAGCTAAAACAAATCGCAAAAATTTCCCACAAGGGAAAAATTCATAAGGGCTTCAAGGATATCTGAAAGGCTTGCAGAAAGCTTCCCGCGGGTTAAGTTTAAATAGGTTCTAACACATTATTGTAACTTATTGGTGGTGAAAATGACTGATATAAATGAAGTGTCGGGCATGACAAGATACCCCCAAAAACCGGATAAAAATTACCAGAACAGTTTACCTTACAGATATGAAAAATAATAATAAAGACTGAACTGCCTTTTTCTATTTTTTATATATTTAAATCATTTTTCGTTTTGGTTTTCAAGGATTTAAGTTTTTGGAACCAACGTTTATAATGGTAAAATAAAAGTACCAAGAACTTGGTGTTGACGCCCACAAAAAAGGAATAGGGGCTTTTCGAGACATAACCTCAGGCCTTTACAAACATGCTTTCTGTGAGATACACCAGGACCCGGAGGAAGGATATGGCTTCGTGAATCACAGCGACGGTGCCGGTAGCAAGCCGGTCCAGAACTACCTCAATTGGAAAGAGACGGGAGATATAAACGCCTTCAGGGGAATTGCTCAGGACACTCTGGCCATGAACATAGGAGACTCATTCTGCGTGGGTGTACCGGTTTCGGGAAGTTTCGTTGATTATGTTGCAATAAACCCCTTTAATGTGCCTAAAGGGGAGGTTCTTCGGATATTATCCGAGGACTGGTCAGAGCTTTTTGATACTTTGAAAAGATATAAAATAGAAATCAAATTTGCAGGAGGAGAGACAGCAGACCTTCCAGACCAGATGAGAACACTTGACGTTTCAGGAGCAATACACACGAGGTATAGGCTTGACTCGGTTATAACGGGCGAGGAAATAATCCCGAAGGATAAGATAATCGGACTTGCAAGTGGTGGGCAGGCAAGTTATGAAAAAAAACCGGCCGGGGCAATCATGTGCAACGGCATAACTGTTGGTAGACACAAACTAATGAAGAGGGAATTCGGAAAGAAATATCCGGAAATACTTAATCCCGGAAACGAATATACCGGTCCGTTTTCACCCACCGACGAGGTTGAAGGAATTGAAGGCACAATCGGTGAGGAAATAACCAGGCCCACGAGAATATTTGCCCCAGTATTCAAAGGGGTTGTGGAACAATTCGGAAAAGACATTCATGGCATAGTTCTCAACACGGGAGGAGGTCACACAAAATGCCGCAGGATGGGAAAGGGGATATGCTATGTAAAAGATAATCTTCCCGAAGAACCGCAAATCTTCAAGCTGATACAGAATTACGGCGATGTCCCTTGGAGGGAGATGTACGAGGACTTTAACATGGGAATTGGAGCAGAACTTTACGTGAAATCATCTGTGAATTCAGATGTTCTTAATTTTGTAGTAAAAAAATTCAACATAGAGGCACCAATAATAGGTAAATGCATGAAAACAAGCGGGCCCAACAAGGTTAAACTGAAAACGAGTCACGGCGACTTCAATTTTTAATCATTTAAAACTTAGGAAAGCATTTTAATTATATTCTTTTTTGGTTTTGTAATGTTCGGACGACCCCTTCTTACGTAATAATAGGCCAAAATAGTATTAAAAACAAGGTATTATGTATTGATGTTTTCACATAACTAAACTACAAGTCATAAAGTCGGGTAAATGTAGAAAGTATCATGTAAACCTTACTAGAGATTTCTCATAGTCTGGAACTATTTCTGGTGTTTCTCTTGCTATATACTGTATTTCTTTAAGATATTCTACTGAATCTGCAAGCACTAAAGAACCATGTCCTCTTAGGTTTACAGAAAAATTTACATTATTTTTGTCTGGAAAGACTTCAGCGATCTCGTAAAACTCTTCAATTGCACCGCAAGGTATTACCCTTTTTGTAAACGGTGCGTTACTAACATAAACATGTGAATGAAGCATATAATTTATGTTTTTGTAATAATCATAAAGTTTTGTCTGAATTGGAGTATCAACTGAGGGCTTCTTTTCACCAAAATATCTCACAGGAAATCCAGACTTAACGCCAACAAAGGAATTTTTATTGATTTTCCTTTTATCCATGTTTCTCTCGGATACAAAAATCATGTCATTTGATTTAAAAGAAGGAAAACCCCCTTCACATCTGAAAGATGCATTTCCAAAAAATCTGTTTACTGCCTCCGGATGGGCATGTATTAGATCATGGAAAACAACACCGTACTCTTTTGTTATTTCAAAAAATTCTTTTTTATTTGGTATTTCAACGCCTTCTACAATATTCATACTTGGTACTCTGCTATAGCTCAAAAGTTCATTTGCTCTTTTATCAAGTACTTTTCCCACAAGATCAAAATCAGTGTTGTAGTCAAGAAAAACATTACCAAGTGGGTCAATAACTCTGCCTCTGTATCTGTTATCTTTTTTTGTAAATTCAAGTAGCAGATTACTTTTGATACCTAAGGAATGATAAACAAGATCCGGAAAAGTATATTTTCCTTCTATGTTTCTTTTTGATGTAACAAGAACACATGCTTTGTTTCTTCTTTTGACATCATTTATAAGTTTTGGTTTTTCGTTCGGAACATCGGCAAACCAGTATACAAGTTTGTATTCTTTTATATTATCAATTAAATTCTCCAGTTCACTGAAATTACCACCATTTTTATAATCAAAATCTTTTTCTATGGATTCAAAAATCTGTCCAGC
>CP070662.1:534579-552848 GCA_020355185.1 archaeon
CACCGGCCTGAGCTACGCGGAGCTTGCATCCATGTTTCCCAAGGCAGCAGCCGTGTCCGTTTACACCAAAAATGCCTTCAAGAAAAGGCATTTTCCATTCGTTCTTGGAGGGCTTATAATATTTACGGAAGTCTTTGCAGGGGCCACCGTCGCCCTCGGTTTCGGAGGCTACCTCCACAATTTTCTGGCCAGTTTTCTTAACATTCCCATAATTCTTCTGGCCGCTTTGCTTATTCTTGTGCTCTCCCTGCTTAATTTCTACGGGATAAAGGAGTCCGCCAGGTTCAACGTCCTTTTCACCCTAATAGAGACCGCAGGTCTGGTTTTCATAATATATCTCGGCCTAGGTTTCTTGGGCTCCGTGAACTACCTTGAGATGCCAAGGGGATTTGGGGGAATCTTCTCCGCAGCAGCCCTGATTTTCTTTGCCTACCTCGGTTTCGAGGAGATGGCAAACATGGCTGAGGAGACCAAAGAGGCGAAGAAAAACATACCACTGGCCATATTAATCTCCATAATCATAACAACCGTTCTTTACATTCTTGTCTCCATTTCCGCGGTAAGCATCCTTCCCTGGCAGATTCTCGGAGAATCCACTGCCCCTCTGGCTGATGTGGCCGAGGCGGCCCTGCCAGGTTCCTCGTCCCTATTATCATTCATAGCACTTTTCGCCACCCTCAACACCGTCCTCATAATCCTGGTCGTGACTTCAAGGATGTTTTACGGTATGGCAAAGGATACGAACCTTTTCAGGCCCTTGTCCCGGGTTCATTCCAAGAGAAGAACCCCTTGGGTGGCTGTTCTTGTGACAATGCTCCTGGTCATGGCTCTGACGCTTATCGGGGAAATAAGCTTCGTGGCACTGGTAGCGGACCTAGGATCCTTCGCCATATTCCTTACTGTAAACCTCTCCCTGATAGTTTTGAGGTACAGGAAACCAAATCTGGAAAGGCCTTTCCGCGTCCCCTTTAACATAGGCCGGTTCCCTGTGCTCCCTGCTCTGGGCGTAGTGACGTGCATCTTCATGATGCTTCACTTCGATTGGTTTATAATTCTGATAACCGTTTCCATAATTTTCCTGGGTTTTGTCACTTTCTATACTCTCGATACATTGAGACAAAAGAGACAGAAAACTTCACGTGATTCACACAGAGAGACAACCTAGCGTGACATTTGTATTCTAAAGTAACGAAAACTTTATAAATAGGTAATTATAAAAGAAATATTGGACTCTAGATATTCTGGGCGTTTATCTAGAACCTTCACACATTCACTTCAAATTTTGGGCGAATTTGAAGTCGAGTGTCACACTATTTTTTGGGCGTAATAGTGTTAGGTATTGGTTTCTTTCTAAAAAAAGATAGTATTCGCTATCTAAAAAGTATTTCGCTATGAGAAAGTATATGTTGGAGTATACAATTAGCAAAAAAGAGGTGGGTTTTACATGGATTCGATGATTCAAAAAGCATTCGAAAAAACTTTTGAGGAAAACAAAGTAGAGCAGAAGAATCTTACACAGACTTTTGACGCTCAAAAAATTGAGGAGGAATTCAATATTGATTTCCATCACGCAAGGATTTGTGTCATAGGGGCAGGAGGTGGCGGCAACAACACGGTCACCACCCTGACGGATATGGGAATAGAAGGGGCACAAACCGTTGCCATAAATACAGATGCCAAGCATCTTAGCATGACCAAGGCCGACAAGAAACTGCTTATAGGAAAGGAAACCACCAGAGGCCTAGGTGCGGGCGGATATCCCGGAATAGGAAAAAAAGCTGCAGAGGAATCCAAGAAGGATCTGAAGGATATACTTTCAGGGGTTGACATGGTTTTCATCACCTGTGGTCTGGGCGGCGGAACCGGAACAGGCTGCGCTCCAATAATAGCTGAAATAGCAAAGAGCATGGGTGCAATAGTAATAGGAACGGTTACCATGCCGTTCAAGATGGAGGGAACCAGAATTCACAAGGCAGAAGAGGGCCTGATGGACCTGAGGAGAGTTTCCGACACAGTAATAGTAATAGAGAACCAGAAACTTCTCCAGTATGCAGGAGACCTGCCTTTAAAACAGGCTTTTGCCGTTGCGGACGAGCTGATATCAACCATGATAAAGGGGATTACCGAGACCATCACACAGCCGTCCCTGGTAAACCTGGATTACGCAGACGTAAAGGCAATAATGCATAGCGGAGGAGTGGCCGCAATAGGAGTGGGCGAAGCCGATTCATCAAACAGGGCAAAGGAAGCCATAGAAAAGGCTTTGAAACACCCGTTACTTGAGATGGAAGTAAGCGGCGCAAACGGCGCCATAGTCCAGATCATAGGAGGGGAAGACCTCAAGCTGGACGAGATAAACACCATAGGAGAAACTGTTTACAAGAGGATGAATCCGGAGGCCCAGGTAATATGGGGAGCCCGCGTGCTCCCGGAATTTGCAGGCAAAATACACGTTATAACCATAATAACAGGCGTGAAGAGCCCCTACATACTCGGCCCAGTCCAGCACGAAAACCTGGGTTCCGAAAGCGCCGCAAAGCAGTTAGGAATACCCATAGTTGCATAGTTGGAACACCCTAAAAACTTGCCATCCAGAAACCGGATGGCGGGTTATCGTCATTCGATGACACACCCCCACACACTGGGAAGGGCGGAAGGCAATTTCGCCCGACCCACTATCCTCGTCATCCGATGACGTCGCCAGCAGCAACACAGGAGAATAATACCTGGCGAGGGTTCGAATGGGACCAAATCAAGGTCATTCGATGACACACCCCCACACACTGGGAAGGGCGGTCGGTAAATGACGCAGACTCCGTCTGCGTTTAGCCGATAACCCCAATCCGCCCTTTCCTTCTCCCCCACTTACCGAGGTTAGAACATGTCAAAGATAAGAAGAATTAAAGGAATGATAACACACAGAATCCTTATAGTAACAGGAGCCCTGGCAATATTTCTCGCCATCGTTCTCTAAAAACCGTGCCATTTTTATAAAATCACTGTAATTTATAACTCTATGGAGGAAAAGGTTTTCTTCAAAAACGACAGAAATGAGAAATTAGTCGGTATTTTAACAAAACCGGAAGGCGATGATTTGCCTCTGGTGATAGTATGCCACGGTCTCACAAGCAGCAAATCTTCCAATTCTATGACAGCAATCAGCCAGGCTTTTCTTCAAAATGATATAGCAAGTTTACGGTTTGATATTTCTGCACACGGAGAAAGCGAGGGAAATATAGAAGAAATAACGGTCTCCAAGGCGGTTGAAGATTTAAAATCTGCATTTGATTTTGTAAGAAATCTGGACTGGGTTGATAAAAACAGAATAGGTCTTTCAGGCTCAAGTTTTACAGGAGTGGTTAGCGTAGTATTCGTGGCTAATTACAACAATATCAAGGTTCTGGGTTTAAGATGCCCGGCTCTGGATTATACAGAAATCAGACTAAAACAGTTTGGAGAAGAGGGCGTTAAAAAATGGCGAAAAGAAGGTATCATTAACGTTGAATCAATTGGCATAAAATTAAAGTATTCTTTCTACGAGGACGCTAAAACAAACATAGCATACAATTTTGCCAATAAAATAGAAATACCCACAGTTATAGTACACGGCTCTGAAGACGATACGGTTCCTGTGGAGCAGGCAAAAAAATTATTTGAAATGTTAAACTGTGAAAAGAAACTGAAGATAATTGAAGGAGCCGGCCACAAATTTGAAAATCCCCAGCATTTTGAGGAAATGGTCGAAAATATCTCCGATTGGTTCGCAAATCGTCTCTAGTATATAACAACACAGTTGCTGAAGAATTCTCCCTTGCTGCCTATCTGGTTTTTTACCGCTTTCAGTTCTTCATACGACCCTGTCTCGGGATTCCCCCATTCTCTTGCCCAGGATGCTATGGAGCTGCCCGCCAGGTATATTATACCCAAAACTATTGCAATAACCACCAGGGCCGCTATGATTGCCAGCATGAAGGGTCCCGATGCAACGAATTTCTCACCCCAGGTAGGTATAAAAAGTTCCCGGGTCTGGTAAATTCCCTGCTGTCTTCCCTGTTCGTCCCCGTATTCATAGAAGAGTATGGCCCTCTCACCGCCGTTGACAGGGTAAACATTCCATGTCTTGCACCTTATGTACTTGTAGTCCAGAGGCTGTATGGATTTACAGAGCCCGTTTTCGGACCTGCAAACCACCTTGTTCTCGTCGTAATAGTCCTTTATCACCCAGCACTCGTCCACAAGTTCCGATATGATGGTAAAGTTATAATCATGTTCAAAATTCTGGTAAAGGTTTATGTAAGCTATTTCACCTTCTTCCACGACGCTATCCTCCCACTGGAAAACCACTTCCGGGCTTGCGCTTACGAAAGGAATAAACGTAAAAACAAGTAATAAAGCTCCGATAATACCCGCTGTTCTCCTGTCCATTGTGCCACCCCCATAAGACTAACGAACCCAAAAGATTTATATGATTAAATTGTCACTGAGAAATAGGGAAACCTATTGCTACCTTACCGGAAAAACCGACTTGACCCTTACCCTGTTCCCTGTCTTGGCCACCATGATCGTCAAGAATTCTGTCCTGAAAGGATTCCTGGCAAAGCCTTTTCTGATCCTCACCTCTGCCATTTCTATCCTGAACCTCTTAATCAGGTTGAAAATAATGACTTTATCCGTATCCTTTGCATAAATCCCGGAGCCCCTGCACTCAATCTCCGCCCCGCTTCTGCGGGTTAACCTTCCCAGAGCAGAGAGAAGAGTGTACCAGTTCACGTAAAGCCAAGGCCGGTATCCTTTTCTATAAGTCATCTCAACCACTATAGAAATAACTTTAAACAATGCCTGTCTGTTGGCTAACTTGCTGAAAATTTCTTCAGATGATCGTCAAATTCCTTTAATTCCTTGCCCATCGATTTCTCAACTATAGAATTCACGTTTGAAATCTTGCCGGTTATCCTCTTTGCATATTCAAGCTTTGCCTTTGCGTCGTCCGTGTTCCCCTCGTCTATGTTCTCTATGGCCCCTGAAATCTCCTGATTGATGATCTGTACCAGAGAGTTTATTTTGCTATTTTTTGAGCCTAACATAAATCATATTTAAGAGCCAGAATATTTAAAACTACCCTGCCCACCTTTAAGTTTAAATCTTTTCCTGACCAAATTTTCTAAATGTTCCATTCAAACGAGTGGTTTGAAAAGAAAGTTGTCAAAGGAATACCCATCTATACCTTCAAAAATCACTATGACTATGCAACAGCAATAATGGAAGTGGTGGATGACTTCAGACATAAAAAATATAAAAACATGGTAATTGATAACGAAAAGAAGGATAAAGACATCATTAAAGATTTCGTATCTCTGGCAAAAGAGAAATTAGAGGTGCAGAAGGATTATTTCGAAATAGGTTACTTAAAGAATTTTACACGGGCCAAATTTGGTTTTTTTTATATTAGCATTCCTTTGATTGTCACCATATCCTGTCATGTACTTAATTCAAACGAAAATCAGGCCTCTTTTTTGAGTGTCCCGATTATGACCATTGCCGGTGCGCTGCTTGGACCATACGTAAACAAAAAATGCATGCAAATAAACGCCAAAAACTGGGACAGTGACATAGAGTATCTTCCGCTTCTCGAGGAAGCTTTAGAAAGGCCTGAATTCGGAACTTTAAATAATTTAGAGATTAATCCATAAGTGATTGCTTATGCATGAGTGGGCCCTTGCAGAGGCTGTTATTTCATCAGCCCTCGACTTCTCAAAGGAAAACAGGCTGAAGGAAATAAAGGAAATAACAGTCGCCCTTGGAGAGCTCCAGCAGATAGACCGGGAGGTCTTTGACTTCGCCCTAAGTGAAATCATGAAATCCAAGGGACTTGAATTCCGGGTGGTTCTAAGGAGGAAGAAATCCCTTCTCAAGTGCAAGAGATGCAACGAGGAATGGAGCTTCGACACGGGAAAGCTGAATGAACAGGAAAAGGAGTCAATTCATTTCATCCCGGAACTCGTTCACGACTACCAGGGATGCCCAAAATGCGGCAGCCCGGATTTCAAGATACTAAAGGGGAGGGGAGTCTGGCTGGACTCTATAAGGGGTGATTAAATGCATGAAACTTGTGTTTCATTTTTAATCAATAAAGGTGATTAAATGGACCCCAGAACCTGCGTAATCAAAAAAAGGATTGAAGGAATAAAAAGGATTATAGCCGTGGCCGGTGGCAAGGGCGGGATAGGCAAAAGCCTTGTTTCCAGTGTAATGGCTTTGAACCTTTCCAACATGGGCTACAGGGTCGGTCTTCTGGATCTGGATTTTTCCGGTCCCTCGGCTCACCTCATTCTTGGAACAGGTCGCTCAACCCAGCCGAGGGAGGAAAAAGGGGTTATACCTCCAACGGTCTGCGGCATAAAGTTCTTTTCCCTTGTTTTTTATTCGGGGAAAAAACCCTCCCCCCTCAGGGGCATAGACATATCAAACATAATAAAAGAAATCCTCTGCATAACCAGGTGGGGCGAGCTTGATGTTCTGGTCATAGACATGCCCCCGGGAATGGGAGATGCAATTCTGGATCCCATAAGTCTCATGGATGCGGAGTTCCTGGTGGTAACCACGCCTTCCCTGGTATCGGTGGGCACGGTAAGCAAGTTCCTCAGTTTCCTGGAAGAATCAGGAACCCCTTCCCTAGGTGTTCTGGAGAACATGAGAATAAAGGAAACTTCAAGGAACTTCTTCGGGGCAGATTTTCTGGGAAGCATAAAACTTGACCTGGACCTGGAAAAGGCCCTCGGAAAACCGGAAAAGCTTATGCAGACAAAATTTTCCAGCGAACTGAGGGAAATAATGGAAAAGGTCTTCTGATGGAAGAGTACCTAAAGACAAGTCTGGAAAGAAACGGCTATTTTTTCGTGGGTAAGGCGGAATTAAGGCCAGTTCAGGTCGCACTCGATGATAGAAATTACAAACCTGAGATAACCCAGGTTGTTGTTAATGAAAACGGAAATGCGATGGCACAAATAAACAACTGCATTTATTTCGGAAAAATAAAAAAAAGAGGGACCTGTAGAAAGGTCCTGGTTTACGACGATTGTTATTTGTATGGCGATTTCTACTACGATAATTTGAGCATGAAAAATTTATTCCGTGGATGCCTGAAAGATGGCGGTAAAATAAGTATAACATCAAGTCTTTTAAAGAAGTGTATTAAGAGGGGGGATGAAATTATAACATCTCGGGAAAATCCATTTCCGGCAGGAGATTTCTGCACTTATTTATGCAAAAAGATAGAGAAAGAAGACAGAGAATCGGACTAAAGTTTTTCCAGCAGGCCCTTTACCATGAAGGGAAGCAGAACCGTGGCATCCCCCTCTATTGTAACGAACTTTGCATCCTCCCGGACCTTGCCCCAGGAGACGGCTTCCCGGACCTTGGCCCCCGACAGGGACCCGTCCCATTCCGGCGCTGTCGTTATGTAAACAGCGTAATCCAGCCCGTCCCTGAACTGGTTCCACCATATGGTATGATGTTTCGAGATTCCTCCCCCAAGCATCAAGGCCCCGGTTTTCTTCGCTCCATGGACAATTTTGCTCAGTTCCTGCTCGTCCCTGAGAAGATTAATGTTAAAATCCCGGTGACCGTCCTGCCAGAAGAGCCATATCTGCGAGCCGAATGCCCCGTCGGTGGGTCCCGGCACGAAGACCGGTATCTTGTTCTTCCAGGCCCAGTAAACAATTGAATCTTTGGCTTTCTTCTCATCCTTTACGGCTTCCCCGAACTTCCAGACCAGTTCGGGGGTTGACCAGTCCTTCTTTTCCCCGTAAATTCTTTCCAGGATGGGCTGCATTTTCTCCTCCAGTATTATACCGTAGCTCTCATTGGGTATGAATATGTTGCCCTCCCGGTTTACTCCTTTCTTGTGCAGTTCCCTGTCATCCGCCTCAAAAAATCCATGATAATAATCACACCAGACCCTGGCCAGGTCATGATCCAGGGTCCCGCAGGTTGTCACGAGCACATCAACCATCCTGTTCTTTACCAGGTCCTTCAGAATGCCCCTGCATCCTGTGGCAACCAGGCAGGCGGGAAATGACAAAAACTTCACGCAATCCCTTTCACTTACCATATTTTCCAGTATTTCCACGCCCAATCCGAACTTCTTGGCCACGAAACCTCCCGAATCTTTCATCTGCTTGGCAAGTTCTTTCCAGTCCTTATCCAGTTCAATGTCCTTTATGGGTTCCATTATTACACCGATTAAATTTTTATTTCAAAGCTTTATATACAAAAACCCAGATAAATTAGTTATGTGCGCTGCCCTGGGAATAATATGGTTTCTAACTTCATTATTCATGTTTTCCCTTATGGCTTTGGTTTTCTGGTTCTGGATGCTCATAGACCTGCTTAAAAGAGACACCAAGGACAAGCTGGTCTGGGTTCTGGTCTTTATATTCTTGAACGTGATCGGGGCGGTTTTGTATTACTTCCTGGTCTACGCCGAGAAACAAAGAAAGAAACGCAAAAAATAAATCACTCTTTCCCTTCCAGAGACTTCAGTACCTTACCGGCCTTTCTGGGATGGACTTCTCTTATCTTCCTCAGCCCGCCTTCAATAATCCAGTTGGTGTTGGGATTTTTGAGTTTTGCCCATTTTCCGCAAACCTGAAGAATCAGGTCCGGGTTTTTCCTTCCTGCGTTTCTGAGAGCATTGGCCACGGATTTCCTGACATAAGGGCTGGAATCCGTTTTTAGCTTTTCTAGAACAGGCAGAACCTTTTCCGGCTCTTTCCTAGCCATGCTCCGCAACCCCTCACTGGCGGCCCTCTTCACGTTTGAATCTCCTTCAGAGGCCCAGAGTTCCATTTCCTCGATCACCTCTTCAGGTCTCTTCTTGCTTATCTCAACCAGGGCGGTAGCCGCAACCTCCCGGACTTTCCAGTCATAGTTCTGGGCCATCTTTTTTATTTCCAGAAAAACCGATTTGGGGTCTTCAATGCCTTTTCTTACAATTCCCCTTACTTCAGAAACTCGTGAAACCATAGGTAACAATAATTAAATAGGGCTCAAAGGATTTAAGTCTATAAATTCAGAATCCAGATGCTGTAATTAAGGAAGCCCGCGAAACTGACCCAGATTATGTAGGGCGCCAGCAGATAACCCGCCTTCCTGGAAATCCTGTAGAAAAGGAAAATCGTTGCCAGTATGGCCAGCCAGAGAGCGATTATCTCCAGCAAGGCGTAAAACGGGTTCTGCAGCCCGAAAAAAATTAAGGACCACAGGATATTAAGAAAAAGCTGCACCCCGAAAACACCGATACCGATTCTTACCTCCTTCTTTTCAATACCCTTCTCCCAGACAAGGTAAAGGGATATACCCATCAATACGAACAGGGTTGTCCAGGCCGGAGCAAAAACCCAGTTGGGCGGGGTAAACCCCGGTTTGTTTATCGTGGCATACCAGCTCCCGATGTTGGGGGCGGTAAAAAAAGAGCCAATAAATCCGGCCGCATTGGTTATGGCAACTGAAATTATAAACCTGAACACTTTTTCCTTTTTCATTTTCTCACTCACAAGTTACTTAAAGCCCTCAAAATGACCCGCGCTGCAAGGCTTGAAGTGGGATTGTTGAACCTGTCCGAGGCTATTTCCATCACGTCCATTCCCACGACCTTATGCATGAAGACCCGGTCTATTATCTTGAACACATCCTTTGGTGAAAGACCTCCAGGCTCCTGAAAACCCGTGTCCGGCGCATACGCCGGGTCAAACACATCCATATCTATTGTAATGTAAACGGGATCCTTTATTTCCTTCAAGTCCTTTTTGACACGGAATTTTTTACACCACCTTCCCTCCTCTTCCTGCCAGCACCTCACACCAATCTGGACCAGGTTGAACCCCCTGTTGGCGGCGAAATAGACCCATGTGTTGTGTGCGTAGCCACTACCACTCACGAGGTCCCTGTGCGCATCCAGCTGCACGATTGTGCGGGGTTTCAGAGCCTCCACTATGGGAAGTGTGGCGAGGTGCTCCCCCCCGATAAAAACAGGAAATACACCGGCGTTGGCATTCCTGATTGACTTTACGGTATCCTTTATCCTGCGTGCGGTTTCCCCGTAATCACCGAAAACCACGTCCACGTCCCCCAGGTCGCAGACTTTCTTTTCCCTGAACGGATTCCTCTTCCTGCCCGGCATATAGGTAATCATATTCTTCAGGGCCTGGCGGACCAGGACCGGCCCGAACCTCTGGTTCCCGACAGACGAGGCCGTGGAATCGAAAGGCACTCCCAAGAAGCACACGTCAGCCTCTGCAAGCGGATACTCGGGAACAAAACTTTTGCTTGCAAAAAGTAAATCTGTCATAAATTTATTACCCGGCACAGAAATAAAAAGATTGGCTTCAAAAAAGCGTTTAAATAACTGAGAATTTCTAGATTAAAGATGAAAAAGACGGAAGTCATATACTTTAACAGGCAGGAGGGCTCTCACAATTATTCGGACCCTTCACATTCGAACGTTTCTTTTGTTACGGGAATTTATAATGTCCTGGAGGACATTCTGATTTGCACAGAGGCGCAAGGAGCGTCTCCAGCATCCGGTCCGGCTATAACCAACAACAAGGAGCTACTGAAAGAAGTCAGGCTTTTGAAGGACGGGAAAGTCCCCGATAAAGTGGGAGTGAAATATTCCAACGTAAAGAAAGCCAATGTGGATGAGGACAAAATAATAAAGTTAATGAATGACGCCAAAAAACTTGAAGAATCGGCACAGAAATATAATTCTTTGATGGAAAGTCTGAATTCAGGATACCGGGAACTTGTTCTGGAAATAAACAAGTAGTTTAACCGACCAGGACTTTCCTGCCCATGACCTTCCAGTAGACCACTTCCTGCCCCCCGGTCAGCTGGCCCCTGAGTTCCTCCGGCACTGTACATTCAAATGTGCTGTAGTCCTGCAGGTCCATTAGCTGGACAGAATCCCCGGAAACCGAGAGAACCTGTGCCTTTATTTTTTCTATGATAGGAATGTCAATCATGGCCCCTCCGGGCTTCACGATTTCCCTTCGCTTCCCGTCTATCAGGCCCATAGCCTCTATCCTGGCCTTGGCCGAGCCATGCTTTCCGGGCTTGGAGGTGGAAACTCTCAGAACCTTGCAGGGTTCGTTATCTATAACCACATAATTTCCCGGCTTCAGACCTTTTGCCTCTGACTGAGTCTTCATTTTGTCACCTTACGGCAAAATATGAAAATCTTATTTTCAAACATTTGCAAACACCTTTACTTGCTGACAAGCTTTATGTCCCTTGCCTTCACAGTCTTTCTTCCCGCATGCCTTGTGGCAACCACCGCGTCTTTGGCCAGGTCGTCAGCTATTTCCTCCACTATTTCCCTAAGTTCCTCAACAGCTTTATCAGACATTCTTTCTACTCCCGCCTTCTTTGCAATCCTTTTCAGCGGAGCCAAAGGTAGAATAGCCATCATATCACCTCTAATTTTCTTACATTTTTTTACTATTTAAAACAGTTTTTTTGCCAGCTTCATCAGCCGGGGTTTTTTGATCAAGAGCTTTCCGAGATTCAAAAGTTTCTTTCCGCGGGTGAATTCTATTATTTCCTTCCCGCTAAGATTCTCTGCCAGCATGTTAAGCTCATCGTCATTAAGCTTTTCCACAACTTCCCTCAGTTTCTGAACTCTTTCCAGCGCATGCCCCCTTTCCTTCCACCAGACTTGGTTGTACTCGGAAAGAGCTTTCTTTGAGACATCCCCGTTCTTAACAGCCCTGATTATTATCTCTCCTGCGATTTTCCCCGCCATGCTGGCCTCCTTAAGGCCTCCCCCGTGGATGGGATTGACCTGATGGGCGGCGTCCCCCACCACAACCAGGCCGTTATCAACCATATTCTTGAGAAAACCGCCGACAGGAATACCGCCGGAATTTACTTCCAGTATGCCCGCATCCCCGAATATGTCGGGGTTGTCTTCAATGAATTTGTCAAGATAATTTTTTGCGGGCTTCTCGGCCATGGCTATTCCTATTCCCACGTTGGCCGTATTGTTGCCCTTAGGAAATATCCATACGTATCCCCTGGGAGCAACCTCGCTGCCCATGAAAATTTCTATCTTATCGGGGTCTTTGAGCTTCAAGCTAGCCATTTCATACTGGAAACCGGAATCAACATTAACCAGCTGGTTGGTAGTTTCCATCCCGGCCTTTCTGGCAACGAAGGATTCCATGCCGTCTGCAGCAACCAGCAACTTTGTCCTTATCTCAAACCTCTCTCCCCCGGATTCCGCCTTCACTCCTTTCACGAAGCCCTGTTCCTTTATCACATCCGTGACTTCTGTCTTGGCCCGGACGTGTGCGCCTGCAATTGAGGCCCTTGTCGCAAGCCATTTGTCCAGAATTTTTCTTTCCACAACGTAGCCGCCGTGTTCCCCGTATTCTATGACAACATTTTTTTTGTTCGGAGCATAGATTATGCAGCCGTTTATGCGCTTTGCCACGCATTTTTCTGGCAGGTCCCCGAACATTTTTTCAGTGGAAACGGAAATACCCTCCGCACACCTCTTCGGTGACCCGATTTCCTGCCTTTTTTCCAGAAGAAGAACCTTAAGCCCGCCAAGGGCGCACTTTTCCGCCACGGCGGAACCTGCGGGACCGGCTCCCACCACTATAACATCGTATTCATTATCCATTTTAATCATTTCTGCTCACCAGTATTTCCTATTCACTTTTTTCCTCGTCAGCCAATTCAATCAAGTAAAATCCGAATCTTTCGATTTCTTCCAGGGTGTTAAAATCCAGAGGATTGAACTTTACAATCATCCTGCATTTCTTCCTTAAAGCCTTTCCAGTATATTCCTTCTTTCTCGGATCCCACTCTTTAAGAACCAGAGTATCTCCTTTTTTGATGTCAAAATCCGCTATCCTAAGTTCAAATCTTCTTTCCCCTGACTTTGTTGCCTGGTATTGATTTGGCCAGATCTTCTTCTCTATCTCCATCTACATCCCCTCTTCAACCTTTATGGCTCCCATCGGGCATATTCTCTTACAAAGCCCGCACTCTATGCAAAGTTTTTCATCATGATTTATGCCGGATTCTTTCAGCTCAAGGGCCAGTTTCGGGCAGACCCCGACGCAGGCTCCGCAACGAAGGCATTTTTTTCTGTCTATCTCCCACACAAAAATCAACCACAAACTTAATTTTTTTCAAAGCTATAAAAACCTTAGGGGGTAAGTCTTTCCCTGTCCCTCGGGTACATGCAGGCTTCTCTTATGTTTTTCAGGTTGCATACGTACATGGTAAATCTTTCCAGGCCTATGCTCCATCCGGCATGCGGCGGTATCCCGAATTTCAGGGCATCAAGGAAAAACCTGAACTCTTCGGGTTCCAGTCCCTTTTCCTTCAACTGTCCCTCCAGAATATCAGGCCTGTGAACACGCTGACCCCCCGAGGCGAGCTCACTCCCCCCAAGGTCTGCGTCAAAACCCTCACTTGCCCCAGACTTGCCGGGCATGATATAAAAGGGTTTGAGGGATCTGGGCCAGGAGTGTATCAGGATAAGGGTATTCTTGCCGTAAATTTCCGCAAGCCTTTTTTCAGCCTCTGATGATAAATCCTCCCCGAAATCTATCTTAAATCCGTCTTTCTTCAGTTTCTCAACGGTTTCCTTGTAGCTCATTTTCTCAACTTTCGGAACTTCCAGACCAGGGTTCAACTCGCCGGCTTCCGGGCAGTTCTTCAGGAGATTTTTAACCACGTACTTCACAGCTTTCTCCAGGTATTCCATTATTGAAAACTGGTCCGCGAACGCGACCTCTATGTCCATCTGTCTTACCTCATTGAGATGCTTGTGGGTATCATGCTTTTCCGCCCGCCAGACCGGCGCGATTGAGAAAACCCTTTCCAGGTTGGTTCCGGTGCAGAGTTCCTTGTAAAGCTCCGGGCTCTGTGCCATGTAGGCTTTTCTGTCAAAATACTCAACCGAGAAAAGTTCCGCTCCTCCCTCGGGGGCGGATTCTATTATCTCCGGGGGCCAGAATTCCGTGAAGCCTTCCTTTATGAAAAATTCCCTGAAATATTTGCAGATTTCACTTTGAATCTTGAATATGGCGCTTATCTTCCTGTTTCTCAGGTCAAGAAACCTGTTGTCAAGCCTCTTGTCAAGGCCCGTGTTAACCTTGCCTGTGAAGTCAATTGGCAGCGGCGCCTCCGCTTCTGAAAGAATTTCAAGCTTTTCCGGCACTATTTCCAGCCCCCCCGGAGCCTCCTTGTTAATCTTTACCGTGCCTTCCGCCGCTATAACGCTTTCCTCTGTGATGCCCCTGGTTTTTTCAAGCAGTTCCTCGTCAACAACGCCCTTCTTCAGAATGAGCTGTATCTCGCCGGCCATGTCCCTGAGTATAAGGAATCTGAGATTGTCCGAACCTCTTATCTTTCTTATCCATCCGGATACCTTTACCTTTGCCCCGTCCTTCTTCGGGACATCCCCGCTTAAAATCCTCTTCAACAAACGCACCCCTATGGAAACAGGTTGTAAAAAACCGTCCAGGTAATGACCCAGACAAACACGTATATCCAGACCCCGTTGCTGAACCACCACTTAAACTTCTCCTTGCCCAGGAACCTCTCCAGCACTTTTATCAGGACAGCCAGTATGACCACCATGACCACGAAGGCAGCTGCCTTGTTTCCCACCAGAAAGGAAACCGCTCCCGCAAAAATTCCTGTCAGGATATGTACAAAAAATGACTTGTTTTCCTTTTTCATAAGAACATTATTTAAATAATGATTTAAATATATTTTATGTATGACCTCCAAAACCCTCGCTTTGACTGTTTTTCTGTTTTTGGTAGTATTCTCCGCCTTTTCCCTGGCGGACACGCCCCAGTTAAAGACCCTGATAGTGTGGATAGAGGGTACCTTGGGCGTGGGTCCCGTATACGACCAGGAAATAATCCTTACCGTGAGCGAGACCAACGGAACGTGGGTGACCATACACAACACCGGCAACATCCGGGACACCCTCCGGATGGAGGGCTACATAAATGACTCAACCTGTCCGCCGGCAGGGCCGATGTGCGAATACAAGGACTGGATAAAATTCTCATTCAAGTGCGGAGAGAGCGTTGGAATCTGCGACAATCAGCCCAGCAGCGAAACCAAATATGTTGACCAGATAGAGCTGACCCCCAAGATAAACCAGACCAGTTTCTATCTGGAGGTAACCGGCTACAAGATAACTCCCGATCCCTCTCCTGTCGGCATAGTAATAAACGGATATTCCCTTACAAACTACACCAAGCAGACGGATTTCATAACAATAGGAATCAAAGTCAAGAACCCTTCGGGAACTTACGAGACCGAGGAACTCCCGGGAATAAACCCGGTCTGGCTGCCCCTGCTAATTTTCCTGGCTTCCCTCGCTTTTTACAAAAAACTTGTCTAGGCTCTTCTGCTCCTTTTCTCCCTTTACTCTCTGGGATGTTATCCAGCTCTTTCTCACGAATTCCGGGTATCCCCTGTATTTCTTCAGGATTCTCTTGAGGAAATTTATGGTTCTCTCGTCCGACGGATAACCTGCACCTATCTCCTCCCCAAGCCTTGCCTCAAGCCCTTTGATTGAACGGTCCCTGACCACCTTGGCCAGTATGCTTGCTGCCGAGACCTCCGGATACTTCTTGTCCGCATAGTTTTCTGACACAACCTCCACTTCCAGGTCCCCCAGCTTGCCCAGAATTTCCTCCTTTATCTTCTGGGTGTTTGCCTCGGGCGAATCCACCACCACCCTGTCCGGCCTCAAGGTTTTTATGATATCTGCCATGTAGTCAACCTCGATCCTGTTAAGGTTCTTCACGTCCCTCAATTCGTCTATCGTGTGTGCGGATATGCTGACAACCACGAAATCCACGGCAAGGTCCTTTATCTTGTCCTCCAGTTTCTCCCTTTTATTCCCGTTCAGCTCCTTGCTGTCCCTGACCTCCAGCGCCTTCAGCTTGGGCAGGTCCTGCTCGTTGAACATGGCCCCGGCTATTATCAATGGGCCTACAACCGCCCCTCTACCGGCCTCATCAATTCCCAGGACTGTCTTCATGTCTTTCGCCTGTTTAAAGTAGTTTTTACAAGTAAAAATAGATTTTGGTAGCGGGGAGTGGATTCTCATTCTCCTCCGGGAAAGCGAAGCTTTCCAGATTTTGGAGATACAAGAACCTTTTTCTAAAAGGTTTTTGTTTTTGAACCACTGACCTCAGGGTTATGAGCCCTGCGAGCAATCTGGAATTGAAATTCCAGATTTTGGAATCCGATTCCAAAACTCCATTACAGTCTGCAACCAGAAGCCGCAGATGGCTGCTCCACCCCGCTATGCCTGACTGTAATATTTACTAGCGCAGTTTATTTATATGTTATTTAACCTCTAATTTTATTGTGGTGTGTATGAAAGTCCTGATTATCTGCGGCAGCCCGAGGAAGGGAAACTCCGAGACCCTGTGCAACCGCATGAAGGATTTGCTTGAAGAGAAAGGCACCGGGACCGAGATAATCCTGCTCAGGGAGAGGAACATACAGAGGTGCCGGGGCTGCGTGGAATTCTGCAACAAGAACCTGAAGTGCTGCCACGACGATGACATGGCCTCAATTATGCAAAAAATGGTCGAGGCCGATGGCTATGTGTTCGTTCTGCCCAACTACTTCGCCATGCCTCCCGGCCTGTTCAAGGACTTCATAGACAAGTGCAGCATCTTCTACACGGCGGAAACGGATTTGTCGGCAAAGAGGGCGGCCGTGATCTCAGTGGGAACGGACAAGCCCTTCATAGAGGAGAACGTGCGCAACGTTTCCAGGAACTTCTGTGAAACGCTAAAAATAAAGGTGGTGGCCACCGGGGCATTCGTCTCCAGGAGCGAGCTTAAAGGAAATTACAACGACATATTTGAAAACAACCCGGACCTGGTGGACGAGCTTGAAAAAATAGCAGGAAAACTGCACAAGAGCCTGAAGTACGCCGGAGGGGAAATGGTCACATGCTAGACAAGGGACTGGTCTTTTACATAGGATGCGCTCTGGTTCCCAGTCCCCCGTCTCCTTGCTTTGACTTCGGCCTCCAGTTCTTGGTTGTGATATTGATAGGTGCGGTTGCCCCTCATTTTTTCATCAGGCCCGTTAACTCCGCGCTTTTTGTGCTGGGAAGATTTTTCCGGAATTTTTTCGGCAGGATACCGGGCTTAAGGGTTGTCGTGGAAAAAGTCTACCAGTTTTACAAGAAGTGGGAAATGATAATGGAAAAGAAGCGGAAGCCCAAGAACAAATACCTGGCAAAAATAATAGGTCTCATAGTGAAGGGTGATTTCCTGCAGAGGCTTGTATTCGGTTACTTCATGACGGTTATTTTAGGCTTGGTCCTTATGCTGGCGGCAATATTTTTGTTGTAGAGGTTATAGGATGCTCACAAAAAAGCAGGGTTCGTTTCTTGTTAAGTTCGCTCGGGATACCATAAGTCGTTTCGTCAGGAACCAGGATACCCATCTTCCCGGCACATACCCCAGGGAGTTTGACCAGCTATGCGGGGTCTTCGTTACTCTGGACAAATACCCTTCAGGGAACCTCCGGGGTTGCATAGGTATTCCGATGCCGGAAAAACCTCTCATAGACGCGGTGCGCGATGCGGCCTGTTCCTCGGCCAGGGATCCCAGGTTCCCTCCCCTTGTGGAAAAGGAGTTAAATGGGGTGACGATTGAAGTTTCGGTCCTCACGAAGCCCGAAAAAATAGTTTTCTCTTCCCCCGAAGAGCTTCTGAAAAAGATAGAGCCGGGAAAAGACGGGCTTATCCTGAAGAAAAGCTGGTGCTCCGGCCTTTTCCTTCCCCAGGTATGGAAGCAGCTCCCGAAAAAGGAAAGGTTCCTCGAGAGCCTTTGCTACAAGGCCGGGCTTCGCGACGGTGAGTGCTGGAAAGATGCCGAGATTTATCGCTTCCGGGTCCAGGCCTTCAGGGAAAAGGAACCCGAGGGGCAAGTGATATAAGCTTTTGCCCCCAAATATATTCGGCGAGGCAGATGTGCAAGTTTGAAACGAACGATACGAAATGTTTGAAGGGAATTGTTTCTACGGTTGAAAAGGATTACAAAGATGATCCAGAATACAATCAAAAAAATCTGGACGGCCACGGGCAAATCCAGAGAACTTACAAGGGTCTGTTCAGGAAAGTCTAACCGATGCAGGCCTTGACGAAACCCAGAAAAACAGGGTTCGGGTTGAGCAGGCTTGAGGTGAACTCCGGGTGGGCC
>CP070662.1:552948-558980 GCA_020355185.1 archaeon
GTTTATGGGTTCCATGTCTGCGGCCTGGCCGTAAAGGTGGACGGGTATTATTGCCTTGGTCTTGCCTGTAATTTTATCGGAAATCCTTTCCGGGTTTATGTTGAAGGTCTTGGAGTCTATGTCAGCGAAAACGGGTTTCGCGCCGCAGAAGAGTATGCAGTTGGCTGTGGCTATGAAAGAGAAGGGAGTGGTGATGACCTCGTCGCCTGGTTCTATTCCCATCGCAAGAAGGGCAAGGTGAAGGGCTGTTGTTCCTGAAGAGGTTGCGACAGCATATTCCGTGCCCACGTAACGGGCAAACTCTTTTTCAAATTCTTCTACCTTTGCTCCCTGGACAAGCATCCCGGATTCCAGAACTTCCATGACAGCTTTCCTTTCCTCCTCCCCGAGGATGGGGCTTGCTATGTTTATCATTTCAGCAACCTCATTCTGTCGGACAGGTTCTTTGGGTCAAGCTTCTTTATCATGTCACGCACGTCGCCCACGATTCTCGCGGGAACTCCGTGGACTACCTTGAAGTCAGGGACGTCCTTTGTGACAACCGCGCCCGCCCCGACCAGGGCCCCTCTGCCTATGGTCAGGCCTGGTAGTATTGTGGCATTGGCCGCTATTGTGGCACATTCCTTTATACGGGAGGCATCGCAGCCCCATTTTTTGAGCATTGCGGGCCTCTTGTCATTGGTAAGGCAGACATTGGGAGCAAGAAAAACGTTGTCCTCTATCACGGTTCCTGTTGGGATGTAGACGCCGCTCTGTATGCTGACGTTTTTTCCGATTTTGCATTTGTTGTCTATGGTAACGTTTGTCCCTATAAGGGTTCCGTCACCAACGACAGTATTCTCCCTTACCATGTAGAAGTGGCCGGTCCTCACGTTGTTGCCCAGCCTTGCCCCGGAATAGATAACCCCATTGGCCCTCAGGGTGCAGTTTTCACCGATAATGGCACCCGCTACCTTTTTCGGGTTCTGCTTGAAAGAATCTAGCTCTCCTGGAGAAGGATGACCTATGATTACGTGGTCTCCTATAAAGGTATTGGTTCCTACTCTGCTGGAACCGTAAATAACGGGTTTCATGGGTTATTTTCGGGGAGTGAGGTATAAATATTTGAGTTGGTATGGAGAAAAATATAACACTGTTATATCTGTTTGTTTTCATTTTTGGCCAGGATTTGCTCGATGGTTTTTATCACCGAGTCACGGGACGTTGATTGGGGTACCCAGCCCAGTTTCTTCAGCTTTTCTATGGAAAGGAGGAACTTGGTAACGTCCCCCCTCCAGCCCTGCTTCCCGCCGGTGTAGCGGATGGAGGCGCCAGGTGATTTTCTTTCTATGACCAGTTCCGCGATCTCCTTGACCGTGACCGTGTCCGGGGAGCCTATGTTGAATATGTTTATCTTGTCGCCGGCGTTTTCCGTGGCGAAAAGCATGGCATCTGTGCAGTCATCCACATGAAGATAGGACTTGGTCTGCTTGCCGTCACCCAGAACTTCCAGTTCCTCCGGGTTCTTTTCCAGTTTCTTCACAAAGTCCGGTATAACGCCATGGTCCGAGCGGCCGCCTATTATGTTGGCCAGCCTCAGGACCCAGGACCGGATCCCGAACTCGGAGTAGGAGTATATTATTGACTCGGCCGCGAGTTTTGAAGCTGCGTAAAGGGATATGGTTATCAGCGGGCCGTAGTCCTCGGGCGTCGGGATTTCCCTGGCCTCCCCGTAAACCGCGGAGGTCGAGGTGAAAACTATTTTATCCAGTTTGTTCAGCCTCATTGCCTCGAGTATGTTGTGCGTGACTATTATGTTTTCCTGGATGTGCACTCGCTTGTCCTGCTCGCCCAGGCGAACGTCGGGGTTTGCGGCAAGGTGGTAGACCCAGTCAAAGTTTTTTATATTTTCCAGAACGAATTCCTTGTCCTTCAGGTCACCCTGAATGAACTCGGCTTTTGGGTTGATGTTCTCCTTCCGGCCGGAGGAAAGGTTGTCTATTACCGTGACCTGGTCGCCCCTTTCTATGAGCTTGCCAACCATGCAGGATCCTATGAAGCCTGCGCCTCCCGTGACTAGAACTTTAGACATGTTTAGGGATGGGAAGGGCTTTATTTAAATTTGAGGGAGAACAGGACAGCGCCCACGAACACATAGGGCCAGAATATTAGGAAGCGGCTTATCAGGGTCGCGGCCGTTGCCTGGGAAAGCGTGAAGGAAAAAAGGGTCGTGAAAAAGGTGGCCTTTATCACCTCGGCAGAGCCTATGGCCCCGGGCAGAAACGTGAGAACGCCGATGAGTATTGCCAGGGGTACCACGGCCACGCAGGCCCAGAAAGGGACGCTCATTCCCAGGGCCATGAAGGACACGAAGGTAGCCGAGGCCTGAAGCGTCCAAATAAGGGCCGTGAGCAGGAGGGATGTAATAAGTGTGGGCGCATGCCCGTATCTGTTGAAGGCCTGGTGGAGCTTTTGCGACCCTTCCTTGACTCTTTTTTCGTAGGACTTGACCTTGGGTATGAAAGAGAACATCCTGAACAGACGGGTAAAGAAAAAATCGGACCGCTTCTCGGAGGAGATTATAAAGATGCCCGCAATGATCACGGCAACGTAAAGCAGTATGGACAGGTAAAGCCACTGGCCCATGCCCCGCATCTGGGTGAATAGAAAGAACATTGAAACCAGCGCCACCGCGATAAGAAAGGTTATGTCAAGAATCCTTTCTATGACTATGGACGACAGGGAGCTGGAAAAAGACTTGTCCTTGCTTCTTTTTAGTATTACGGACCTTATCGGGTCCCCGGTCTTGGCCGGGCTAAGGTTGGAAACGAACATCGAGGCAACCATTATCTTCCAGGCCTCCGGGAACCTTATCCTTATGTCTATTCTCCTGAGCAGGACCTGCCAGCGCAAAGTTCTTACAAGTGTTTCAATGCCCCAGATGGAAAAGGCCGCGGTTATCAGAAAGAGGTTTGCCCCGGCAATGACTTCCACCGTTTCCCCTGCGTTGGAGAAGTAGACCAGAAGTACCAGTATGGCAAAGGATATTATGAAAAGAATTATGCGCTTTCTCATTTTTCAACCCCGTTGAAAAAATTGGAAATTATAAATTTTCATATTGTTACCACATGCTTGACGGCCTGTCCATCTCCAGGCCTCTTTTTTCATGTTTGGAGTATAAAGAATTCAGGGCCATGTTTAATAAAGGTGACGGCATTGAATAGGAACGCTTGACCCAAAGTCCGCATCTTATTTCAAAGGCCAGCCTGTTTCTCCATTCCCTTTCATAGGACTTCATGTCCGGCTCGTCCGGCCTGATAAGCGATGAGGCAACGTCCGCGGCCGTCAGACCGTACAACAAGCCGCCTCCGGTATGTGGTTTTACCTGTGAGGCCGCATCGCCGCAAAGGAAGGTCCTTCTTGTAGTTACCCTGGGCAGCAGGCCGTATGGTATCAGACCGGAGTAAACTTTTTTGTAGGAAAACTTTAGCTTTTTGGAGAATTTCTCAAAATGTTTTTTAGCGTTCTTCTTGCAGGCCAGACCGTATTCAGTTCCCTCCCTCCTCGGAATTCTCCAGGCAAAGAACCCGGGAACCTTTTTGAAGTAAAGGTCCACGAAACTGTCCGGCTTCTCGTTCGTGTAGCAGAAAATGCCGTGAAGTAAGTTGGGCGGGGAGATTCCCATGTTCTTTCTAACTACTGAAAGAGGCCCGTCGCATCCGGCAAGGATTTTTGTCCTTTTGTTCTGGAAGCCCGCGGATTTGACATAAAGGGATACCTTGTTTTTGGACTCAAAGAAGCTGAAGAGCCTTGCTCCGGTCACAAGCTCGGCTCCGGCCTTTTCCGCCTTTTTGGCCATCAGCTTGTCCAGTTTTAACCTGTCAATAACAAGGGCCTGGTCTGATTTGAAAGTACGGGTTTTCTTTTCCGTGTGCAGCCTTGCACCTTTTATCTCCCTTTCAACAATGTATTCTGTTCCCGAGAAAAAGTTCCCGGGAAGGAAACCCTTCAGGTTCCTGGAGACCAGGCCGGAGCAGGCAAGCGGCTCGCCTATCTTCTTGTGTTCCTCAAGAAGCAGGACCTTCTGGCCCCTTTCCGAAAGCCTCCATGCGAGATAGGAGCCCACGGGGCCCGCTCCGCAGACCGTGAAATCATACATAATAAATATTATGGGGGTAGAATTAAAAACGTTGTTTGCCCTGTTTTTAAATATTTATAACGTTATGTCCATTAAGATTGTTTATGACGGAACTTTACGAGAAAATCGGGTACAAAAAACTGATGGTCGTGCCCCTTATATTTCTGGCCCTGTGCCTGGGGTTTCTATTGTTAAACTACACGAACACCGGCGAGTTTTTCATAAAGGGCGTGGACCTTGAGGGCGGGGCACAGCTAACGGTCGAGACGAGTCAGAACGTTGATGCTTCCTCACTTGAGACCCACCTAAGGCAGGAATTCGGTGACGTACAGGTAAGGACCACCGTTGGTGTGGGAACTAACAACATCCTGATAAGGGCGGGGGAAGATGTGGACAAGGACCTGCTCCTGGAATCTGTACGGAACTACGGGATCGATGTGGAATCCCACTCCTTTGAAAAAATCGGCGCGGCCCTCGGGGAGAGTTTCTTTGTACAAAGCAGGACCGCCCTGATAATCGCCTTCGTATTCATGGGTTTCGTGGTTTTCTTTGTTTTCAGGAGTCTGGTCCCATCGGTAGCCGTGATGCTGGCCGCGTTTTCCGACATAATCTGCACGATAGCGGTGATGCAGGTGTTCGGGTTGAGCCTCTCCCTTGCATCCTTTGCCGGCCTGCTGCTGGTGCTTGGTTACTCAATAGACACGGACATACTGCTTACGACGCGCGTCATAAAGAGAAGGGAAGGCAACATAGAGGAAAGGATAAGAGGCGCCTTCAAGACAGGAATTACCATGACCTTCACCACATTGGTGGCCCTGACCGCACTTTATCTCGTTTCCGGGGCAACCGCACTGAAGGAGATATCCACGGTGCTTATAATAGCTCTGCTGATAGACCTGCCCAACACCTGGCTTACAAACCTGGGCATATTAAGACTTTGGTCTGAAAGGAAGGGATTGACATGAGTTTGTGGAAAGAGTGGAGGGTCTGGTTTTTTATTTTGATAGTTCTGGCCAGCATAGTGGCCATAGGTCCCAATCCATGGGCAAGGGGGGTGGTGGTGAAGTATGTGGAGGAAGACTCGCCTTTCAAGGACCAAATAATGCCGGGGGAGAAAATAGTCTCGGTGAATGAAAAAGCCATTGAACGGCCCTCCGACCTCCTGATCTTTGAAAATTACACGGGAATGATAAGAATATTCCATGGTGAAAAACTTACCCTGGAGGAAGTGGACGGTGGTTTGGGGCTGGAGGTGGAGAACGTTGGCCCGAGCAACCTAAACCTTGGAATGGACCTTGTGGGCGGCACAAGGGTGCTGCTGGAGCCTGTCTACGGCGACATGAACGAGAGCCAGAGATCCCTTATAGCGGAAAGGACCGTGTCCACCCTGCAGACGAGGATGAACGTCTACGGACTGAGGGAGATAAGCTATCAGATAGTTAATGACGTGGAAGGCAACAAGTACGTGCAGATAGAAATGGCCGGGGCCAGCAAGAAGGAAATAGACGACCTGCTGGAAAGGCAGGGCGAGTTCGAGGGCTACATAGCCAGGGTAGTCAGTTTTGAAAACCGGACAGGAAGTATAGAGATAGGTGACCGGAACTACACCCTGGAATTTGCGGAAAGGTTATATGAGAAGAATGGCACGAACACGACCAAACTCCGGGGGGTTGTAATTTTTGAGGACCGGGAATTCGGCACAAACGACACGCTGGAACTGAATGGAATAGAATTCGAGGTCTGGAACGTCACCAACAAAACCGCGGTTATTGCTGGGAAGACCTTCACCGGTGAGGACATAAAATATGTTTATTTTGACTCCCAGCACTCCTTCCTCAGAAGATATGGAAGCGGGTGGGAGTTCTCCTTCCAGATACTTGTCTCGGACGAGGGAGCGGAAAGATTTGCCAGGATA
>CP070662.1:559080-567831 GCA_020355185.1 archaeon
ACAACTGTAAGTTGGGGTTTATCGCTTGTAATTTCATTATAATAACTAGTAGTTATATTATAAACATAAGCTACAATTAATCCTATGATAATTCCTACGATAATTTGTGATTTATTTTTTTTCAGAAAATTAATAAATTTATTTCCCTTTTCAACTGATTCATTGCTTTGAATTTTGGATTTTTTATTTTTCTTTTTATTAGTCATTTCCCACACCTTATTCCAAAATTATAAATAGTTACAAAAACATATAAACAATAGCTTTAAAACAGGGCTAAAATGCCCTATAAGCTGTAATTGAGCTTCTTGTTCCGGCGGGAGCACCATAGTACCAACCCTTAAATTTTTAGCCCTCCTATTGAGAATTTTTTTACTTTGAGTTTTTTGTCAAGCTCGAAGTAGGTTACTGAAGCGGGAGGTGTTTTTATATATTTTTTTCTCTTTGAAGGCAGAAGAGTGGAGATTACAGAAAGTATGAACATCTTATGGGTTGAGACCAGAATAGTATCGTTAACATGATTTTTAACAAGGAAATTCAGGAATTTAAGGACTCTTTTGTCCAGCTGTTCCTGAGTGTCTGTCTTTATACCGAGCTTCTTTATAACTTCCTCTCCCATTTCATCTGGAGCTCCTTTCTGCCTGACCTGTCTGGAAATCTTTACGGACGGGCTGCCTTCAAGGTAAGGTTTTATATACTTCAGTGTATTCCTTGCTCTTTTCTGCGGAGAACAATATACAATATCTATTTTCTTGTTTTTGAAATAGGGTCCCAGCTTTTTTGCCTGTTCAACGCCGGCAGGAGTGAGAGTATCATATTTCTCAAATTTGCCTCTCTGCCCGTGTCTGACCAGATAAAGTTTCATAATATTAATTTCAAAATGAAAAATAAATAAAAATTTTAAGTTTTTTAAAAGTCTTGAGTATATATTTAAGCATGGATTTGGAGGAAGTTCCCGAGGCAGTCAAAGAGTTTGCGGAAAAGCTACCCAGGTTTGACGACGGCAGGATTGACTATCACGGCTCGAAAAAGGCCCCGGTGGTCACGGTCTTCGTGAAACTCGGGAAAAGGATTCTGCTTATGAAAAGGAGCGATAAGGTTTACACCTACAGGGGCAGGTGGAACACCGTGGCCGGCTACCTGGACGAGCTTAAGCCGCTGCGGGAAAAAATACTGGAGGAGCTGGAAGAAGAGACAGGCGTCGGGGAGGGACAGATTTTGTCCATTAGGGTCAGGGAAGTCTACAGGTTCACGGACAAGGGCAGGACCTGGATGGTTCATCCGGCGCTGGTGGAAGTGAAACCGGGGACGGAAATCAAACTGGACTGGGAGCACACAGAATACAGGTGGATAAACCCGGAGGATTTGAAAGGGTACGACACGGTTCCGCATCTTGAAGAAGGGCTTAAGATAGTTCTTGCTGATTAGATTTTTAAATTCATGGTGTCAAAAATAAACATGAACAACAGGGCCAAGTATGAGAAAGTCAGGCACCACGCCTGGGCGGGCCTGGGATTCCTGTCCGTTTTCCTGGCTATAAGATATTTTGTCGAGTTTCCTGATTACGTACTCCTTCCGGTTCTGGCCCTGCTTATCGTCTATATACTGGTGTCTCTGGTCCTGACCTACAGGTACAGCCCGGGCTTGGCCGGGGAGAAGGAACCCTCGGGCGGGTCTTTAGAAATTAAGAAGAAAGGGCTTGATAATAAGATAGAGAAGGAAAGGCTGAAACTGGAGAAGAAGAGGATTAAGGCGAAAGCGAAGGCCGGGAAGAAAAGCAGGAAATAACTTTGTTAGGCCGAAAACGAATAAAATCGGCATGTTTTTATTTGTTCGGTTGCCATTATAATCATGAACAAGAACATAATTCCTTTGGCATTTGTTTTGATAATTATTGGCGCACTTTTGGGTATTATTTATTTTGCCGTTGAACCCTCCACAGAAACTTATGAGGAAACAGGAGATTACAAAACATTCTCCTCGTGCCAACAGATGGAGGAGTTTATAAACGAAACCACGACGGGTTACGGATACGGAACCTGGGAAACGCTTGGTGTTAGGGAAGGGGATATGATAGCTGCCCCGACCCAGGCCCTCGCCGAGTCTGCAGGCGCTACAAAAAGCGAGACCGTCCCGGATTACTCGGAGACCAACATACAGGTGGAGGGGGTGGACGAGGCCGACATAGTTAAAACAGATGGTAGTTATATTTACGTTCTCTCCGGAAAAAAGCTCTCCATCATAGACGCTTATCCGGCGGAAGATGCGGAAATCCTTTCAACACTGGAGTTTGAGAACAACCCGCAGGAACTCTTCATAAACCGGGACAAGCTTGTGGTCTTCGGTTCTTCAAGCTATCCCAGACCGGTTCCCATGGTGGAGGAAGCAGTCTACGGCTACATAAGTTACACGCCCTCAACTTTCGTTTACGTTTACGACGTTGAGGACAGGGAGGACCCGGAACTTGTAAGGAACGTTACAATTGAGGGCGGCTATTACGATTCCAGAATGATCGGGGATTATGTTTACGTTATAGCAAACAAGAATGCAGAAAGAGACAAGCCAGTCATTCCAAGAATATACACGGAAACGGAAGAAAGGCCGGCTTGCAACTGCATAGAAGTGGGTTATTTCAACATCCCGGACAGCTCCTACAGATTCACCACCATCCTCTCCGTAAACACCCAGGAAGACAGCGAGGAAGTGGGAAGCGACGTATACCTGATGGGCTACAGCCAGAACCTTTACGTGTCCAGAGACAACATATACCTGACGTCCATGAAAAGGATGGACTACAGGCAATACCAGGAAAAGATGATAAAGGAAGTTGTGAAGCCTCTTCTCCCCCTCGATGTCTCGATCAAGCTGGACCAGATAATGGAATCGGACAAGGAATTCTATGAAAAATGGGGGGAAGTGGAGGAACTCATGCAGGACTACTTCAACAAGCTCACGGCCGAGGAGAAGGAAAGGTTGACAGAGGAAGGGGAAGAAAAGATGGAGGAATTTGAAAATAGAATAGCAAAGGAAATGGAAAAAACCATCATCCACAAAATATCCATAGACAAGTCAGAGATAAGTTACAGGGCGAAGGGCGAGGTCCCCGGATACGTTTTGAACCAGTTTTCCATGGACGAGCATGACGGCTACTTCAGGATAGCCACCACCACCGGAAGCTGGAGGACAGAAGACTACAACCATCTGTATGTTCTTGATTCGGACCTGGATATAGTGGGCAAGCTGGAGGACCTGGCAAAGGGAGAAAGGATAAAGTCCGCGAGGTTCATAGGAGACCGGTGTTACCTGGTTACTTTCGTCCAGATAGATCCGCTTTTCGTCATAGACCTCTCCGACCCGTATGAACCTGAAGTACTCGGTGAGCTTAAGGTAACAGGCTATTCAAGCTATCTCCATCCCTACGACGAGAACCACCTGATAGGAATAGGCAAGGAGACAGAGGAAGGCAAGTGGGGTCCCATAGAGACCGGAGTTAAACTGGCCCTCTTTGACGTCAGTGACGTTTCCAATCCTGAGGAGGTTGACAAGTACGTCATAGGCGGAGGCTGGGCGTCAACACCCGTGATGCAGGACCACAAGGCATTCCTTTTTGACAGGGACAAGGACCTCCTGGTAATACCGGCACAGGTGAGCGGCAGGACCCTGGGCTTTTACACCACCTGGCAGGGGGCCTACGTGTTTGACCTCACCCTTGAGGACGGTTTTGAACTCAAGGGAACGGTGAGTCACGAGGAGACCAAGGAGGAAAGTGATGAAGAAGAGGAATACTACTACAAATACAGAAGCGTCTGGAACAACTACGTGAAGAGAAGCCTTTACATAGACGACGTGCTTTACACGGTCTCAAACAGGCTGGTCAAGATGAACGAGCTGGATGACCTGGAAGAAATAGGGGAAATAGGGATATCCTAGGTCCAAAGAATTTAAGTATTTTTCCGGTCAACACTTCTTATGGAAGGGATTTATCTCAAAATCTGGGAACTCGCTAGGCCTTACTACGAGAAAGGCCGTTCCTATGATGTTCCCCACATAGAATGGATGATGAAGGAATCGGATAAGGTCTCCGATATGGAATCGCTGGATAAAAAATTGTTAATGCCTATATCAATTCTTCACGATGTTGGTTACTCAATTGTGGATGAAAAAAACCCCAATATAAAAAGAGAACTTGTAAAGAAGTTGCATATGCAGGAGGGAGCGAAAATATCAAAGAAAATTTTGTATGAGGCCGGGTACGACCCCGAATACAGTGAAAAAATTGTTCATTACATAAGCGTTCATGACAACTGGGTTTTGGGCGATGATACGCCTTATAAAGAATGCAAGGAAATGGCTGTTTTCAATGACCTGGATTTCCTCTGGGTAACGAAGAGTTTTGAAAATTTCAAGACTGCCGCGGAATCAATGAAAATGACTCCTGAAGACTTCTATGAATTTTGGACAAAGGATGAGAAACTTACCAGAAGGCCGTTTTGCTGCGAATATACAAGAAGCATGTGGGAAAGCTCCATCAAAAAAATTAAGGAGTCTTTAAAAATCTGAAAATGATTGTTATGAAAAAAGTGGAATTTCGTGCCGACAATAACTCCCGCGGACCTAAAGTAGGGGATATCATGGCCTTAATTCTGTTGGATGCCGCTTTCGGACCATGCCCAGATCCCTATCTCGACGGAAACATGGATATTGTTTATGAAGATTTGCGATATTGTAAAAAATGTGACTGTCTTTACTGGTTTAACCACTCGCACTAATCTTTAAAGGCCGGGAAAAAATCATTTCTTTTTGGGCTTCTCTCTGGCCGGCTTTTTCTTTAGTTTTTTGGGCTTCTTTTTCTTTGTTTTAGTCTGTTTCTTAGCAGGTTTTTTTGTTTTCTTGGGCTTGGGCTTCTTTTTCTTCTTCTTTCTCCGCAGACTGGCCAGCTCTCTCAGCTTATTGAGCCTCCTCTTTTCCCGCTTCTTTTTTCTCTCCTTTTCCTTTTTGCTTTTTTCCATTTTCATCTCCCTGATGACCTTCCTTCTCTGGAGCAGTATCATGGTCACTTTGTTTATTTTGTAGCGGAACAAAAGATAGACGGAAAAATAGAGTATCAGGAATCCCGTGATGAAAAGAGTCAAGTAAGGGAGGCTGAAATTCTTGAAGAAAAGAAAGACAACGGTTCCCAGGAAATATACAATGAGAGCTATTGTTATTGTATTGTCCTTGTTGTTAATGTACTCGTCCCTGAGTTGGGTGTACTCATCTATTTCGTCTATTTCACCCAGCTCTTTCTGAACATCCTCGTTCGTATGGAGGGGTTTGCCACGGTTTATGAAACCTGTGATGCCTATTTCCATGGCCAGAACGATTATGGCTGTCTGTATAAAGGCCCATCCGCCCGAATTCAGGAAAAGAAGTGTAAGGAACAGTGCCAAAAACCAGTAGAAGATCAGGAATCTGAAAATTTTTTTCTCCCTGGAAACAAGCTTCTCTATCCTTTCAATCCCCACCATAATTAAAATAGAATATTCCGATTTAAAAGCATTAAAAACGTTTTATTCCTTGGAATTTAAGTAATTCGCCATACTTCTTCCTGACCACAAAAGAGGCCAGGATGCACAGCAGGAACTGGGCCAGATAAAGAACCAGACTCTGCAGGTTAAAAATCGGGGAACCCAGAATAAAGAAAAGTATGCCGTAATCGAGAAAGAGATTGACGAGCACAAAAACTATGGCAAAGGCCACGCCTTCCCCCAGCCAGGAATAGTCTTCAAGACTCCTCATGTAAACAAAGGCAAATATGAAAGTTAACACACCCGCAAAGATCATGTAGTTGTGGACCCAGAAGGTGGTATTCGCTATAAGGTTCAGGGTCAGTCCGGCCTCCAGGAAAGTAAAAAGCCAGGCAAGGGCTGCGAACATCAGCGCCATTCCCCAGTTGCTGATAAATTTCCTCTCTTCCATAGGCATATTTCATATTTATATCAGATTACTTTAAAAAGTTTAAAAAGGCATTTATTATAAGCCGAATGCGGGGGTGTCCGAGTGGCCAATAAGTCGAGCTGCACGCAGTGTAGCTCTGTGCAACCGATTTGGTCTTAGGAGCAGGGTTGAGGGCCCTGTACGCGTAGGCGTTTCGCGAGTTCGATGGGCCGACGCGCACTTCGTGCGCGTATGTGCAGCCAACTGGACATATCTCGTCTCCCGCACCACTTTTGAGTTATGGTGTGCTTTTCAGGTTTTTAAAGATTGTAATTGGAATATAATTATGCAACTGAAGGCAAACTTTGTTGATGTTCGCAACGGGCGGATTTACCCGGCCCTGATAAATTTTGGTGAAAGAATAAATTCCGTTGAAAAAGTTGATGAAAAGTTTTGCAGCTACATAATTCCCGGCCTGATTGAATCACACGTGCATATTGAAAGCTCCATGCTAACGCCCTCAAGATTTGCCCACGTCGCTGTTGCGCATGGTACAACAGCAGTTGTTGCGGACCCGCATGAGATTGCAAATGTCTTGGGGATGGAAGGAATAAATTTTATGAGGGATGACGCCGGAAAAACCCCACTGAAAATGTTTTTTACGGCCCCGAGCTGCGTTCCCGCAACCGGATTTGAAACATCGGGAGCGAGCCTTGACGCCGGAAAAATAAACCAGCTTTTGCAGGAGAAAGACGTCGTCGCGCTGGGAGAGATGATGAACTTTCCCGGAGTAATTCAAAAAGACCCCGAAGTCATGAAAAAAATAAAATTGGCGAAAAAACATGGAAAACCTGTGGATGGTCATTGCCCCGGCCTGACAGGAGAGAAACTTGAAAAATACATAGAGGCGGGAATAACAACAGAGCATGAATGCACTACACTGGCTGAGGCGGAGGAAAAGCTGAAGAAGGGCATGAAAATAATGATAAGAGAAGGTTCTTCCGCGAAGAACATGAAAGAAGTCTATTCCCTGGCCAAGAAAAACCCGGAAAAATGTTTCATAGTAAGTGATGACATTCATGCCGATGACTTGTTAAAGGGACACATGAATCTGAAGCTAAAGAAAATTGTAAGCCTGGGGATCGATCCCATTGACGCAATAAGAATGTCGACAACAAATCCTGCAAACCATTACAATCTGGAAGTCGGTCTGCTGTCGCCGGGCGATCCTGCAGATTTTATTGTAGTGAACAACCTTAAGGATTTTGACGTTCTTGAAACATACATAAACGGCAAACTTGTTGCAAGGAATTCAAAAACGCTGTTTCAGCTGCCTGAGGTAAAAATATTAAATTCTTTTGATGTAGAAAAAAAGAACTCCGGTGATTTAAAGGTAAATTCTAAAAAGGAGGCTGGGACAGAAAAGGTAAATGTAATAGGCATCGTTGAAAATCAGGTAATAACAGAAAAATTAACAGAAATGCTTAGAGTTGAAAACTTTGAGGTTCTTCCGGACTCGGGAAAAGATATTCTCAGAATTGTAGTGGCAGAGCGTTATGGTCAAAATAATATTACATTAGGTTTCATTAGAGGTTTCGGTCTGAAAGAAGGTGCGGTTGCTTCATCAGTTGCCCATGACTCGCATAATATTGTTGCAATAGGATTGGACAAAAAGGATGTTGCCAAAGCGATTAACACGGTAATAGAAATGAGGGGAGGTATAAACGTTGTTAACAAAGGACAGGTTTTGGTTAAACTTCCGCTGCCAATAGCGGGACTCATGAATGATAAGCCCGCTAAAGAAAATGCGGAAAAGCTTGACAGATTCAATAATATTCTGAAAGAGCTGGGATGCAAATTAAATTCACCCCTTATGATATTATCTTTCATGTCGCTTCCTGTAATACCCGAAATAAAAATAACTGACAGGGGCCTGTTTGATGTGGAAAAATTCGGTTTTATTGATTTAATCGGGAAAGAAAATTAATTTCGCTTGGATATAGATTTGGATTAAAATGAACGAGAAGACAATTCCGAAGGAAAACTATCTGGGGTCAGAGACAGAAATTCCGGAAAGAGTGTTTAAGCAAGAAAATTTAATTTTTATTTCTTTTTCTGACTCTTATTTCATCTTCGGAAATTGCACAAAGGGCATCGGCCAATTGAGCTATTTCTCTCACGTCCTCAAGACCTTGTATCCATCTTTTAGGAACTTTTTCGATGTTATCGGTTGCAGCACCAACTATTGCACCCGTTATGCATGCAATGGAATCTGTGTCACCGCCGTTATTAACCGCTCGGATAATGGCCTCCTCAGGGTTATCAATGTACTTATCTGCAAAATACAGTGCTGCCGGTACGGTTTCTCTAGCAAGCCAAGAATTATGTTTAGAAAAATATTCTTCAAGCCAGTAGTCAGCGTTAATCCGTATTTTTAAAATAATATCCGCCATTTCTTTGTCATATCCGCTGACTGTCATTTTAATATCTCCCAGATTAAATTCATCCCTGACCGCAAGTCCAACGGCAGTTGCAACCGCCACGGCACCGGCTATCGATTGTCTATGTTTGTGAGAAGGTATACTGGATTGTTCGGCGTATTCCTTAAGTCTGTCAAAATCAAAAGGGTATGTCAGGCCAATGGGGCTAACCCGCATTGATGAACCACAAGTAGGTTTATCAGACCCGGATTCCTGCCAAGGAATGCCTTCCATCAGTTTCCTAGCGGCCCCAATAGAACTTGTCCCAGGATATCTCCACCAATATCTTGGATTTTTCTCTTCCTCTAGGTTCTTTTCTCCCCAGTAGGTAAATTCTTTTACGAACTCGTCTATCTCA
>CP070662.1:567931-572174 GCA_020355185.1 archaeon
CCGGCCACCAGGAACTCCTGCTGTTCCCTGAGCGTCTTTGCCCTGGTCTGGCCCCTTATCGAAAGGCACCTTTCCTCCTCAACCTGCTCCCTCCTGGCCATCCAGTACAGAATGGCCGCGGTCTCCTCCGGGGTCTCGGTCCAGAGAATTGGCATGGCATAGTCGATTGCTATGCAGGCCAGCGCCCCCCTCACGGCATTCGGGTGGACGCTCCTTTCCGAGTAAAGGTCGTACCCCTCAATAATCAGGACCGGCTTCTCAAAGCTTTCCTTCAGGTCTTTCAGCTGCCTGAAAATCCTCTGGTCAAAGACAGAGCCCAGAAAATCGGCGGCGGTCTTCCGCTCTGCGCAGACCCGGTCGCTCAGGATGTAGTCCCCGACTTCCAGCTGCTTCGGCTTAACGATGCAGTCCAGCCGGGCTAGTTCCTTGACCACCTTTGAGGCAAACTCCCGGTTGTCCGCCATGATAATAATCCTTTCCGTCTTGAGAACTTTCTGTGCCATACTAAATAAAGAGAAAGGGAAAAATAAAAAAGGCTACAGTCAATCGCGTTTATTTGGAATCGTCTTTGGTCAGTTGGTCGAATTTGTTGCAAAAATTCATAAATTCCGATTCAGTTAAGGGGCCTTTATAGACACGTGTCTTAGACTCATACTTCCCTTTTTGGTCATTATAGAAGCCGGGTTTTTCCAAAAGGTTTTTATATTTGTTATGTTGTTCTGCTACGGATTTTGCCAGAGCTTGTATAGAACCAAAATTTTCTTTCGACTCCAGACCATCCAATTTAACATCTATATCAGATCTTCCGAGCGTGTCAAACTCTAAAAAGGCAGTGAACTTTGTGTTTTCTTTGTTAATCTCTTTAAAAACATGATAGTCATATTTTATCATACTAAGTGTATAAAACAAAAATTATTTATAGGCAAATTCGTCAAGCCTGTCGAAATACTTCTCAATCCTTTTCCTGTCCTCCCTGGTTAGAGGGTCCCTTGACCGCTTGGGCAGGCGGAACTTTCCTTTTAGCAGGTAGCCGGCCAAAAGACCCGCTCCCAGCCCGAAAAGGTGTGCCGCATTAGCCGTGTTTCCGGGAGCGAACATGCCTATGAGGTCTATCCCGGCCCAGAGGATGGCGGCCACGAACATGGGCATGGGAACCCCCAGGACCCAGACCTTCATCCTTGGCCTAAGCACAGTCAGGGTACCGAGTATCCCGAAAATCGCTCCGGAGGCTCCCAGGCTCGCAGGGTAGAAAATCGCGGCCCCGAGGCTTGCCGCGATGCCGGCTACAAAGTAAATAAACAGGAACCTTTTGGAGCCGATTATGTTTTCCAGGATGAAGCCGAACAGGCCGAGAGCGAACATGTTGAAGAAAAGATGGTCCAGCCCGCCGTGAAGGAACACTGAAGTGACCAGGAGCCAGGGTTCCGCAAGAACTCGGTCCCTATAGAGAGCGAAACTGTCCGTAATAACAGGAAAGGCCGCCTGAATTACGAACAAAACCACGCAAACAGCCAGCAAAACAAAGGTGTACTTCCTCATCAGAACTCGCCTATGCTTTTTTGCTTCCCGTTGTACTGGTCTCTCATGTTGTGGAGTATGCTTTTCATTCTATTTTCTCTATGTTTCGAGACCCAGAAATAGGCCTCGTCCCTGGTTTCCTTGGCTATAAGGACGACCACCCGGCCCGCCTTCTGCCTCCCTGTACGGCCCCTTCTCTGGATGGAGCGTATCTCCGAGGGGACTGGCTCGTAGAAGACCACCAGGTCCACTGCAGGGATATCCAGCCCCTCCTCCCCGACCGAGGTGCATATTATGGTGTTGTACTTGAGCCTGCGGAACTCGTCCAGGATACGGACCTGTTCCTTCTGGCTCAACCCGTCCTCCCCGGCCTGGCCGAAGAAGCCGATAGGCCTGCACCTTTCAACTCCCTGGAGCACCTCAAGTATCCTCTTCACAGTATCCCTGTAATGGGAGAAGACAATTACCTTGGAGCGGGAGTAGTCCCGGAACTGCTTTTCCAGGATCTTGTAAAGCTCGTCAAGTTTAGGGTGTTCCACTCCGTTTTCCACCATCTCATTCGTCTTTATGAAGGCTGTCTCTATCTTTGGGTCCTTCATCACGCGTTTAACGGCTTTCGTTTTCCCCTTGTCTGCGGCATCCCTCATGCGACGGAAATACTCCAGAAGCGACTTTGAGCCCTGTGTTTCCAGCAGTTCCAGCGAATGCTCTATCTTCAGGGCCTCCGCCAGTACAGAGAGCCCGTGGAACATTGCCGGATTGGGCCTGGCCCTGCTGGCGAGTATGCTCCGAAGCCTCCCCTGCATCTGGAGCAGGTCCCTTTTCCTGAGGTCCACCGTATTTGTCAGCTCCATTTCCTTGAGCCTTTTGTAACGTTCTCTCAGGGCACGGGTAACCAGCTTGTGGACCTTCTTGAATTCCTCCGGTAATTCGATCGTTATCCAGTCCATCTTTATCTTCTGTATGTAGGGCTCCACGTCCCTGTCCCTTTCCGTTTTTATCTCCACCGTATCAAAGTAAAGGTTCCTGCAGACCTGGTCAATCTTTTCCTTGTATCCTCCGGGCGAGGCGGTCAGGCCAAGTATCTTGGGGTTGTCCGCCCGCCTCATGTAGAATTCCGCTAAGAAGGGATAGGGATAGTCTTTTACGCCGCGGTGGCACTCGTCCAGCACCAGCAGAGAGTATTTGGAAAAGTCAAACCTCCCGGCTATGAGGTCGTTCTGTATGACCTGGGGTGTCGCGAAGACCATCATGGCCTTCTTGTAGTCCCGCTCCCTCTGCTCCGGCTTTACCTTGCCGGTGAAAACGAACATGTCCGCCTCTTCTATCTCCATGAACTCGGCAAAAGTCCTCTTGTGCTGCTCCACCAGGGGGCGCGTGGGCGCGAGCACCATCACCTTGCCCCCGACCTTGTTCATCCGGTGCGCGGCAAGGAGTATGGCACAGGCCGTCTTTCCCATCCCCGTGGGTATTACAACCATGGTATTGCCCTTAACACAGCTGTCCAGGATGGTCTCCTGGTAAAGCCTTTTCTCCATGCTATCCTTCTTTATCAGGGGATAATCCACATAATCAGGCATAAGTAGTAATAGACCCAGAGCGTATTAAAGGTTTAAATGCTTTTCGCCTTATAACTATTCTATAGTGATAAAATGTTAGTTGAGAAAGGAGACGAATTAGTTAAAATGGCGGAAAAAGGCAAAAAATGTGTTACATATTTAAACACTCTCTTAGAAGAAATGAACAAATATGATATGGGATCAGAATCCAAAGATTCCATTGCCGAATCGCTGGACAATTATCAGAATTTCATTGACTTACTGGAAAACACGGGATGCGCTTACATTAATGAGGGAACCAAAAAAATGCTTTTTGAAAAAATAGACCACAAGCGTATAGAAGACATAAACAAGGAGATACACAAGTCAGGAATCGATATACAGATGAAAAAGATTAGCCCGGATAAAATTTCCCGGGACGAGGGCAGGAACTTTCTTATTGAGCTTGAAAAGAGTATTGAATCGTTAATGCCCACGAAAAACACGACAGAGCAGCTTTACCAGAAAATGCACGAAGCAATTTTAGTTTCATCCACAAACGTAGAAGACAAAAAATTCAGACTGGGAAGTGTCCTGAACAAAAGACTGTATTACAACCTGCTGAAAAGAGAAAAAAACGTTAAGTCGATTATTGAAAAATACAAGAAAATAATACCGGAGCTTGCATTAAAAGTCAGCATTCCGGATAATAAGTTAAAGGAATACGTTTTAAAAACGGCCAAAGATTTGGGGGAGAAAGGAATAAAAATCAATAAGGAGAACGTGACCGTTGAACTAGTAAAACTTGGAAAAGTTAATATAGAAAAAGTTAATGAAAAATTAAAATGCCTGCGAAAATGCGGTGAACTGGAACAAGTTCATTATGACGGTAAGAATGCGACATACGGGATTAAGAAAGACAATCAAACGGAGCCGGAACAGGAAAAAGAAATACCATTCGACGTCACAGATGAACACATAATAATCGGTGAAGCCAAAATATCAAAAGGACCCATAGACAATTTTTTATCCCAGGTTCTTGCTGACCCCAACAGACAGTGGGTTTTTGAGTTCGGCAGGCTGTCAAAATACCCCAAAATAAAGTCAAATGAAATAGAGTACGCTTATATTCTTGCAGATAACTATATGCTCAAAGTTCTTGGAGACCGGTATGAGTATGAGAGAGA
>CP070662.1:572274-588557 GCA_020355185.1 archaeon
ATGCAGATAGAGCACGAGCAGGTGGAGGAGGCCAAGGCGGGACAGTCCATCGGTCTCAAGGTCAAGGACGCGGTCCGGGCCGGGGACGAGGTCTTCATAGCCGAGGAAGGCGAAGCCGAGGTAGCGGAAGAATAATGAAGGAGAAGGTTAAAAAATAATAAGTTTTAACAGATTCTGAATCCGTACTTTTTGGCTAGCTTGTTTATTGTTTTGTTTTCGCTATACCAAGACCCAAAAATCTGGATATTCCTTTCTCCCAAGCAAATCCTAGCGTAAGCTTCCGAAGAATTTTCCTCATCTTCCAGCCAAATGGATTTTGCCGGTATGTCTTCAACACGGAACCTAGGAACTTTTCCGTTGTAAAGATTTTCTAAAAAATCCTTTTCATTTAAAGGCGCGACGTAAACTTTTTCACTGTCCTGTTCCGCGACCTTTAGTCCTGCCTCTTTCAAAGTCTTATTTTTTATATCCAGCACAATTTCTTCCATCTTTCTATCAATTTCTATTTTGATATTTCCGGGTAACTCGCTTCTGATTTCATTTATCAGACCCACCAAATCTTCGTAGTATTTCTTTTTCATTCTTATTACCTCTTTCTACTGTATCCCAGAATTTACCAACATAATACAAAGCACGCTCTGACAAATTTCCTTGATTAAATTCATATCTATTCAGAGCGTTAGAGAAATTCTTATAAATTCTTCCTAATCTTTTTTCGTCTTGAATGTTTTTGAAATCTATTTTATCCGAGTGAATTATTTCTTGTGTCCAATAATTTGGTTTGAAACAACAACATAGTCCTATATCACTTTTTGCTTTATCTACAAGACGTATCTCTAAATTAGGATAAACTAATAAGTCATATCCATGGTTTCCTATCCAAATATATCCATCATGATGATGTGGCCCACTCGCCTTGTATTCGCCTCCAAACAAATAACTTCCTAAATCTTCTACAAGCTCGTTTTCAAACCATCCTATAAGGTCCAATTTGCTTCTTGAAAAGAATTTTTCACTTTCTTCAATTTCTTTTACTTTACCTTTTAGTTTATTCTTTTTTTCTTCTAGATTCTGAACCTTTTTAGTCATAATGTTAATTCCGTCAAATAACTCTTGAGTTGTCGGAGTCATTATTTATCACCTTAAAGTAATATAAAACCAGGATAGAAAAATATATATAGTACCCTAAATAGAGTACTTTATATGGAAATAGTAGAGACACTCCGAAAGATTGGGATGACAGAATATGAGGCCAGGATATATCTGGTCCTAGTGAAGCACGGGTCACAGAGTGCCAAGGAAATTGCAACCAAATCCGGGGTTCCGAAGAACAGGATTTACGAGTCCGTGGAAAGGCTGCAGAGGGAGGGCTTCATAGAGGAGATACCCGGAACTCCAAAAAGGTATTCTGCCGTAAACCCAGAAGGCCCGCTTGGCGAAAGATTGGAATCTCTGGAAGATGCCAAGAAAAATCTTGAGGCGCTTTACGAGAAGTCCAAAGGAAAAACCGAGAGCCCTGTAAGAATCTCTTACGGAAGAAAATCTGCAATCGGGGCAAGGTTCTTTGATTTCAATCTTGTGAAAATGAGTATGTCTACAATCGTGGGCCTGAAGCACATAAGCACTCCCAGGCTTGGCATGATAGACAGGGAAGCAAAGAAAGCCGGGGAAAGGGGCGTCAAAATAAGAGTTCTGTTGAACATGAACTACTCGGAGAACAAAGAAAAGGCAAATTTTTTGAGCAAGTATGGTATAAAGTACAAACATTTTCCTGCGGAAGATTTCGTAATGGCTGTACTGGATGAGAAAATAGTAAGGATAGAAGTGCCTGACCCTGAAAGAGAAAGGATTAACATATGGATAGAAAACGAGGATTTGGCAAAGAAGATGCAGGCCTTTTTCGACAGGGAATGGAACAACAGATAAGATTTAAATGTAGCGGGATTAATCTTAATTATGGACTGGACTTCCGCGATTATCGCCCTGGCCGGGGGACTGGCGCTGTTTCTTTTCGGTTTACGCCTTCTGAGCAACGGCCTTCAGGGCATAGCGGAGGAAAGGCTCAGGAAAATACTGGAAAAACTCACCAACAACAGAATAAAGGGCGTTTTTGTTGGGGCCTCCCTCACGGCCCTCATACAGAGCTCTTCCATAACAACGGTAACCCTCGTCGGGCTTCTGAACGCGGGTCTGATTAACTTAAGGCAGGCGGTCGGCGTCGTTCTCGGCGCGGAAATAGGCACGACCGTGACGGCCCAGATAGTGGCCTTCAAGATAGGCGCCATGTTCTTCCCTCTTATAGTGGCGGGTGTCTTCCTGCAGTTCTTCTGCAAAAGCAGCAAGTACAGGAATCTCGGGAAGATAATCCTCGGTTTCGGTATCCTGTTCCTCGGCATGTACACCATGTCCTCCTCAATGAAGCCTTTGAGGGAGAGCGCGGTGGTGGTGGAGATGCTGGCAGGTTTCGGGGAAACGCCGGTCCTCGGGATCCTGGCCGGGGCGGTGCTCACGGGAATCATACAGAGCTCCTCGGCCACCACCGGCATGGTCATAGCCATGGGAATGGAGGATGTAATAACCCTGCAGTCGGCGATTCCCATAATCCTCGGCGCGAACATAGGAACCTGCGTAACCGTCATAATCGCCTCGATAGGCTCCTCCCTGTCCGCAAAGAGGGCGGCCCTTTCCCACCTCCTGTTTAATGCCATAGGGGTTTGCCTGTTCTTCCCATTCCTCATACCGTTCGGAAACCTCGTATCCCTGACCGCTTCGAGCCTGCCCCGCCAGATTGCGAATGCCCATTTCATTTTCAACACCAGCATGACCATCCTTATGCTGCCATTCCTCGGGGGCCTGGTCTGGCTGGTCAAGAGGCTGGTGCCCGGAGAGGAGGTGAAGGTGGACAGGGGCCTGAAGTACATAGACAAGAGGCTTGTAAGAACCCCTGCCATAGGCCTGGAGCAGGGAAAGAAGGAGGCCGGAAGGATGGGCAGGATTGCCGGTACCATGTTAAGGGACTGCAAGAAGGCCCTGTTTGAAAGGGGAAACAAGCTGATTCTGTACGTGAAAAACAAGGAAAAGAGCGTGGACGAGATTGACGACCTGCTTGAGGAATACCTCACGGAGATTTCACATAGGCACCTCACGGAAAAACAAAAAAGGAAGCTGGCCGTCGTAACCCACGCGATATCGGACATAGAAAGGATTGCGGACCACGCAAACAACATAGGGGAGCTGGTTGAGCTGAAAAACAAGAATAAGATAAGGTTTTCGGGAACGGCCCGGAAAGAGCTGAAGGAGATGTTCAAAATCGCGGAGGAGAGTTTCAGGAAGTCCCTGAAACTGCTTGATTCCTGGGACCCCGGACTCTGCAAACAGATTCTGGACCTGGAGGCGAAAGCGGACCAAATGGAGAAATCCATGGAGGAGAAGCACTTTGAGAGGCTGAAGAAGGGGACCTGCAACCCCGAGGCGGGGCCGATTTTCCTTGACATAGTAAGGAACCTGGAAAGGATAACGGACCACGCCCATAATATCGCCTATTCCGTCAAGCTCGGTTTTTAAAAGCTTATAAATCTAATCTCAACAAGTGTTACTTATGGCACACATTTCCAAGCTGGATTTCAACGGCGACCCTAACCTGGGGCTCTTCACCGTTCCCACGGACAGGTTCTGCCTTGTGGGAAACACGGTTATGAAAAAAGACAGGAAAGAGATAAAGAGCGTACTCGGGGTTAAGGTCGTGGAGGCCAGGGTTGCGAACTCGGAGCTTGTGGGCCTGTTTTCCGCTGCCAACTCCTCCGGAATAGCCCTTCCCGTGAACTGCAGGGAATCGGAGGCCAGGTTTTTCAAAAAGATGGAACTGAAGGTCTTTGTCTCCCCCATAAAGCACACCGCGCTCGGCAACCTTATTCTGGTTAACGACAACGGATGCCTGATACCAAGAGAACTGGTCAGGATAAAATCTGAACTTGAGGAATGCTTCGGCGTACCCGTTAAAAAAGGTACTGTGGCCGGGCTCTCAATACTCGGTTCATGCGCATTTGCCACCAACAGGGGCATACTGGCCCATCCAAACTGCACGGAGAAAGAAATGAAGCTCTTAGAAAGCGTTTTAGGTGTAAACGGGGACATAGGAACCGTCAGTTTCGGCTCTCCCTTCGTAGGCGCCGGAATGGTTGCTAACAGCCGTGGTTTTGCCATCCCTCAGGATACAACAGGACCCGAGCTGCAGAGGGCTGACGAGGCCCTGGGTTTCATAGAGGTGTAAAAAATGGACGACAAGGAGCAGGCGAAATTTCAGCAGAAGCTTTACCTTTACCAGATTCTGGTAGAACAGCAGAAGCTTTTTACCCAGCAATTGGTGGCGGTAGAGCAGGCAATTGAGGAGTCCATCACCACGGAGGAGGTTATAAGAGACCTGGAGAAAAAAGAAAGCAAGGAAATTCTGGCCTCTCTCGGAAAGGACTGCTTCATCAAGGTGGGTTTAAAGGACCAGGGCAAGGTTATTGTTGACCTCGGGGCCGGAGTCCTCGCAAACAAGACCCTGAAGGAGGCTCTGGGGATACTGGAATCCAGAAGGAAGGAGCTGGAAAAGAACATCGGCGAGCTTGAAAAAAGGATGGAAAACGTGAGCCGCCAGATCGAGAAGCTGGAGCCGGATATGCAGAAAATTCTTGGAAGTAAGGACTAATAGGATTCTTTCAGCAGTAATCCTCGATTATTTCCTCTTTTGTTAAAGGACAGGAAAAAAGCAGGATTTTCAGATTATCTGAGATGAAGCTGGAACCGGTTTTTTCCACTCTGTTTAACTTAAAATCCAGACTGCTTTCACTGGTTTTAGGATGACTTTTCAAATAGTATTCTTTAAATTTTTCCAGAGGCATGCCATCTGTTACTGGCATATTTTTTTCTTTTGACCACATCAAATAGAATCCGTCTATTTTGACTATACCTTCAGTTTTTTCATTTGAAATCCTGTAGTCTCTCGTTTTTTTGGCATGACTCAATATTCTTCCCCGTTATATTAGTTGGAAGCAAAATTATTTAAAAATCCCCCCAAAACTTTAATTATGACCACACTAAAAGAGCTGGAAAAGGAGGTAAGAGAGATAAAGGAGCGCAACCGCAGGGTCGAGGGGGACAAGGCCTGGGAGATCAGCTGGACAAGGAGATTCCTGCTCGTGGCCTTCACCTACCTGGCCATAGGGGTTTATCTCTGGGCCATCAGGGTCCCGCAGCCGTGGCTGAATGCAATCGTTCCGGCAGTGGCCTTCATGCTTTCCACTCTGACTCTCCCGTTCTTCAAGAAGCTCTGGCTCAAGCGATACAAGAAATAACCTTTAAGTAATTGATACTGCTGAGTATTTGTATGGACGAAGCATTGGTAACTCATTTAAAGCAGATGAACTTGTTTCCCCTGGAGATTGATGAAGAGGCTCAAAAGAAATACAGGGAACAAGGTATAGACCCCTCAAAGATTGAGACTCATTACAATCCCGGAACCCCGAAGCACGTAATAGAAAGGTGCGAGCGAATCAGAAAAAATGTTGTAGAACTATACGGAATGGATGCCGCGGGAAAATCGGGAACAAAGGAGTATAAAACCAAAGAAGAATCGGTCAAAAAGGATTTATTTGAACTAAATTATCCTACAGTTGAAGATGTCTTTCTTAAGCTTGCCGAATTGGACCATTGCGGACCATTCAGGGGAATGACGGGAGCAGCAGGAGCATTCAGAGACCCTTTTGTACCTAAAACCCCGAACAAAGACGACAGCTCGATTACCTTCTATTTTCCTTTTGATTCTGAGAATTAATCCGCCCTGGCAAAGCCGTCGAAATGGATTTTCTGTTCGGACGGGTCAAAGACCTCGACTACCCTGTATTTGCCCTTCGTCCAGATTTCCCCGTCCAGAAGGAAGTGGGTTGCCTCAATGATTGTTATGCTCGCAAGCGGCCTTGAGAGCTGATGGTTTCCTTTCGTTTCAACAAGGGGCGCCTCCCCTTCAAGCCAGTAGTTCCTCTGGCCCCTCTTCAGGAAACCGTGGACCTGCCCCGGCTCAAGGTTTTCCGGTATGCATTCCTCCTTTTTTCGCAGACCCTTCCTGAATTCGGAAATATTTCTGAGGGCCAGGTCCGGGTTGTACTCGGTTTTTATGCCCATAATAAATACTTGTTTTATAAAAATAAATTCATGGACCCCCTGGTTATCATCAGAAAGTATTACGAACCGGGCACTAAGGCCTACAGGTTCCTGGTGGAGCACAGCAAAGCGGTTACAGAGAAGGCTCTTGAGGTGGCCCGCAGGTTCATGGAGCTGCACCCAAAAATGAAAATAGATTTAAAGTTCATAGAAGAGGCTGCCATGCTGCATGACATAGGCGTCTTTCTCACGGATGCCCCGGAAATAGGTTGCCACGGGAAGGAGCCTTACGTGGGGCACGGCTGGCTAGGGGCGGAGCTACTGAGGAGGGAGGGCCTCCCGAGGCACGCCCTGGTTTGCGAGAGGCACGTCGGAACAGGAATAAAGAGGGGAGAAGTTGAGGAGCAGAACCTTCCTCTGCCGAGGAGGGACATGATGCCCGAAACGCCGGAGGAGAAGATAGTATGCTTCGCGGACAAGTTCTTTTCCAAAAGCCCGGGAAAGCAGGGAAGGGAACACACCATTGAAGAAATCAGGAAGGAGCTCGCGAGGTTCGGCAAGGACAACCTTAAAAGGTTTGACGAGTGGCTTGAACTGTTTGGATATGAATAATTTAAATAAGCCTCGACTAAAATAAAGCATGCTGGAAGGTATTTGGCTCAGGGAAGAGTACAAAAACAATCTGCTGGTAATATTTTTCTTTGCCCTGGCATTCACCATAATCGGAGTTTATCTTACCAACTACATACTACCGATAAGCCAGGGTTTAGTTGCCGTGTTCCTTGTTTCCCTTATAGGAGCCTACCCACTTATAGCCTATCTCAGGAGCGAGGAGAAGGAGGAGATGGTGAAGAGGCTCTCGGAAAAAAAGCTTCTGGAAAGGCATGCCAACGAGCTTGCTGTTTACATGGCCTTCTTCCTGGGTGTGACATTCGGCTTCCTTATATGCGATTTCGTCTTCCCCCAGTCATTTTTTGCCGTGCAGGTGCAGATAATAGAGGGGATAAGGGGCTCCACCCTGTCAGCAAATGCAACCGGGAACCTTGTGCTAAGCTCACTTTTCGAGAGGATAATAACAAACAACCTCTGGGTCTTTTTCCTGACCTTCGTGGTCTCCTTCCTTTTCTCCGCGGGAATGGTGTTCGTTCTGGTGTGGAATGCCTCGGTCCTCGGGGTTTTCATCGCCAGGGCCTCCGGAGGCGTGACCCAGGTGCACGTCCTTGCCCTGTCCTACCTGCCCCACGGGCTGCTGGAGATAGCCGCCTACATCCTGGCCGGTATAAGCGGGGCGCTGCTCTCTTATCAGTTCGGTTACTATTACCAAACAAAGTCTTATAAGAAGGACGCCTTCATACGCGTGATGAAGGACTCCATGGTCCTTATTTCGGGGGGCCTGATCTGCCTTCTTTTGGCGGGTATAATAGAGGTATTGTGAATGTTGCAATCGGACTTGGAAAAAAGGCTGGAAGAGATAGAAATCAAGATAGAGGAACTTGAAGACATGATTCTTGATAACAGGCTGAAGATAATGGATATTTTTTCAAAACTGGAAAAAAAAGGCCCGGAAAAGGTCAGGTTTGAAGAAGTCAAGAAACCGAAGAAAAGAGGGATATTCGGGATAAAAAAAATGGAATCACCCCCTCCCCAAGAACCTGAAGAAAAAGTCGTGGAAAGGGTAAGGGAAGCGGAGCCGGAAAGGCAGCCTCTTCCTGTCCCTGAGCCTGAGCAGGTCTTAGAAAGGGAATTGAGAGAGCTTCCGCCCCAAGAAACGGTGGAAATGGAAACTCCCGCCCCGGAACCCGAGAAACCGAAAACTCTGGAAAATATTTTCAAACCAAAAAAATCCAAGAAGGAATCAGGCAGGGATATGGGTGAGATAGAAAGCCTGAAAGGCCGGGCCAGAAAAATAAAAGAAATGCTGAGGGAATTAAAATGACGAAGAAAAAACATGAAAAAGAACATAGAAAAGATTTGAAGGAAGGGATGAAAAAAATTGTTACGGAGTCGATACAGGAAAACCTGAAGGAATACAAGAAAGAAATGACCAAAAAGATAGATGCAAAGGTGGAAAAGGAGATAGACCAAAGGGTTCAGAAACTGGAAACCAAGGTGGAAAAGGAAGCGGAAGATTTTCTTCTGAACAAGTTTGACAAGATGATGGAAAAGGTTTCCAAAGACCTGGGAAAGGATTTGAAGAAGACGGAAAAAGACGACCTCTCCGAGCTGAAAGACCACGTAAAGGAGGTAATGGACATACAGGAGGAAATGGTTTCCAAGATGCACCAGAAAGACTCGGTGGACCCCATAGAGATAGGCAGCATAAGAAGACAGCTTAACGACCTGAGCTCTTCTTTAAACAACAACAGCAAGGAAATAAGAAAACTCTCCGAGCAGATAAAACACCTGAAGAAAAAACCCGCCGGGGTACCGGACAAGGTTTTGAATGATATCAGGAAAGAACTGGACGAGAAGTTCTTTGACATAAACAGGAAGCTTGAGCAGGTCAGAAGAGAGCCTTCAGGAAAACCGGACAGCGCGCTTGAAGAGATAAGGAGGGACATGGACGAGAGGTTCCTTAACCTGAACAAGAGGCTTGAGCAAAGAGAATCAGAAGGACCATCAGATGGACTGGACGAGATAAGGAAAGAACTGGACGAGAAGTTCTTTGACATAAACAGGAGGCTAGAACAGACCAAGATGAATCTTACGGGAGAAATCTCCAGGGTTGAAAACAAAAAACCCCAGACCAAGCATCAGATTCCGGCTCCGCCTAAAAGGGAGGAACCCCCAAGAGAAGTTGAGGAAAGACTGCATTCCAGAATAGCCATTCTTGAAAGGGAGATACATGACATGAAGAAAAGGAGAAAGAGAAACTACGGTGCCGTGGTTCTGGAGTAGTCACTTTCTTTTCTTTCTCATGGTTATCAGATGCCTGAGTCTCCTTCCTTTCTTATGCTTCTGTATAACTGTACTGGTTATTATCACGTCTGCCCCGGCACTTGCCAGCTTGCTTATGTCTTTTAAAGTTCTCACGCCGCCGTAAAAGGCCAGCGGGATGTCCGTGTTTTCCTTTACAGTCTTTATTATCTTCTCCGGAATCCTGGAATTGACCATGCCCGTGTCCAGGCATATCATCTCCTTGCCCGAGAGCTCGGAATAAACGGCATAGGCCTTAACGATTTCAAGCTTGTCCCTGGGTAGCGGGTTGGCATCGCCTACCCAGGAGGATGTGCCACCGGGCTCCACTACAAGGTAAGAAGTCGGTATGACCTCGATTCCGGAGGCGTAAACCGATGGGGCGCTGAGGGCCTGGGAACCGGTAATCCAGTACGGGTTCCTGGAGTTGAGCAGGCTGATGAAAAATATGGCATCGGCATGCCTGCTTATCATGCCCGCATTGCTTGGAAGTATGACGATAGGGAGATGCGTAATTTCCTTTATCTTCTTGATTACCCTGTTGAAATAATTGGTCTCCACGTTGAGTATGCCTCCCAGGACTATCATGTCAGCCATCGACTTCTCTATGTTCCTGGTTATCTTTTCTATCTCATCCATGCTGTAGATTGTGGAATCTATGAAAGGCATGTAAAGCGGACCCTTCCTTTTCCTGTTTTTTATCCTTTCCAGGATTGTCCTGTTGTCCGGTTCGACCGGCTTTTTCGGCCCTTCCTGTTTATCCTTTTTCTTCTGCCTTTTTTTCCTGATTTTCTTCCGGATATTTTTTGTCCTTTTCATTTCTTTCCCCTCTTTTTCTCCCTGCCGACTTTCTTCACGTAGTTTATGACGCTCTCCGCCTTCTTCATGGGGTCCTTTGATTTCTCAATCATGGATGCTATGTGTATCCCGTCCGCCCCGGCAAGAATTGTCCTCCTGATGTCCTGAAGGGTCTTGGACGAGCCCGCGCATATCACCGGGTGGCAGACGGCCTTTTTTACGGCACGGAACATCTCGGGAGGAGAGGGTCCGGGGGCCCCGCTGCCCCTTTCAAGGATGGTTATCCTGTGTCCCAGGTATTTTCCTGCAAGGGCATAGGCCGCGGCAAGCTCGGGCTTGTGGACAAGAACTGGCCTGGCCGCGCCGACCCAGCCCACGGTCTCCCCGGGTTCCACTATTATAAGGGAGGTGGGTATGGCCTCTATTCTCTGCTTCTTTATCACGGGGGCCGCCAGTGCCTGGGCACCTGTAATCCAGTAAGGATTTTTGGAATTCATGAGGCTCATGTAGTAAAGGGCATCCGCCTCTTTCGTGAGCCCGCTTATGTTGCCGGGGAAAAGCATGAAGGGTATCGGAATTTCCTTCCTTATCTCCTTGAGGGTCTTGTCAAGAACCACGGTTTCCAGGTAGCCGATTGAACCTCCGATCAGAATTATGTCCGCACCACCCTCGTAGAAGGCTCTCACATATTTAAGGCTCTTCCCGTTGTCCTGTATGTCAGGGTCAATCAAACCGAAAAACACGACCCCGTCCCTTTCTATAACCTCGTGGATGTAGCTTTCAGTCTTGCCTATGCGCAATATATCACCGTTTTAGAACTCCTTTATCCCTCAGGTATTTAATTGTTTCCCGGATTCCTTTATTAAAGTTATAGCCCGGCCTGTAAGCAAGATGTCTCTTGGCCTTTGATATGTCATACCATTTATTCTTTAAAAGCCTGTCTATGTGCTGTGGGGAGACGATTGATTTCTTCCTCCCCACTGATAAAAACAGTGCCATAAGTTTGGCCAGCCAGACCGGTACGTTTTTGGGCTCTTTTTGCACGCCCAGCTCTTCCCTCAGTATCCGGTACATCTCGGCGTAGGTGTGGACCTCGTCATCCGCTATCAGGTAAACGTTACCGTTTTTCCCCTTTGTCCTCGCCTTAACAAGAACCGGGATGAGATTTTTTATGTAGAGAATATGCCACTTGTTGTCGCCGGAGCCTATGACCGGAAAAGCATCCTGTGCCTTCCTGATTATGGAGGCCCAGTATGAATTGGGGCCGTAGAGCAAGGCTGCCCTGATTATTATTACCGGAAGCTTGTACCTGCGGTAAAATTCCAGAACAGTCCTCTCAGCCATGGTTTTGCTCTTCTGGTAGTTCGTCCTGGGACCGTAGGGCGCCTTCTCGTTGGACTTTTTTTCGGTCTCGGCCATGACCCCGTCCGTGCTCAGGTATACCAGCCTTTTCAGGCTGCCGTTTTTCCTGCAGGCTTCAAGAACGCTGACCGTGCCGCCCACGTTCACGTCAAACATGATTTCCCTCTGACAGCTCTCGTCCAGAATTGCGGCCAGGTGGTAAACGTAATCCTGGCCCCTGACGGCCCTTATAACCTCTTCTGAATTGGTTATGTTTCCCTGGATATATTTCACGCCGGGAAGCCTGTTCTTTATGGTCCTGTCAAAGACAGTTACATTGAAGCCTCTCCTCTTTTTCAGGGCCCCGACAAGCTCACTTCCCACAAAGCCTGTGCCCCCGGTTACCAGAATGTTTACCATAAGCCTCACAATATAAAAATAAGAAGGTTGTCAAATAAGAGTGTGACTGCAATGGAAATAGGGAACACCGGGGCGAATCTCACACCCTCCCTTATCCATACGGTCTTCTTGAGCTTCCTTATCTTCCCTACCTCCTCTTTGGTAAGCCCCCTGATTATTTTTTTGTTCAGGTTAAGCTTCTTTATGTCCTCACCCAGCATGTCTCCCTCCCTGAGCCTGGCGGTTTTTATCTTTTTCATGAAACCCACATTTTCCACGCTCTTCAGGAATTTCCACAGAAGGTAAAATCCGATACCGCCTGCCGCCGCTCCAAAAATCAGCCACAAATTTAACAGGCCGAAAAGGTTCCAGAATACCAGGACATTTGCTACTATAAAAAACGATATGGCGGAAACTATTATGGCGAATTCCGTGGAGCTCCCCTTCAGGCTCTTGAAGAAGTTACTGGCGATTTTTTTGTTAAGGAAAGACATTACAATTGCGTAAATTATTATGTATACAGCCCCAACCAGGAATACATTAACTATCAGGCTCAAGAAAAGCGGGAAAACGGACAGAGGGAAAAGACCCGCGGGCAGCGTCCCTATAAGCACCCCTATGGCACCCAATACTTTCGCGTCCCCGCCTCCCCACTGGCCGGTGTAGTACATCATCATCCCGAAAAGGAAGAAGCCGCCGCCTATAATGGCCGGGAAGAGCAGGAAGCCCCAGTCCCCGCTGAACAGGGAATAGGAAAACCTTATTAATAGTCCCAGAAGCACCATGGCCAGAGGTATCTCGTCCGGTATCTCAGTGGTCCTAAGGTCTATGTATCCTGAAAGGCCCGAACCTGCAAGGCTTATTGTAATCAAAAAATAACCAAGAATTACTTCCATAAGATTTAATATTTGAACAAACTATTTAAATAACTATAAAGGTATTTAAATTAAGTAAAAAAATGGATTCGTTATCGGGATTGTTATGGCAAAAGTTCACTCTCTAAAAACAGGCAATATGCCCCAGAGCGTGGGAATAATAATGGACGGGAACAGGAGATTTGCCAAGGAGTTGATGAAGGAACCATGGAAAGGCCATGAATACGGTGTCGGTAAAGCCAGGGAGGCTCTGGAATGGGCACACGAGCTGGGAATAAAATACCTTACCATCTATTCTCTTTCTCTGGAGAACCTGAAGTCCAGGCCCAAAATGGAACTGAAAAAAATACTGGAATACTTTGACCGGGAAATAGATATCTTCTTTTCAGGGGACCACGTGGTCCACAGGACCGGGACCAAGGTCAGGTTCATAGGCAGAACCAGGCTTTTGCCGAAAAAACTGCAGGAAAAGATGAAAAAACTCGAAGAGGCGACCCGGGATTACAAGAATCACGTCCTTAACATAGCCGTGGCCTACGGGGGGCAGCAGGAAATAATCGATGCCTGCAGGGATATCTCCCTGAAGGTTGCGGAAGGGCTTCTCAGGCCGGAGCAGATAGACGAGAGCCTTTTCAGGGAAAGCCTCTACACCAACGGCTTCCGTTATCCCGACCTTATAATAAGGACCGGCGGGGAAAGAAGGCTGTCAAACTTCCTTCTCTGGCAGGCGGCGTATTCGGAACTTGCCTTCACCGACATAAGGTGGCCTGAGATAACCAAGGAAGATTTCTCCCGGATTATCCGGGACTACCAGAAAAGAGAAAGGCGATTTGGCAAATAAAATTTCCGATAAATCCCGATATTTGAGTTGGTCAGCGAGTTAATGGGGGTTTGAAGTATTTGATGCCGTCCAGATTTATTGTCCTTATTCTGGGACTAATACCGTCTGACTGAAGGGCCTCCGCATACATCTTGCATTTCCCGTGTTCGTCCACCAGAATTATGTTGTAACTTCGGCAATCGAAAAGAACTGCCATATCCGGATGCTCTTTAGGAGAATATTCGCTTCTCAAAGAATCAAAATCTATATTTAAATATTTCTTGGATGGGGGATTGTGCTCTTTTATTTTTTCATTGATTGTTTTTCTGGCTTTTTCTAATACTCCATTATCCATAATCCCTGTATAATAATAAACAGAAAAAATATTTATATTTACGAAAATAAGCCCGTTTATCTTCTGTCATCTTCCCTTTTCCTGTGAAGGGCGAAAATCCTGTGCCTGGGGTCGTCCCCCCTGAGCTCGGTCATTATCCTCTTGACCAGCATTTTCTCAGGGTCCGGCAGGAAGGGAACCCTCTTCTTAAGTTCTTCGTAATTCTCAAAAGACTTTTCCTTCCTTGCATCAATAAGCTCCCACATGTGCTTCTTTCCGACTCCGGGCAAAAGCTCAAGGGAATGCATCCTGGTGCTTATGGGCCCCGCCTTGTTGAAGAAATCTACGAACCTTTCCTCCTCTTCCCTTACAAGGTCCTTTATGACCTCCTCCAGTTCTGAGCGGGAAAAGGCTGTCAGTTCGCTTAAAGAAATGGATCTCTTTATGTACTTTATCTTGTCTCTGGTTCCCTCTCCAACATAAACTCTGTCCCCCAGACTTAGCTCAACATCGTCCCTTGGTACTATCTCCAGGAGTGAAAAATATTTTTCTCCTATAGCCTGCGCTATGGGTTCCGGTTTTCCCTGGCCCGGATGGCCACTCGGCAAAAAATCCAGTACAATTACCCAGTCGTCCTTCATTTTTCACACCCTTTTTATTTCTCATATTTATTCACTGTCTCTAGGATTTTGTTGATTTCTTCATCGCTGAGGATAGTCCTCTCCTTGGAGAATATCAGTTTTACATCTTCTTTTGTTTTTGGCATCAAATTTGCTATCATGGAAGCCTGTCTTGAGTCTATCCTTCCTATGTTCTGCAGTTCTTTCATCAGTTCTGTAGATTTTTCCACAGGCATCCGGAAATGTTTTTTTAAGAAATCTAGGCAGATTTTCTGCTCATAAGTAAGCTTATCAACGTCCCTCTTCTCCAGGCTGCTTCTTGCCTTTGCTGCATCGACGTAACATTCTGAAAGCTTCCTCATTCTCAATCCCCTAGAAATAATATCATTTTCTTTTATTTATATGTCTTAAGTGCTCTGAGGTGGTTATTAGGGTTTTTTTGAGGCTCCCGTCCCTTATTTCAACCAGATAAGATCTTCCCCTTTTCCCTGTGACAACCCCGCTTCTGCCCTTGAACCTTGGATGGGGCATGGCCCTGTGCGAGGAGGGGTCTATTCTTATAAGAACCTTCTCACCCTCATTGAAATCCTCCAGGAACTGGTTAACAGTCCCCTTGTCCCGCGGGGACTTCTTCATCTTGTTCCTTGTCCTTCTCCTGAATCCTTTCGTCCTCTTTGCCACATCTATCACCAAACTATTCCAAACCATTCCAGACTCTTGTGATTATTGATTTTGTAATATTTAAAAGCCTTTTGATGACATTTTCCGTTTTAAATCAATATGAATATATATGAAGCTTATCTGTATGCATATTAAGTGAAACGACATTAATCGATTTCTTAGACATTTGTAGTAATTTAAAGGTAGTGACGCAAGAATAAATAGTTTCGATGCGTTATTGTAATCATGAGAGACAGCGTAATTCAACCGCTTGGTGAACATCTCAAAGACAAGAAAATATTGCTTCTTTCTACAGGAAGTATTGCTGCTTATAAAACTCCTTCTCTGGCAAGACACTTCAGGCAGTATGGTGCAGATGTTGAAGTTTACCTTACTCCAGAGACAAAAAGATACGTGACAGAAGAAGCTCTTGAATGGGCCAGTGATAACCCTGTTGTTTCTGAACTTACAGCGAATTCTGAACATCTTAGGAGTGATGTGGATGCTTATGTTGTGGCTCCCGCAACCTACAACACAATCGGAAAGTTTGCCAATGGCGTGGCGGATAATGCTGTCACAGCAACACTTGCTTCCGCAACAGGAAGAATGGATGATGGCGCATCAATTTTTGTTGCCCCTGCAATGCATGGCTCAATGTACAACTCAACCTGCAAGGAAAACATTGAGAAACTCAAATCAAAGGGTGTGAAAATAATAGAACCTGATTACAAACAAGGTAAGGCCAATCTAACATCTACGCACAACATAGTTGTTGAGACGATAAGAGGACTGAGTGAGAGTCCTCTAAAGAATAAAAGCATTATTATAAATGCCGGTCCTACAATGGGAAAAATAGATAACGTTAGGGGAATAACAAATATCTTTCGTGGAAGAACTGGAATTGATATAGCAGACGAAGCTTACATGAGAGGCGCAAAGGTCAAACTAATTTATGCCAGTGGTGGTCTTAAGGTTCCTGATTACATAGATACAACAAAAGTAAGATATTTTGAAGAGATGTACGATGAGGTTATGAAAGAAGTTGAAAACTATGACATAGGTATATTTTCGGCAGCAATCGTAGATTACGTACCGGAAGATGTTTTTGACGGTAAAATAAAATCCAAAGGTGCCGTGAAGGAAATAAAACTGAAACAAACGCCCAAGATAATAAATGAAGTCAGAAAAAAATGTCCTGAGATGTACATGGTTACCTTCAAACTTGAAAACAACATAGATATGGAACACTTGTTTAAGATAGGTCGTAATAGACTCTCTGATGGTTATCAAACTGTTATTGTGAACAGACTTGAAGACATGGATAAACATACACATTTATCCCATATAATGAATAAAGATGGAAAAATGTATCAAAC
>CP070662.1:588657-592395 GCA_020355185.1 archaeon
AGCTTTCTTCTGTTATATGGCAAGGCATTAGCACTATGGTATTTCCTTTTCCGTCAAGCGTTCCTGAGAACCAGCTTATTCTGTAATCCCCGAACTCGTCTCCAAGTTCCTCGGATATCCGTTTGTTCAATATGTTTAAAGCAATGGGTCCCATCCCTTCCTGGTAATCGTTTTTTCTGAATTCTTCCACAATCTTCTGGACTTCTTCCAAAGGCTTCATGGGAATCAAATAAAATTGGGTTCTAAATTATTTATAGTTCTAGCACCTGGTCAGGGCCCTGATGATGTCCTGGCGTGCCACGATGCCGACCAGGTGGCCTTTGCCGTTTAAGACAGGTACACGGTTGACACCCTTCCCGTGCATTATCCCTGCTATTTCGGTTAGCGGGTCCTCGGGCAACACCGTGAAGACACGCTTGGTCATGAAATCCTGGACCCGGAAATTCTTGAGCACTTTCATTTCCTCCCTGAGGCTGGTTCCCTTTCCCTTGATCCCGGCCATTATGAGAAGGAAGTCCGGGCTTGAGGCGAAATGAATTCTCGGGGTGTGTATGTCAAGCTTGGCGATGATGTCGGAGTCGGTTATCATCCCCACAAGCTTTTTGCCATCCATAACAGGAGCGCCGCTTATCTTTTCCTTGGAGAATATCCCAAGTACTTTGACTACCCTGTCCTCAGGTTTTACTGTGATAACTTTTTTCCTCATCACCTGTCTTGCTTTCATTGAAATTCACCTCCTGATTCAATGAAAGGTTGAAAACTTGTTTTCCTAACTTTCATGGCGTATCACTTCTCGGCTGTTATGAAATAATATTTGGTCAACAGCTTTTTTTTCTGCTCCACTTTTATATTTTTGAATCCCGCGTCCTTAAAAAGCTTCCTTAGCGTTTTACTGTCTTTCAGGTGGGCCGGGGGCTTGAAGAAAATGGCCTTGCCGAAATCCAGTATACTCAATCTTTTCCCTTTCTTGAGTATCCTTCTGAACTCCATGAGAAGCTTGAGAGGTTCGCTCTGGTATGACATGACCCCGACGGAGACTATTCCGTCAAAAGTATTTTTTTTGAACTTGACCATTTCCTCCTCTTCCTTGACCAGGATTATATTCTTTTTCTTCATCTTCCTGACTTTCCTCACGCAATGGTCCAGCTGCTTCTTGGAAACATCCACGGCCACGATGGTCCCTTTCCTGATATCCTCCGACAGCTTTATCAGGTTTGCCACGGCGGCCCCGCAACCGTAGTCAAGTATGTTGTGGTTTTCTTTTACCCTGAGCCCGCCAATCACCTTTTCCATCTCCAGCTTGCCGTACCATATGTGGATGAGCATGTTGTAAATGTAGCAGATATGGTCAAAGAGGAACTCGACGAATCTCCTGTCCTGTAGCTTTACCAATATATATATCGGGGTCCCCAGAAAGACAAGGAAAATGCACATTACAAAGCTGTTGACCGCGGTAGGCTCGTTTAGAAGCCAGAACATCAGCAGTACTATGTTGAGCAGCGCGAGGAGAGTGGCTCCGGAAGCCCCCACGGGCGAATAGAAAGGCCTGTCTCTTGTAACAGTCATTCTCAGTTTTATGAAGGTCAGCAGGACGATGGTATAGAGAATCATCACGAAGGGCAGGAGCAGAGAAAGCAGGACCAGGTAGTCTCCGAGTCCTATGAGTATAACGAAAAACGATATCAGGGTCTGGAAGGCTATCGCTATGTGCGGCGTCTTGAATCTCCAGTGTATCTTTTCGCAGCTCTTCAGGAACAGGTTTCCCCTGGCCATTCCCAACAGAAGCCTGGGAGTTGATATCACCCAGGAGGCCGCGCTCCCTATTATTACGGCAAAGATGAAGTAGTTTATCAGCCAGGAAGACCCGAAAATATTTTCTGAAAGCATCGAGAAGGGGGTGTCAGTCTGGGAGAAAGTTTCCCAGTTTATTGTACCCAGTGATACGAAAACCAGGGAAAGGCACAGAAGGACTATGAAAACCGTGGCTATTATCATTGCTTTCGGTACAACTTTTTCCGGATTCTTGGCTTCTTCGGAAAGGTATGCTATGGCCTCCCAGCCCACGAAGGTCTCAGAAATGAAGAACATGGCTATGAATATGGAGTGGAGGGGAAACACGAAGAAGGGCGAAAAGTTGGCTGTGTCAACGTGAGGCAGGCCAAAAAGTATTATGGTGGCCGGTATTATTATTGTGAAAAATGAAAATAACAGCAGCATGAACTTGCTGGTTTTCATACCGAAGTAACTTATCAGGTTGAAAAAAAGGAGAATTACAACAGCCACAACAATCTTGGTCAGAAGTGCCTCCGTGGGCATTATGTAGTGTATTGCACCCACTATGAGCATCGAAATCGTGACGTTGGCCACGAGCCATGATATCCAGCCCGCCATGAAGGAGGGGAATTCCTTGAATGCCTGGCTAGCGAACTCGAAAACCCCACCGGCCCTGGGATACATTCCCACAAGTTCCGAATAAACGAAAGACATGAGTATCGCCACGGTTCCTATAAGAAGCCACGAAATTATCGATGCCGGACCGGCGTACTTGGCTCCTATTGATGGCAGAAAAAACAGGCCGCTCCCTATTATGGAATTTATGGCCAGAAATATCATTGCCTTGAAGCCGACTTCCTTTCTCAGCTCATGTTTCATGAGTAGTTTTCTGATTCCTTAAATAAAATGTTTTTTCCCTACCGCCAAAGGATAGCGGAACCCGGAAAGTTCAAGCCTGCAATGTCAGCGAAATAACCCTGCATTTCTCTTGCGGCGTATATTGCATTGTCGGTATTCCCTTTTCTGATGTCTTTGATAATAATGGAGAATAATTTCTGATATCCGCCCAGCTGGCCCTCATCCCCAAGCATCTCTTTGTTTTTTTCCACGTTTTCTGCAAAATCCTCAAACTGGGAAACCCCCTGATTGCGGTTCTTCTGGACTTCATGGTGGTAAAACCCAAGGAATTTGAGGCTCATGGACAAGGCAAATGCTTTCATCCCCGCGTCTTTTTTCTTATCCAATTCCTGATTTTCATACATAGTCTACTTTTCACAGCCAAAGCTTAAATAATTAAATGGAACTTTAGATCGAAGAGTCAGGATCCGGCCGTTTTTTAAAACCTCTTGATTTCAGGTCCCGGCATATATGCAAAATTCTTTGCAAAGTATTTGTTGTCCCCGTGACGGTAAGTCATCACGAATTCGTCCCCTTTCTTAAGGTAAACGTTTTTCTGGGAATCCATGCCAACCTTGCCCTTTGAAATAGCATCCAGTGCCCATTTATATGCTGGTCCGTCACACTTTTCTTTCATAATATTCTGGTGTTCTTCGGGACTCCTGTCTTCAAATGGCAATTCATCCGACATGTAGATTATCGGTCCGCCATCCACCGTATTATCCATTATGTGTATTGTAGACCTTGTAGAAGTTTCACCGGCTTTATTGGCATCTCCGACTGCATCATCTCCAATGAATTTCCTTTTTCCATTTTTGTCCACTTTTGAAAGGTCCGCGGGATGGACATTTAAGAATCTGTTTGGTAACCTGTTCAAAAATCTGGGAGTATTGAAGTACATATGACCCGAATTTGCAATTATGTCAGGCAGCCAGTCTTCTTTCTCTATGATTTCCCAATCCTTGTCATAATAAAAATCTCTAACTTTCATATCTTTTATAGGCTTGTCATATTCTTTGTAAAATTTATGAATATCGTTTAATCTTACAGGTATATTCAAATTCCCAA
>CP070662.1:592495-606109 GCA_020355185.1 archaeon
CAGGATATCTCCACCAATATCTTGGATTTTTCTCTTCCTCTATGTTTTTTTCTCCCCAGTAGGTAAATTCTTTTACGAACTCGTCTATCTCAAAAGAATAGTGTTGTCTTATTGTATTGGCTACCATGTATGTTTGTTGGAAATCATCTGAATACTGTCCAGGTTCTAAATGATGAAGCTGATGTTCCTCCGGCGGTTTCAGATAATCTCTTACTTCACCATACTTGTTTTTAATTTCATCAGAACTAAGCCCCTCGATCGGCATGCCTAAAGCATCGCCAATGGCACTACATAAAAGAGAATTGTTAAATCTATGTCTCATTTCTTCCATAAGAATATTTACATCCCAAAAAGAATAAAAGCTTTAAAGTCTTATTCTAAGCATGGGATTTGATACGGCTATTATACCTCTTTCTAACACAGTCAAAATAGCCAGAGACCTGGAAAAATATAACAAAAAAGTGGTTTACCTTAAAATTGAACGCTTTCCTGACGATGAACTGGACTTAAGACTGCCCATGGAACAGCTGGAGGGAGTGAATAAAGCCGTTGTCATTTACTCGGGCCAGCCGAACCCAGACATGGCAAATACAGAAGCTTTTCACGTGGCATGGGCTCTGGAAGACGAAGGCTTCGGACCGGAAACCATGAATTTGTTTGCACTTTACATGGATTACGGAAGGCATGATAAGAAATTCAAGGACGGTCAGCCGGTAGCGGGAAGAAAACTACTGGAAGACTTATCGAGGCATTACGGGAAGATCCATGCCGTGGATTATCATTCAAGTGAGCCCTGGGTGGAGAAATTGGGAATAATAAGGGAAACCCTTGTTCCCTATATCATGGCTGCTATGGGGAAAAAATACCATATTGACCAATATCTTGTTTTTGACAAGGGTGCCAGAGACAGACTGGAAAAGGATTGTGGTGTAACCATTGACGGCCTGATCAAGGACAGACTGGACTCATGGAAAGTTAAATCGAAGGTTCCGAAAGACCTGGCGAAATTTTTGAAGAACAGAAATATAGGCATCATAGAAGACATCATTTCCACCGGCGGAACCGCCTGCACCGGGATAGAAAACCTGAGGAAGGCCAGAGTTAAAAAAATATATGTCGGGGCATCCCACGGAGCGTTTATGAGAGGCTTAACAAGGGTTGCAGAAGCTTCTGATGACCTATTTTTGGGCGATACAATAGACAGGGGAAAATATTCCAACGTGACCTGCCTGCCGCTTATTTTGAAAAAATACTGAATTGGTTTTCTTCCGGGGTTTCAAAACCTTTATACTTTGTCTCAAGTGTTGGAACTTTCAGTTTCAAAATCTTCCAGTGTACGCTCGCCGAAGAATTTTCTTTTGGCCGCCTTCATGGTGCCGCTTACGCCGAGAGTGTAAATAATCACCCTCTTGTCCCCTATCCTGTCTATCAGGGCCAGAGCGGCTCTCACATATTCCACATAATTGTTGTCGCATTTTATTAGGCCTCTCTGGTTGCTCTCCTCCCACATATCCTTCACGAACCATATGTTTGCCTGCGAGGTGCCGGTCTCGCCAACCAGATTGAGAAGTGAGTGCCAGAAAGCATTGACTATGTCTCCGAATTCCAGCTTCTCCTCGCTAATGAGCTCAAAAGCCAGATATCTCTTGTTTTCCCTCATGGTAGGCGGCAGGGTCTTTGGACGGTCTTTGGCCATTTTATCACCTTAAACTAATTGGTGTTGGTAAAAAATGAAAATTATTTTTTCATGCATTTTATCACCTTACTATGCTTTTCGGTATTTCGGAAACGGAGTTCATGGAATCCTCGAGGTTCATGCCGAGTATCTGTCCTATCGCGGCCAGCTCTCGCGGGTCTCTCATGTCCCATTTGCCTCTTGCCCCCGAGTTTATCACGACCCTTGCGCCGTATTTCTGGGCCAGTTCCACGTTTAGCCTCATGTGACTGAGGACAAAGGATCTTATCTTCCTGAAGGTCTCAAGAATCTCGTGGAAGTTTATCTCTATTGCCACCCCGTTGTCAGATGCGAACTTTGCTATTACATGGTCCACGCCCGAATCCGACCTCTTGTACTCGGGGTGTGAAATTATGGAAACCCGGGAATCTTCCGAGGCAGCCCTGTTTATCTTGTATTCGCCGCCCGATACTATTATGAAATTGGAATGCTTCTTGGCCTTGGATATGGCCCTCTTGAGCTCCCGAACACCTTCGGCCCCGACCTCTATTCCCGGTATTATCCTCAAATCCCCTGTTTTTTTTGCCTTCTCCCTGATTTTGTTGAACCGGTCCAGGTTCGCATATTTCTCAATCAGGCCTATCCCGGAATAACCAAGCCTCTTGGCCATTTCTATGACTTCATCCAGCTCTTCAAGGTCCTCCAATTGAATATTAAGGTCATAAAATTCCATTAAATCAGCCTCTGAGGAATTTTAAGTTTTGTTCATTCTTCTCAAAACTGCAGAATTCCAAAAATCCCCACCTATCAATAGAATAATATAAAGGCACTATTAAAAGCTTTAAAATACGGCTTTTATCGAGATTTTTCGAAGCCCTTACCTTTTCCGTGCAACCCTCTTGACTTTCTGCCCGCGGAGGTCTTTCCCCTGAACACTCTTCCCCTGCTTCCGGAAATCCAGTTTATCTTCCTGTCCTTCTTTATTACGGGGTGGTTCGGATCCACGAGAACTATTTCGTACCACTTGTATATTCCGTCCTCAGCCACGTAATAGGAATTCAGAACCTCAAGATTGATAAACTTCCTGGCAGCCTTCTCCTCGGCTATGTGTCTCAGGTTCTTTCCGGGAGAGAACCTCTTGACTCCGGCCTTCTTGGGCTTCCTGCCTTTTGAAGGCCTGGGTCTCTTCCTTCCGCCTCTCCTGACTCTTACCCTTGCCAGAACATAGCCCTGTTTGGCCTTGTAACCCAGGTTCCGGGCCCTGTCCAGACGGGTGGGCTTGTCTATCCTTTCCACGGCGTTCTGCTTTCTCCAGTCGATTAGCCTCTGCTTCCACAAGTCACCCAGATTCTCCTTTGGCCTTTTCCATAAAACGCGTATTCTCTTGTACATTCCCATTTTTCTCTCACCTATTGGTTTCCAAATTTTTAACCTTCACCATCCCTCGTTGGAGGTATCGGAATCTTGCGACTGAAATCGCAATACTTGAGACATGGTCTCAAGACCGCGCCGAGCGGTTCTGATTGGCACATCGTAGGTTTAATGTGTAGAATATGGAAGTGACGTATTTAAATGTTTTAAAAACCTGAGATTAGGGATTTGAATCAAGCTTAAATAGTTTTGCTACTCATGAGTAAATAGGCGATAAAATGGCTATAAAAGAAGATGAAGCTAAAAACAATTTTATAAAAATGTTAATAGAACCTGTAAATAAACGTGGGGAACAAAAAACCGTAGAGTACTATTCGGTGTCTAAAGAAAATTTTAATAATTTATTATTTGAAAAAGGAATGAACGCTTTAAAAAAGCCGGAAGAAGGAAAAGCGATACCTCGTGCATATTCAAATCCTGAAAAAAATGAGAAAATTTATATTCTTGTAGGAGAAGCGGCTTTTGTGCCCCACTTAGTAGTGGATAAAGATGAAGAAAACTACATAATCAGGTCTTACCCTAACTGTACTTCCAAAATTAAAGATTACCCGATAGATGGATTTGAATTGATTTATAGCATAGAAATATCGGAAGAAAAAGCTGAAAAATTAAAATTTAAGGAATGAATCATGAATTTAAATCGTTAACAGTGGCAAAGGTAGTCACTGTCTGAATTCCTCTCTGCATCCTAGTTTTTAATCATGACTCTCAAGTCGTTCAGGTTGTTTCCGGTGGGACCGGTGATAATGGAACCGCCTGTTTTCTGGAAAAAGCTGTAGGAATCGCTGTTTTTCAGGTATTTCTGGATTTGTTTTTCTTTTCCCGTGAAATCGCTTTCATCAGCTATCGCCCCGGCTGCCTTTGATTTGCCGTCTATGCCGTCAGAATCTATGGAAGCCAGGGTGGCTTTTGTCCTGTTGCACCGGAGCACGAAATTCTGGTTAGGCCCGCCTTTTCCTCTGCCCTTTACCTCCATGTCCAGCTCCCCGCCGGAGATTATGCAAGTGCCGGGACTGAGACTTTTTGAAAGTGTTCTGAACTTGCGGGCCAGAGCGGAGGGGCTTCCCTCGTATTCGGGATAAACTACTTTTGTCCTGTAACCGAGTTTTACCGCCTTCTCCGCAGCTTTTTTCAGGAGAGTCCTGTTGTTTGCGATGATGAAGCTGTCCACCTTGTTTTTCTTGTTTTTTGTATAGAGCGGACCGGAGCCTATGTATTCCAGGGAGTCGCCCACAACATCCGAGATTACCAGATTAACAACCTTGCCTTGGATGTGATTTAGAAGGCGGCCGCCCTTGACCCTGGAAAATCTGGTTCTGATTCTGTTAATCTGCTTTATGTTCCTTTTCGACAAAATCAGGCCCCTGTTAAGTTCAACGAATTTTTTCATGCTTATCGTCGGATGGCAAAGCATTGTGGAGGTCCCCCCGGAGAGAAGGTAGATTGTCAAATCGCGGACGGTTGTCTTACGGGCCAGTCTGAGAAGTTTTTTCGTGGAATAAAGGCTCTGGTTGGAGGGAAGTGGATGGGTTCCTTTCTCCACCCTTATCCTGCCGATGTTTTTTTCCTTTTTTGTATAGATTATCAATCCGTTTGAAATTCTTTTTCCGAGAACTTTTTTTAGGGAAAGGGCCATCCCGTAGGATGCCTTGCCTGAACCCAGGACGTAAATTTTGTCGTAATTCTTAAGATTGTAGCTACTGTTTTTTATTTTCAGTGTATTTCCTCTGAGTCTTACAGAACTTCGGAAAATTTTTTGCACGGAGGATTCTTTCAGCGCGTAATCTATTATGGACAAAACATTTCTTTTGGTTTTAGAAACATCAGGCATTTTTATACACTGGTATATTTTTCTAAAAATTCCTGTCTGTACTTCTTGAAGGCTTTAAAGCATCTTTCCACTTCCTCCTCCGCCTCCAGGTAAGTCATTCCCTTTATTTTTTGGACATGACTCCAGTACCTTCCGTACCAGAGGCTCAGTAGGGCATCGATGACGCTTTTGTTCTTTTGCCGCTTGTAGTAACAGGCAGTTGCGTATACCATCCTTGCCCAGTCCTCCCTGTTCACCCCCCTCTCACTGGCTATCAGACTGGAAAGCCTGTTGGCAAGACCGTTGCCGTAGTTTTCTGCAATCTTCCTGATCATCTTCTGGTCATTCTTGGACCTGCCCCTGTAGGAACCCTTTATCTTTTCCGTATCTATCTTCAGGGGAAGCGGCTTTCCCTCCTCGACCCCGGCAGGTATCTCCCTGTACTCAGGCTTCCTGCCCTCCTTCCATATGCTTTCATATTGCTCCAGCATTTTGAACATCTGGACCACCACCTGCCTGAACATGGGATCTATGTGCTTTTTGGGTATCACATATTTTCTGGTGCTGCTGTGGACCTTCCTTCCCAGAATGGCCTCGCCTATCTTGTAGTTTTTTACCAGGGCTGTGGTCGTTATGAAAATGTCTATGCCGAAGTCATGCGGAACCTCCTCGTTCAGAAATTCCTCGAGAAGCGGCTTGGATATGGAGAAATCCCCTCCTATGGGCTGGCGACGGTAGCCGCCGTAAACGGACTTGGTAAAGGGATAAATCAGGACGTTGGTAAGCATGCCGTCGTACTTGTGCCTCTGGTAAAAGGGGGCGACAAGGCCTGCCCTCCCGTAAAGGGTTGGTTTTGCAAGAAGCTCTATCCAGCTGGGATTTATAAAAACCAGATCGGAGTCAACGATCGTGGTTGAGTGTGCCCCGACGTACTTGCCGATTTCCAGCACGGATTTCACCCCCGCTCCTTTTCCGTAGGGCGGCTCATCCTTTATTATAATCAAATCCGACCTCTCGGGAAGCGGGAACATCTGAACCAGCTCAAGGGTAGTATCCTTGGAATGGCCGTCTGCTACGACTATCAGGGCTCTTTCCTCAAAATATCTCTCCAGTCCCTCGGCCACGTTTGAAAGTACATGCAGAATGGTGGATTCCGAGTTCTTGGTGGGTATTCCGACGACCAGGGGGTATCGCTTCCTTTTAATTTTTTTCTTGTAACCAGCTTTCATAAACACCAATAAAAATGAAATTGTTTTTTTCATTAATAAGTTTTTCTCCGGTGCAACAGGATAAAAGCTTATATACTAAAGTTATTTAAATTTTAACAGCAAATCATAGAAAGGAGGTTGAAAAATGCACGCAGGAATAAAACTGATATTCGGAATAATTTTGATTCTGATCGGACTCTGGCTGCTCGTGCCCGCGGGAGGCGCATTCACAGCAATAAAGCCGGCGACCTACTGGGGCTCCATGTTCGACTGGTGGTCTGAGTTCAAGACAGTGGTAAAGGGAGTTGTTCCGCCGATAATAGTGATACTCGGATTGCTGATAGTCTGGATTGAAGGAGAGGAACTGAAATCACCGGTTGTACCAGAGGTGAAGCAGGCAGCAGCGAAAGAAGGGAAAAAAGCCAAGAAAGCAGAGAAAACCAAGAAAAAGAAGTAGTCTTATTCTTTTTTTAATTTATTTATCTTTTCTTCTTACCATTAAAATTATTTATCGCTGTCTGAATAATTATTAACATGGTTTCTACGGCGCAGTTGTGTATCTATTGCAAGGGTGGGAAAAATCTGTGCGGCCTGGGCAAGTGTCCGCTTCTTGACAAGGTGAAAATGGAGAAGAAGATGCAGAAGATACCGGAGAACGGCTTTTTCGGGCCCTCCCCCTCAATTTTCGTTGGGAGATTCGGCTACCCGGACATATTCATGGGCCCCATGGGGGATATGGGGTCCTCTCTGGGGGAGAATCCGGAGGAATGGTTCGGAAGGAGCTATGATGAAATAATAGAGAAAAGGTCTTTCATACTTCGATCCAAGTTAAGGCAGTCCGTCCATTCCAGGTCCCGTTTCGCGGAGGAAAACAGGCTCCTGGCAATGGCCAAGAAGCCCACGGACGTGGAGATGGATTTCAAGGGCAAGCCTGTTTATCGCATGTCTTTTTCGGATATGGTAAGGCCAATGGGTCCCTCTGTCTCTGTTAAAGGAGTCAGGATAGCGGAAAACGTGAAAGTAAAAAAAATAGTGGAAAAGGTTGTCTCGGACGAGATGAAGGCAAACGACTCGGCCACAATTCTTTACAACAGGAACGTGGACATCTACAAGCTTACAACGATTCTTTCCTCGGGGGCCCTCGGACTGGAAAAAAACAAAAAAATGGTGCCGACCCGCTGGTCAATCACAGCCATGGACGACATAATCGGAAAGAACCTCATGAAAAGTGTGCGGACATTTCCATCGGTGAATGAATACCGTGTTTACGAATCCGAGTTCCTTAACAACAGGTTTGTAACCCTCTTTATGCCCGGGAACTGGGAGTTCGAGAACTTTGAGGCCTGGAAGCCGGGCTCATTCTGGAGCTTCAGCCTCAAGAAAACGGAGATTGTTGAGGAGTACGAACCCTTCCAAGGAAGGACCCGTTACGCGGACAAGCAGACCGGCGGATACTACGCGGCTCGTATAGGCGTATTGGAAAAGCTGAACACGATGAAAAGGCAGGCCCGGGTAGTCTCTTTCCGGGAGGTCTACGAGGGATACGTGGTTCCTGTGGGGGTCTGGCAGGTGCGGGAGAACGTAAGGAATGCCATGAAATCCGGCTGCCGGAAATTCGCCACTCTGAAGGAGGCTCTAGATTACATCAGGCCCAGGCTGAAAATCCCTCTGGAAGAGTACAGAAAAAAGAGCCGTATGCTCAGGCAGAAGAGACTTGAGGACTTTTTTTAAATACAGCGTACCTGAACATTTTTCTTACATATTTCTCTTCGGAATATTTTTCGAATCCCGCCATGTTTAACAGTTTAAAATTTTCATCCATAAGGGAACAGTGTGGATTGGAACATGAAACACCCAGAAACAGATAACCATCGTCTACAAGAGCCTCGCGGGCTTCCTCAAAGGCCTTGAGGGAATACGGCACGCATACGTTTATGCCTCTTTCATAGTCCACGAAATCGTCCCTGCTCTTTCCCTCCTCTATCATGCTCACTATCAGTTCTTTCTGTTTTGTTATTGCATGCTCCTTTTCCTTTTTGCTCCCCGATTCAAAAATGGGTAAAAGGCCTAACTTGGATACAAGAGAATCGGAGGAAAAAATTACGTCAAATTCTTTTTTAAAACCAAGGTTATCAAACTCCCTTCTTACAAAATAAATGTTTTCAACCTCATATTTTTTAGCTATTTCCTCTGTTTTTTCCAGAAAAATTTCGTATTTATCCGTGCAGGTAACATCGTAACCTGCTTTGGAAAGATAAATTGAAAAGGGGGATATACCGCAACCCAAGTCCAAGACTTTGGCCGGAGTATTTTTTAAAGGATATATTCTTGATATCAGGGCCTCCATCTTTATTTCCTGAAGATTTCTAATCTTTCTTTTTTCAATGAACCTGTCCCCGAAAAATTCCCTTATTTCATAATCCTCGTAACCATCGATGCAGTCTTCAATCAGGTTTTTTATTAATTTCTCTCCCATAGAAATATTGGGTACATAAAAAGTTAAATACAGGCGCCTAAGTCAGAGTCTTGATTGTGAGAAATATTCATATGAATAATTTCAGTTCCCTTATCCTGCTTTTGGCGTCTAATGAGCTTCTGAAAAGATTCCAGAATACTTTCTGCAGCCATTCTATCCAGTCTTCATCATATACGTAATATAGAATGAACATTTTCTCTTTTAATTCGCCTTTTGCATAAATTTGAGGGTTAAGAATCTCTTTAAAGGCCGCCAATTTGTCATCTACTATTGTTGTTCTCAGGGGCTGATAACAGTGCCTTACTTCCACGGCATCATGGCCAACTCTTTCGTTAATAGAGAGTATATTTTTTATGTTCTCTATTCCGGCCAGTTCAACTCTGGTCAAGACTTTTGAAGAGATTTTTTCTTTGCCAAGTTCTTCCAGTATGTCCCTGATTTTCTTGTCGTGATGCGCCATGTTGCTGAATGTCAGGTTCCCGGAATAAAACAGAACCTGCCTTTTCGCCCCCCTGAGCATGCCTGCAAAATCCCTGAAATTTGAGGCGGAGCTGTACTCTTTTTCATCCATTATTTTCAGTTTTTTCTTTTTACTGTCAACGAACTGGAATATTTCCGAGGGACTAAAATCTCCCTTTTTCCTTCCTGCTTGTATCTGCTTGAACAGCCTTTCCTGAACTTCGGAAGCGTGAAGTTTTTCTATGTTATTCCAGAATACGACCTTTAGCGACCCCCGGGTCCCCTTTCTGAAAACTCTAACGGAAATGGTCCCCTCTTCACTTGATATTTTTTCCACGTATCTGTTTGCCGTGCGCCAGTTCACGCCTATGTGCCTTGCTATCTCGTCGATGCTTCTGGGCTTTGTGTACACGAATTCGTTTATTTTCCCTGCGGTTTCCTTATCAAGCATAATCTAATTATACAACTATATGTATAAAAAATTGTATGTAAAATACATCTTTTATACAACTCTAAATTAATTTATGAAAAACGGGGGAGAACTGAAAGTAAGAAAACTTCTGGAAAAGACTTATGAAAATCTGGCTGAAAGAAATCCCCATAAAGAAATACGCTTTGAACCGGCCTTGTCCAAAATAGCTGATGACTCGGACTGGCACAGAACAAAAATCGGGTATATGAAATATGAATCAGCGAACCTGTTCAGTTTCAACGGAAAAAACTGGGCGGTTGCCCGGGGAGAGAGATACGGGGATTATCCTGCAGAGCCTTACGACAGCGACATAACTGCCTTGGAACCGTCGGAAGAAAATCCCGCATCTTCTTACATAAGAAGCAAGCTAGAAAGCAGCTGCTATTTCAGGAATTCCCTTATCTTCGGTTTGGCCGACGGTAACCTGGCGATGGGTACCAATTCCTCTTTTTTCGAAAACCCGTTTGAAAAGAAAATGAAAGAAATTCTGGTGCCCAAGTTAACGGACTTTGTGGCACAGACGCCGGAATACGATACGGGTGCAATTCTAACATCGACACTGCAGCATCCCGCCACCAAAAAAATGCTGTACAAGCCGGGTTTCGTTGATTTTCTTACAGAAACTATTGAAAAAATCCTAAAAGAAGGAGGTGAATAGGATGGAAAATGCAAAAATTTTGTTTGAAAAGCCCACCCCGGATATTCTTAAGAATTTCCGTATCAAATCCCTGAAATACAAGGACTCTTCCATTGTGGAGTCTCTGAAAGACATGATGAGCTACATCCCACTGCCATCGGAAAAGAAGAAGAAAGACAAATGTGTCGAATATCTGGTCAAAGGATGGTTCTCGCAAAAAATGAAAGAGAGATACAGTGAAATATCGCCGGGAATCCTTGAGCTTGAAAGGGAGATAGAAATAGATGCGGAATATTTTAAAGATAACCGTGGACGCGAGCTTTCTGCAGATGAATTAATTAAATTAAAAATTCCGATGCTGCTCCGGGCTGAATTGGACAAAGACAAAGGGTGGAAACAGGATTACGATCGCCGGGGAGATTATGACAATTACAAACTCTCCCTGTTTTCAAGAATACCGAAAGTGCATCCGAACATAAGAAGGGCCGGAAAGGAGGCCCTTGCCTTGGCTTATAAAACATACGGGGAAGCCCTCGGCACGGAAATGCTCGGCGACATCATAATGAAGAACCCGCAGTACGCACCTCACCCGAAGGATACAAAACTAATAGTGCTATGGAAACCTAAACCTTCGGAGATTCACATTGAAGTAGAACGGATAGACAACGATCCGGCATTGGTGCTGGAATACGACAAGCTTTACCTGGTTTCAACCTGGATGGAGCCTGATGAGGAACCTTTCATGCACCTTATGCCCAAAAATTACAGCCTGGACGAATATATGAAAACGTGATTAAATGACTGACAGATTCAAAAAGGACTGCCCCCATTACGACTGGATAGAAAATATCAAAAAATATGACAAACATTTCATTCCTCCCGAAAAACCGGACCTAGGATGGTGCGGGGACAAGGGGGAATGGATTGAAAAATGTGACGACCCGTGCAAAAGGTATAATGAACTGAAATCGGAAAATCCTTTCAAAGGTTTCCTCAGATAAGGAGGTGGTTAAATTTGAGGCACAGAACCCTCATACAGACAAGTCTTGGAGATTTTATCAAGTTAAAATCTTTATGATGTCGCCGCTCTTCAGTTCGTGGTCCGCGCCTATTTTCCTTTTTGTCCTGGCGTCGAGAGCGCCTATGAACTTGTCGCCTATGTCGCTGTGTATCTCGTACGCCAGTTGGCGGGCAGTAGTTCCCCTGGGAACCAGGTGGGCGTCCGGAAGCACGCTCCCTTTCTTGTCGGACCAGTGGGTCTCGTCCTCGACCGGATAGACGACAATACAGTTCATGAATTCAAAGACTGCCCTGTTCAGGCAGGATTGTACCCCGGTGGAGCCGTACCTGTCCAGAAAATTACTGATTTTTTCCAGAGCTTTTTTCTGCCCTTCCGGAAGCTCCTTGACGATTTCAAAATCATGGGATCCCGGAACGTAATTTACAAGCCCCCTTTCGGCGGCAATCCTCAGGGCCAGCTCGAAATCAGCGCAGCACGGGACCATTAGGTCGCACTTAAGGCGACTGAAGTTCTCCCCGCCCGAAGGGAGGTCCATCTTGTTTGCAGCTATGATTATAGGCTTGGAAGACTGTCTGAGATTCTTGGCAAAACTGAACACGTCATCATCAGTCCACTTGGTGGGACTGGTGGGGTCCACGTTAGAGTTACGGATGGCATCCCTGATGTTTTCCTTTGTCATTCCAAGACCGGAGAAACGTCCTAGAATCTGCTTCTCGAAGTCTGCGTGGGTTATCTCGGTCTGTTTGGCCATCTGCGACCATTCCCGCCTGAATATGCTGGTATACCAGTAGTCAAGCTCCTCCTCGAAAAACTTTATATCCTTTTCAGGGTCGTGACCCTCGGCGGGATTCCCGTCATCGTCCGTTGTTCCCGATATGTCCAGGATGTGTATGAACACCTGGGCAGGCCTCAGGTCGTCCAGAAACTGGTTTCCCAGGCCCCGGCCCTCATGCGCCCCCGGAACCAGACCGGCCACGTCCAGGAGCTTTACCGGTATAAGCCTGGTCCCGTTTTCACACTTGGAGTTTTTGGGGTTACAGGGCTTCCCTAGCTCCTTGCAGGGGCAGTCCGCCGTGATATAGGCGACTCCTTCGTTAGGCTTTATAGTGGTGAAAATGCGGTTTGATATTTCCACGTCCACGAGCGTCGCGGCCTTGAAGAAGGTGGACTTGCCTGTGTTTGATTTGCCTACAAGCGCTATAAGCATTCAATCACCATGAAATATTGATGTTTCTTTTATTGGCTTCATGACACAACTATACCTTAAAAATTCATACTTAAATAATTTTGCAGTATAGTATTAGTATGCCAGTCACAGCTGTTATAGGACAACAGTGGGGAGATGAAGGAAAAGGAAAAGTTGTAGATCTCAAATCAAAAACATTTGAAATAGCTGCAAGAGCTACAGGTGGAAGGAACGCCGGACATACCGTTAACACCGGTGAAAAAGTATATAAACTACATCTTATTCCTTCTGGCGTATTTCATCCCAATAAAATCGGAATTCTCGGGAATGGAATGGTTATAGAACTTGAAACCTTATACAAAGAAATAAAATTTTTAAAGGAAATTGACAACGGTTCAAAAATTTATGTTTCAGGGAAAGCCCATGTAACAATGCCTTGGCATAAATATTCAGATTCTCATGGAGCTGGTGAGAAAAAAATTGGAACAACTAAGAGCGGAATTGGACCCACCTACCAGAGTAAGGCAAATAGAACAGAAGCAATAAGAATCTATGATTTGAAAACAAAAGAAAGATTCGAAAGAAAAGTTAAAAAAGTTTTTGGATTAAAAAAAGGTGAATTTGAAAGAATTGGATTTGAAAAAACATATAGAGATATATTAGATGATTTAGAATATGCCAGAAAAGCTATAGAACCGCTTGTAATAGATTCAACCACTTATCTTTTAAGAGAACTGTATAATGGGACTAATATACTGGCAGAAGGAGCTCAGGGCGCTTTACTCGATTATGATCATGGGACTTATCCGTTTGTAACATCATCTAACCCGACAATAGGAGGAATCTGCACTGGACTGGGAATTCCAGCAAATTCAATAGAAAATGTCATCGGAATTGTTAAGGCTTACACAACAAGAGTTGGTTTTGGGCCATTTCCAACTGAATTAACCAATGAGTCAAATTTAAATAAAGAAATAAGCCTCAAATCCAAATTAGAATTGACAACTGAAGAAGAAGAACTCATAAAAAACGGAACTGCAAACGACGAATTAATGGGCAAATATCTTGTGGTAAAGGGTAAAGAATTCGGAACAACAACCGGAAGAGTAAGAAGATGTGGGTGGCTTGACTTGGGACTAGTTAAATATACTCTTGCCATAAACGGGGTTAATGAAATTGCACTGACGAAACTTGATGTTTTGGATGGCCTGCCAAAACTAAAGATCGGAACAAACTACA
>CP070662.1:606209-620623 GCA_020355185.1 archaeon
AAACAGTTTGCTGGTATCAATGAAGCTGATGAGGATAAATATCATGGAATTGGTGGTAATGCTTTTATTCTAAAAAAAGATGTAGATAGACATAACGCAAACCCTGATGATAAGTCCATCAAAAGGTTCATTAAACACAAAGGTCAGATTGTACCATTCCTTGATGCCTGCAACTATCTGCCTTTCCTCCCCGCAGTCTATTTTGAAAACGTAAAGCTTGTCCGCGTTCGGGTGGTCTTTGACCTCTTTTATTTCCGCCACCCGGAGGTCAAGGTTCGGGAACGGGTCCTCCTCGGAAGGCTCTCCCGGAGTCTCTTTGCTTTCGGCGGGTCCCTCTTTTTCAGAGGTTTCCTTTGAATACTTGCTCTTTATTTCCTTGAGTTCGGGCTGCGTGACCTTCTTGAAGAGCACAATCGGCTTCTCGATTTCATGGTCCGAAAGCTTTATTTCTCTGGCAGAATCCCACTCCATTTCCGAATCATCCTTGAGGAATTTCCATATTTTCCCGGAGGATTCGGGCAGGAACGGGTTCAGAAGAATTGCCGTGGACCGGACAAGGTTGCAGCACAGGTTCAGCACGGTGGCGGCCCTTCCCCTGTCTTTCTTCACAAGATGCCAGGGCTCCTGGTTGTTGAAGTACGCGTTGGACTCCTTCGCCAGGTGGATAACACCTTTCAGCGCCTCCCTCAGCCTGGCCCTCTCGAAGTTCTCCGTCACCTCCCCGTGTATTTTTTCAAGTTTTTCCAGTATCTCCCTGTCCTCCTTCTTCAGTTCCCCGGACCCAGGTATTTTTCCGTAGTTGAGCTTTGTGAAGGAGAGTACCCTGTGCACGAAGTTGCCTATTATGTCGGAGAGCTCGTTGTTGACCCTTCTCCGGAATTCCTCCCAGGTGAAGGTCGAGTCGTCGCTTTCAGGATAAAGGCTCATGAGAACGTAACGCCAGTAGTCCACCGGCCTTATCTCAAGGGCATCCTCGGTCGTGAGGCCCCTGCCCCTGCTCTTGGAAAACTTTACGTCCTTTGATATCAGCCAGGCAGAGCCCACAAGGTTGTCGACAAGGTTCCAGCTGCCTTCGGTTCCCTTGAGTGTGGCGGGAAAGGTTATGGAATGGAAGGGAACGTTATCCTTGCCCATGAACTGCACGTACTTGCAGTCCTCAAGCCACCATTTCTTCCATTCATCCGGCTTGCCGATTTTGTTGCTCCATTCCTTTGTTATGCCTATGTAGCCTATGGGAGCGTCGAACCAGACGTAAATTACCTTTTCCTCATATCCTTTTTTGGGGACAGGAAATCCCCAGGTCGCGTCACGGGTTATGGTCCTGGGCTTGAGGCCTTCCTTCAGCCATCCGAGGGAGAAGTTCTTTACCAGGGGGCTCCAGGACTTGCCTGAAATCCATTCCTTCAGCCAGGGCTCGAACTTTGGGAGGTCCAGGAAAAGATGCCTGGTTTTACGGAACTCTATGTTCCCCTTTCCGCAATGAACGCACTTCGGTTTTATGATTTCCTGCGGCGTCATAAGCTCCCCGCAGTCATCGCACTGGTCACCCCTCGCCAGACCCTCGCAGTGCGGGCACTTGCCCTCTATCCACCTGTCAGCGAGGAATTTATTGCAGTTGGAACAGTAGGGTAATTCCATCTCCTCCTCAATCAGGTGACCGTTCTCGTCCAACTTATTGAAAATATGGTAAGTTATTTCCTTGTTCTCCTCGGAATGGGTTATCCCGTAGAAGGTAAATTCTATGTTGAATTTTCTGAATATTTCCTGGATTAGCTCGTGGTTTTTGAACACCAGTTGCTCCGGCGTGATCCCCAGCTTCTCGGCGGTTATCTCGAACATGGTCCCGTGGGAATCGGAGCCGCAGATGTATATGGTATCGTGTCCCGCGAGCTTGAGGTATCTGTGATAAACGTCCGCAGGCAGCACAGAGCCCACTATGTTTCCCAGGTGCGGCATGTCATGCACGTAGGGAAGCGCCGATGTAACCAGGACTTTGATTTCAATCACCCTATAAGTTTAAGAAACAGTCAAATTTATTAGTTTAATTCTATCCACGCAAACTATTCATATGATTTTTACTAAGTTCTATGTGAGTTTCGGAGCCTATATTTTCCCTGTGCCTCAAAGGCCCGTCGATTTTCATTATGTAACCCCTGGAAAGCCTTCTTGCGTCTTCGATTGAATCTGCTATGCCAACGGCGGCTATGGTCCTCGAGTTCAGGGCGTACGAGCCCTTCATGGAACCGGGATAAGCCTTCAGGCTGTCCGCATGTTCTTTCCTGAACTCTTCCGCTGCGGTCAAATCCACTTTCCTTGGACCGGAATACTTTTCTATGTAACCCCCGTAATCCAGAGGCGTGGCATAGGTGACGACGGTGGCCTTAGGATTGAAATCAAGATTCCTCAAGTTTCCGTCAAGTATTTTATAGCACACGTCCACGAAATCATTTTTCAGGATTGGGAGGACATTCATCCATTCCGGGTCCCCCGGCCTGCTGTTTATCTCCAGGCACTTGACCCCGTCTTCCGTGCAGATGTAGGCCATGTACTCGGGTATTCCCCTGGTCCCGGCCTCCCTGCCTTCCTCCGAGGCCCTCTTTTTCAGTCCTTCATGAACTTTCTGCCCCATCTCCACTGCCTTGTCCCAGTCGGAACGTCTCATAAAGGGCAGGACATTTCCTGTGTCTTTGTAAGAACCCATTCCCCCTGTGTTCGGTCCTGTGTCCTCGTCCCAGGCTCTCTTATAATCCCTTACTGCGGGGGTGGGAACCAGGTGTTTTCCGTCGGAGATGAACTGCACGGAAAACTCCTCGCCTTCCACTTTTTCCTCAACTATAACTGGACTCTTTTTAAAATTTGATAAGAAATAATTTTCAAACATGTCTTTTCCTGAAGTAAAATGGTCTCCCCAAACAGCCACGCCCTTTCCAAAGCCGGGTTTGACGGGTTTTATTGCAACTCTATTATTAAATTTGGCTGTAAAACTAAACAGATCTGTTTTTATATCTCTCCGGCTTCCCTTATAAACTTCCGGATGAAATACCTGATATTCAGGATTCGCGTCAGGCGCCACCTCCTCTATCAGCTTTCTCTGGTCTGCCTTGCTTTTTTCTATCGCATCCGCGCCCGTGGGACACACCATTCTTATTTCCGTGTTTTCTTCAATCAGGTCCCTGACTCCGTCTATTATCGGTCCTTCCGGTCCCACAAATCCGAAATCTATCTGGTTCTTGTATTTTTCCGCGAAATCCAGGATCTTGTGAACATCCAGGTCCGGGATTACTACATGTTTTCCTCCCGTATCCTCCGCGGCCTTTACGTTGAAGGGATTTGCCTGTTTGTCTGCAATAAATAGTCTGACTTCGTTATCGCTGTTGAGAAAGGAGTCAACCGTGCAGACAGCCCTGCTTCCGTAACTCAAAACAAGAATTCCCTCCATCTCCACACCTGTCTTAGTTTTGGACGGAAAATTATTTATACTTGCTGAATCTGGAAAAAGTTTTTAATAAATATGACTTAATTTATTTATGGAATGGTTTATATTCGCCCTGGGAGCCGCTGTTATAAACTCTCTTGTGGCTTTGATTGAGAAAAAGGCCCTGTTCAAAGAGCATGCAGCGGAGTTTTCGGCCACCATCGCTGTCCTGAATTTTCTCGTCATTCTCCCCTTCTTTTTCCTTGTTGACTTCAGTTTTTCCATTATGATATGGGTCCTCATGGCGGTGGCGGCCTTCTTTGCCTCCATAGGCTTCCTTTTCGTGGCCAAGGCAGTCCGGCACATGGAAATTTCTGCGGCTTCCCCCCTGCTTAACTTCGGCCCGGGATTCACCGCCATAGTCGCAATCCTAATCCTGGGGGAGGTACTGACTCCCCTGAACATCCTGGGAATACTGACCCTTATAGCCGGTTCATACGTGCTGGAGATAGACTTCCGCTCCCACGACATAACGACACCTTTCAGAAAAATTTACAAGTCGCGCTACATTCACTACATATTCCTGGCGCTGGGCTCATACTCCCTGAGCGCGGTGTCATGCAAGTACATACTTAACTTCGTGAACCCCGTTACCCTGATTTTTGTGGAGCAGTTTTTCGTGGCACTGATTTTTGTGGCCATACTCTACATCTTCTATGACGGGGTCAGGGGAATATCAAACGGGATGAAGAGCGTCGGGTGGCTGCTGCTTGTAATGGCAGTAATGACAGTTTCCTACCGCCTTCTTCAGGCCACTGCCATAAAGATGACTTTCGTCAGCCTGGTCATGCCGATAAAGAGACTCAGCACACTTTTCGCAACCGTAATGGGCGGGGAGCTTTTCAGGGAACACGGGCTCTATCAAAAAGTAGCGGCCTGTATAATAATGATAGTCGGCGCGGTTCTGGTCATAATGGGTTAACGCCTACAAAACCTTTCTCAGGGTCTCCATCTTGAACTTGGTGTGGGAGCATCCGTTCTTTATCAGCGGTACCCCCTGGGCCTTGATTCTGGTCAGCCTGAGAAGCTTCTTTGCCAGGCCTATCTCCTCTGTGCAGGCAATCCCGACCAATCCGTCATATTTCTTCCTGAGAACCTTCCTTACGCAGGAACCTCCCGGGAGCACGTAGACATCGTAGCCCCTTTCCTCTGCAAGACTGGTGGCCCTGTTAACAAGGCAGTCCTTTGAGCATTGATTGCAGTGGTATGATGACATTCTTGGGTCGAACTTGGCCTTGCACCTGCTGTCCATATATTTCCTTGAACAGTGCGGGAGCAGCAGGGCCCTGTGCTTTGTCTCGTTGAAGTCGTCTCTCATGGAAAGATTCAGAACGCATGTGTCTAACATGTCCTCCACGAGTCTTATGGCATCAGAAACAGGTATCCCGATTATCTTGTCTATCCTGAACTTCTTTACCAGATACCTTGCCTTTTTTCCCATGTTCCTGTGAATGCTTTTTTCGTGAGAAAACCTTGCTACATCCCTGAAGAAAGAGCGGGAAATTCTTGACAAGTCAAAATTGAATTTGTAGGGCATGTTCACCACTTTCAACCCCCACTATGCAAGTTTAGGCCTTCTTCATATAAATTATTTCAGTATTTCCCTCAGGTTTTCGAGGACGAAGTCCGGTTTTTCCACTTTCTCCAGGTCCTCCCTGCCGTACTCTCCTGTCAGGGCGAAAGCGAACGCCCAGCCCAGCTTCCTGGCAAATTTCATGTCGGAGTTCAGGGAGTCCCCGAAAAAAACCGTTTCTTTCGGGTTAAGTTTGAACTTGCTTTTAACATAGCCGACGGAAAAATCCGACGGTTTTCCAGCAACCTCCACTCTCCTGCCGGACATATTCTCCACTTTCTCGACGTAAACGCCTGTTCCCGGGAGCCGTTTGTCTTTGAGAGCCCAGACCTTGCCCCTGCCGTTTGTTACGGCTGGAACTCCCCGTGAAACCATTTCCGCGGCCTTTTTCAGGTTCTCCTCTTCCCCCTTGTTGTATATTATTACGACGTAATCCGGATCCTCGGTTATAATGAATTCATCCGCGAAGAATTTTTCAACATCCGGCTTTGAAAGACAGTAAATCTACTTGGCATTCTTTTCTTTCAGGTAATGGACTATTATCTCCGGGGAGCATACAAGGCGGGAAGTTTCCGTCTTGACGCCCAGCTTCTCAAGTTTCCGGACAAATCCCTCCGGTGAAAGCATGCTGTTGTTGGTTACGAAGTAAATCTCCTTGCCCTCCGCCGCAGCGGTCTCCAAAGCCTCCTTTGCTCCCGGGACCAGCTGGTCCCAGTACCAGACCGTTCCGTCAAGGTCGAAGACGAAGTTTTTGAACCCAGAAAATTCCTCCCTAAGCATAAGTTTCTTAAGGTCCGGGGATTTAAAAATCTGAGATTACGGGGTTTAAATATTTTCTCCTGGAAATAAAATTATGGAAGGGAAGAAAGTCACATTAACTTTTAGTTTGAATAGCAACCAGCCTCCGTATTACTGCGAGGACATAGAAGACGATTATTGCACAAAAATGACCAGGGGAGAGATGACCAGGGAAGCTATTACACAGCAGATAGAAAGAGAGAGAAAACTTTTGGAGAAATTGGGAGAGGAACGAAAAAAAGATTATGAAGCTATTTAAACCGTGAGATGAAAAATATCATTGGTGATATTCATGCCGTGCGGGCGGAAGAGGAAAAGGAAGAAGATAAAGACACACAAGCTCAAGAAGAAAAGGAAGAAGATGCGTCACAAGAAAAAATAAAGAACATGTTTAAATCTTATTTCTCTTAAGTATAGTTATGGAGGAGCTTTTCTCTAAACTGGACGAGATTTCCGATAAGATAAGGGATCTGGAGGACAACAGGAAGAAGCTGGCCCATTTTCTCAAGGAGCTCAAGGGGCTGGATTTCGAGAAGGATTCAAGGATTATGGAAGACAGGCTGTCCGTGCCCGTCGGTAAGAAAGAGCTGAAGCAGGCCAGGTTCATAGGCGTGGACGGCGGCCTCGCCAAGAGGCCATACCACTCTCTGGACCTTATACTTACCAGGGCAGTTGGGGCCATTTTCGACTACAAGGAAGGCAAACTATTTTCTGTCGGTTATTGCCCGTCCACCAACGTGACCCCTAAGCTGAGGATGATACACGACGCCTCGGAGAGCGACTTCCAGTACATAGCCTGCTTTGAGAGGATTAAAATAGAGATCGAAACGCTGAAGATGTGCCTGGAAAAGAATCCCACTTTACTGCTTGCCGACGGCTCCCTAATCCCTCACCCGTCAGACCAGCCCAAGAAGGGCTCAAGGGTTTACGACGAGTACAAAAGGCTCATAGACTCTTACAAAACTCTTTACCGCAAGGCAGGGGGGTTCCTTCTGGCGGGGGTGGTGGAGGACAGCAGGAGCTCCACCTTTTCCGAGTACATATCACAAAAGGTTCTGGGAAGGATAAAGAGCAGAAAGGTGGAGGAGCTGAGGAAGATTCTGGCCCACACAAGGGACACGAACCTCCTGTTTCATGTTTTAAATACAGGCGAAAGAAGCTTCGTGATGAGAATGGGCCACAACAAGGACCTCGCTGATTACGGAAGGAACCTCTATCTGTTCTACCTGAAAACCACGGAATATGACAGGCCGGTCCGCATCGAGTTCTACAGCCCCGGTGACCCCATCAGGATGGCTGATGATATTGCAGGCCTTATTTTTGCGGTTTCGTGCCAGAACCAGGAATACGGCCTGCCGCCGGTTCTCATAGAAGCCGACAGCCGTGCAAAAATCCGGGAGGGTGAGCTGGATGCCATACACTCCCACATCGTGGACAAGGTCGGGAACCTTCCATCGCTTTACAGGCTCAGGCGGGACAGGAGGCCTTTCTGAAAGGCTTAAATAATTTGATTTATTCTTTTATGTCATGGACAGTTTAACAAAAGAGAAAGATGAAATTAATTTCCTCTTAAGTGGACTAGATCATAACCTTTGTGGAGCAGCCAAAGAAGTAAGAGGTCTGGGACTGCCTTGTTCGAATGGATATGCAGATGCTATTTTATGTAAGAATCATTTCAATGACGGGAATGCCGTTGAGATATCTTTTGAAAAATATACCGGGGGATATGACAGTTGGAAAGAAGGAACAGAAAAAGTTCAAGAAATTCTTGAAAAATATTTCGGGGATGATGCAATAATAAAGGCTGGGAATCAGCCTCTTGAAAAATACTTTAATTTCGTAGAGCACTCCAGACAACCGCAAGACAAAGTAATTGTTGAAATTTCTGTTCCGGGACAAGATAAATTGTTAGAGATAAGAAAACTGATAGCTTAATATTCAAAAAACGTTAACTTTTTATACTTTTTTGAGGAGGAATTACTATGAACGTCAAGATTATGGGAAAAGGCAAGAACAAGCTAAGGGTGGAGTTCGAGGGCGAGGATCACACGCTACTGAACCTGCTCAGGCAGAACCTCTGGGAAGAGGGCGTTGATTACGCGGCCTACGAAAAAGAACATCCGTTTCTGACCAACCCCGTGCTCATTATGGAGACGGACAAAAAGAACCCGACCAGGACCCTGAAAGCCGCGGCCAAGAGAATCGAGAACCAGATGCAGGATTTCAGGAAGGAGTTCGGCAGGGCCCTCAAGAGATAGAATCTTTAAATATATCTAATCCAATTATAAGCAGAATTCTTATGATTATCAAAAACGAGATCCGTATTCTTGGATGGGACGACGGACCCTTTCCCAAAGGCGGGAAAGGCAAGGCTATCCTGGTTGGCACTGTTTTCAGGGGGGCTTCCTTTATGGACGGGGTCCTGAAAACGGAGATAGATATAGACGGGACCGATGCGACAGAAAAGATTGTCAGTGCTGTCCGTAGGACTAAGCACAAGGACCTCCGGGTCATAATGCTCGGGGGAATAACCTTCGGCGGGTTCAACTTCGTGGACATAAAAAAGCTGCACAGGAAGACGGGCCTGCCTGTTCTGGTTGTGATAAGAAGAAGGACTGACATGAAAAATTTCAGGGCCGCCATGAAAAAACTTCCGGAATTTGAAAAGAGATGGAAGGCTGTGGAGAGCGCCGGGGAATTCAACAGAATAAAAGTAGGCAGCCGGGGGAAAAGTATTTATTTCCAGAAGACCGGACTAAGAGAAGAGGAGTGCAGAAAGATTATAAGGCTTACCGCCAAGAGGGGACTTGTTCCGGAACCACTCAGGGTTGCACACCTTATAGCCTCGGGGATTGTAAAGGGTGAAAGTATTGGCAGGGCGTAAACACAAAAAATCACATGGAAAAAACCGGTTTAAGGAGACCTGGGAAAGGCTCAATGAGGGCTGGACCGGTATGGTTTTCTATGTTTTTCTGGGAATACTGGTCGCCTTTTCGGTTCATCAGGTGTCCGGAATGGCGCTGGGAACAGGACTGCCGATAGTAACCGTGTCAAGCGAGTCCATGATTCCCACGCTGAATGTGGGGGACATAGTCATCATAAGGGGCGAAGAAACATATGAGACCGGTGAAATAATCGTATTTGAGGGCTGGGAAACAGAACCCATAATACACCGCGTAGTGGCGGAGGCCGAGGGGGAAAGTGTGGAAAAGCTGGAAGGCTGGAACGAGCTCACGGACGAATATATCGCCGAGATGGCCTATAACAGGGGAAAGATTTATATAACTAAGGGTGATAATAATCCAAGATGTGACCAGTGTTCCAAAAAACTTCCTGTTACCGAATCCCTGGTTTACGGAAAGGCCGTGGCAAGGATACCTTATCTGGGTTGGGTAAAAATACTGGCCGTTGAGTGGTTCGTAAAGGACCCGCTGATTGGGATTCTGTTGGTGATAGTACTGGGAGCGGCATACTACGTTTACAAAAAGATTTAGTTCAGGTGAACTGATTGAGATTTTGTTCCAAGTGCGGAGGACTGATGATACCCAAGAAGTCCGAGAAGAAAAAAAGAGGTATAACCCTCAAATGCAGGAATTGCGGGAAGAAAGTCGGGTCATACGCCAAGGACTACAACCTCAAGGAGAAGGTCGAGAAGAACCCGCAGGACGATGTTATAGTAATGGAGAAGGATATCTCTCTGGAGACCCTTCCTGTAACCAAGATCCAGTGCCCCAAGTGCGAGCACACCAAGGCCTACTGGTGGATCATGCAGACCCGCTCTGGCGACGAGGCCCCTACCCGTTTCTACCAGTGCTGCAAGTGCGGCTACAAGTGGCGGGAGTACCAGTAGTCACTCGTGAATTGTGAACTCTTTGTTTAAATAATTTTTACTTCTTAAGTATGGTATGTCTACTTCCCAGTTAGAGGTTATGTTAAAACCGGGGCTGGAGGATTCCGAGGGCAAAAAAGTAAAGAAAAAGGTAAAGGATTATTTTGGGATAAACATTGAAGACATAAGGACCATAGACGCCAAGACCATAGATTCTGAAAACCTGGATATGGAAAATCTGGAACTGGCCAGGGAAAAAATATTCACCAACAGTGTCACCCAGATTTCTTCCTTTGACTCTCTTGCAAAGAGCCTGGATTGGGATTACATGATATGGGTCGGCTACCGGCCGGGCGTCATGGACCCCGCAGGGCAGACCGGCATGGAAGCCATAGAGGACCTCACCGGAAAGAGTTTCGGGGAGGGGGGCGGCGTCTACACTTCCAGGTACTATCTTCTCAGGGGCAAAAACCTTGGGTCGGGCGATGCGGAAAAAATAGCCAACGAGATGCTTTTCAACGACATCATACAGAGATGCAAGGTCCTTTCCAGAGAGGATTGGAAAGAAAAGGGATTTGAAATACCCAGCCCCAAGGTCATACTTGATTACAAGCCAGAAGTCGTTACCCTGCCTGTGAAAAGTGACGAGGAGCTCCTGAAGCTCAGCAAAGAAAGGAAGATGGCAATCAACCCGAGAGACATCCCGACCATAACAAAGTATTTCAAAAAAGCGGAGGTGCGGGAGGAGAGAGCCAAGTACGGCCTTGGCGACCCCACGGATATAGAGCTTGAGTACATAGCCCAGGCAAGGAGCGACCACTGCAACCACAACACCTTCAACGGGAAGTTTTATTATAAGGACATGTCCACGGGGGAAGAAACTGTCGTGGAAAACCTTTTTGAGGAATTTATCAAGAAACCCACACTGGAACTGGCCAAAGAAAAAGACTGGGTGGTCTCGGTCCTCTGGGACAATGCGGGAATTGCAAAGTTTGACGAGAACAACAACTACACCATTTCAATGGAAACCCACAACTCGCCCACCACGATGGAGGAATACGGCGGGGCCATAACAGGAAACGTGGGGGAATACAGGGACAAGCTTGGCGCTGGCCTAGGCTCAAAAATATTCATGGGCCTTTACGGCTTCTGCACGGCATTCAGAAACTATGCCGGAAAATTAAAACCGAAACGCCACCCGAGAAGGATCTCCGACGGGGAGATTGAGGGCATAAGGGACGGGGCAAACAAGAGCGGAGTTCCCACTCCTTTCGGGGTAACTGTGTTCCATGAGGGCTGGCTCGGCAAGGTCAACCTTTATGCCGGTTCCGTGGGAATAATGCCTGCCCAGGTCAAAGGCAAGCCCACTCACGAGAAGCACATAAATGACGGGGACCTGTGCCTGATGGTGGGCGGGAGAGTCGGGAAAGACGGGATACACGGGGTGACGGCGGCATCAGAGGAATACAGCGAGCATACCCCGGCGGGCCACGTCCAGATAGGTTTCCCATACGGGCAGAAGAAGATGGAGGGCCTGATTCTCGAGGCAAGGGACGAAGGCCTCTTGAACTACATAACCGACAACGGGGGCGGCGGGCTCTCTTCCTCCGTGGGAGAGTCATGCAGATACTGCGGCAAGGTGGGCGGCGTGGAAATAGACCTGGAAAAGGTGCCGCTGAAGTATCTTGGAATGCATCCCTGGGAAATCTGGATCTCAGAGTCCCAAGAAAGGATGACCCTGGCTGTGTCACCCGACAAGATTGACCGGTTCATGGAACTTGCAAAGAAGCATGACGTGGAGGCAACTGTGATAGGGACTTACAGGGACAACGGCAGGATTCATATCAATTACGAAGGCAAGCCGATAATGCATATCGGACTTGACCTAATGAAGAAGGACTTCCCGCAGTGGGAGTTCGAGGCAGAATGGACGAGCCCGGAGATGAGGGGTCTGACGGAGCCAGTCCTGAGCGAACCCAAGGATTACAACTCATTGCTCAAGGACATGCTTGCAAGGCCAAACGTATGCAGCAAGGAATGGATCGCAAGGCAGTTCGACCACGAAGTGCAGGGAGGCAGCGTGATAAAGCCGATGGTTGGCGTGGAAAGGGACGTGCACTCCGATGCCGCGGTAAGCAAACCTGTCCTCGAATCCGAGAAGGGCTTCGGTGTTACCCAGACCATAAACCCATGGTACAGTGAAATCGATACCTACTGGATGACCGCGAACGTAATAGACGAGTCCGTAAGGAAACTGGTGAGTGTCGGGGGCGACCTGGAGCACATCGGAGGAATAGACAACTTCTGCTGGCCCAACATACAGTATGACCCGGAGACCAATCCGGACGGAAAATACAAGGCGGCACAACTTGTCAGGTCAAACCGGGCCCTGAAAAAATATTGCAAGGAATATAAAATACCTCTCCTCTCCGGCAAGGACAGCATGTACATAGACGGCAACCTGGAGGGCGAATACGGGGAAAACCAGAAAGTTTCCGGACCGCCGGTGATGCATTTCACGGCAAACACGGTAATACCGGATGCGAGCAAGTGCGTTACCATGGATGCAAAAATGCCAGGCGACCTGGTATACGTGCTAGGCGAGACAAAGGATGAACTGGGAGGATCCGAGTATTACGACATGTTCGGTCACATCGGAATTAATGTCCCGAAGGTGGATGTGGAAAAGTCTCTGCCCATGTACAGGGCCCTGCAGAAGGCTATTGAAGAGGAGTTGGTGGCTTCGGCTCACGCCGTATCCAGGGGAGGACTCGGGGTCCATCTGGCCGAGGTGGCTTTTGCCGGAAATTACGGAATGGATGTCAACCTGGGCAAGCTGATCGGAAGCCTGGACAGGGACGACAAGATTCTTTTCTCCGAATCCAGCGGAAGGTTCATAGTAACGGTTGCCCCCGAATACAGGAAAAAGTTTGAGAAGATAATGGGTGACTACGCAATCACCCCGGTGGGTTATGTTACTAAGGAAAGCAGATTCAGGGTTAGGGGAATGCACGGCGATGAACTGATAAACCAGGATATAGGGGAACTGAAGCACGCGTATAAGAAAACTTTCGGTGATCTGGTATGAAGGTAAAGGCAATGGTACTGGAAGGTTACGGAATAAACTGTGAGAGGGAAACGGAGTATTCTTTCAGGCTGGCCGGAGCGGAACCTGAAAGAGTCCACGTAAATGAATTTATCTGGGGGGAAAAGAAGCTGGAGGACTATCAGATTTTCGTGATACCCGGGGGGTTCAGTTACGGCGACGACCACGGAGCAGGGACCGTACTGGCAAGCAAGCTAAAGAACAAGAAAGGCGAGGAACTGATAAGGTTTATCGAGGGGGGCGGGCTCGGACTGGGAATATGCAACGGCTTTCAGGTATTCAACAGAATGGGAATACTGCCGGGCTCCGACGAGAATTATGACCTGGAAGAGGTTGCCCTGATGCCTAATGACAGCGGGAACTTCATTGACAATACAGTCAATCTTGTGAACAAAGAATCTCCTTGCGTGTTTACAAAGGGAATTGACAGAGTTGATTTCCCGGTAAGACATGCCCAAGGAAAGATTTATGGTGAGGACTCCGTTATAAAAAGGCTTTACAAAAAAAAGCAGGTTGTAATGCAGTACGCGAAGGGGTCCCTTACGAAAAATGACAAGAGGTACGGATACAATCCAAACGGATCGATGGGAGACATAGCCGGAATCTGCGACTCCACCGGCAGGGTCTTCGGTTTTATGCCGCATCCTGAGGCACTCAACTCAAAGCTGAACCACCCCCACTGGACGATAGAGAAAGAGGTTTACAAGAGAAGGGGGGAGAAAATGCCCCTGGAGGGCGAGGGAATACAGATTTTCAGGAACGCGGTTAAATACGTGCAAAATAATTTTTAGGTTAGGAGGTGTTTTGATGAATCAAGATGTGGAGCTAATTTTTGAGCCAAGAGCAGACCCGATTGAAGAGCCAATGAGGATTGCTGTGTTGTTTTCTGGAGGCGCCAGTGGCGTGCCTTTCATGGTTGGCGGAGAAACTTACAAAGTTGTTGGGGCAATTTCCTCAGGTGAAAATGCTTCAGGTATAAAAAAAATTGGGAATTTGAATATACCTGTAAGATTAAACGATATTCATAAATTTTACAAAGAATATGACAAGCCTATAAAAGATATGAAAGTTAGAGATTTTTATTATGACAAGGATTGGGAAATCATAGAGGAAGAAGACTGGCTGCCTGACATAATTGCAAATTCGGGTCATATGTACTACAATACTCCCAGATTTTTGAACAGGTTACCGAACAGGTTCTTAAATGTCCATCCCGCTTTCTTGCCTTTACTGGGTGAAGACGGGAAAAGAAAATACACGGGAGATGATGCTGTGACTGATGCCATGAATGCAGGAGAAAAATTCACTTATTCTACTATTCATATAATGGACGAGAATGTAGATGGCGGACCGATTTTGTATGTATCCGATTCGTTGCCTGTTGGGGATAGAACTCCTAACGAACAACAGGAGCTTATGAAAGAAAAGTGTGATGGTCCTGCATACAAAAAAACCTTGGATATGTTATCAAGAGGTTTGCTTGGGATAGACTCGGAGAAAAACATTTACCTTAAGAAAGGGGACGAATTCGTGATGACTTACCGTCACGGGGACAACAAATACTTTGCAAAGAATTTTGCATATATGCCGGGACCTGAAATCAAGAGGTTTTAAAAAACGGCCGGATCCTGAC
>CP070662.1:620723-626488 GCA_020355185.1 archaeon
CACGCTATTGAATTAATGAGATTGACAATTGTTGTTGATCAGGCTATGACAACAGTGATGAATGAACATGGTGTTGATATAGGTAGAATAAATTATCAAGATAATGGTAATTGGACTGTCTTCAAACCAGATGGGTCTTATTTACATATTCATTTATATGGTAGAGCAAAAAGTGCAAAAATTCAAAAATACGGACAAGCTTGTTACTTTCCACATAAAGAAGAAGAACCAGAATATTATGAAAATCTAAAACCTCTCAATGAAGAAGATGTTAAAGACATAAGAAAAGAGATTGAAAGACTTCTTTCTGAAGATAAATTTTCCGATTCTGAATGGGGTCTTTGATTTATTCCAGCCTTTTAAAGGATTGTAAGGAAAATCGTTTTTTTCAAGCTTAATAGCATCAAAGCCCTAATAAACATACAAAGAATTAAGAATTACCTTTTTTTCTTAATTTGAGAAATTAAAGGAAAAATCTATTCTTTAGGGATAATTATGGAGGTGAAAAAATGAATAATTGTCCAAAATGCGGAAACGACCTTTTAGTTAAAAACGACAATACTTTAATAACAGGAAAACTAGGCTACCGATGTTTTAGATGTGGCTGGAAAAAAATAATACAAAAGTAAAAGTATTTTCATATTTGACATTTATCACGGGGAATCAGGGTTTGGAAATTAATTTCCAATATTGAGAATCTTTGATTCTCAAAAACTGAAGGGGGTGTCCCCTGCGGTTCCGGTGTAGGTTCGGAACAGCTGAATCCAGATATAAATTCATCCAAAACACACAATATATGTAAGGGATTCGGAAAGCAGAGAAGCCGCCCATCCAGTCCACCATACCCTGATTCTGGCTTTTTAAAGTTTCTATGGTTATTAATAAACAGGTGATTTGATGATAACGCTTTTGAAAAAATACACTCGTGAAAATGAAATTGTAGAAAATTATTACTTTGAAAACCAAGATGATGAAAAAAAGGATTATAAGGAAATGAAAAAAAAGGCTCCAAGCCCGAAAACTTCACCTTTTTAAATGCCGGACAGAAAAGAATAATCATGGCAAAAAAGAAAAGAAAGACTAAAAAGAAAAAAGAGGAGGAATGGGCCATGAAAACTCCGGGATTCGCATGGAGGGTATCGCTTTCCATAATAGTTTTCTTCGGCTGGCTCGTGTTCCTGATAATATGGCTTTTCTTCTATGCGGGAAATTTCAACATTTACCAGAACATAGCCATCTTTGTGGTTTCGGTCATGACAGGTCTGGCGATACTGGGAGCGGCATGGGCATCCTGGGGCATAAAATACGGCTGCAGAACGGGCAAGAAACAAAGGAAAAGCTAACCGATGTACCTTGCACTCTGGTCTTCACCGGATAACTCTTCCCCTGTCTCGCTTTCCATAGCTTTCTCCAAATCCCGGACAAGGGACCTTACCTGCGGGAGCGGTATGTCCACATGTATTATTTTTTCCTTGAACTTTGAGGAGGCGCAGGTCAGATTCAGCCGGATTTCGTTCCTTTCCCTCCTTATGGAGAAACTCTTAACTGTGACCATGAAATAATATGCGTGTCCAACCTTTTTTAATCAATCGGTTTTTTAAATGTGAAAATCTTTTGTCGGTTCTATACCAAATATTTCACACCATTCCGGATACTGACTTCTTATAATCATGTTTGCATTTTCTTTATTTTCCCAATCAGAATAAAGTTGTATATACCTTTCTTCTATTATTTTTCTCGTTTCTTCAGTTGTCAGGTTTAGTTGGATTGCTCTCAAGATGAGGTTGTTTTTCTGGTAGTCCACGCCTAGCGACTTGTAAGTTTTATTAATATCCAGATTTCCGTTTTCATCACTCAGTTGAGCTCTTTTGGACTCATTAAAATTCAGTTCAAGTAAATCTTTTCTAAGGTGACCGTTATCAACACCTTTTTTTATATATTCCCTTGCCTTTTTGCTTACTTCGGTTTCCGCATAATCTTTCATGATTTTTTTACATCATAAAAATATTTATACCCCTGGTTATGTTTTTAAATTCCCGGAACCAATTCTAACTGTATGGATTTAGGAGAGCATAAGAGGTTCCTGGTCAGCATTCCTATAGTCCTGGTAGTACTTCTGGGTCTGTATTATGCTTTCACTTCAGGTCTTCTGAGCGGTATAATTGACGAGTGCGCGGGAATAGAGGACCCCCGGCTAAGGTACGAGTGTTACACGGGCAAGGCTATCCGGGATAAAGACCCCTCTACATGCGACAACATAGATGACAGGGAAGCATGCGATGAATGTCATATGGAAGTTCAGGAAGCGATTCTTGAGAAAAACAGGGATTCCGGCGGCGGTTCCGTCGGAGGCGATGACTCAGGTGGAGGAGAAAGCGGGGAAGAGTCTGAAGGCCCATTCGAGGCCTGCGAGGCCCTGTCTGGAAATGAAAAGGATTGGTGTATAAGGAACATAGCAGTTGAGGAGGGCGACCCCTCCGTATGCCTTATGGTTGAAGATTCCTACTACAGGGACAGCTGCTACAGGTTCATAGCCTTGGAAAAGGATGATTCCTCATACTGTGATTACATGAAGGACGAGGATAGAAGAATATGGTGCCATGAGGCCCTGGATTAAAGCTTTTTCTGTTCCGGTTTTTCGTCAAGCTGTTCCATCACTTTCTGCGCGACCTTGGGTCCCAGCAGGTCTGCAAGCCTTTCTCTCGGGGCTTTCTTAAGGCCGGCCAATGTTTTGAAGCCCGCGTCATACAGAATTCTTGCCCTGACTCTTCCTATTTCCCTGAGCTTCACCAGCTTCACCAGCTCCTCCCTAATTCCGTACCTTATCCTGGCCCTGACCTTCCTGACCTTCCTTATCTCTTCTCTCAGTCTCAGAAGATTGGCCAGTTCCTGGCATGAGTACAGAAGCCAGTCGGCTATCTGAACCTTGGTTCTCAGTCCACCGGGAGTCACACCGTAGTTGTCCAGCAGGAAATCCTCCCCCCTTTCTTCCGTCCATTCATTGAGTACAAGGGCGGTCTTAAAGTAGCATAGAAAATCATCATATTCGAGGTCCCAGTTGCTTGGGACCTCCAGGCCTATCTCACCCTCCATCTTCATAAGCTTCTCCTCTATTTTCTCTGTCTCACTTTTTCTTAACCTGAAGGGGTCCATCTCCGCGGTTGAGCTTATGAGCAGCAGGCAATCGAAGCTTTTCAGCCCGTGCTTCATTCCCTGTATAAGTTTGTAAGCTGTCTCCGGGTCAAGGTAAAGCTCCGCCACCCTTTTTCCTATCCTGGTTACCTCCAGCCCCCTGTCCCTGGTTATGAACCTCTGCTCCTCCAGCTTTTCAACGATGCCCTCCAGAATGCTTTCAATCCTTGATATGTCCCCGTACTGGTAGGCGAAAAAAGTCTTGGAGAAGAACTCGGCAAGCTGCTCCTCGTTCCTCACGGTTGTTGATATAAGCGACAGCACATGGGTCCTCAGTACGGGCTCAACGGAAAGCTTTGAATAAATATCCTCGGGCTCTCCCAGCAGGAACCTTTCCTTGAGCTCCTCCGCCTCCCCCTCGTTCCTTCCTATCAGTATGGCCTCCCCCTCGCTGTCGTATTTCGGCCTCCCCGCCCTTCCCGACATCTGCTGGTATTCCAGCACGGGGATGTAGACGGAGCCGTAACCCCGGTAATACCTCTTGGCGTCTCTTATTATCACCCTCCATGCGGGCAGGTTGACGCCGGCCGCAAGGGTCGGGGTGGCGGCAATAATCTTTATAAGGTTGTTCCGGAAGGAGTCCTCTATCAGACTCCGCTGCCCGTTCTGCAGTCCGGCGTGGTGGAAGGCGGTCCCGTTCCTTATACAGGAAGCCAGCCTCTTGCACTGCCTGGTTGGGTGAGAGGGAACAGAGAGTATTTTGTCCGCGATTCCCTCCAGTTCCTTCTTTTCTTCTGACCCGAGGAGCCTCTTCACGAGCCTGCCGTTATCCTCCGCGGTCTTCTCTGCGTTCCTCCTACTGGAAAGGAATATCAGGGCCTGTTTGCCCAGGGAGACGGTATCCTCGGTCAGGAGCATTTCCCCGGGATGTTTTGCATTCCGTCCGCCTATGTTAAGGTCCCTTTTCTCCATAAACCTGACATGTTCTCCGTTGTAAACGCCCTCATAAAGCCTTACGGGCCTGTAATCCGACCTCACAAGCTCCGCCCCCAGCCACTCGGAGATGTCCGGGGCGTTTCTTATAGTCGCGGAAAGGCCCAGTATCTGCGCGCGGGTGTCCTTTTTCAGCTTGGTCAGAACTATTTCCAGGGTGGGCCCCCGGCTCTCGTCATTCAGGAGATGTATCTCATCAGCAATTATCAGCCCGATTTCCCTGACCCATATGGGGTTGTGCCTGAGAAGCGAATCCAGTTTCTCCACAGTCACTATTATAAGGTCCCGGTTGGCAAGCCAGCTGTCCGCGGAATCGTAATCGCCAACAGAGAGCCCTACCTTTATCCCGAGTTTGCCGTATTTCTTGAAGTCCTTGTATTTCTCGTATGCCAGGGCCCTCAGGGGAACTATGTAGACGGCCTTCTGACCCCTGTCCATTATGGTCTTCAGGAAGGCCAGCTCGGCTATCAGGGTCTTTCCCGATGCCGTGGGTGAGGCAACGACCATGCTTTTGTAATCCAGAATCCCTTTCTCTACGGCCATCCTCTGGGGCGGGTTCAGCTCCTTTATGCCCTCCAGAAGAAAGCATTCCTTAACGCCCCTCGGTATGTCCAGTTCCTTAACAAGCATAAGTATTATTTTGTGGACAAATTTATTTTAATGTTAAAAACAAAAATAATCCAATGGAAGGAAAGTTCATTGTTTTTGAGGGCATAGACGGCTCCGGCAAGTCAACCCAGTTCAAGCTGTTCTGCGAGAAGCTTAAAAAGAGGCGTGAAATCTTGGAAACCCGGGAGCCCACGAGGGACCTCATCGGGAACCTCATAACCAGGCGCCTAAAGACGGAAACGATCCTGCCCGGTCATGCCAACGGTCTCATATACACGCTTCTTTTCTACGCCGACCGGATAGAGCACAACAACATGATAAACAGGGAACTGGAAAAGGGGAAAACAGTGGTCTCGGACCGGTACTACCATTCAACCCTGGCCTACCAGCGGACCCAGGGTTTTGACACGGGCTTTATCTTGGACCTGCACAGGAAGCTGGTGGAAAAAGGCTATGTCAGGGTCCCGGATATAACTTTTTTCATAGACCTGCCTGCCGAAGAGGCCTTAAAAAGGATTGATTCCAGAAAAGAAAAGGAGAAGGTCCACATATTCGAGCACACAGAATTCCTCCGCAAACTAAGGGAGAACTACCTGAAACTGAAGGACTTGCCGGAAGAGAACATACAGGTCATAGACGGGACCGGTACGGTGGAGCAGGTTCAGAAAAGGGTCTGGGATAGGTTTTCCTTGAAAGGTTAAATATCTTTGATTTAAACTAATAAGGGGTGTGTTATGGGCAAAACGGGTTCTGAAAGAAGGATTTATACCCTCAACGGGCTACCCCCGGAAGTAACTGCGGTGGCATTTGCCAGATGTTCAAGGAGCCCTGAGCCGTTTGACAAGATTGCAAGGGAGCTCAACGAGGACAAGTCCAGAAAATTCCATGAGAAGTGGATTGTCGGCTATGGCCATTCCTCCGTGGCGGAGCATGCTGTCCTTTCTTTGGCGATAGAGAACATATCAATACTGGCAACAAAGGTATAGGAGGACAACAGGCTATGTTCAAACACGGAAAAATCATCAAGGTAC
>CP070662.1:626588-631077 GCA_020355185.1 archaeon
ATGATAGTCCCCTCGTTGCTCGCCGTACTCTCCCCGATAGTGGTGGGTGTGGTGCTTGGCGCCGAGGCCCTTGGGGGCATGCTGGCCGGTTCGATCGCGACCGGGTTCCTTCTGGCCCTTTTCCTGGCCAATGCCGGGGGCGCATGGGACAACGCAAAGAAGTACATAGAGAGGGGCAACCTCGGCGGCAAGGGATCGGATGTACATAAAGCATCAGTTGTAGGAGACACCGTGGGTGACCCGTGCAAAGATAGTTGTTCCCCCGCTCTCAACATTTTGATCAAGCTGATGACAATAATTGCCTTGGTTTTTGCGCCACTGTTCCTTTAGAAGTCTGGTTTTTCAATAGCTCCATCTTAATGTCTTCTCTTATTCTGTTCCATTCCTTCTCAACGTCTTTCCATCTTTTCTGTTTGTTTTTCGCGATAAAGTTCATTTTTCTAATTTTTTCACTGTGTTTACTTAATGGAAGTAACTCTGTAATCAGAGAAAATATATCATTCTTTCTGTACAAAATCAGTTCATACATCTCCTTTTTGCAAGTTCCATAAGGTGGTGTGTAACCACTCGTTCCCTTTGAATATAATAGTGGATAGGCTCCCCTATCTTCTAAACCACTTTTTAGTTGTGTAAGAATTGCTTTATCACCGGATGTTATCCTGAATATGAATCTTACACTGTTTTCATGACTTTTTTGAACCTGCCAGCTTCCTTCACAATCCATATATGCAGCAAAAAAATTATAGAAATAAGAGTTTTCTGTCATTATCCACTCTGGAATTTCTTCCGGTTTAGATAAAAGGAAACCGAACGATTCGTGCAAATCCGTATAAATGAACCATTCATCGTCTCTCTTTTCGTTTTTTGACAAATATGTACAAATTTCGCCGTATTTTTCAAGTGATCTGCATAAAAGGTCTATCTGGGCAAGATGTGTTGTGGTTGTCTGAAACCTTAGAGATTTCTTCATCATTCTGCCATGGAAATCGCCTGCACGCAATCCTAAAAGGAAGGATTTCTCATTTAGATTACCGGAAAAGGGACTCCTTCTCTTTTTCGTCAGAGCTTGCGATAATGATTTGGTTTTAATCCTTTCTTTTACAAGTTTTTTACGGACGGTGCTTCCATGTTTTATTCCAAATTTACTTGCTATTTGTGCTGTAGTTTGGTTTTTCTTCCAGTAAAGTTCTTCCAATATGTCCTTTGGTATGTGAATTTTTCTATAGTCGGGCGGGCGTCTTTCAACACCAAATTTCTTTAGCCAATATAATATATTTGTATCATTACAGTTGAATTTCCTAGCGATTTCGTTTAAGGACATTTTCTGATCTAAATACATGTCTACCAGCAGCTCTTTTGTTAATTTCAGATGTTTTTTGTTCTCCTTTCTCCTTTTTATACCATATTTCTTTAACCAGTAATGAACTTTGGTTGGGCTACAACTGAATTTATCTGCAATCTTATTTATGGAGTAGTAGTGTTTCCAGTAAAGTGTCCCTAAATCCTGTTTTGTGATTGTTTTATTTTCCATATTAAGTATACGTGACTGGAAATTATAAATGAAAGATTTTTCAAGTCTCATTATTAATATTCTAATCTATGTTGGTTTTTGCCCCCCTTTTCCTGTGAACTTATAAATGCTGTAGACAATTAACGGGTTATGTATAAGACTGATGACGAACTCGAGCTAAAGAAGGAGAGTCTCGCCAAGGACATAATCGGCGAGATAGCCATGGCGGCAGATCCAAGCAAAACCATAAAGAAGTGGCGAGACCTGTTCAGGGTATCGCAGAAGGACCTGTCAGGAAAACTCGGAGTCACCTCCTCTGTAATATCCGACTATGAATCCGGAAGAAGACGGTCGCCCGGTATCCTGTTCCTGAAAAAGTATGTCGAGTCCCTCATAAGACTTGACGAGGAAAGGGGCGGGGAGGTCCTGCTGGAGTTCCTAGATACAGATGAAAGCAAGCCGCTTTCGGCCGCGATACTCGACATTAGGGAGTTCAGTGATGGTATGGATGTCGGTGATTTCTGCCGGCGCATAGGAGCAAAACTCGTGGTTCATGCCGACAAGGACGCCAAGATATACGGGTATACGCTCATAGACTCCGTGAAGGCCATAACAGAGTTGTCTTTTCCTGAGCTCAAGAAGCTCTATGGTGTGACTACCCAGAGGGCACTTATTTTCACCAACATAACAAGCGGGAAGGGACCTATGATTGCCATAAAGGTCACCAACCTGAGGCCAGCGCTTATAGTGCTTCACAACCTCCCCATGTCAGAGCTAAGCGATGTTGCAAAAAACATAGCAAGGGTCGAGGGGATCCCACTTTCCCTGTGCGAAAACGATGACCTGGAAAGTTTCATGGAGCGCATCAGGAGTGTTTGATTACCCAGGGGCTTTTCTTATTTCGCAGCTGACTTTTTGGTCTTCTATATCAACGAATCCGTAGAAGCCTTCATAGGCCGGGCCCGGATAGAATATGGTTGTTTCTCCGAGCTTGTCGCTCCCCTTGTTTTCATGTATGTGTGCCGTAAGCGCGAGCGTGGGCTTGTTCTTCTCTATTAACCTTCTTATGGCCGCGGAACCGACGTGTGTTTTTGTCTTTAAAATGTCCAGCGTGGTTCCCTTTGGCGGGGCGTGGGAAACAAGTATCCACTTGCCTCTGATGCCCTTAAGAAGACCCGTGACCGCTTCTTTCGTTTCCTCTTCTGTGGGCTCGAAGTTTGTGTTGAATGGTGTTGACGCGCCACCCCAGCCGACAAAGGTCAGCTCGCCCATCTTTGTCTTTTTGTTGTGCAAATTGATTCCATAGTCCTCGAGAAGGTCTATGATCTCATAGGGGTCGTGGTTTCCGGGCACGCAAAATAGTCTCCTGTTGGGCACCATAAGTTTCTGCAAAACGACGTCTGCTATTGTCAGTATCCTGAACTCCCTCTTCTTGTCGAACATGTCTGTGAAGTCCCCCTGCGCTATTATAACATCGTATTCTTCGTTCTCAACCTCTTCCATTATCTTGTTTATGGCCTCAAACTTCCCGTGCGCGTCTGCTATGACCAGTATTCTCATAAACCCACCTAGATTAGTGATATATTTGTGTTTATAAAGATAAAAAGTTACCCCTTCTACCTCCCGTTTTACATCCTGAACCTGTGACACCCACTCCTGGTTTTCCTGTGGAATTTTCGTGTGTTTTTTAAAAAATGACGATTTAATTTATTATAATATAACATTGTTATAATATTTGTTGATGTTGATTTTCATTTTCATACAACTTCCACAAGAAACTAGGGGGTAGCGATCCTAGGACATAAAACAGACACAAAAACGCTCCACCCGAAACAAAGGTATAATTATTCACGGCGCCATGTTTATTTTGCGGGAGATGTTGCTAAAAACGGCAGTAATAATATTTTGATGCGACAAAAAACGAAAAAAACCCAGAGATCCCCCATTCTAAATTCATTGACCTTAGATGACCTTAGATAAATCGGTTAGCTAGCAAACTTATAAGAGCAGGTTTGACCAATTAATTATTAGTTACACTACTTCGTGTCGCTATAATTTAGAGGGGCACATGGCCTATAAGAGGTACATCAAGAGAGGAGGAAAGGTTTATGGTCCTTACATCTATCACTCAAAAAAAGTCAAAGGTAAGGTAATCTCAGAATATAGGGGCGTGGACGAAGACAGGGGGGGCGAAAGAAAGCAGCTGTTTCTGCTGGCAGTTTTTTCTCTTTTCGTAATTTTAAGCTTTTCAACTTTTTCTCAGGTTGTCGATTTTTCAGGTACTGTAACAAACCAGCCACTCAAAAACTTCGCGCCCGATTATGTTCTTATTCTGGACGGACTCGTCAAAAAAGAGCTCGGAGAAATACTCAGGATTATCCCATCATTTGCAGAGCAAATCACCTCTATAACAGGCATGGTCCCCGGAATCATTCCTGGAACTTTTAATGACAGCGAAGGCTTCACTGTAACCACTGTACAATATGATGCCTTTTTGAACCGACCTGTAAAATGGAAGAAGACCATCAAGCCGGAAAGAAATGGAACTATCAGGGCGATTCTGCCGAAAGGCGCGACGAAAATAAAGGTTTACAACATTGTATATGACGATTCCGGCAAAGTTCCTGAGGCGGAAGAGAATATAACAGAAGAACCCCCTCCCGAGAACATCACGGTTGACATTATCCCGGAAGAAAACATAACAGCTGAGGAGAACGTGACCACAGAAGAGGAAGAGCCACACTTGAACGAAACAGAAGAGCCACCTGCTGAGCCGGGCCTGGGAGAGGCGCCACCCCCCGTGGAAGAACAAAAGCCAGAAAACAAGACCGTAAGCGATGAACCATTTATCGAAGGCGCTCCCATTACAGGCCTGATTACAGAGGGGGTTCCAGAAGGCAGCGGAACCGTTATTGAGGAGCCAGCTGAGGAAACCCCAACACCAGAACCTTCACCTGAGCCGTTGGATGAAACGCAGCC
>CP070662.1:631177-636699 GCA_020355185.1 archaeon
ACAAAACGGGTTCTGAAAGAAGGATTTATACCCTCAACGGGCTACCCCCGGAAGTAACTGCGGTGGCATTTGCCAGATGTTCAAGGAGTCCTGAGCCGTTTGACAAGATTGCAAGTGAGCTCAACGAGGACAAGTCCAGAAAATTCCACGAGAAGTGGATAGTGGGATACGGTCATTCCTCCGTGGCGGAGCACGCCGTCCTTTCTTTGGCGATAGAAAACATATCCATATTGGCAACAAAGGTATTGGAGGACAACAGGCTATGTTCCTACACGGAAAAATCATCAAGGTACCAGCTCTTTGACAGGAACAGGTATTACAAACCCCGGAGACTTATGAACTCTCCCCTGGGAAAAGTTTATGAGAAAACGGCCGACCACATACTTGACACCTACAACTCCCTTTTCCCGACCATGATTGACTTCTGGAAGGATAAATTTCCCAAACAGGATGACATGACTGACAGAGGCTACGAGGTGAGTATCAAGAACAAGGCACTGGATGTCCTGAGATATATGCTTCCTGTTTCAGTGCTCACCAATCTGGGGATGACCGTTAACGCGCGCAACCTGGAGCATGCCATAAACAAGCTGCTGACCCATTCTCTGGAGGAGATGAGAGGCATCGGCGAGGAGATAAGGGAGGCGGCGCTAGAAGTGACCCCCACGCTGGTTAAGTACACGAAGTATAACGATTACATGGGTGAAACCTATCCGGCCCTGGAGAGGCTGGCCAGGGAAAAGCTCGGGAAGGTTTCCGGAGAGGAGGAGCAGAGGGCCGTTCTTGTTGAATACGACAGGGATGCCGAGGACAAGCTGGTGGCGGCCCTGCTCTACAGGTTCTCCAACCTGCCCTACAAAAAGATAAGGGAAAGGATGGAGGTTATGAGCCGGGAGGAAAAGGCAGAAATAGTGGACCAGTCACTGAAGAGAATAGGCAAGTTTGACAGGCCCCTCCGGGAGCTGGAACACACCTACTATACATTCGACGTTACCATGGACTACGGGGCTTTCCGTGACCTGCAAAGACACAGAATATGCACCCAGACCAACCAGGAATGCACTATAGACCACGGTTACTGCACGCCCTGCGAGATAGAAGAGGCCGGAATAAAGGACAAATATGACGAGTGCATGAAGAGGGCGAAAAGGGCCTACGAAAAGATTTACAAAGAATTCCCCAAAGAGGCCCAGTACATAGTTCCCCTGGCTTTCAGGAAGAGGACCCTCTTCAAGCTCAACCTCAGGGAATGCCATCACCTTATAAAGCTCAGGACCAGCGAGTTTGCCCACGCTTCCTACAAGATGATAGCCCAGAACATGTACAGGGAAATTGAGCGGGTTCACCCCCTTCTCGCAAAATACATAAAAGTATGCCTGAATTAGGTGGTTAACATCATACCGAACATTCGCAGAAAGGACTCCGAAGTTTTTGAAATAATCAACAGGGAGCTAGTGAGGCAGAGGAACGAGCTGAACATGATTCCCTCCGAGAACTACTGCAGCACGGCTGTCCTTGAGGCCCAGGGCTCCATTTTCACGAACAAGTACGCAGAGGGCTATCCCGGGAAAAGATATTACCAGGGCAACAGGCACGTGGATGAAATTGAAAACCTGGCCATAAAGCGTGCCAAGAAGCTTTTCAGGGCCGAGCACGCTAACGTGCAGCCCAACAGCGGAAGCCCGGCTAACATGGCTGTTTACTTCGCACTTCTTGAGCCCGGCGACAAGGTAATGGGCATGGAGCTGAGCCAGGGGGGCCACCTCACCCACGGCAGCCCGGTGAATTTTTCCGGCAGGATGTACAATTTCGTTTCCTATGGCCTGGACAAAAAAACGGAAACCCTGGACATGGACGCCATAAGGAAAATTGCTCAAAAGGAGAAGCCCAAAATGATTGTAAGCGGTTACACGGCATATCCGCGCAAAATAAACTTCAGGGAGTTCCACAAAATAGCCCGGGAAGTGGGAGCCTACTCCATGGCGGACATTGCCCACATAGCCGGACTCGTGGCCGGAGGAGCCCATCCCTCCCCGCTACCTTTCACCGACGTGGTCACCACCACAACGCACAAGACCCTGAGGGGACCGAGAAGCGCCATAATACTCTGCAGGAAGGAACTGGCAAAGAAGATTGACTCGTCCGTGTTCCCGGGCATACAGGGCGGGCCGCATGAGCACACCATAGCAGCCAAGGCCGTTGCTTTCGGGGAGGCCATGAAACCGGAGTTCAAGGTTTATGCAAAACAAATCGTCAAGAACGCCAAAGTCCTGGCCGAAACCCTGATGGACAACGGCATAAAGCTCGTTTCTAATGGAACGGACAACCACCTCATATTAATAGATTTGATAAACACCAAGTCCGTTGGCAAGGAGGGAATGGGAAAGGAATGCGCCGATGCCCTGGAGGAAGCGGGAATCGTAACGAACGCGAACACCATACCCTTCGACCCGAGCACGCCCTTCAGACCCTCCGGAATAAGATTGGGCACACCTGTACTCACCACCCGTGGCATGAAAGAGCCGGAAATGAAACAAATCGGTGAATGGATGGCCAAAATCCTGAAAAACCACAAAGACAAGGCCCTGATAAAGAAAACAAAAGAAGAAGTTCTGGGCCTCTGCAGGCGTTTCGTGTTCTACTGAAAACAAATTTAAATCTTTTTTAAATCCATAATATATCGGAGATTATATGGAAAAATATTTTCAGGATGCCGTGGACCGATTCTTTGATGCAAGCAAGAAATGGGACTTAAGCAAGAATGTGATTATGATGTATCTGGCACACGAAAATGGTGCAGTTCCCTGTTTTGAAGTTTCGGGACCCTTGAAATACGTTAAAGATGAAAGGCAGGTCCACTTTGACTGCATGAAACTTCAGAACATAGGATTGGTTGAAATCTACGATGGAAGTCAGGTTACGCTCGGTACGACCATGTACAGGGCAACACCTCTTGGCATAGAAGTAGGCAAGAAGATTGAGGAACATGAGATGGATAACGGTTATCCTGTTACCAGAGTTTTAATAGAGTTAACAGCAATAGGCAGGGCTGAGGAGTTGAAGCCAGATATTAAGGAAGAGCAGGATATTGTAATAAAAAAATTAAATGAGCTGTGTGCACAAATTTCAAGTCAGGCCTCGTAAACTTTCAATTCAGCCTTCCGAAGAAGCCGACTCTCAACATTGGTGCCTTTTTTGATTTAGCAAATACTCAAAATAGTCCTGACCCCAAGCAAGAATTTTTCCATTATTCTTCAGGAATTTTTGTGCATTTTTCTTGAACTTTAAATAGTCTTTTAAAGATTTTGGATGCACTTCTGCCCAAGCATCTCCTATAACACAATCAAATTTTCTGTCACCAGAGTAGTTATAAAAATCGTCTATTATGACTTCTCCAATTACTTCTCCAAACACTTCCTTGCATTTATCAACGACCTCCTTATGTTTTTCAATAGTAGATATTGTCTTTACTTTTGGGTTTTCTTTTAGGTACTTATGAATAACGCCTAATCCATAACCAATGTTTAAAACATCACCATATGCCTTTTTGGCTAATTCTTCTTGACATTCTGTTTCACCAGGAATATCCCACATCCACAGATAATCATCAATCCAAAGAAAATTGTATCCTTTTTGTTGTGTGATTTCTATCTTAACCATATTTTTAATACGAATATAATCTTTAAAAAACTGGGAGTACAGGATTTTGTCAGATTTCATAGACGCGGAACTTCCAGACCTCCTTAAGGGAGGCCTTCAGGCTTTCCAATTTCATGTGGCGGATGTTGAGGATTCTTTTCATCACATGGAACTTTTCCAGCCAGTCGCACTTTTTCAGGAAGGCCTTTGCGGTCTGCGCGTCGCCGCCGAAGAAGACGAAGTCCAACTCGTGGGTCGAGAGCTTGCTTCTCGCCTGCTCGCAGACTTTCTTGAAGAAGTCGTTTGCCTGACCCTCGCGGATTCTCTGGTAGCGGGCGGCGCTCTGGCCTCCTGCTTTTGTTTTTCCTCCAACGAACTGGGTGCCGGTCTTGTGTTCTGCAAGCTTTCCGCCCTCAAATACGCCCAGGGAATATTCGCCCAATCTGAGCAGGATTATGGCAAGGTTGTATTTTCTTTTCAGCATTTCAAGAAGAGGGTTTTTGTCGCCCTCAAAGGTTTTTTCAACAGGGAAAGGCGGTATAAGGAGAAATGTTTTCTCGCCAACCAGGAGGATGGCACCAGTCTCGCTCTTTCCGATTTTGTAGGCAACCTCCTGTACATTTTCCGGAAATTTATCCGAGAAATTCGGGAAGTCATCAGGGGCAACATAGTGAAAGTTTTCAAAATCTTGAATAAGTCCTAACAATTCTTCTCTGCTAATTAGTTCCATAAACTAGCCCCTCTTTTTCTCAAACTTCTCAAAGAAGGCGGCAAAGTCCGATAGGTAGATGTCCTTGAGCTCCTTTCTCCCGGTCTTCATTTTGAACCTGTCCAGCAGCTCCTGCCTGCTGCTCACCCCGAAGTAACGCATGAACTCCTCGGTTAGAATAAGGATTTTTGTCCGGCCGGATTTTTCAGTCTTTATGAGTCCCCGGAGCTCCAGTTCCTTAACGTAGTCGTATGCACGGTTGCCTATGGTCTTCACAATTTCGCTCTGGGTTATATCCTTCTTGTAGACGGCCAGGGACAGTACTTTTAACATGGCCCGGGAAAGGTCCGCATAAGGAGTGAGATGGGAAACCTTGTCAAGATACTCCTCCTTGACCTTCAGGTGGTAATTGTCGTCTATCTTAAGCAGCCCTATTCCCCGATGTTCCTGGGTCAACTCCACATCCAGTTCCTCCAGAAGCTTCTTTACCTTTCCCTCGGAAAGTCCGGATATTTTGCCCAGTTCCTGCACGGGCAGTGGCTTGTCCGAGATGAACAGGGCAGCCTCAAGCAACGCCTTTTCACGCATTTTCATCTCCCTTTAGTTTTATCAGTATATCCTTAAAAATTTCTTTCTGCTCACAGGAAACTTTACCTTGCTGGCAGAGATGCAGCAGCGGAAGGAACCTGCTTACAATCTCCTCCCTCTCCCATTTCGGGACCAGCTTTTCAAATGTTATTTCGCCCCTCTTGAGCTCGTCAATTATAGAGTTTATCTGAAGATAAAGTTTTTCTATCCTTTCCTCTATGTCCTCCTCGTCCTCCAGGAGTTCTTCCACCCTCTTCCTGGCCCTGACCCTTTTGGTTTCCCTTATATCCTTGGTCCTGAAGGCCTTCTCCAGGGCACCCACAAGCTCCTCCAGAGTGACCCTTCTCCTCGGGGTTCTCTTGATGGGTGTCTCGAGGTCCGGTACCTGCGAGAGGTCTATAAGCTGCTCCTCTGTTCCTTTCTTTTCCTCCTCCTCCTCCTTCTCCTCCACAAGCAGGACGACCTTCATCCTCAGGAGTATGGCTGCTATTATTATTATCCTTGAGGGCACCTTGAAATCGAGTACCCCCATATTTTCAATGTATTCGAGAAGAGCATCGGCCAGTTTAACTATGTCTATGTCCCA
>CP070662.1:636799-649985 GCA_020355185.1 archaeon
GAGTTCCCAGAAATCAAACAGAGTACGGCTGTACTCTCCATGAAATTATGGGATTTGACTGCAATACCTGCAATGGTATAAAGAGCTTTGCTTTTAGTAATCCGCCCTTTGTGTTGGCAAACAATTGCCTCTATTACGACGGCAAGCTTTGGCCTGAACAAAACTGGTGTGGAATAAACTTTAATTTAGGCAGAAGGCTGTGTGCCTGTGTGTAGTGATAAAAATGAAAAAAGGCTTGATACCAAAAACTTTAATGTTACTGGCCATTTTTGTTATTGCCTTGGTAATCCTGATTGTCATTATTCAAACTTCTGTAAAGCCCCAGGGAGAATCGCTTTCCTGCCAGGCAAGACTAAAGGAGGGATGCATTGAGTTTATAACCGACGGCGGCTGCAGACTGGAATCCACCCTGAGGCCAGTCTCCGACGGTTACGTGGATTCGGAAACAGCCAAATGCTCAATGGGAACTGATGACGAGGACAGTGTTCTGGAACACTGCTGCAAGGCTTACCTTGGCAGAAAAGATAAGCCAACTCCCTCGGTTACATCCACTACGGCAGGCTCTACTTCCTCAACGACCACCTCCACCACAACCTCCTCGACAACATCCAGTTCAACAACAACGTCCACTACGGCAACGACCACTACAACCACGGTTACCATACCGGATTATTTTGACTGGAGAGACTATAAAGGCGAAAACTGGATGACAGGTGTCAAAGACCAGGGCGCTTGCGGTTCCTCTTGGGCCTTTGCAACTCTGGGTTCAATGGAGGCAAAGTACAACATACAAGAAGATGACCCGGACCTGGATATAGACCTGTCCGAGCAGTACTTGGTTTCTGATTGTCACCCAGACGGTGATTGCAGCGGTGGTATAATATATGACGCTTTTGTTTTTGCAAACAACACGGGAGTGGCAACGGAATCCTGCTATAATTATATTGGAATTGACTCCTTCTGTCCAGGAAGCAACGGAGCTCCATGCCCCGACGGCGGGGATTTAATTGAACTTTGGGAAATGAACAATTTTTACGGGACCGTAAACACCGGTTATTTAAGGCACGATTTGATTCATATAGGCCCCCCTGTAATAGCCGTGTGCACTCCTTTTTCAAACAGCGGCAGGAAAGATAAAGACGGCTGTGTTATTTACGACTGTTGTTCGGATACGCCTAATCATGCCTTGGTTTTAGTCGGTTACAATAACAGCGGGGATTACTGGATTTCCAAAAACAGCTGGGGGTTTACACCAGGCGACCCCTGTGATGACGGCTATCTAAATTTGGACCCCACCTCATGCTATATAAGTTCCTATATACATCCTTTGGGGGTGTTACCGCCATGAGAGGCGATTCAATAGTAGAAAAAAGCGTGAAAATTGTCTTGGTTTTATTTTTGTTTTTGGCCACAACAAACACGGTCCTGGCAATATCAAATCCCGCTGCCGTTTATTGCGAAAAGATGGGCTATGAATGGATAACAGAGGAAATTGGGGAAAGCCAGGTAGGAATATGTAAATTTTCTGAAACAGAAAGCTGCTACGGGACTATTTTTTTCCAAGGAAAATGCGGCCAGGAACACAGTTATTGTGTAAAAAATGGGTATGAATTGAAAATTACAGAAAATCCGGGCTGTATTTTCCCTTCAGAGAACGGGGAATGTGTGGTCTGTGTTCTTGATGACGGAACCGAGAAGCCGTTGACGGAATTCCTGGATTTGGTTGAAGGCGGGGTAATATCCCCTGAATGCGGCGATGGCCTATGCGAATTCGGGGAGGCATACTTAAATTGTCCTCAGGATTGCCCCTCCGGCAGTCCGGACACATACTGCGACAAAATAGAGGACGTTATTTGCGACCCTGATTGCGGACCCGAGGAAGACATTGATTGCAAGCCAAGAGAAACAACAACCACAGTAAAGGAACGTGGGGAAGAAGAGCCCATGGGATTAGAAATAATTATATCAGTGATAGCTCTTATAGCGATTGTGTTGTTTCTTATGGCGTTCAATCGTCTCAGAAAAAAGAAAATAAATTCATCCTTGTAATTATATTAATTTATTTTCAGCTGTTTCTTATGAATACAGATTTGGTCTTTGCTGGAATTGGCGACACTGCTGCAAGATTAAGGTAGAATGAAGATTTAAATATCTCTTTATTTTTATACTATATACAAAAGTGCAAAACGCAAAAAATCTGTGATACAGAAGTGCAAAAACTGCAGGACTTTATGTCTCAGATTTTTGTACGTAAGTAAAGGAGGTGTACAAAAATGGCAGAAGAACCAGCAAAAGAAACCAGAGGTAAGAAAAAAGGAAAGGCAGACGAAAACATGATATTCGTGGGAAAGAAGCCTACAATGTCTTATGTCCTTGCCTGCGTGACCCAGTTCAACAACGGACTGAATGAGATACACATTAAAGCCAGGGGAAAGGCGATTTCCAAGGCAGTTGACGTGGCGGAAATAACGAAAAACAGGTTTGCAGAGGGAGCAAAGATAAAGGACATAAACGTGGGTACGGACGTAATAAACTCCGATGAAGGAGAAAAGCTCAACGTCTCCACGATTGACATAACGCTCGTAAGATGAACGGTAACACTGACAAAGTAAAACACAAAACCAGATTTTGGCGGGGGAACCCCCAGTTTGTTTTATTTTAATCCGTAATTTACTTTTTTAAAGTTCTAAAACTAAGTTTAATGGGGTGATTTTTTTGGAAGCTGAAGACGTCAACTACACGCCCGAGGGAACGGAAGGCAGGACCTGCGCGGACTGTGCGAACTTCAGTCCCGACGAAACCGACCCGGAAAAGGGGATCTGCTTCGGTCACATGGTCGTGGCTTCGGGCAGCTGCAACAATTTCGAGAAGAAGTAATTTGTAGGGCTTTGCTAATAATCTAATCATTTTTTCCGACTTTATTAGCAGATTACACTTTGTTAGCAAAGCCAATTTGTAGGAAACCTTTATAAACCTTAAAGCCTAAAAAGTCTTTATTATTGTGGAGGTTATATGATGGAAATAATGCCTGATATGGGCAAGATGGGTTATGACAGGGCAATTGTCACCTTCTCGCCCGAAGGTAGGTTGTTTCAGGTAGAATATGCAAGAGAGGCTGTTAAGAGAGGTTCAACCTCGGTCGCGGTCATATTCAAGGGCGGAATAGTACTGATTGCCGCCAGACCCGTTGACAAGCTTTCAGCAGAGAACTCTGTTAACGAGAAGATACAGCAGATAGACGAGCACATAGGCGTGGTATCCTCCGGATTGTTGGGGGATGCCAGGGTAGTCATAGACAAGGCCAGGGTAAAGGCCCAGATACACAGGATAACGTACGACGAAAAGGTGGACACGCCTACGCTGGCCAAGTACGTTTCAGACATGAAGCAAATGCACACTCAGTATGCCGGTTTGAGACCCATGGGAATCTCATTTATGATAGCCGGGGTTGACGAGATTCCGGTAATATTCGAGACAGACCCGGGAGGCTCAATGTTCGAATGGAAAGCCCAGGCAATCGGCAGAGGCGTGGAGACAGCCAGAAAGGAACTTGAAAAGGGATGGAGAGAAAACATGGAAAGGGACCAAGCTATTTCTCTTGCATTGAGGGCCCTCAGGAAGGCGGAAAAAGACGTGAAAAAAGAGAATATAGAAATCGCCATAATAGACAAGGAGGGCCTGAAAAAGTACAAGAACAAGGAAAAGATGAAGCTGTTAAAAGGAATTTAATTGGTAATTAAATTGTGGGGATGTTATGTCCATTTCTCTTGAAAAGTCGGTAATAGCCAAGCTAAGTTCTCACGGCAGGGAATTTGAGATACTCGTTGACCCATACAAGGCGCTTGAGGTAAGGAGAGGAAAGGATGTGCCTTTAGACGATTTGGTGGTCATACAGGAAGTTTTTGAGGACTCCGCCAAGGGGGAGAAAGCGAGCTCTGAGGATCTCCAAAAAGCTTTTAATACTTTGGATTTCAAGACTATTGCCTATCATATCATAAGAAAGGGACATGTCCAGCTCACGACGGAACAGAGAAGGAAGATGAAGGAGGAAAAGGTTAAGAAAATAGTGAGCATAATAGCCAGGAGGGCCATGGACCCCCAGAGGAACGTGCCCCACACACCCCAGAGAATAGAAAAAGCCATGGAGGAAGCGAAAGTTCGTGTGGATGAATTGGAAAGCGCGGAAGCGCAGGTTGAGAGAGTCGTGGACGCCCTGAAGCCCATACTTCCCATAAGCATGGAGTCCATGGAGATAATGGTCAGGGTTCCGCCCCAGTACACAGGCAAGGCCTACGGCAAAATCTCGGAGTTCGGGAAGCTTAAGAAGGATGAATGGAGGAACGACGGGAGTTGGGTGGCGACCATAGAAATTCCGGCAGGCCTGCAGGCCAGTTTTTATGACCTGATGAACGGCCTGACCAAGGGCGAGGCAGAGGCCAAGGTGGTCAAGAAGTGATGAAAATGAATGAAGTTAAAATAGTCAGAAAGGAAGGTCTGGAAAAGGTGAAAAAAGACCCTATGGTAATATTCCCTTATAAGATAAATCCTAATTTTAGTGCTACTTACATAGAAATTGATGGGAATTATGGTGCTATTAAGTGCCTGAGGGAAGACAGAATATACTTTATCATAGAAGGAAGTGGAAAATTTATTATCGAAGATAATGAATATGAAGTGAAAAACGGGGATTTGATATTCATACCCATGAATACGCCTTATAATATCATTGGAAAAATGAGCTGTTTTCTGCTTTGCTCACCTGAATTCAATCCGGATGATGATGTTTGGTTGTAGGATAAAAATCATGATAACATTAAAGAGGTGTAAAATATGACAGAAAAAGAAGATAAGAAAAAAACGGTTAAGGAAGAATTGGACACGAAAAAGGTTGAGAAAGAAGTTAAAGTTGAGTTAAAGGAAAGGAATGAAGACAAGGGCAGCCAGATGCTTGTAGAGGAAAAAGCTGTCGTTGTTCCGGGAGAACTTCTGGCCAGGGGCATTGATTTTCTTCCCGGTAACGGAACTTTCAAGGAAGATGGAGAGGTAAGAAGCAAGATAATGGGATTGGTAAAGAAAAAGGAGCATCTTGTAAGCGTTGTGCCCCTTTCAGGCACCTACATGCCGATACCCGGCGACGGGGTTATAGGGGTTGTTGACGGCGTGCAAATATCGTCCTGGCTCCTGGACATAAATGCCCCCTACCCGGGATTTCTTTCCCTGGCGGAGAGCACGGAGGAATTCGTGGACCTGTCAAGAAGCGACATAACTGACTACTATGACATAGGGGACGTGGTTTACGCAAGAATCAACAAGGTAACCAAGAGAAAGGACATACAGATTACAATGAAAGACAGGATGTGCAGGAAACTTCACGGGGGAAACATAATAAAGATAACCCCTGCAAAGGTTCCCAGACTTATAGGAAGGTCGGGGAGCATGATAGAGATGATAAAGAAAAAGACCGGGTGCCACATAATAGTGGGCCAGAACGGCCTGGTATGGATAAAGGGTGAGAGAGAGGTTCTGGCTGCGGAAGCTGTGCTGAAAGTCGAAAGAGAAAGCCACACAGAGGGGCTCACGGACAGGATAGGAGAGATGCTGGACCAGTTTGCCAAAGAGGTGGTTAAATGAGCGTTAAACAGGAAAAGCTGATAGTGAATGGTAAAAGGCCGGACGGACGAAAGCTTGACGAGATGAGAGAAATCGAGGCGAAAGCCGGCGTAATAGAAAGGGCGGACGGCTCAGGCTTTTTCAGGCTTGGAAACACCATAGCAGTGGCAGCCGTATACGGACCCAAGGAGCTCCATCCAAAGCACCTGCTTGACCCTGTAAGGGCATACGTTAAGTGCAGGTACAACATGGCTCCTTTCTCCACCACGGAGAGGATAAGACCCGGCCCGAGCAGGAGAAGCACGGAGATAAGCAAGGTGATAAAGAGTGCCCTCAGCTCTGTCCTGTTTCTGGAGGAGTACCCGGAGACCGGGATAGAAATCTTCATAGAGGTCCTGCAGGCCGATGCGAGCACAAGGTGCGTCGGGCTGAATGCGGCGTCAATAGCACTGGCCGATGCGGGAGTGCCCATGAAAGACCTTGTGGCCTCCTGTGCCGCGGGAAAGGTTGAGGGACAAATCGTCCTGGACGTGGCCGGCGAGGAGGACTGTGAGGGGGAAGTAGACTTGCCAATAGCCTACGTGCCCAGGAAAAACGAGATATACCTCCTGCAGATGGACGGTATTGTGAAAAAGGAGGAGCTTAAGAAAGCCTTGGACATGGCCATAAAGGGCTGCAAGGTGATTTACGACAAACAGAAACAAGCCCTTAAGTGCGAGTACAAGGAGGTGAAGGCAAAATGATAACAGAAATCGGCACCGAATACGTGAAGAACATGATAAAGGCCGGCAAGAGGTTTGACGACCGGGGCTTTGAGGATTTAAGGGAACTTAAGATAGAGAGGGGCTACGTCCAGAATGCAGAGGGCTCTGCCATGGTTACCCTGGGAGAAACAAAGATTCTGGTGGGAGTCAAGATGAAAGTCGGGGAGCCGTTCCCGGACAGCCCCAACGAGGGGGTGCTTATGGTGAATGCCGAGCTAGGTCCCATCGCGTCGCCTGACTTTGAATCCGGACCTCCGGATCCGCAGTCAGTGGAACTGGCGAGAGTGGTTGACCGCGGCATTCGTGAATCCAAGGCGATAAACACGGAGAGCCTGTGTATGGAACCCGGGGAAAAGGTCTGGACGGTCTGCGTGGACATACACGTGCTCAACGACGACGGAAACCTGATAGATGCCTCAAGCATAGGGGCAATTGCCGCCCTTCTGGACGCAAAGGTGCCTGAACTCAACGAAGACGGCACGATGAACAGGGAAAACATGAAGAAAAAGCTGGAGATAAGCCAGATTCCCGTTGCCTGCACCATACACAAAATAGCGGGCAAGATGGTGCTCGACCCCAACCTCAGGGAAGAGAGCGCGGTTGAGGGAAGGCTCACGGTGACCAGCATGGACAGCGAGAAGTTGTGCGCCATGCAGAAAGGCGGGGAATGCGGCTTTACACCCGAGGAAGTATATAAAGCCATAGACATATCAATAAAAAAAGGCGGGGAGATAAGGAAAAAACACTTCGGTGCTTGATATGGCTAGAAAGAAGAAGAAAAAGACCGGCAGGAAGAGAGTCGGTTCCGCCGGAAGATTCGGACCCAGATACGGGAGAAGAATAAGAAACACCGTCTCCAAGATAGAGAAGATTTCCAAGGCAACTTACGAATGTCCCTCCTGCAAAAAGATGGGACTTCGGAGAGAGAGTTTCGGTATATGGAAATGCAGAAAATGCGGGAAGAAATTCACGGGGGGAGCTTTCAAGCCTCCCTCAAAAACCGAGGAGTTGTAAAGGCAGTTCAGGGTGATAACATGTACAAATGCATGAATTGCGGGAAAGAAATAAGCGGAGAGGACCTGAAGAAGAGGATAAGATGCCCCTTCTGCGGATACAGGATTCTCCTTAAAAAAAGGCCTGAAATAGGGAAGAGGGTCAAAGCGAGGTGAAAAAATTCCTGAAACTGATGTTTCAGATTTTTCCACAAAACAAAAAGAGGTGAAAAAATGACAGAAATTTCCCCGGAGGCACAGAAAACTTTTGTTCAGCTTCAGCAGCTGCAGAAACAAATTCAGAACATGGACATGCAGAGGCAGAGCCTGATGTATCAGAAGGTGGAGATAGAGAGGGCCCTTGAAGAGGTCAAGAAAAGCGAAGGAAAAGAAGACATGTTCAAGATAGTCGGCCCGATAATGGTAAAAAGTTCCAAGGACAAGCTGGAGAAGGAGCTCGGGGACACCAAGGAAAAACTGGACAGCAACCTGAAGATGATTGAAGACGGCGAAAAGAAGATTGAGGAAAAAATGAAAAGCCATCAGGAAAAACTTCAGGAACTGCTCAAGGAAAAGAAACCGGCAACAGAGGCCGGTTAATTTCTTTTTTTTAGTTTTTTAAATTCGTTTTACCTATTTTATTCATGAACAAAAAGTTCTGGACCGGGCTTTTTGCAATATTGTTCGTACTAATAGGAATATGGTTTCTGGTTAACAGCCAAACAAAGGGCCAGGAATTCTGCTTCTCGGATGAAGACTGCATATGCTGTGATTATGTCTATTTTAACGGAGAACTGTACAGAGAAGAAATATGCATAAATAAATATTCGGAAGCCAGATGCGACCAAATAGAACACGAGGACTCGTGGAGCGCAAACTACGAACCTGTGTGTGAAAACAACAGATGTGTACCTTAAGGTCGAAATCTAATCTTTTTATTTATTTGTTTGTTATTCTAGTCATGCTTGATAAAATAGCGGAGGGACTGAAGAAAAAAGACAATTATATTATTCTCACGCATCACAATGCTGATGTGGACGCCATGGCCTCGGCCCTTGCGCTGAAAAAAATCCTGGAGAAGCTTGGCAAGAAGGCCAGGACCGGGGTGGCCGAGAGCATCAGCGAGGTGGCAAGAAAATTTGCCTCTGAGGATGTGGAGACAAACCCTGAGATTAGGGGGGAAACCATTGTGGTTGTGGACACCTCGTCCCCGGAACAGCTCGAACCCATTGAAGTGAAAGAGGTTTTCGCGGTCATAGACCACCACATATCCGGCAACCTGAAGGCCTCATTTTCGCATATAGAACCTGAGGCCAACTCCTGCTCCCAGCTCATTTACAGGTTATCAAAAAAACTTGCTGTTGAGATAGAACCTGAAACTGCCCGGAACCTGGTGGCAGGCATTGTTTACGACACAGCCCACCTTAGAAGGGCGGACCCGGAAACATTTAGAATCCTGGCAGAGCTCCTCGAAAAATCGGACAAGAACTATCAGGAAATACTTGAAATTCTGAAAACGGAAATAGACGTCTCGGAAAAAATTGCTGTCCTGAAGTCCATGAAAAGGCTCAAGTCTTATCGCCTGGGGGACGTGCTATTGGTGACGACTTCGGTCGGCTCCTTCGAAGCCTCCGTGGCCCGTAACCTCCTTAGAATGGGGGCGGACATAGCAATCGTAGGAGCCCCCAAAAAGAAAGGCCTAAGAATATCCGGAAGGATGCGCTGGCAGATGAAGGAAAGGGTTAACCTGGCCCAGGTCTTTTCCAAAATCGAGAAAACAATAGAAGGCTCGGCAGGGGGGCACGACGTGGCTGCCTCTGCGAACGGAAAGAACCCGAAGAACATGGGCCGCGCCTTCAGGGAAATTCTGGGTCATATCGAGAAAAAGCTGGGGGAGAAGGCAAAAGAGTTATAAACTCTTGACCTTGCCTAGGTAAGTACCGTCCAGCAGGTAGGCGTCGCATTCTGTAAGACGGATGACTTTGTTCTTCATCATGGGCCCGAGTTCTCCCTCACCCCTGTTCACCGGGAGTCCCCCTACCAGCGGGTTGAAGGCCGGCACGACTACCGCTTCTTTAGTCACGCCCCTTTCCTTGTACTTGTCCTGGATCTTCTTGCGATCCAGTTTGCAGCGCAGCCAGCAGGGCTCAATTGAACGGAAGCCCAGTGAATCACGAAATTCAATGGCAGGATGACTGTGTCCTAAAAAAATTAAATCTGTCTTCAGGAACTCCTTACCCGGCCAGCTCTGTCCGTGATTGAAAAAGTAGGTACCGGAACGGAAGCCTGAGGTGGGATGGATGTGAACCTTTTTCGGAGCAAGTTGCCTGAGATTGCCGTCATGGTTGCCCAAGGTCACGTGCACTTCCAGCCTTTTCGAAATTTTCTTCAGGAATTTGGGGATTTCCCTTTCCTCCTGCCAGCTCACCCCGTGATAGTCGTGCTTCACATCCCCGAGCAAAATCAGCTTTTTGCAGTTGTTTTCCATGGCCATTTTCAGAATCCTGTCCCCGATTTTTTTTATATTTGAAGGTATCATGAATCCGGATTTGTAGAACTCCGTTTCAATGCCCAGGTGCAGGTCCCCCACGACCAGAGTCCCGTCAAGAACCAGCGCCGGCTCGTTTGTGATAAATTTCATAAAAACATTACAGCCCGAAGATTTAAAAATATGATATGGAAATTATCCCTACCAGAATCAAAAGAATCGCGAACCACTGGACCCCTGTCAGCTTTTCTTTGTAAACAAATCTACCATAAAAGGCAGAAACCAAAGGACTTGTGGCAGCAATAGGTGCGATAAGGCTCACATTATAGAACATTATTCCCACATTAAAAAATATAGCGCCAATAGAACTGAATAAACCAACCAGAAAAATGAAGCCCAAAGTTTTTTTGCCGGGCAGCTTGAATGAAATCCCTGAAATTTTCATATTGATTCCAGAGAATAATACGATACCTAACTCTATGATAAGGGCTGTCAGTATAGGTCCTATAACCAAGACAGGAATCTTCAAAATAAAATACATGAACCCCCATGAAAAGCAGGTCAGGAGAGCAAAGGGAATCCCACTGGAAAGTCTGAGTAAATTGGAATCTCTTATATCTCTGAGGTTTATTGAAATAAGTATTATGCCCAGAATCATGAGAATTATGGAAAATGCCTGTTCTGCAATTAAAGATTCCCCGAAAAATAATACTGAAAACAAGACAGTGAGTATGACATAAGAATTTGCAATGGGATAGACCACTCCCACTTTGCCCGTTTTAAGGCCTTTGAAAATTGATATTAAGGCCATATAACCGATAAATGAAATCAGCACCGAGAGAGCTATATGGTAAATGGACAGACTTGTTTCCGAGAGAAAAAACAAAAGCGATATAAATATGATGGTGCTAGTAAAAATTCCCCTGAAAAAAACAGTCTTGGTGCTCCCGATGTCTTTTATAGGGATCACTGATAAAGCTATACTCATTCCCAAGCCAAACATCGTGATTAACCCAATAACAACTCCAAGAATCAAATCAGACATAGTAATTATTTATGCTATCAAGATTTAAGTTTTAAAAACTAAGTTATAGAGTATCGGGTGTGGAAAATGGACATAGGAACGGTTATTTCGACTCCGGACGGGCCCAGCGTCTCCGGGTTCAGCTTCGTGATAAATGACGAGGGTCCGCTGGCCAAGCAGGGACAGTTCATCACGCTGAAAACGCCGGAGGGGACCATGGTTGCCAGGATTTCTGACATCTTCAAGTCAAACCGCTATTTCCAGAGGGCTGAGAGTGTCCGGGAATACGAGAAGTCCGGTAAAAGAATGGCGGAGATTTTCCCCGTTGAAAGATGGGAATATCTTATAGGCCGTGCCAAGCCCCTGGCAGTCTTCTCCGAGAAGCTTATGCAGAGGCCGTGCTTTCCCCCGTCTCCGGGAGACGCCGTGAAGCTGGCGGACGGTGAGATGCTTTCAAAGTTCATAGGACTTGATCCTAAAGGAATAGACATAGGCAGGATAAACTTCCATGAAACCCCGGTAAGGCTCAATCTTACCAAGCTGCTGCAGAAACACCTGGCCATCCTTAGCATAAGCGGCGGAGGAAAGAGCTATCTGACCTCTGTTATAATAGAGGAGCTCCTGGAAAGGAAGCCCGGAGACGGGCAGGTCGCCACGGTTATTGTGGATACACACGGGGAGTACATCGGCTTTGCAGAGGATGAGAAGTACAGGAACAAGGTCTCCGTAATAACAGGGAAGGACTTCAAGATAGGCGTTACCGGACTTTCTCCCACTCTGATATCCCACTTCGTGCCGGACATGACCCACGTGCAGGAGCGGGAACTGAGAAGGATTCTCAACAGGGCCAGGAACGAGATGAAAGGCAGGACCTACGACCTGACAGACATAATAAGGATGGTGGCCGAGGATGAAAAGGTCAAGAGCTCCACAAAGGACATACTCATAACCATATTGAGGCACCTGAGGCAGACAGGCTTCTTCGGTGTAAGCGACAACCCAAGCCTTGAATCACTGGCCAGGCAGGGACATGCAACCATAATAGACGTTTCTGACGTCACGTCCCTCAGGAAGAGGCAGATGCTCGTCTCGTACCTGGGAAAGAAATTGTTTGATGCCAGGACCGAAAACAGGATACCGCCATTCGTTTTCATAGTTGAAGAGGCGCACAACTTCGCGCCGGAGGGGGTCAAGCGGGAGGCAGCACTCAGCAAGGGGATTATTGAAAAGATAGCACGTGAGGGAAGGAAGTTCAACGCATCCCTGTGCCTGATATCCCAGAGGCCTATCCAGCTCTCAACCACGGCCCTCTCGCAGTGCAACACACACACCATACTCCGGGTAACCAACCCCTATGACCTGGACCACATAGGGAAGAGCTCGGAGGGTCTGACAAGGGACGTCCTTGATACAGTATCCTCGCTGAGGGTCGGGGAGGCCCTGATAGTTGGGGAAGCGGTAAACTACCCCATATTCGTAAAGGTCCGGGAAAGGAAGAGCAGAAAAAGCGAGAGGGGCATACCGCTGGAAGAGGCCGCGGTCCGGTACCACAAGGAGCGCGCGAAAAAGAGTCAGGACGCAAAGAGTTTCATGTGAAAAAATCATTTTTGAAGGGTCGGTAATTATATAATATATAACAGCGTTATATTTTCATCCCTATTAACTTAAATAGTTTTTCATACCATAAATTATCAACAAGTAATCACGGTGAAAAAATGAAAGATTTTAAAAGGTTAACAGATATTTTTGTAATTATAACGGATAAAAAATACGGTCACTTATGCGGACTGCTTCATGCTGATAAAATTTTCGATGAAACAGACGTTTTTCAAACAACGGAATACGAAAACCTAAAGACATTGTATGCCGAAGAGTTGCCGGAAGCTTATGATAAGAATGTTATTAAAATCACATCGCTTAAAGGGTTATACAAGGAAAAGGGATGGGGAAAAAGCGGGGAATAACTCAAGGAAGAAATCAGACCTGTGTCCCTGGAAAACTTTAAAGCAAAACCTTATCTGGATAAGCTTGAAGAAAGGGGCCTAATCAAGATGGTTATCAAAGAACGCGAGGTTGAAATAACTACACCCGAGAAAGAAAATAAAAAAAGTAAGATAAAGGAAAGGAATTACTTCTTAAAAAAGAGTCCTGAAGAAATTAGAATCGCACTGGAAGAAATATGCAAAGAAATAAATCACGAGAAAGAAGTAAAAGAACTTAACTAATCTTTTGGGCTACTTACCAGGTTAACCTGTGTGGGTTCGTTCTTCTCGCGCTTTCTCTCCAGTCTGTAAAGGTAGCCTGTTAC
>CP070662.1:650085-657302 GCA_020355185.1 archaeon
ATGAGCCTTTTCAGAAAAGGAAAAATCATTCTTATAGACGAGGTTGACGGTATATCCGGCAGGTCCGACCGCGGAGGAGTGGGGGCGGTCATAGATGTAATAAAGGGAAGCAAGTTTCCCGTGGTGCTTACGGCAAATGACGCCTACGACCCAAGGCTCCGTTCCCTGAGAAGGCATTGCCAGTTAATAAAGTTCGGCTCCGTGCATCTCAGCAGCATGACCAAGAGGCTGGCGGATATATGCGAGAAAGAAGGCGTGGAATGCGAAAGGGATCTGCTCAAGAAAATCGGGAGGGAATCCGGAGGGGACCTCAGGTCGGCGATAAACGACCTGGAATCCATGGCCAGGGGTAAGAAGAAACTGGAAAGGGAGGACCTGAAGGCCATGGGCTACAGGGAGAGCAAGCAGGACATATTCGAGGTGCTTAAGGTAATATTCAAGACCCGGAACGTAAGAAATTCCATAGGAATCATGAGGAATGCTGACAAGGACCCGGACGAGATATTCTGGTGGCTGGAGCAGAACATAACCACGGAATACGAGGACCCTAAGGAGGTGGCCAAGGCCTTCGATTACCTGAGCGTGGCGGACACCTTCAGGGCCAAGATAAGGACCAGGCAGAACTGGAGGTTCAGGAAGTACATGATAGACATCATGTGCGGAGGCATTTCCGTGGCGAAAAAAGAGATGTACAGGAAGTTCAGCCCTTACAGGCCCCCCAAGAGGCTGGCAATGTACGGCGTTACCAAGGTTCAGAGGAAGGGGATAAAGGAGGTTTGCGGCAAGATGAAGGGAAAGCTGCACGTTTCTTCAAGAGTTATAATGAAAGACTACCTCCCGATGTTCAGGTTCATTATGAAGAACAAGGAATGGAAGGAAAATCTGGAAAAGGAATTCGGCCTGGACGAGGAAGAGCTAAAGCTTATCAGGACTGGCTGACAAGGGTAAAGTTGTCAAAAAGATTTATTCTGGTCGAAGTCATGTTCATCTCTATTCTAACGGTTTGCGCGGGACAAATGGGCGTGGTGTTTACCAGCCGGAACTCCACCCCCCTCCTGGCCAGGTAACTTTCGGTCATTATCTTTATCTCCTGGTAATCCACAGCCAGCTGCGGGCATTTCCTTTCGTCAAAGGTCCGGTTGAGCTGGTCCTTGATGTTCCAGAACCAGAAATCCTCCTGCCTGCCGTAGGGCTCGCTCAAATCTATGTCAGAGAATCCGGCAAAGAGAGCCTGAAGACCGGAAAGAAAAGTTATTATCAGCATAAGGGATATGAAGAAAAACTGTCCCTTAGAGCTTTGCGACCTGCGCATGCAATACCCCGCCAATCTTGATTGTTTTCTCCTTTTCCACAAAATTCTCATTTATCAGGAAATCGACTATAATGTTTCCCACGGCGTTAATTATGGTGGCCTCCTCAAGTATTTTCCTTATTTCGTCTTTCCCGCAGTTTTTTCCGCCGTAAAATTTCTCATCTACCTCAAAGTTTTCATCCAGCTTCTTTCCCAGGACTTCCTGGTCGCATACCGACACAAGTACTTCCTTTGGCACCCTGAAGATTTTGTAGGAAAACATTGGCACACATCAAATTTTTTTGATGAATCTTTTTGATCCGCAGGCTTCGCATTTCATCTTGCTGACTCCCTTCTCCTCTATAAACTTCGTGTCCGGCTTTCCGCAGACAGGACAGAAAACATATTCACCGGCATAAAGCTTTATTTTGCTGTCCAGTTGCCCCTCTGAGAACTTGCCCAGGAAGCTGGCTCTTCCCCCTTCCAAGCTGCCCGGCGCGGCCAGCTGCTTTGAGAGGAACTTCAGCAGGTGCCTGGGGTCCCTCTCCAGGGCACTGGCTATTTCGGAGAAATTCGTTACAATAGTGTTGTTTCCCTGGACGAGAACGGAGGCATCGGGTATCTTGAACCTGCCCTCGGTCGTCAATTCTTTAGATATTTTCTCCTCGGCCCTTTCTAAAAGCTTTTCATAATCCATCTTAACACCCTCACCAAGTCCTAGTAAATAAAAACTTTCTCCAAATTTAAAGGTTAAATATATTACTCCTAAAATAATTTTATGTCGGAACTCAAGGACGAAAGGTTGATTCAAGAGGAGAGAGAAGCCGAAATAGAGCTCAATAATTACATCATGGAAAAGCAATACAAATACCCATTTTAATCCTGTTATCCGGTTTCTCCTGTCAGAACTCTCCAGTTTTTATTGTAGTGCTTAAACTAGGAATGTTTCTCGTTCATTTCTTTCCAGTTCCAGTCCCTGTCTTTGTTTGATTCTAATTTCTTGATGATCTCTTTTTCAACGTCTATTCCCATGATTCCGCAAAGGTGCAAAACTCTTTGAACCGCATCCCCCAGTTCCTCTTTTAAACCGCCTTTTCCGTCAATTTTTTTATGCCGGTAAGCATCAAAGGCCTCGGATATTTCGGAGTGAATCAGAGCGATTTTCTCGGGTATGTCCACTTCTTCAGGCTTTGTTCCGAAGCCCTTTTTCCTTGCCTGCTCCATTATCAGTTCAGTCAGTTTTTTGATTGTCAGTCTTTCCATTTAAAACTCCTTCAAAACAATTTCCTCTTTGCTTTTTTTCTCCCTGGGTTTGGGCTCCTCGTCAGGGTAGCCCATTGCTATCACGTAGGCCAGGACATACCTTTCAGGTATATCCAGAATTTCCTTTATCCTTTCCCTCTTTATCCAGCCCACGTAACAGGTTCCCAGGCCGAGTTCAGTCGCCCTCAGGACCAGGTTCTCGCAGGCCAGGGAAAGGTCCCGCCAGGCCCTTAATACGGGGTCCCTTTCATCCAAATCCTTAGAAACTTTGTATAGTTCAGCAAAACCCTGTGGGTCCGAACAGCAGACAATTATTAAAGGGGCCTTGTAAACGAAATCCTGGTGGAAAACCTTGTTTTTCACGAACGCTTCCTTGTTCTTCACGACGTAGAATCTCCAGGGCTGGATGTTGTTGCCGGATGGGGCCAGCCTTGCGGCCTCTATCAATTCATCTATTACTTCGTCGGGCACAGGCTTGTCCTTGTATTTCCTTATGCTCCTTCTCTTTCTGATGGCTTCTTGGACTTCCATCTGACCCCCTACAAATTGCCCCGCGCCTTCTCGGCCTCCAGGATTCTTTGCACGGCTATCACGTAGGCTGCGGTCCTCATGTCTATCTTCTTCCTCGTGTGCAGGTCGTAGACTTTCTGGAAGTTTTCCTTCATCATCTTTTCAAGCCTCTTTTCCAGGTAATCCTCCTCGAAGATGTTGCCGGTCTTGTTCTGCACCCACTCAAAATAGCTGCCGATGACGCCGCCGGCGTTCGCCAGTATGTCCGGCATAACCTTTGTTCCTTTCCCGTGCAGAATCCGGTCAGCCTCGCTTGTCACCGGGCCGTTGGCCAGCTCAAGAATGTGTTTTGCCTTTATCTTGTTTGCATTGTCCTTCGTGACCTGGTTCTCCATGGCTGCCAGGACAAGAAAGTCCACGTTTAATTCCAGTAGCTCCTCGTTGGTTATTTTTTTGGCCTCATGTTTGGAAACTGAGCGGGTCTTGTCCTTGGCCTCCTTTACCTTGTCTATGTCCAGGCCGCTCTTGTTGTAAATGCCTCCCTTGCTGTCGCTGACGGCGACCACCTTGAAGCCTCCCCTGTCGGCAAACTTGGCAAAGTTGTAGCCCGCGTTACCGAAGCCCTGTACGGCTATGGTGACCTTCTTCTTTCCAAGTTTTGAAAGCATCTCCCTGAAAACCACGTAGCCTCCCTTGGAAGTCGAGTCCTTCCTGAATTCCAGACCACCGAGAACAAGCGGCTTGCCGGTTATCATTCCCGGCCTGTGTTCGCCTTTTATCTTTTCATACTCATCAAGCATCCATCCCATTATCTCCGAGTCCGTGTACACGTCCGGTGCGGGGACATCCGTGTCCTCGCCAAAGACTTCATGGAATGCCCTCACATAAGCCCTGCTGAGCTTTTCAATCTGTTCCTTCAGAAGGTCCTTTGGGTTTACTTTCACCCCTCCCTTGGCACCGCCGTATGGCAGGCCGGCAAGTGAGTTCTTTATGCTCATCCAGAATGCCAGGCTCTTCACCTCGTCCTCGCATACATTCGGGTGATAGCGTATACCACCCTTGCCCGGGCCCAGGGAATCGTTATGAACTATCCGGAAAGCCTCGTATTTCTTGCCCTCCACTTCCAGCTTTTCCCTTTTTATCCTCTTGAAATCCAGAAGAACCTTTCTCTCAACCTGGCCGAGTTCCAGTATGTCGCATACCTTGTTAAGAGTCGAGGTTATGTTTTCAAAAACCACATCAATCGACCTCCGTTATTATCTTGTAGGCGGACCTTGCTGCTATCGCCCCCTCGGCCGCCGCGGTAACAACCTGGTCAAATTTGTCGCTTCCTGAGGTAACGTCTCCGGCTGCAAGAAGACCCCTAACGCTCGTGGTCATGTCCTCATTGACCTTTATCCTGCCGTTTTCCAGTGTTTCCGCCCCCAGTTCCCTTGCAGGGCCGGAGTTGGGGGCCTGACCGAACTCCACGAAAATGCCGTTAACCTCTATTTCCTTTTTCTCTCCTGTCTCCGTGTTCTCTATTACCATTCCCTCAACCAGCTTGTCACCCTTTATCTCCTTTATCAGGGAGTTATGGATTATTTCTATGTTCTCCTTCTGCTCAATTTTTTTCATGAAGGAAGGGAAGGCCCGCATCTTGTCCCTCCTGTAGACTATGTAAACCTTCTCGGCCACGTCCGAAAGGACCAGGGCGGCCATGGCCGCGGAGTTCGAGCCGCCGGTTACCGCAACGGTTTTGCCCCTGAAGAAGGCCGCATCGCAGGTCGCGCAGTAGCTGACCCCCCGGCCCATGAACTTTTGCTCCTCCGGCAGGCCCATTTTCCTCTTGGTCCCGCCCATTGCATAAATAACGGTCTTTGACCTGTACTCCCCCTGGTCTGTCTTTACCACAAAAATATCCCCGTCCTTGTCGAGGCTTTGCAGGGTCTCCTGTCTTATTTCCGCCCCCAGCTTTTCAACGTGCTCCCTGAAGGCATTGTCCATGTCCGTGCCTGATATGGAAGGATAGCCGAGATAGTTGCAAACCTCGGGGGCCTCAGACATCAGTGCAGGGCCTTTGCCTATCACCAGAAGCTTCAGGTTGTACCTGGTGGCGTAAACGGCCGCCGAAAGCCCGGCGGGCCCCGCCCCAAGAACAATCACGTCGTAAACTCCCATTTCACTCACCAAATTTTGCCCACCAAAATTTTCACCAGATGTTAGAGGTTTTTGTCCAGCCACTCCCTTATCTTTTTCTCGGGCAGGTCTCCCGTGAACTCGTCTTTTATTTCTCCATTCTTGAAGAGCTTAACCGAGGGAATTCCCTTTATCCCGTATTGGGAGGCGGTATCCCTGGCCTGGTCCACATTGACCTTGGCCAGAACAAACTTGCCGTCGTAGTCCGCGGCAATCATCTCCAGGACGGGCTTCAGAATCTGGCAGGGCATGCACCATGAAGCCCAGAAGTCCACAACCACAGGAATGTCCTTCGACTTCTCCAAGACCTTTTCCTTAAAATCAGCGTCTGTAACGTCCATGGCCACACCCCCAAGTCTGATAGGAATTATTTTATTTGACAACATATAAAGTTTTAAATCTTTGGCTTTTTTTAATTCTCTATGAACCAGTATTTATTTTTGTTTCCTATAAAGCATTATTTCAATTTAGTAATACTGAATACAGAATTTCACAACAAAGGCTGGAAAATAGACGAACTTTTTGAATATTTAGTCAAATGAAATGTTTGTCTCCGAGTTCTCATTTATTTCCGGGAAGAAGTAAGCAATCTTGAACCTAAGTTTATCCCCCCAGAATACGTTCTCCATCCTACAGGGACCGAATTCCTCGAGTGTTTTAAAACTGAAGGTCTTTGGAATCCTTGCGACTATATTTTCAGTTACATGCTTCCTTGTCAGGTTGAAGAGTTTCCGCAAGCTGGGTTCCGTTTCTTCCAGGCCGGATACGTGGTCCTCCTTGTTTTCACTCAACCCGCTCCAGTCCGGGTCAAGCACGGCCACGTCCGCTCCCAAGCCCCCAAGGAGTTTCTCATCCAGCACGTCTCCTGTTATGAACTCTATCCTGCCTGCCACGCCATAGAGGCCTGCGTTATGTTTGGCGTCCTCTATGTTCTTTGCGCTGATGTCGACGGCGAAAACCTTGTTCATGACCCTTGCAAGCTGGATCGAGAGCATGCCCACCCCGCAACAAAGCTCCACGCAGGTCCTGAAATCTGCAAGCCGGCTGGCTATGTGCCTGGCCACGACCTCCGGGCAGCTCATGTAGTAGGAGGTATCATCGGCCCTTATTTTCCTAGAGAACTTGCCCTGCTTCATGATATCACAAGGATTTTAAGATTTGCATGTTTATATCTTCCAGCGAGTCCAGGACCAGGTCGGCCTGTGAAAAGTCTTGGGAAGGTGTGCGAGGATTCTGTATTGCTACGCACTTGCATCCGGCATTTTTTGCGGATGCAACCCCCCTCTCCGCATCCTCCAGAACAAGGCATTCTTCAGGCTTGAGACCAAGTTTTTGGCATGTAACCATGTAAGGTTCTGGATCAGGTTTTCCTTTCTTGACATCGTCCCCTGTTACAACCACGTCAAAGTATTTTCTTAGGTAAAACTTGTCAAGTACGGTTTGTATATATTCTTTGGAACCCGAAGAGGTTATCGCAGTTTTCAGACCGTTTTTTCTGAAGAGTTCGAGTGACTCCATGGCACCGGGCATCGGCTGGAGTTTCTCCCTGACTATTTTAATCCATACCCTTTCCCTTTCCTTGTAAAGGTCTTCCAGATTGTCCCCGAGGTTCAAAATTTCTTTGATTTGTACCATGCCATCTATTATCCTGATTCCCGTAAAACCCCTCCGGATTTCATCGGGAATATCCGTGATCTTGTGACCAAAACGCTCCAGGAATTCGTCCCATGCAACCGTGTGCAGACCTTCCGAGTCCGCAAAAAGACCGTCCATGTCGTATATCACTGCCTTTATCATGTCATCACTGCAGGTGGTTTTCCACAAGCCATCGCGCGCTGTCCAGACCTGCGCTCCGAGTCGCAAAAAGTGTCGGCAACCTGGACCGGCGACAGCGGGCCGGCGGTGAACGACCCTTCCCGGTGGGGAGACGTGGTGTTCGCCTCGGCCGGCGGCGGCACCGGGGGCGCGGATGGTA
>CP070662.1:657402-667251 GCA_020355185.1 archaeon
CCACTGTAATCATACCCACACTCGACGAAGGTACAGAGAAATACAGAGAGATTCTTAAGAATATAATAAAAGAAACAGCCAGACCTGTGGATTCCGGGGCAGTAAACCAGGTCATTATTATGGATGGGACGGGAACCGAGGACCATCCTGACAGGGAATTCGATAAAGAAGTCATCGGATGGGCCGTGGAATTCAGCAAGGACTTCAAAAAACAGCTGGAGTACCTGAAAAGCAGCAGAAACGCCAGGGTCATGTCAAAGCGCTTCGGTTTCAGATTCAGGTACAGGATATTCAACCAGAAACATCCCGAATACTACTCCAAATTCATCGAATTTGTCGGACCGAAGGTAACAGGGTTTGATGAGATAAAAAAGGACAAGATACAGAAAGGCAAGGGTAGCGTATTAAGGCTCTCGATTCCGGCCAGCGAGGGGGATGTTATATGCACAATTGATTCCGATGTAAAAAGCTGTAAAGACTGCTACTGCCGGGGCCTGCTGATGCCTTTCTTCAAGGAAAGGGATACCATGGTTACCAAGGCAAGTTACATCAGAAAAAACACAAAGGGGGAAGCAGGGGGGAGAATAAAAAGACTTGTCTACGACCCGTGGGCTCATGCGATAGTAAAAAAAGGCAGGTTCGTCGGTATAGAAACCCTTAACTACGGAACCTCCGGGGAGTTTGCCTTCAGAAGGTCTATCGGAAACAAAATAAGAATACCCGATGATTTCGGGCTTGAAACGTCTTTCAATACCCAAGTATACCACCATGTGCACGGAAATCTTAACAGGGTAAAACAGGTTGACCTTGGAATATTTGAACACTGCTCCAGCGACATAGAAGAGGACAGGGATACAGGCAAGGACCCGGCAATGGAAAAAATGAGCGAGGAAATTTCAAGGGCCTGGACCATGGCAGCTCTTGACACCGGCCTTAACTTCTCGCAGGACGAGTTTTATCAGATTTATCGGGTTGAAGTGGGAGACAGCATAGAACGCACAAAAGAAATGATTGACAAATCAAAAATTGCCCGGAAGGAGGGGGTAAAATACAGCGAGGAACAGATAGAACTGGATATGAAGAGGCTGGAAAAGTACAAACCCCGAATAAAGAGCGGGATAAACAAGGGAATAAAAAAGTATAATACCAACGAATTTGGGGGAGTTTTTCCTTCCTGGAGGGAAATAAAAGAGAGTATAGGAGGAAAAAACTACAGCCAGCTAAAAGAAGAGTTTTCAAACATTACCGATAACTATACAAGAGAACTTCTGGATGAGCTTAAACTAATTTAAAAAGGAAAAAATATCCTTATATCATGTGATAATATGCGCCAGGAAATTACTTTCGGGATAACAATGTCCGTGATTTTTCTTGCAGGGCTGTCCTTCGGCATGCTGGTAGAGGAGCCCAGGGTGATTTTCCATGAGATGGTCAGCCCTCTGGAGGATGAGCCGGCGGATGTCGTGATAGAGGAGCTCTCGGAATCGGTTACGCAACTTGTGGCTGTGGACAGCAGGGGGAACGGGGTGCTGACAGACCTCTCCGTAAGGACGGTTCCCGGGGCCGGGAGGGTCCTGGTGGACGTGGACAACCTGCTTTTCTGGGTGGATACACAGCAGTCCATACAGACCGCGAAGGGAGTGGCGGAGGAATACCTGAAAACGGAAGTAAAGGACGTGGACCTGACCTACACCATAAGGGTCAACGGAACCAATGTCGTGGGCGGGCCCAGCGCGGGTGCTGCCTTTACTGCCGCGACCATAGCAGCCCTGCAGAACAAGACCCTCAACAGGGACGTTATAATAACCGGGACCGTTGAGGAGGACGGGAGCATAGGCCAGGTGGGCGGCATAATCGCAAAAGGCATGGCCGCAAAGGAGGGAGGCTACAACAGGTTCCTGATTCCCGAGGGGGAAAAGAACCTCGTGGAGTACAGAAGTGAAAAGGAATGCGAATCCTTCGGCTCCGTAAACATCTGCAACATAGAATACAGAGCCGTGGAAATAGACGTTGAAGAAGAAATTGGTATAGACGTGGTCGAGGTCTCCGACATAAACGAGGCCATGAGCTACCTGTTGTGATAAGATGATAATACTTATCGGTACATCACATATCGCGCCGGAAAGCCTGAAGAACATAAGGAAAGCCATTGAAAGGGAGAAGCCGGACTGCGTGGCAGTGGAACTGGACCGGATGAGATACGCGGCACTTAAGTCCAAGAAGGGAAATAAACCAACAGGGCTCTTCCTCAGGATGCTTTCCTGGATCCAGAAGGAACTCGGGAAGATGACCGGGATATCCCCGGGGGAGGAGATGATGGAGGCTGTCCGCTACTCCCAAAAGAAAAAGATAAAAACGTATCTGATAGACCAGGATTTCTCTGTAACCGTTCGCGACATTAGTAGAATTTCCGTGCTGGAGAAATTCAAGCTTTTCTTCATGGCCGTTTTCAGCGGCTTTTCGGGCAGGAAAATTGACCTGAAAAAAGTCCCTGCCAAGAACATCGTGAAGGAAGCTCTCGACTATCTCAAGAAACACTTCCCCCAGATGCACCGGACTATCGTGGTGAAAAGGAACATTTACATGTCCCAGGCCATAAAGGGGTTGTCAAAGGAGTACAAAAAAATCCTGGTGGTCGTCGGGGCCGGGCACATAGAGGGCCTGAAAAAGCTATTAAAGAGTGAAAACTTAAAAATAATCGGGTGAATCCGTGTACAGCGGTACGGAAATCAGGGACCTTTTGATTTCAACCGTAGTCCTTGGTGTGATTTTTTCTCTTTCTGACCTGACTCTTGTAAACCTGGTTTCCTCTCTTTTCGTGGTGGGATTTGCCTTCCTCCTTCACGAAATCGCCCACCGGGAGACGGCAAGGAAGTTCGGGGCCCGGGCTGTTTACAGGGTATGGCCCTCGGGACTCCTGATGGCGATTATACTTGGTATTGTGAGCTGGGGAAGCGGAATGGGAGTCATATTATTCGCGGCTCCGGGCGCGGTCCACATAAGCCCCGTAAGGGTGGCCAGATGGAAGGCGCGGCATACCAGCCTGCAGAACGAGGAGTATGGCATAATATCCCTGGCAGGCCCCCTGGTTAACCTTGGGCTTTCGACACTTTTCCTTTTCCTGAATTCCCTCTACCCCTCCGGCCTTCTGGTGATGGGAGCGGTGATAAACATATACATAGCCTTCTTCAACCTGCTGCCCGTGCCACCGTTTGACGGTTTCAAGGTGATGAGATGGTGCAGGAAGACCTGGCTCATAACCTTCATCACAGCTCTTGTGGGACTGACAGGAATCTGGCTTCTTTAATCAAAGTTTTTATTTCTGCGAGTTGAATAAGATTCATGGAACTTCTTTACGACGTAATAGCCTTGGCGGTAGTCCTTGCAATCGGTTATATAGCGGAGGAGAAGATGCCGTATTATTTTCTCCTGGCCTTGGTTCTGGTCCCGGCCGGCCTTTTGATGGGATACTTCCTGCAGCCTGTTTTCATATACGGGATACTTTTCATACTCGGCCTGTGCGTCGAAAGGATGTACTTCACATACAAATGGCAGATGAGCAGGAGACCAAAGAGCGCGGATTACAAGAGAGGCCACGACTGGGCCATGAAGCTGATAGCTACTCTGATAATCATAATCAGCATAGACATGGTCTCCGAGGTCAGCCTGTTCTATACTTTCATTACGTTCTTTACAGGGGTTGTGGTCTCCTGGGCCTCAAAATTCTTCCTTGAAAGGAAGCGCTGATTCTTCAAAAGCTTGTAGAGCTCGCCCGCCACCAGGACCGAGGAGGATATTAAAACCAGAGTGGCCATTTCCGTGAATCCCATGTAGCTGAACTGGAGCACCTCTCTCAAAAAAGGTATGTAGATTACCACGAACAGGAAGGCCACGGATAAGAGTAAGGCCGCGACGGAATACCTGTTTGAAAGCAGACCTATCCTGAATACGGAGTTCTTGAGAGAGCGCATGTTAAGCAGGTTGAAAAGCTGGGTGAAGGACATTATCACGAAGGCCCCGGTCCTAGCTTTCTCCAGTCCCTGGGGAAGATAAAAGATGTAAGAACCTATGGTAAGGAACACCATTATCCCCACCATAAGAACAAGGAAGGGAACTATCTCCCTGTTCAAAATTTCCTCCTCCGCCTTTCTTGGCTTCTCCCTGAGGACCTGTCCGTGACCGGGTTCCGCCGCGAGTGAGGCACCGGTCACGCAGTCCGTTACAAGGTTGAGCCACAGGACCTGTGTGGGAAGCAGGATTAGCGAGAACTCCTTGGGAAACATCAGGAGACCCGTGATGAACGTTACAGACTCCGCAAAGTTGGTCGTGATAAGGAAAAAGCTCGACCGCCGGACGTTGTTGAAGACTATCCTCCCCTCCTCTATTGCATTTACTATTGAGGCGAAGTTGTCGTCCGCCAGGACTATGTCGCTGGACTCCCTGGCAACGTCCGTGCCTATAATCCCCATGGAAACTCCTATGTCCGACTTCTTCAGGGCCGGGGCGTCATTGACCCCGTCCCCTGTCATGGCCACTATCTTGCCCTGCTTCTGCAGGGTTTCCGCTATCCTCAGTTTCATTCCGGGGGTGAGACGGGCGAATATGGAAACCTCGCTAACGACTTTTTCAAATTCCTGCTCCGAAAGTTCCCTGAGTTCCTGCTCGGTGAGTGCCCTGGGGGTTTCCTCCTGGACCAGGCCGATTTCCCTGGCGATGGCGATGGCCGTGCCCTTGTGGTCACCGGTGGTCATTATCACCCTTACTCCCGCCTGCTTTGCCTTGAGCACGGCTTCCTTTGCCTCGGGCCTTGGGGGGTCGATCATGCCCACTATGCCAACAAAGGTCAGGTCCTTTACCATTTCCTCGGACAGGTTTTTTGTATCCGAGGAAACATCCCTGTAGGCCAGGGCCAGGACCCTCATGGCCTTGTCTGTTAACTTGTTCACCCTGCCGAGGATATCCTCTTCCGTCTCCTTTGTCATTTCCTCAGGCACGTTTGACCTGAAGACGTAACGGGAATGTTGTAGCACAGCCTCCGGGGCCCCTACAACATAAATCTGCCTCTTCCTGTCCCCCTCCACCAGGACAGACAGCGAAGCCCTGTATTTCAGCTCGGGATTGAAAGGCAGGTCATCTATCCTGTCCTGGAAACCGTCTACAGACGCCTTTTTTGCGAGGGTAAGAATGGCCGCCTCGGTGGGGTCCCCCATAATTTCGTATCTGCCGTCTTTTTTCAGAACCTTTGAGTTGTTGCAGGCGGAGGCTATCTTAAGTAGTCTGGAAAGATGCCGGTTTTCGGAGGGATTGATTTTCTTTTTGTCCTGAAAGAAATTTCCCTGCGGCTCCCACCCCGAGCCGGATACCTCTATCTCCTCCTGCCCGGGCAGGACCACCCTGCGGACGTTCATCGTATTCTCCGTAAGGGTTCCCGTCTTGTCCGTGGCAATAACGTTTACCACTCCCAGAGTGTCCGTGGCGGGAAGGGTCCTGATTATGGCGTTTCTCTTGGCCATTCTGCGGGCTCCGAGCGCGAGGACAACTGCCATGACCGCGGGCAGGCCCTCGGGAATGCCTGACACCAGGGATGCTATTGTGAAAAGGAAAATCTGGCTGAATTCTATTCCCTTTACGAAATACCCGATCGGGAAGGCTATGAAGGCCCCGGCCGAGGCTATGATAGCCATCTGCTTGGCCAGCTTGTCCGTCTTGTTTTTGAAATGCGTTTTCTTCTTCTCTATCTTGCCTATGTCCTCGGCCACCTTCCCTATGGCCGTCTGCATGCCTGTGTGAACGACAACGGCCTTTGCCCTGCCCCCGGCCACGAAGGTTCCCATCCAGACCATGTTCTTCCGGTCGGCCAGCTGGGTCTTCTCCGGGAAAACCTTCAGCTGCTTGTCCACGGGGAAGGACTCCCCCGTAAGGGAGGACTCCACGGTCCTCAGGTTCTTTATATCCAGGAGCCGCGCGTCCGCCGGAATCCTGTCCCCTTCCTCCAGGAGTATCACGTCACCGGGAACCAGGCTTCGGGCATCAGTTTTCACAAGATCGCCCCGGTAAACCTTGGCATGGGGGACAATCATCTTCTTGAGGGCCCTTATTGCAGTCTCCGCCTTCTCCTCCTGCACAAAGCCGATTGCGGCGTTGACGAATATCACGAAAACTATCACGTACGTGTCGATTACGTGGCCGATAAGGAAGGAAATCAGGGCGGCAACAATCAGTATGTAAATCATGAGATTGTTGAACTGCTTAAGAAAAACAAAAACCGGATTCGTGGCTTTCTTTTCCGGTATCTCGTTTCTCCCGTACTTCTCCAGTCGCTTCTCGGCCTCCTCATTGGAGAGCCCCCTCGGACCGGAGCCCAGAGTCCGGAGAACTTCCTCCGGAGGCATGGAATGGAAAAAGGCCATAATAATAATTTGTCGTCTTTTTTAAATATTACAGGGGTTTATTAATCATTATGAATATAGCCTATCCCATTGGAGGATTCTTTCTGGGAGTATACATCTTTTTCAAGGGCCTCATCTGGCTGAAACAGAAGCGCCTGATAGAAAACATGCCGACATCAAAGATAAGGTCCCTGGCAATGGGGCTTGTTGAGGTTTTCGGTGAAATCGTGCCCGCGGGAAAAAAGATGCTGAACTGCCCCTTCTCGGGAAAGGAATGCGTCTATTACAGGTACAAAATAGAAGAATACAGGAGCTCCGGGAAAAGCGGCCACTGGGTCACCATAAAGAAGGGCGAGAAGGGCATACCATTTTACCTGAAGGACAAAACGGGAATGGTTCTGGTCAATCCCTCGGGAGCCAGGGTTGAAATAAGCAACCCCAACCTGAAAAACCGCTTTGACTCGGGTTTCGGGAGGGACCCCCCGGAACTTGTCAAAAAATTCCTGGCCTCCCGGGGCCTGAACTTCGAGAACTTTTTCGGAATGAACAAAAAAATGAGATACACGGAATGGTTCCTGAGTTTGGCGGACAAACTTTACATAATGGGCACCGCCCAGGACAACCCCCAAGTGGAGGATGCCACGGCCAGGCACGGCGTGGAGGATGTGATGATAGGAAAGGGCAGTCATGAAAAAATATACTACATCTCGGACAGGCATGAAAAGGACTTGCTGAAAAGGCTCGGGTGGAAGGTTGCCGGAGGGATATTCGGTGGAATATTACTGGTCATCGGGTGCCTGTTACTGATATTTTTAAATTTTAATATGCTATAAATAAAGGGGGTGAAAAAATACTGAAACTAGACGTTTCATATTCCATCAAAAAGGTGATGAAATGGTCAAAAAGATGAAATACTGAAACCAAACATTTCATATTTTTTCACGTTTAATTGGTGAGGTGAAAATATGGCTATTGGACTTGGAATAATCATACTGACCTTTGTGGGGCTTGTTTTACTGGGCGTTGTTGTGTACCTCGTATACATATTCAACGGACTGGTAAGGCTCAAGAACAACATAAAAAAATCCTGGAGCAACATAAACGTTCTGCTCAAGCAGAGGTCGGACGAGCTGCCCAAGCTCATAAACTCCGTGAAGGGATATATGAAATACGAAAAAAACGTTCTGAACCAGATTACAAAGGCGAGGACCCAGTTCCTGAACGCGAAGACCATGTCCCAGAAGGCGGAGGCGGACAACATGATTTCAGGAGCCCTGAAAAGTCTTTTTGCCGTTGCGGAGAACTATCCCAAACTGAAGGCCAACGAGAACTTCATGCAGCTGCAGGGCAGGATAAGCGGCCTGGAAAACGAGCTTGCGGACAGGAGAGAGTTCTACAACGACTCTGTGAACACGTACAACATCCGTATCCAGTCTTTCCCTGACATGTTCGTGGCGAGACTCATGAAACTTCAGGAAAAGGAGATGTTTAAGGTAGAAGAAAAGGACAAGAAGGACGTTGAGGTAAAATTCTGAACTTTTGAATCTCCAGAAGTTATCTATAAATACTTTTTGGTTTATCTTATTGGTAAGGAAGATAAAAATGATACCAGTAAGAAAAACACCAGAAGAGATTACAGCTATTAGTATGAAACCATATAACCAAGAAAACAATATCAATATTTATACTAAAAATGATGGTGAAGCGAAAAAAATTATTTTTGATATGGCCAAAGAAAACTTTATGAACGCTGCAAACTTATCAATTGAATATGATCAGGCTACTGGTGGTGGAACACGACATTTAACTATGTTTCATCCATGTCACGATCATCCATATTCCATAGAAAGACTCAATGAAAATGGAAATTTTTTTGCATCTCTAGCGGGTGGTGTGGATAGCTTTTCTATATTGAGACATGAACCCGGAGAAAGCGAATCAGAAATGGTTGAACATAAAATTGATGGAGATATCGTCAGAAAAATTGTTTTAGTGGACTTAAGAAAATATTTTGATGAAAATAAGAAATCAATTTCTCAGGAGCTGAAAAAGATAAATTCTCTGTATAAAGAAGATTGTGGAAAAGCGATGGTTTTGTTTGAAAAGCAGATAAATTATGAATACCAACCTTTTATGGGTATAAAAGACATCATTGTCAGTAAAGACTTGGATAAAAAAACTGAAGAACTCTTATCTTTTTCTATTTCTACCAAATTTAAAAATCTATTAAAACTGTATGAAAAACTAGAACAATTTGATTATAAACTTAATTCATAACTATTTATCAAACTTTGGCTATTTTAACTTTTCCGCAGCCTTGCCTATCCAAATTGTCACGACTACCGCTATTATGGTCACGATTATCGCGTAAAGCCAGGGGCCGTATGCCGTCAGGCCTAGAGCGGCCATCCCGCTCTTTATGGCATCGTTCCACGCCAGGGCGGCCACCAGGCCGAAAGCAGCGGTAATCAGGGCTGACATCTTCTCCACGACTTCCTTTTTCAAAAAACCACCGAAAATAAATGGTAAGGCTTATTTAAAAACCTGAGGGCCGAATAATACCCATGGAAGACCTGATTGAATTCCTGCACAGAGTTGGTGAGCTCAAGCATCTTAAGAGAGCCGGATGGATTATGTGGGGCGTAAAGGACCCGGAATCTGTTGCAGAGCATTCCTTCCGGGTAACGTTAATGGCCCTAATTTTGTCTGAAAAAATGGGATTTGACAAGGACAAGTGCGTCAAAATGGCAATCGTTCATGACTTATCCGAAATTCTGGCAGGCGACATGACACCTTACGATGAAATAAGTGAAGGGGGTAAACATGAAAAGGAAGAGGAAGCCATAAAAAAGCTCACCGAAAAACTTCACGACAAGGAAATTCTGGAGCTCTGGAACGAGTACGAGGAAAGGAAGACTCCGGAAGCAAAATTCGTTTATGAAGCGGACAAGCTTGAAATGCTTCTTCAGGCTTACGAATACGAGAAGGAACAAAAAGTGGATTTACAGGATTTCTGGGAAATGCATAAAGAGAAAATAAAAAACCCGGAACTGAGGAAAATCCTGAAATCTCTGCTTGAAAAAAGAAAATAGTTTACGAAGAAACGACTTCAATTAACTCATCCAGCTTTCTTGCGGGTTCGCCTTTCTCATTTTTCAAAAAAGGGTCATAATCCGGGCAATTCCCCTTCCAAATCATATCTGAACCTCGAATTTAACAGGAGTGCCGTACTTCATCTTCCTTTTGAACGTGTTTATGATTATGACAGCTGTGGCAAGAACCGTCCCTCCTGTCGTCCCAGTCTTCTGTTAGTTTTCTCATACTGGACAAATTGTACTCAAATGTAACGTTTTTAAGTGTCATTCCTTTAAGATCTCCTGTATAATTATTTATCATTACAGAGGGCTTCTTTCCAACGGAAATTTGTAGAAAATGATAAAAGTCCTCAACTGGATGACCG
>CP070662.1:667351-676730 GCA_020355185.1 archaeon
AGGAAAGGAATAACGCCCGTTATAGCAATGATACTGCTAATCTTGATAGTGGTAGCTTTAGGTGGAGTTTTCGCGGCATGGACGACAAGAAGCTGGGAACAACTCGGTGAAACGGGAGAACAGCAGATTGAACAGGTCACAGAGCAGTTGAGTATATCTATATCCATAGACTCGGTTTTCTGTGATAGTGCGGCAGGAAATTCTGTGGCTTACCTTAGAAACACAGGGAGTTCGGATATTACGGGAAGTGATATCACAGTTTATGTGGATGATGGTACAGGTTGGGATCTGATAAATCCGACTTTAGTCACTGATCCTTTGCTCCCAGGAGCAGTTTCAGATGTAACAGGATTAGGAACTCTGAATTCAGATGATAAAGTCAGAATAACAGTAGGCGGCAACTCAGCAACCTACACCTGCGACTAATCCACCTCGTCTTTTTCTTTTATTTTAATTTTAAATATAGTTCTCGCTATCTCTATAATGTATTAAGTAAAGGGTGGTAAGATGAAAAAAGGTTCTAGCCTTGGTCATAAAGGTTTTAAATTTGGTCTTCTCGGTTCCTGGGGCCAGTCGCAGATAATCGGAGTTGTGCTCCTGACTCTGGTAATGATTACAATGGTAGGTATAACCTACATGTGGGGCATGCCCATGATAGAGAAGCAGAAGGATACAGTAAAAATCTCCAATTTGGAAAGGTTCATGAAGGAATTGGACGACAAAATACAGACTGTAGCAAAGAACGGCGGTAACCAGAGGCTTGAGAGCCCGAGCGTGCCGGGGGAACTCAGTATGTTTGACAGTGGTATAAATGACCGAATTGAACTTAAAATACAGACCAGCGGTCTGGACATCGCCAAACAGACAGACATATACCTTAGGGGGACCGAAGAGGGAGAGGTACCCATAGGCAACACTCCGGGAGTAATTAAGGTCTATGTAAGTGAAATGAGTGACGCATATGATGTTAACATGACCCTTTACTACAGAAACCTGACCGGAAGCGGGAGCGTTTATTTAATAGACCTTGTTGGCCTTGGAAGAGACAACATAATAGGCGAGGGTCATAACATAGTCATCAGTGAGGGGAACGAGGTACCAGTAAAGAAGGAGAGTGGTATAAGCGTTTATACCACCAGAATTAATGTAAGGTTTGAATAGCCGTGTTAGTATGAACAAAGGCCAGTATTTTACCCTGGAACAAATGCTGTTATTCACAATAGGAATTGTCATGACCGTGACAATTTATTTTTCCCTGGTAACGGTGAACGAAAGTGTGAAGGGTGTTGCGGAAGAAGACCAGATGTACGAGATAGGCAAGCTGATATCATCCCAGATTAGCCGGGCCTATAACACCCCCAATGAGGTTACACTCTTCTTTAATATTCCGAAAAAAATATCCGGAAAGGGATACAAAATATACGTGGAAAATGAAGGTACAGAATACAATCTTACCGTCGAACTGTACAATGTTACGATGTCGAGAAAGGAGATTAACATCCCACTGAACAGCGAGTATCAGGCATCTGGAATGCTCTTCAGTTCTTCGGGAAGAGTGATAGTTACGAAAAGAAACGATGTAATAACCATAGGTAGATTTTGATGGACTTCAAAAAGCTGTCGGAAGCTGCGAAGAAATATGAAAGGGTCATGGAAATCAAAGCTCTCCCTGTTAAGAGAAGTGAGGCGGGACTGCCCAAAAAAATGGAAATCAGGAGTCCTGAGGAAGAGGTCAGAAGACTTCCATCGATAATGAAAAAGGTGGGACTTTTTTTATCGGAAAAGGAAAGGAGAAAGGGATTAACCAAAAAGGAATTAAGGGGACTGGAGATACCTGAAGTGAAAGTCACCGGGGTAAAGTTAAAGAAGAGAGAATTAATAGACCTTACGAAATTGAACATTTTCTATTCTCTGACACCGATAACCCCGAGAAGAGGGCAGGAGATATATGCCTATGCGAACATAAAATGGGACAAAAACAAGAACCTACTGGTCTATAATGTAGTGGAGCCGAATCTCACAAAGAAGGATAAGATAATTCTGGATAAAATAAAAAAAGCTATTCAGGAAAGGCTGGACGTGGATTTCAGCAAGCTTAATGTAAAGAGCGCCATGAAATATCTTGACCAAAAATTCAACGAGATTCTAGAGTTTCTGCGGATCTACCCATCGGAAAAGGAGATAAAGGTCATCAAATATTATGTTTACAGGGACTTTATAGGTCTGGGAAAAATAGAGCCTCTAATGCACGACCCCTACATAGAGGACATTTCCTGCGACGGCCTTGGCATACCGCTTTACGTTTATCACAGAAATCCCTTCATAGGTTCCGTAGAAACCAACGTGTTTTTTAAGGATGAGGACCAACTGGACACCTTCGTCATGAGGCTGGCCCAGAAATCGGAAAAGTCCGTTTCCATGGCCGAACCTCTTGTGGATGCCAGCCTTCCAGACGGGAGCAGGATACAGCTGACATTCGGTACTGACATCGCCATGAAGGGCAGCAATTTCACAATAAGAAAATTCACCAAGGATCCCATAACCCCGATAGACCAGATGAATGAAGGCTCAATCGACAGCAGGATGCTGGCATATCTCTGGTTCTGTATAGAGCATGGCAAGAGCATGCTTATATCGGGCGGAACGGCAACCGGCAAGACCACACTTCTGAACGTTTTATCCATGTTCATAAAACCCAGTATGAAAATCATTTCCATAGAGGACACACCGGAACTACGCTTTTCACACCCTCATTGGGTGCCTGAGGTGGCCAGACAGGCCCTCAGTGAAGTGAAAGGAAAGAAGATGGGACAAGTGGACCTTTTCGACCTGTTGAAAGAGAGTCTCAGGCAGAGACCCGACTATATAATAGTAGGTGAGGTCAGGGGAAAAGAGGCCTATGTCTTGTTCCAGCAGATGGCCACCGGACATCCGGGCCTTTCGACCATTCACGCGGAGAGCATGAGCAAACTTATAGACAGGCTCACAACAGAGCCGATAAGCCTGCCACCGAGTCTTATAGAGAACCTTGATGTAATCTTATTCCTTTCCAGGATAAAACGGGGGGACAAGTACGTGAGGAGGATAAAGGAGATAGTTGAGATGGAGAAATATGATATTGAAAAGGAGAAGGTTGATGTGAACACCGTTTTCAAATGGGACCCCGTGAATGATGCCTTCAAATCTTCCGGCAGCATTCTATTGGAAAAAATATCCGAACAAACCGGGCAAACCGAGGAAAGCATCAAGAAGGAAATTAAGACGCGTGCCATGGTCCTGGAATGGGGAAAGAAAATAGGCATAGGCGACTACAGAAATTTCGGCAAGATAGTAAGAATGTATTACGCAAACTCGGAAAAATTGATGAAAAAAGTAAAGGGATTGGAATGAATTTTAATTCTGATTTGATAGATGAATATAAAAAATTCTCTTACGGGTTGCTTTCCCAAAAAGTAGAACGATACATGACCTACTTTGAAAGCCTGATTATAGACATGAAAAAGGCCGGGATGAGGATGAGTCTTCTGGAGTATATGTCTACAGCCATCATGACCTCTATCGTAGTTTTTCTTGTTGAGTTCCCCCTGGTTTTTGTAATATCTCTTTTCATCCCAAATTTTTCACTCATAATGGCATTTATATTTTCCTTTTCAATAACCATCGTCTTCTCGGTTGGTATATTTTTCTTTTTTTATATGTATCCCTCTATCTCCGCTGCAGGAAGAAAGAAAAGTATAGATTTTGCCTTGCCTTTTACAACTCTTTATATGGCAACTGTTAGTGGAGGCAACGCCCCGGCCAAGGCCATGTTCAAAATACTGTCCAAGTTTACGGAATATGGTGAAGTAACCAAAGAAGCAAAGGAAATAACCAGAAACGTGGAAATATTCGGTATGGGCATAAACGAGGCGATAAGAAAATCGGCTGACAAGTCCCCCTCGGAGGAATTCAAGGAATTGATGTGGGGTATAGATACCACCCTAACCACGGGAGGTGACCTGTCCGAATACCTTCATGGAAAGGCCAGAGCCTTTATACAGAATTACAAGAGGATGATGAGGGAATATGCAAAAAGAGTTTCCGTTTTGTTAGAGGTTTACGTCACTCTTATTGTGGTAGGCTCTATATTTTTTGTGGTAGTGTCCTCGCTGATGAGTGCCTTTGGAACCGGAATGATGGACATTATCGTGATTGCCCAGTTCTTTTTAATATTTCTGGGTCTACCGGTGATATCCATAGTTTTTATAATTATATTAAAATACATGTCCCCGAGAGTGGGTTAAAATGAAATTTGAAATTAAAAAAGTGGAGGACTGGGAAACTATTGACTATCTGAAATTTGTCCCTCCCATGATAAGTGCCCTGATAGTCATAGTTACGGCCGTAATTTTCATGGGAGATGTGGGAATACTCGGCGTCACAATACTTTTTTCCATAATAATAAGCATTATTCCGTACTTTATATTCAGCTACCTGAGACACAGGGAAGTCTCCGCAATGGAGGATCAGCTTCCCAACTTCCTCAGGGACTTGGTGGAAGAGGCCAGAAGCGGGATGACTATACCCAAGTCCATAAAGATGTGTTCCAAGGTTGATTACGGCAAGCTTACCAAAGAAGTCAAGAAGATGTATTACCAGCTGACATGGGGAGTTCCTCTGGAAGATGTTCTCAAGATGTTTTCAGAAAGGATAAGAGAAAGCAAGCTCATAGGAAGGTCCATGGACATACTTATAGAGGCTCACAGGAGCGGTGGGGAAATAGTGTCCACCATGGAAAGCGTGGCCTTGGACAGTGCCCTGGTCAAAAATGCGGAGAAGGAAAGGAAGAGCAACATGGCCCATCACACCATGTCTCTTTACCTTATTTACTTCATGTTCATAGGGGTTCTTCTCTCTCTCACAAATGTTCTGGGCTCCATGATGAGTTCCATGACGGAGGGGTTCTCGGGAATGGGTGATATAGGCGGATTTGGTATGCAGATAACAGGACCCTGTGGTGGACCCCAGAAAGGAGTTACCGCAAGCATTTGCTCTTTTTTCTCCGGTCCCTGTAGGATATTTGACTTCGGCACCGGAAGCGACTGCTACTACAAGTCCATGTTCCTTTACATGATACTTATTCAGGGAATGTTTTCCGGTCTGGTAGCAGGTCAGGCTGGATCGGAGTCCATATCCGAGGGTTTCAAACACGGGCTGATTATGATGAGCATAGGATTCCCCGTGTTCCTGATAGCTCTCAGAATAATAGCCTAGGTTTTTTTATGAGATTTGGGAAAGGTCAGGCCAATATAGAGTACATAGTGGCCATGGTTATTTTCGTAACATTTGTCATATACATATCCTTTCAGGTGGCCGGAAGCATACCTTTCTATCACGGCAACAGTATGAACAACAGGCTTTACAGCGACTGCTTCAGGATAACGGATGAGATGGTAAAGGATTCTCATCTTGTTTACGGTTTTGCAAAACAGTCCTATGACCTGAACTTCACAAAGCTCGAGGAATTCAACGATACCTGCAATGGCAACCCCTCAAATTTTGAGGCCGTTTACGAAAAGATAAAAGGCAACATGAGTCTGGCCCCGGAAAGGGACTTCCGTATGAGGGTAAATATTGACGGTTCAATGGACTTTGTCTGCGGAAGGAAGTACATACCTTCCCAGATGATTGTGGCGTCCATAGAAAGATATGCCATAACCGAGGGCAATTCTACAAGCATTATGCTGAGTGTTTGGTGATCTGGTGAAAAAGGGTATAGTTCATATGCTGGAAGCGATTCTGGTATCGCTTACGTTCCTCTTGATCGTGCCTTTTCTTCTCTATCCCTTCCTCATAAGGACCGACTGGAGTTATGTGCAGATGTCGGTTAATGGCCAGGACCTTCTGTCCACCTTGGACAGGCTGCCAGATCCACTGGATGTAGGAGGGGAAAAATTTCTCCAGAACATAATGGGAAGGAACACCAGTTATCTGACAGATGAGATAACAAAAAATTTCAGATGGCTTGAAAACAGAAGAATAAACTACGGGATAGAAACTATAGGGTCTATAAGGAACGAGATAAGAGTCGGGGTCAACTGCACGGACGGTGCCGGGGGAGGCTGCTACAATAACAGGATAGAGGATGAAATTGGGTATCTGGAATATATTTTACGCCCGGCCTACATAAACGGCAGGTATGTGGAGTTCCGGGTTTTCCCTTTCTCATATGACAGAATGAGTAGGACAAAAATGGATGTCATTCTCGTGCGGGGGGAAATCCAGAAGAATGAGGCAAATAACAGGGTGGATGAAATAAAATCCGTTTTTCTGGAAAGGGGAACGGGTATTGTGGGTTTCTATGATGCGGCTCCGCCAGCGAATGATGACATAGAGACAGAAATATTTGGTATTAAAGCCGGAGCTGTAGGTGACTTAAGCTTGGGCATTGACGACATTTTCATTAATTCAGATAACGCCTCCTGGCCCAATTACGGGATACAGAAATATTTTTACGGGGTAGGTATAAACCAGAACTTCACTTATAAGTGGAGGGAGGAGAATGAGACAGCGATAACACTCTGGAGCTCTCAGTACTGGTTCAGAAGGAATGACACCGGCTGCGCCGCTGGAGTGGACTGGTGCAGGCTGGACATAGATACAGATCATTTAGGTACCAAAGACTATGACTTTTTTGGAAAGAATGAGGGTTATGATTTTTCTATAACCGATCCATTGGGTACGGACTTTGATTTTGAAATAGAAAAAATTGACCAAAGAGGCGGGTTCTTTGTTTTGAATTTTGACAGGGGAACTCCTTATAGGTTTGAAACTTTTGAAAATAACCCAATAAGGTCAAGAAAATCGCCAATAACCCAAGAACAGTATGTTTTAATTGAAACTGACACGAACAAGGCTGCAATGGTGGTTAATGGCTCGGATGAAACCAGGTGGAGGGCTGTCTGGTTGTCTGAAGAAAAAAGCGGTGATGACATAAATTCCCTTCTGAAGAGCGCATTAATCTGGGCCTCGGACAGGAGCTGGTGGAATGTTTTGAGGAGCGTCTCGGGAGAGCATACCAAGATGAGTTATTTTGTTTCGCAGGGAGAGGATTTCTATGAGCCCTACTGGGTTGAACTGACCCTCTGGTATGTATACTAATTTATGCTTTGAAAAACAACTTTTTTTATGAAACAGAAATTTTGCCCTGCCTGTGGAAAGGAAAAAGATTCACTTTTTGGGGGGCTTTGTGAATCTTGCTTTAAGAAAAAGAGATTGGCAAAGTTGCCAGACAAGATAAAAGTCAGGATTTGCAAAAACTGCGGCAAAGTGGGAGGGAAAAGAGCGAAGAATTTGGACCGGGAGGTAATTAAAAAACTGGTTAAGGACAACCTAAAGGTTGATGGCAGTTTAAATAAAATTGAGATAACCAGAATGGAAGGGATAAAGAATTTAAGAGTCGAAGTTAAAGTATACGGATTACTTGGGAACGGAATAGAAAAAACCGAGACGCTCGAAACGCAGATAGTTATAAGGGAAATTTTGTGCCAGACCTGCGGCAAAGTAAAAGGAGGGTATTATGAAGCTGTCATACAGCTCAGGTCCTTTGAGGAAGAAGTTTTAACAAAGGCCCTGAAAAGCCTGGAGGAAGCGATTAACAGGAGAGGCAGAGTAACCAAGATTGAGAAAAGGAAAAATGGTTTCGATATTTATTTCACTCCGAAGAAAATTATTAACCGGGTACTGAAAATCCTGCCGGAAACGAAGGAATTGAAGAGATCGTACACTCTGGTCACAAAAAAAGAGGGTAAGGATTTATATAGGAATACCGTGTTAGTTAGATTGTGATTTAAAATAACTTATGCTGGAAGTGATTTTCATGGAACAGGAAATAAAGAGAGTTAAGATGCCCAGAGGAGGAGAACTATTCGGCAGGGTAACCAATCTCTTGGGTTCAAGTCGTCTGCAGGTTGAATGCGAGGACGGTAAGGAAAGACTCTGCAGGATACCCGGGAAGCTCAGGAAAAGGGTATGGACAAGGGTTAATGACATTGTAATCATAAATCCCTGGGAAACCCAGTCGGATTCGCGGGGAGATCTTGTCTGGAGATATACCAGGACAGAAGTGGATTTCCTTAGGAGAAGGGGTTATCTAAAAAACTTGTAGGGAAGGAAATGATAAAGAATTTGAAAATACCTGAAAAGAGGATAGGAGTACTGAAGTCCTGCCTCCCGCTTCTGGAGAAGAGAACGGACACCAAATTAAGTTTTGAGGAGGGGAACGTAAGAATTGAGGGGGAAGCTCTCAAGGTATGGGAAACAAAAGATGTGGTTAAGGCGATTGGAAGGGGATTCAGCCCGGAAAAGGCCTTCAGCCTTCTTGAGGGGAATGTTTTATACGTCATAAACCTCAAGGATTATGAAAAAACTGACAAGGGAATAAGAAGAGTCAAGTCAAGAATTATAGGAAGGGAAGGGAAGACCAGAAACAAGATAGAGGAAATAAGTGGTTGTATGTTATCGGTTTACGGAAAGACAGTATCAATAATAGCGGCGAGTGAGAAAATTTCATCTGTAAGAGCGGGCATAGAAATGCTTATAAATGGCTCCAAACACAATAAGGTGTATAATTATTTTCAAAGGTGTTTCCATGGTTGAAAGGGCAATAACTGCAAAAGAAATGGCAAAGGAGCAGAGGGCCATCTCGGTGGCCGAGTTTTTTGAAAAGAACAGGCATCTTCTGGGATTTGATAACCCCACAAAAGCCCTGCTTACAGTTGTAAAGGAAGCTGTGGACAACTCACTTGATGCATGTGAGGAAGCTAACATACTCCCGGAAATAAAAGTTAAGATAAAGGAGCTTGAGGAAAACCGTTTTAAGGTTGCTATAGAGGACAACGGCCCAGGAATTATGAGAGAACAGATCCCCAGAATATTTGCAAAACTTCTTTACGGCTCCAAGTTTCACCGCCTGAGGCAGAGCAGGGGTCAGCAGGGAATAGGAATATCGGCATCTGTTCTTTACGCCCAGCTGACGACAGGCTATCCGGCCGTGATATACAGCAAACCGACCAAAAAAGGGAAGACCCATGTCTTCCACCTGAAGATAGATACCGTAAACAATGAGCCGGAGATAATTAAGGAGGATTTGATAAGCGACGGGATGGAACATACCGGAACAAAGTTGGAGATAATTATAGAAGGCAAGTACGTGCAGAGGTACCACTCGGCGGACGAGTACCTGAAACAGACTGCCATAGTTAATCCGTGGGCGCACATTACATACGAAAATCCTCTCGGAGAGAAAATGGATTTCCCCAGAGCGGTTCATAAACTGTCAAAAAAACCCAAGGAGATAAGACCCCATCCTTACGGGGTGGAACTGGGGATACTTATAAGA
>CP070662.1:676830-681111 GCA_020355185.1 archaeon
GTGCACGTCCCCCCTTATCCTTGTCCCGTCAGGCAGCAGCTGGGGAACCCCGCCGAAGAGCTGAAGAAGCATCGATTCCTTTATCTCGGAGAGCCCGTACATTGACGGGGCTATTGAATTTATCAGAATATCGTAAACCTTCGGGTCCCGGGCAATCTCCTTTATCTTCCTTTCATCCTCCTCCGTTATCTCTATCTCCTCCAGTTCCAGCTCTCTCACACGAAAAGAATTGCATTCCAGATATATGTCAAGCTGCTTGGTTCTCCTTCCCTGCACTCTCTTGGTGAGTTCTTTCACCACCCCCACCATTTCCAGTCTTGCTCCGGGGTCTGTCTTCCTCTGGTTCCTCGGAGTGGTCAGGTCGTCCTTCAGAAAGACCCTGAGTTCTCCGGGCTTCTCGCCGACCGTGATCTCAAACGGGTCTTCCATCACTATGTACCTGGTGTCATGCAGCTTCCTGTTTATGAGCTTGAAGCCCCTCTTCTTTCCGCAACTGCACTGGGAGGGATAGGTGAGCATCTTCTCCAGTTGCAATACCTCTATTCTGTCCCCGCAGTCAGGGCATTCAAAAACCGCTATGCGGACCTCGGGCATAACCTCGGAGGCCCTCCTGACCATGCCGTCCACCTTTATCAGTTTACCTATGTGCTCGCTCCTGAGGTCCTTTATCCTTATCTTCTCCGAGTCCGGAATATTTTCAAATCTTGTGATAATATTCTTCTCCGTTCCCAGGTCTATGTTGGAAATTGCACGGGAACACCAGTCAAAGAAATCCGAGGGAATCCTTGTCAGGAGATCCGCGAGGCCCGGATCGAATTTCTCCAGGTCTATGAAGTTTATAAACACCGAAGGCTTGTCCTCCCTTACCGCCTCGAGAAGCCTGTTGTAATAGAACTTCCTCAAGAAATCCTCTAGCCTAGAAATGTTTTCCGAAGCCTCTGTCATCACAACCCCCCCAACCAAAAGTCAGAAGCAATTATATTAGGTGGGGACAGCTATTTAAAAACTTTTTCACGTGAAGGCCTACGAGTAGAATGTAGTCAGCAGGGCGAAGTCATAAACTCCCCTGACATCGTAAGACGGTCCCATCGTATTCCCAGTCAACTCATATCTTATCCTGACTATTCCTCCGGCACTCATGTGGTCGTCAGTGAAACCGGATGTTTTTTCAAACTGGTATGTCTGGTAATCTGCGCCGGGACCCGCAAAGTTGTTTCCTCCGTCTGTGATATTGTAACCGGGTCCTATGCAGTTGTGCGTACCGCTTTCGCAGGTGATCTGATCCCATCCTCCTGTCCAGTCGTATATGTAAACGTGTAACTGCGGTTCCGTTAAGACGGTGAATTCCGCATCATCGGCTCCGTTGCAGTTTCTTGAAGCACCCCCTTGCCAGCAGCCCCCTCCGTAAATGGTTATGTTCTCTATGTCAGAGCCCGATATCCCAAGGGCACTTAAGTCAAAATCCCAGTCCACCTGGGTGTTTGCCGGGTTAGCATCATCGAAACCTGCCCCCCAGCTGTCCCCGGTATCACAGGTTCCCTGACCGCAGTTCTGGGTTGAAACCTCCAAAGCTGTGTAGAAATCATTTCTTACAGTCCCCGTGGTGGTCAAAGTTCCGGCCGAGGAAGGTCTGTCCACGTCAGAGAAAAATGGTCCCGGACCCGGTCCTCCGCTTGTTAATTCCTCGAAGACCTCGTCCGCCAGGCCGAAGGGTCCTGTGACCCTGACCAAGTAGTTATCGTCAGAAAATCCGGAAAGCTCAAAGGTCACCACTTCCGACGGATCTATCGAACTCGGTATCGGCAGGGGTCCAACCGCGTTTGAGGTAGCTTGGCTCCCGTTTAGGTAGAATGAAAAATCGTCAACATCTATGGAAACCTGGCCGTTGTTCTTCAGGGTTATCTCATCCCCGTCGATGTTTGTTATGAAAAAGCTGGTCTGGGTTTTTTTCAGGGAAGATTTCGTGGAGCCCTCCGTTGAGTTCTCAAAGGTCTCTCCAACCCCAAGGGTCCAGTATAAAAACCCCGTGGCCAGAAATATGACTATAATTATCATTATGACTGCGAATATCAGGTTGGAAATGCCCTTGGGCCGCATAGTTAAGATTTGTTCTTTCCCGAATAAATAAATCCCGCTCATATCGTGAAGTTCATTTCCGCAAAGACCTCGTCGTAGGCTCCGTCAGGACTGGCAACTCTCACGGTGTAGTTTGCCTCCAGGTCAGGCGGGACCGTGGTGACCTCGAATATGGCTATCTGGGCGGGGTTCAGGGTGGCTGGGACCGGGATGGGGTCGGTCACGATGGTGGCGACCTGCGTGCCGTTTAGGTAGAATGAAAGCAAATCAATGTCTATGGAAAACTTTCCCGTGTTTTTTACGCCTATCTCTTTCCTGGCCACGTTCACTATGGTTATATCTGAGCCGGACCTTCTCATCTCGGATTCCGTTCTTTCCCTCGTTGACTCCTCGAAAGTCTCGCTAAACCCCTGATTCCAGTAAAAATAGCTGGTGCCAAGGGCTACCACTATCAGAATCAGGATGATTTCTATTATTATCGGGGCAAGGCCTTTTTTCAAATATACACCATTTAAAAATAGGCTGGGAATAGAATAAATAAATTTAACTAGGACTTCCTTGAGGTTACGGCTCCTATGTCCTTGAGCTCCTTTTCAAGCTTCTTTATCGCCTTTTCAACGTCCTTGACGCTTCTTCCGCCTGTGCAGACTATCTTTCCGGAGCCGAAAAGCAGGAAGGCCACCTTCGGGTCCTTTATCCTGTATACCAGACCGGGGAACTGTTCGGGCTCGTATTCGGTATTCGGAAGGGTAAATGCTATCTCGTTTAGCTTGAGCATCGAATCCAGCTTGGCGCTGGCGACTATGTTCTCTATCCTTATTGTGGGCTTGCCCTTTACGCTTATCTTCGCCTTTTTAAGGGAATTTATTATCTTGTTTACAGCGGTTCTGGCCAGCTCGGGACTCCTGGCTCCCGTGCACACGATTTTTCCGGAACTGAAAATCAGGGAAGCCGCCTTTGGCTCCTTTATCCTGTATACCAGACCGGGGAACTGCTCGGGCTCGTATTCGGTACCGGGAATCCTGGATACAATCTTGTCTAGGGGCAGTTTGCTTTTAAGAGTAGCAGAAGCCACGACATTCTCTATCTTGATGTCTTTTACCATCCAAACCCCCCACTTTACACTTAAAAGAAGAATATGATTGGGTATTTAAATAGTTATCCCTGAACTTGAGGAAGGTAGGAAAGTGCTGACAATTTTTAGGGTTCCTTTCCTCTCTTTATCCATGACTCCGGGCTTCAAAGATTATAAATTTTTTTCCATCCGCTGAAATGGCAGCGACCTTTTAATATCTCGCAATAGTTTTTGGTTCCATCTTCAGATGTTTCCATATAATCGGTACACATCATACCCTCTGGATTGCCATTATCATCAAATTTTATAATGGAATGGACTTCTATAATGAAATGGGGTCCTTCACATGTTTTGTTAAAATTAATGTTTTTATTTAATATCTTACATTTAAACGTCTTGGGCTTGTTTTTATGATTTTTGTACATATGCATCTTTATTAAGAAAATGTATTTAAGCTTGGACTAAATTAAGGCTTAAATAATTAAGGAATGTCAAATACACTAAAAAATATAAAAAAGTCGGGAGGATTTTTTTAATCCTATCTCTTCCTTTTCTTGGAGGTCTTTTTCTTTTTGGGCTTCGGTCTTTTCTTTGCTTTCTTTTTGGGCTTTTTCTTTTTAGCGGGTTTCTTTTTTTTCTTTTTTCCACCGGAAACAAGTTTTATTCCTTCCAAGCTCACGGTAAATCTGTTTGGCTTCTGCCTTTCGGAGAAATTACTTATCCTGGTGGATAACGTGTTCACATTTCCCATACCTTTCTTTATTGCGTTGTCAAGCCTTGAAAGTTCCTTGTTGACTTTTCTTACAGAAGAACTGAATGCCTTCTTGGATATTTTTCCCAGCCTGTATCTTGTCCTTTCCTTGTCGAAGTCGTCCAAAACGGACTGCTTCTCGTCCTGGTTTGTCCTTATCATTTCTGCAACCGCTGTAAGCTCTTTCACTATTTTTGCAAAATCGGTTTCATTCATTTTTTTTGTTTTCACTAATATCACCTTATAATCTTTCTCTCCGGGATTTAAAAACATGATATCTAGGGTTTTAAGATTGTAATGAAAGTAAAGTGCGGTTATTTAATAAAAATTGTGATAGAAAGACGCCGGAAACCGGAGGGAATTTAATTTTTGGTAATTA
>CP070662.1:681211-688385 GCA_020355185.1 archaeon
GCTGGTGAAGAATATCTGGCCCACGTTTGACTCGTTCTTGAAACCGAAGACCGCCTTGACTGTGGAGAAGGTAAGCTTCTTCGCCACCTTCAGGGCCTCCCGGTAAAGGGTCTTGGAATAGTCCAAATCAGAGAAGATGAAAGTTTTCTTTGGGTCAAACCCCAGGGCTATAACATCCAGGGCATTCTCATAGGAAAATTTGTTGGCTTCCTCCAGGCTGAGGTTGGGCTTGAACAAAAACTTCTCGTCATCAGTCATCTGGAACCAGAGTTCCGCTCCAAATTTTTCCTGCAGCCATTTGGTGAAAATCCAGGGTATCAGGTGGCCCAGATGCGTGTGCTCCGAGGGACCCCTGCCCGTGTAAAGATAAAACCTGTTCCCCTTGTCGTACTCCTTGAGAATCCAGTCCATGTCCCTGTGGGTGAAGAAAATCCTTCTTCTCAGGAAAAGATGCTCCTCGCCGGCTTTTTTCTCTATATCCTTCACAATCTTTTCAGTAAGCGGTTCTGTCCCGAACTCCTTGACAAGCCTGTCGTAATCAATTCTTCCAGAGACTTCCCAGGGCGTGACTTTCATTCTGCTGTCTGTCATAAGAAAACTATTGTATTGGTGAAATATAAAAATCACTCGATAGATCTATATTCTTTTAATCTCTTCTTTGCTCATTTCATAGAAATTTTTCTTGAATCTCTGGAGTCTTTTGTCAATGAATTTATATTCGTTGAGTTCTTCCAGAAATTCGTTCGCCAGCTTTCTTCCGTGAATTCTCATCTTTTTTCCCTTCTGCTTTAATACCGTAAAGGGCGTACGGGTATTGTTTTTGATGTCATCCTGGATATCATCTATGTCCTTTCTAATCATCCCTACGGACCTGTTTTTTCTACCCACTTCTACCATATCTTTACTTTCTTTCTTTCTCATGTCGTAACCCAATTCCACGAGAGGCAGTTCAACGAAAACATCGTTTACAAGTGATTTTGCTCTATAAAAACTCTTTGCGTGTTTTAAAACATTCTCTTCCTTTTTCGATTCTGAGACTAAAGTGTTATAGCTGACTTCCGCGGAACCTAAAACCATCAATTTATCAGCGTAGTTTCCTATTATATTCCTCTGTTTTCTATTCAATTTCAAGTCGTTGCCGACCAGTTGACCGAAACGAAAAACCTGGGTTGCTATATAAGCCAGTCTTTCCGGTTTCCCAAGGTTCTGGTCCAAAAGTTCGTCCCAGCTCCCCACAACGTTGTCGACAGCTTCGGAAATTCCTATTACAGAATCCGGATAATCCTTTCCCATGGCTCTCCTGACTATTTCTGTTCTGGATGTTTTTTCCCCGGTTTTCATTTTATAAGGTAAAACGCCTAAAGCGAGATCGTACATTTTTTCAATTGAACCAATAGTGTTTTTAATTCCTATACGCTGTGCCTGCCTTTTTGCCCTGTCCTTGTTATCGGACATTGGCCCAAGATTTTGGTATGTGATTTCCATGTATATTATATGGGGGCTCAACTATTTATAATTTACTACTGATAAGTGATATTATAACCTTATTTAGTTAAAATGCGCTTTTTCATGGATTATAAATTTATATTCAAATGTTCATTACCTTAACGTATGGAAAGGTTCTTCTATAATTTAATGAAAAAGCATGGAAGAAAACTGGCGGTTTTAGAATTAGTAAGGCCTTGGAATGCTATTGTACCGGGTCTTTTGGGGATTTTTGGTTACTCTCTTGGTGGGGGAAAAGAACCGTTTGAAATCATATTAATTTTCTTTTTATTCATTCTTGCTTATATGGCAGGAACGACCATAAATGACCTCTATGACGAACTTATAGACAGAATAAATATGCCTTATCGCCCTTTGCAAGAGGGTAGAATCAGAAAAAGGATGGCCTTTAATCTATCAATAATACTTCATGGAATAACTCTTTTTTTGGGTTTTCTTTTGGGCTGGAAAATATTTTTAATGACTATAATAGTGCTAATATTTAGTTTTGCGTATTCGGTGCCTCCAATCGCCTTTAGCAGAAGGGGGATTATAAGTCAGATAGAATTATCGATAACTATGATATTCATACCTCTGTTGTCCGGTGTGATACTTTCTCTGGACAGTTTTTTAATACCAGTAAATATTTTGTTTCTTTTGATTTCACTAACTTCGGTTTTTATTTTCGTTTTTCTAACAAAGGATTTTAAGGATATCGCTGGCGACAGTACCTATAGGAAGAAGACTACTGTTTCACAACTTGGAAAGAAAAATACAAAAATAGTTGCTCTAACCGGAAGTTTTATAAGTTTTGCTCTGGTTTTGTACTTCTTTTACGAAATTTTCACCTTCAATCTCATACAAATTATTTTTCTTATTTTGGTTTTGGCAGGAATTTTGTATCAAGAATTTAACGTAGAAAGAGACCCTGAGAAAACCTTTGGTCTGGCAAGGTTATTCTCATTGATAATGTTATTAATTCTTATGGTAACTTCAATGGGTTTTTTCTAGAATCATTTTGGGTATTTTAAATACTTCTTGGGATCGTCCCCATATTTCTTTATTATTTCTATCTGCCTGGATTTTAGTTTTTCCAGGTCAAGCTGTTTCTTTACGATTTTACTGAAATTAGGGTCTTCTCTCAGAATTTTATTGGAAACATTCATGAAAAGACAATGATTTCCGTTTTGCGCGGTGCATTCCAGTTCAATGCCGTTCATCAGAACTTCATGCAGAGCCGTACCTCCTCCAGCATTCATGCCCCTTACAAAATGACAAACTACGTCTTTGGAGGGATGATATAATTTTGCAAACGGATTTCCTATATTTTTGAATTTGGAAAATTTTTTTTGTTCAAAATCCAGAGTTTTGTAATCCCCGTAACCTATCATCTCAGCGACATCCATTATTAGTTTGTAGGTTTCTTCGAATTTTTTCAATTTTAGATCTTTCATATAATCTTTGGTGAAATTAAAACCTTCGTGCCACCCGTACATATAGATTCTTAAAATTCCCTTCTTGCCCTCCTTCAAAGCATCATCTGTTATATCCTTCATTGTATCCATGGATATTATAGTTACATTTTCTCTGGCAAATTTTATTTCTCCTAATTCAAACTTTAGTTTACCTGATAATAGAAGCTTGGTTAAGAACCCGTACATATATTATCACTTCATTAGTACAGAGATTCCTTCTTTTCCGACCTTTAAACCGTTTTTGGTGAACAAGAGGGGATAAAATCCCTTCTCGATTTTGCTTCTTCTCATCTTTCTTACCTGAAGATGACTTCCTTCTTCCCCGCCTATACCCGTGTAATGCAGGTAAATGACTCCGTCTGTCACGTACTCCTCAACGCCGAACCTTGAGATGCCGTCCTCTTCCGGGACCTCCGCTGTCAGAAGGGAGGTTGCACCGCTGGCCTTCAGGGCGCTTATAAGCTTGTAGAGCTCGCGCCTTATGTCATGCGGATTCTTGAAGTAGAGCCCGAGAAGCGAGGTTGAATCCACCACCACCCGGCTGATGCCGGTCTGCCTTATCTCGTTCTCAAGCCTTGTGGTTATGTCAGTGGTCTGGAAGGGATCCTTGAACGTGAGGGTAAGCTTGCCGCTTTTATCATATTTGTCAAAGTCCCAGCCGAATACCTCTGCATCGGCCTTTATCTCCTCCGGCAGCTCCTCAAAGGTTATGTACATGCATCTCTCCCCGTTTTGCAGGCCTTCCCAGAGGAACTGGCAGCAGAAAATGGTCTTTCCTGTACCAGTGGAGCCGGTAACTAGTATTGAACTCCCCTTTATGAAACCACCGCCTATGAGCTTGTCAAGACCTGGTATGCCTGATTTTATCCTTCCCCCAGTATCTTGAACTTTCTTGGGCATGATAATATGTTGTAAAGCCAAGTTTAAAAAATTATCTGAACGTGTAAAACACTTTAAAAAGCCCTGAAATCATTTTAAATCCGCAATCCAAAAACTAAATATGAAGATAGCGATTGCCCTGTTTTTGTTTCTGATGATTCCGACTATCTCGGTGGCACAGGTCACGGAAATGGAAAAGTATGAGGAGATAGAAGGGACCTACAACATTCAGACGCTGGTGACCAGGGACAATGCATACATAATCCTTGACACGGAAAAACCGAGTGAATGTGAATATGATTTGAAAGAATTTGAATACGGGGAGGGCCGTGATTTTGAAGATATAAACGGGACTCTTCACAAGGCCAAGATAAGCATAATCGAGGGGGAGAGTTACAGGTTCAAGATAAAGTGCATCGTTGAAGGCGCCAGAGGCGAGGAAAATATAATGTTTTCTGTGTCCCGCGTATCTTTCTTCCTTCTGGAAAGGCTCGAGGAAATGAAAGACGATACAATCAAATTCAGAGAGGAAAAGCTGAAACATGAGGACAAAATAGATGTAAGCGACCTCAACCAGCAGATAAGGGAATTGGAAATAATTACGGAAAATGCGGAAAAGGCGATAAAGGAAAATGATATTGAGGGTCTAAGACTTTACGTATCGGAAGGCATCCGAAAAAAGAGCGAAATAGAAAACACCCTGGTTATAAAATCTTTACAAATTTACATACTGGACAGCTCCAGATACGTCATCGCCTCCATAATATTGATTTATCTGCTGGTTTATCTGACATACAGCTTTTTCATTCCCTATTTCAGGGTTAAAAAAGACCTCAAAAAACTGGAACACAAAGAGAGAGACCTCATAAACCTGAGAAAAAATACGGAAATGCTTTACTTCCACAGAAAAATTGACCAGGAAACATTCAACAAAATGGTGGTAAAGGAACAGGAAGAAGTTATTATATTGAGAAACAAAATATCCGACATAAAAAAGAGGGAGCATGAACTTGTGAAAAGGGTTTTCGAGCCCAAGACTATTATAGAATGGTCGTTAAAAGAGAGGATACACTTAAGAAACAAGCTGAAAGGGATTTGGAAAAGAATAAAAGGTATAAAAATAAAATAAGCAATATATAAAAGAGGTTATAAGATGAGAGTCAAAACCGGGATAATAAATTTTGACGATAAAATCGAGGGGGGGTTCGTCGAGGGAAGCGTCAACCTCGTGATGGGTAAGACCGGAACCGGTAAAACAACCTTTTGTTCTTGTTTTATTTATGAGGGGGCAAAAAACAACCAATCCACCGTATATTTAACCACCGAGGAAAGAGTGGAAGACATAAAAAAAGACATAAAGGCAATGTTCAACTGGGATATAGATGTTTTTGAGAAAAAGGGGTTCGTAAACTTTCTTTCCATAAAACCCATGGTCCCTTCCATTGAAATCGAGCATACCAGCAGGCTTGCAAAATCTTATGTTTCCGAACTTTTGAGAAAAATAACTGAAACACTTGAAAAAACCAATGCAAAGAGGATTGTAATCGACTCAATATCAGTTATACAGCTTTTCATAAATAACCAGTACCTTTCCAGAATTATACTAACCTCCCTGATGGATAAGCTGAGAGATATGGGAATAACTACAGTCATATCAGGTACCATAACAGACTACAGGCAGGGTATAATCGGCGCGGAACTTATAGAATCGACGGTAGACTCGGTTATAAAACTTGACTTTGTACCTGTGGCAGAAGACTTCAAAAGAACCCTAACTGTAAGGAAAATGAGGAGAACCAACCACAGCACTCTTATTTATCCTTTTGAGATAACACCCGAAGGCATGAAAATTTTAGAACTGGACTAAATCTGTGACCTGTGCACCATAATTCCTTTCTTTGTGATTTCAAATGGATGGGTATTTGTGGAATGTTTTGTGTTTCTCATCTTTCTGATCTGGATTGACCTGAATCCGCTTTCACCTATTCCTGTATAGAAGAGTACTATGGATGAATCCGCAACATATTCCTCCACGCCGAATCTGGGCACGAATTCGAGTTCCTCCCGGGTTTCTGCTGTCAGAACTGCTGTGGCATTTGCCGATTTTAATGCTGAAATCAGCTTGTAGAGTTCCCGCCTTATGTCATGCGGATTCTTGAAATAGAGTCCGAGAAGCGAGACAGAATCGATAACAATCCGACTGATGTTGCTCTGTCTTATCTCGTTCTCAAGCCTTGTGGTTATGTCAGTGGTCTGGAAGGGATCCTTATGAGTTATGATAAGATTGCCGCTTTTCTCGTACTTGCCAAAGTCCCAGCCGAATACCTCTGCATCAATTTTTATCTCCTCCGGCAGCTCCTCAAAGGTTATGTACATGCAATTCTCACCTTTCTGCAGGCCTTCCCAGAGGAACTGGCAGCAGAAAATGGTCTTTCCTGCCCCGGCGGGGCCAATTAAAACTATGTTGTGCCCCTTTATGAAACCACCGTTCATAAGATTATCCAGTCCGGGAATTCCGGACGTCAATCTGCTGAAATCGTTTTTATTTTTGTCGGAATTTTTAGAAGACCTATCCATGTTTAATTATTTGTAATCAGTGACTTAAAAAACTATCTAAATACCTGTTTTGATTCCTTCTCCAGGTCAATCTTGGATAACAGGATTCTGAACCATGGAGTATATTTTTCCGGATTTTCTCTTACATCTTTTTTCAGTTCCTCTGTTCCTATCCACTCGTAATCCTCTATTTCTTCCGTGTCCGGATCAGGCTCGCCATCAAATATTCCCACGAAGGCATGGTCAAATTCCCACTCCGTGAGACCGTTTTTAAAATCTGACCTGTAGATGAAAGAGATTATTTCCTCTAGTTCTGCTTCAAACCCGAATTCCTCTTTCAGCCTCCGACAGGCCGCCCGAGAAGTTTCCTCCCCGGGTCTGGGATGCCCGCAACAGGTGTTGGACCACAGGCCACCGCAGTGGTATTTTTTAAAAGCCCTTTTTTGCAGAAGCAGTTTCCCGCGGGAATTGAAAATAAGTATGGAGAAACATCTGTGAAGCCGGCCGCCGTTTTCATGCGCCTTTATCTTCTCTTCTGTTCCTATCTGGTTGTCTTTTTCATCGACAAGTATAACTTGCTCCATGTTTATTTTTCATAAAAGTCGTATTTAAGCTTTAAATTTTTAATTCGATTTTTGTCGAATTTTTAACGTATTTAAGCCTTTGAAACCAACTATGGAGGTAAAATTTAATTGTAAAGTATGGGAATTGTCGAAGTCAGATTTAAATTGGAGCTAAACGAAAATTTGCCAAAGGGTTGGAAAAATGCATGAAAAAGA
>CP070662.1:688485-694805 GCA_020355185.1 archaeon
AAAAGTTATTGCACCAAGTGTTTCTAACAAATCGTCGTAACTTTTTAAATTTCTCTCAAACAGATTCGGTTTGTCATCTGTTTTGAGCTCATATTCCTCAAACTTGCGTATGCTAAAATTCTTGTATTTCTCAAGTCTCTTCATTCTATTGAAATCAAAATCAAGAATTTTTTCATCCAACTCTAAGTCCTTCAATTCGCATTCCTCAAAAAATTCCATAAGCTTATTCCAGTCCTTTTCCACACTTTCGGAGTCGCTAACCATTTTCTTCAGTTTCTCGGCTATTTCCCCATATTTCTTATCCTTTGTTTCCAGTTCATTCATCAGCTTATCAAAATTTTTGTCGGGATCCGGCTCTACGCTGCCTGCTTTCTTGTTGTATTTCTCCATTTTTCTGGTGACAGCATCATAAACTTCTTTAATTCCGGAATATGCATCATTGTAAGCTTTCTTGTCTTCCTCCATATCATCCATTCTGTTTTTATATTTGAGTTCCTCTTTCTGGAAACTGTAATCCAGAACATGTATCTTGGCTTCCCTAAAGGCGTTTTTTCCCTTTTCCAAAGACTGTAGCATTCCTCTCCTTTTGCTTAAAATCTCTCCGGTGGCACTCATTTTATCCCTTTTTATTAAGCTATAGAATCAGAGTCATCTGAGTCTCTGAAATCTCTTTCATTTAGATTAAAACTGAAGTTCAAGTTCCCATTTTCATCAAGATTTACATCTCGTCTTATATCATATCCAGGCAAGTTATCTCCATACTCGCCAATCTCATTTCCAGTTCCGCGTATCATGTCTTGGTCATACAAAGCCGATTCAGTTAGGTCCGCTGCGGGTCCGTAGTGAAGTTGTGCTATTGGTATGTACAAATTGGTCTCGGAAAGGGGCTTGTAATCCTTTAATCCTGCGTCAGAATATCCTGCATAAAGTCCCATGGGAAAAGCAGCTCCCGCGTCTGTAATTACGGAAAAAATATCTTCGTTACCCACCAAACGACATGCAATAGGTATGGAAGTTACGTCTGTTCTTTTAGGTTCACCGTGAACCCTTTCGTTCCATATGTTAACATTCTCAATAAGATGATAAAGGTGACCGTATTCGCCCTCTACAAATTTTTTAAGGTCTTCCCTTTCCTTTCTTTTTGCCTTTTCTTGGGTTTCAAGAATATCGTATATACCACTTATAACTTCACCTTGTCTATTTATTCTGTCATTCAGCACATTCAAAACATATGAAAGTTCATATGAACTGTTATCAACTGGCATTTCTAAAACACCCCAATTTTTACCACTTTATAGTAAGTATATGTATGAACTCCCTTATAAAGGTTTCGGTTTGTTATTACTGGCTAAAAATAACACCTTTAAGCCAGTTTCTTGTATAATACAAGGAAGAAAAAGGATTTATACGGGTATTTGGTCTTATTTGTTTCGGTTCATTTTCCGGACAGGATTCCCATCTCCCTGCCAATCTCGCAGTATGCCCAGGCCCATATCAGGGCCTCGAAGCTGCGGACAAGGTCATCCTTATGGTAAAAATGAAGGGAGTCGGACTGGTATGCCCTTATGTTTGTGAGGAAATCAAAGCCCTTTCTGTCAATGGCCTTGGTCTGGTCCACTGCCTTTTCCAGCTTAACCATCCATTTCTTTATCTCTTTTCTGAGCTGCTCCTCCACGTTTCCGTTCATAGGGTTAATGCCTCCTTCTCTATTGAATGCAAAGTGCCTGGTATTATGAGAACTGCCGGTTTCTGGAACTCCCTGTTCATAAGGTTTCTGGCCTTGTCGTAAACAACCTGGCCGCTTTCCCTGACCACGAAAACGATTGCCATGTCCTCCGGTCCGATGACTTTCTCTCCCCTTTTCTTCTCTATGCGGAGCAGGTATTCGAGGCCCTCTTTCGGGCTCATGAGCTTATTCTTAATGTCCAGCAGGCAAAGGGTGTGTAGCCCGCGTTCCCTGTTCTCCTTTACGGTGTCGTAGGGGCTCTCCGGTTCATATCCCTTTTCCGGCAGGGGTATGGTGGTGGTCTTGCCGAACTTGTAGATGAAAAGCCCGGTCTCCCCGAGGGCCGAATAGATTGACGGGGCGTGGACCACCCTGGTCTTTATCCCCTGTTTCCTGGTCTGGATTAAGAGGTCTGTGTGCGTGGTCGCGACAAGCGGGTCGCCCGGCACAAGTATCCCCACCTTCCTGCTTCTTGCCTCCTCAAGAATCTTTGCCTGGCCTTCCTCCAGGTCGCTCCGCCCGACAACTTTTATGTCCTTGCCTGTCTTAACTTTCAGGTTTTCCACCCCGGACCAGCCCGAAGTGTACGTTTCTATGTAAAGGCTGTCGCAGGACTTTGCGGCCTCCATTCCCCTTATGGTCATGTCTTTCTCATCATACAAACCAAGACCTATCAAAAACAACACATAAACACCTCTACAAAATTTATATACCCAAGCTTTAATAATTAAAATATGGCCAAAGAAAAGGGAAAGAGAAAACCGATGGGAAAGTGGAGACGAATAATTATCGCCTCGATAATTTTCATGGTTATCGCACAGGCAGTCCATACCCTGGGTTCTTTTGCAACCATGGATTTCTACACAAATCCCGAGTATTTCCATCTCTGGAGCGAGATAATGATGCCCACGGGGGGCGCCCCGGGAATGGAGTTCTTTGCCGTATCAGTTCTGTTCAACTTCATAACGGCCCTGATACTTACGCTGTTTTACGTGCTTATAAATAAATCCGTTCCGGGAAAATTCAGCTTCATGAAAGGTATTAACTACGGTATACTTCTCTTTATAATAACAGCGGTTCCCACCTTCTTTTCAATGTCCCTTCTTCTGGCGGTGCCTGTTCTCCTTTCCATATCATGGATGATAGAGGCCCTGATAATAGATATTCTGGGCGGCATAGTGATAGCCAGGTTCATCAAATAAGTATAATTTATTTTACTCTAGCAAGCTCTGGATGATTTTTCTCGGGTTGAACTTCTCCAGGTCCTTGTATTCCTGGCCCGTGCCGATGTAAATAATCGGCTTTTTTATGGTATGCGACACGGAGAGGGCGGCACCACCCTTCTCGTTTACATCCATCTTCGTGAGTATTATGCCATCAACGCCCACGGTCTCCTCAAACGAGCGGGCCTGCTCCACGGCATCGTTCCCTGTAAGAGAGTCCACCACCAGAATTTTCAGGTCGGGCTTGTTGACCTTGATTATCTTCTCCAGCTCCCTCATCAGGTTGACGTTTGTATGGGTCCTGCCGGCGGTGTCCGCCAGCACCACATCAAGTTTCCTGGCTTTGGCGTGCTTGACCGCATCAAAAATCACCGCGGCCGAGTCCGCGCCGTAATCGTGCTTCACGACGGGAACCTTCAGCTTCTCCCCGTGCTTCTCCAGCTGGTTTATTGCCGCGGCCCTCCATGTGTCCCCGGCGGCCATGTTGACCTTGAAGCCGTTTTTCTTCAGGAGATATGCCACCCTTGCTATGGCTGTTGTCTTGCCCGAACCGTTGAATCCAAGGAAAAGAATGACAAACGGGCTTTTCTTGTCAACCTCCCTTACCAGGTCCATGGGCTTCTGGTCGAGAATGTCAAACAGAGATTTTTTTATGTTCTCCTTTACCGCGCTCTCTATCTCTTTTTTCTTTATCTCTTTCCCCACAAGGTTCTTCTTCAGGTCGCTGCATATCTTTTCGGCTGTTTCAAGTGCCACGTCCGACTCGAGGAGAGATACCTGAAGGTCCCAGAGCAGGGCTTTTATGTCCTTTTCCTCAACGGACCTTTTCTTCAGGCCGAACTTCTTAGGCTTTTCTTCCTTTACAATTTCTCCGGCTTTTTCTTCAGGTTTCTTTTTTCTTAGCTTAAGGAGCTTCCTTTCCTTCTTTTCAGGCTTTCCTTCTTTTGGTTCAGCCGGTTCTTCCTTCTGAGGCTTCTTTCCAGGTGCCTTCCTTTCAATTTTTTCCGGTTCCCTTTCTCCGGTCCCTTTCTTCCCGGGTGCTGCCTCCTTTTCCTCCCCCGGTTTTTCGACTTTGACCCTGATTTTCTCCAGCTTTTCCTCCCCTTCAACCTCTTCAACTTTCCTCGATATCTTGCCTATGCTTTCCTTGAGCTTTTTCTTTAGAAACCCGAACATATTATTATTTAGAACAAATAGAATTATAAAAGGTTAAGGCTCTTTGACTCCGTTCCACATCAGCCATAGGAGCAGGACCACGGCTATCATGGAGAACTGCCACAGGAAGTCGTGGAGAAGGTAGAACAGCCCCCGGTTACCCAGGCCTATCCACACCATGAACATGATTCTGAGCAGGTTGAAGGCAAAGAACGCCGGCAGTCCCGCCGCCAGACCCAATGCCCTTTTCCTCCAGCCGGCCTTGGTTGCAAATATAAGTGCAGCCAGAAACAGCAGGCCTTTCCAGCCGGTGCAGTCCCTGCTTATGTAAAAGGAAAAGTTCCCGATTAACAGTCCGAAGCCCTCCCTCTCCACGGAGTAGCCGGCGAAATTCAGGAAAGACTGGACGGTTCTGGCCACCAGCTCCTGGAGCGGGCTCAGGTCAAGTCCCAGCCATATGACAAGATAAAGAGGCACGGAGAGCAGGAGCAGTTTTGATAGAAAAAAAAGCGTTTCTCTGAGTTCCCCGTTCTTAATCATGCTCTCTTCCTGTATTCCTTTAGCCATCCGATGAAACTCTTCTTCCTGATTCTTTTCAGGCTTTCCGGGGAAATGACACCATGGCCTTTCTCCAGCTTAACTTCAACGTCTTCCTTCCCAAGAACCATTATTCCCTGACCTTCTATCTTCTCCCTTACCTTTTCCGGGAAGTCCCCCATAATCATTTCAATCTCTTTCTTCTTTAAGTTTTCCATGAATTTTCTGTCCGGCTTGGAATATTTGCGGAAGTATAGTATGTCCCTGTAAAGGCCCAGACTTTCCTCGGTTATTTTCAGGCTCTCGCAGTCTGATTCCTCAACAACCTTGACCGGCACGGAACCTTTTTTTCTGGTTTCCTCAATCTTCTTGAGGGTCTGCAGATTACTTTTTATTTTCCCGATGTCGTCCTTTCCCTTTTTCAGCCTACTCTTCAGGTTTTCCAGCCTGTAATCCTTTTTCTTGGGAGCCTTTTTCTTCCTCGGTTTCTTCAGCTTCTCGTTCTCCTGCTCCAGGGTCTTTACCCTTTCCTCCAGCTTTCCGGCGTATCTCTCAAGTATGGACATCGACCTCTCCTTCTCCTTAAGGCTTCCCCGCAGTTTGTTTACTATGCTCTCCAGGTCCCCCTTGGTAGCCTCTTTTCCTCTCTCAATTCTTCTTTTCTTGGGCTTCTTTTCCACGGAAAGGGCGATTTCAATGGCCTCAGCCACGTTGCTGCACCTCCCTTTCAGAACCATGTCCTTTATTTCGTCGGCGTATTTCCACAGGTTAAGACCTTCCACGCTTCTTTCCACCTTCTTCAGGGCCTCCCGGTTCTCCAGATAAGCGGCAAGGGCTGCGGCAAGGGCATCTCTCTGGTGCGAGTCCTTCGTCTCGTAGTCCTTCGTGATTTCTATTTTTTCCCTGTACTTCATGTCCTCCCTCGGCGAGAAAGTCAGGGCGTTGAAGTTGGAGGAAATCTTGAGCACCAGTGCCGGTGGCAGGGACTTGTCAGTGGCCACAAGGCTCGGTGTCCCGACCGAGGAAATGAACTTTATTATCTCATTTCTCCCGAAATTCTTCCTGCTCTCCATTGCAAGAATCTTGCCCCTGAGATTAAGCACGGCCACGGCGGCAGTCGTTCCGGGATCCACTCCCACAATAACTTTCGGCAGCTTCATTAAATCACTAGACTAATTAACGTCAGAAAACAATAAAAACCTAATTATCTATACCCTGGAAAATTTCCTGGCCAAGTTTTTCAAAGCAATATTCCTTTGTAACAGGGTCTATTATACTTATTTCATCATCGCTCAATTCAAGGTAGCCTTTTTCAAGCATTAATTTCAGCCTGTCGTTGAGGCCTTGGGTCTGTTCCCTTACAAAATAATTGAGTTTGAAGGCCTCATAACAGTTCCGTTTAAGAATCCCGGAAATTGTTTCATTAACTCCTTTGTCTTTGGAGTTGTTTAAATATACATAAAATTTTGAAATACTATCGCTCAGTTCTTTGGCTCTTTCAAACAAGGGACGATTATCTATAATTAAAACCATAAAAGTAATACTAACCGAAATTATTTATACTTCTCACCCAGGACCTTTCTCAGGTTCCTTGCCATAATCTCGCCGATTCCTTCCACCTTTTTAAGCCTTTCCTCAGAGGCTCGGAAAACTTTCTCCGGCGTGCCGAATTTCTCCAG
>CP070662.1:694905-706506 GCA_020355185.1 archaeon
CGTTTCACCGAGTTGTTCCCAGCTTCTTGTCGTCCATGCCGCGAAAACTCCACCTAAAGCTACCACTATCAAGATTAGCAGTATCATTGCTATAACGGGCGTTATTCCTTTCCTCATTTTTAAACCTCCTCTTTATTTTTTATAACAACCCCTTAAATAGTTTTGCTTAGTATGGGGGTGTCTATTGTTTTTACCTTTTAATCTTAATCTTCGGATATTTTTTTGGGGCTCCAATACCCTCCGAGCTTCTCCTTGACCTCATGGACTTTATGGAATCCAGCATTTCCTGGTTCTGCTCCATGAGCTTGTTGAACTGCTCCATCATGGAAGCCGAACTTGCCTCTGCTCCGCCAACTTCCTTCAACACTTCTATGAATTCCTTCCAGGTTCCCAGAAGCTCGTCGATCTTGCCTGGTATCTTTGCCAGCTCGTCCCGGAGTTCGTCATTTGCCTTGACAATCTCATCAACCAGTTTCTGGTTGCTTTGTATTAGCTCCAGTATCTCCCTCATGAAGCTTTCGTAGGCAAAGCCTTCCCTGTCACTCTCCATCTTCCTTATCCTTTCTTCAAGCTTTCTTATGGGTCCTACAGGGACCACTTCATAGTCATCGGAGTCAATTTCAACCTGTTTTGGCATAATTATAATTAATTCAGTTCATTTATAAAGTTTACTTAAAACTGGTGAAAAGAAGAAGAATAAATGGGGGGTTTTACATTGGCGGCATGCCGCCCATTCCTCCAGGAGGCATTCCCGGTGGTCCGCCCGCCTTATCCAGTTTTCCCGCATTGACCACGTCATCAATCCTGAGTATCATTTCCGCTGCTTCGCTGCCGCTGTTTATTGCCTGGGTCTTTATCTTCAGGGGTTCAATGACCCCCGCTTTCCACATGTCAACCACTTCGCCTTTCATCACATCAAGTCCGTGTGAGCCTCTGCCTTCGTCATGCGCTGCCCTCAGGTTTACGAGCATGTCGATGGGATCCAGTCCCGCATTTTCCGCGAGGGTTCTGGGAACCACTTCTATGGCCTCCGCAAAGGCAACTATCGCCAGCTGTTCCCTGCCGGAATACTTCTGTGCAACCTTTTTCAGTTCCTTGGAGACTTCTTCCTCGACAGCCCCTCCGCCAGGAACCGCTTTCTTGTTTTCCAGGGTGGCTATTATTCCTCCTATGCAGTCCTTCATGGCTCTCTCCGCCTCGTCAACCACGTGCTCTGTGCCTCCTCTTATCAGTATTGACACGGATTTGGGAGTTTTGCATTCTCGGACGAAGACCATTTTCTCCCCGCCCACCTTCTTTTCCTCCACAATCCCCGCGTATCCAAGGGAATCCTTGGTCAGGTCGTCAAGATTGGTTACAATCTTTGCTCCGGTTGCCCTGGCAAGGGCCTCCATATCACTCTTCTTCACTCTCCTTACTGCTGTAACGCCCTTCTTTGCGAGCAGGTGCTGGGCCGAGTCATCTATACCCTTCTGGCAGAACACGACAGAAGACCCGCTCTTGGCTATCTTTTCCACCATCTGCTTTATCATGGTCTCTTCCTGCGCCAGGAAGGCCTCCAGTTGTTCCGGGGAGGTTATGTTTATCTTGGCGTCTGTCTCCATCTCCTTTACCTCGATAGCGGAATCCACCAGTGCTATGGCCGCCTTTTCCACTCTCTTGGCCATCGCTCCGTGAACCACTTCCTTGTCAACCACAATGCCCCTTATAAGTTCCGTGTCCTCGATTCCTCCTCCCTGTTTCTTCTCCAGTTTTATGTCGTCAGAATTTATACCATCCTTTTCCTGAACCATCTTTATAGCCTCCACGGCCAGGTCTGCCAGGTGGTCCGAGGCCTTTTCCGCGCTTTTTCCGGTCATGGCGGTCATTGCTATGTTCTTCAGCACATTGCTGTCTTTCTCCGGGTGTATCTCCACGGCCACCTTGTCCAGTATCCTCAAAACCTCTTTTCTGGCTATCCTGAAGCCTCTGGTTATTATGGTCGGATGGATGTTCTGGTCAAGAAGCTCCTCCGCCTTCTTGAGCAGCTCTGAGCCGAATATGACGGCGGTTGTTGTCCCGTCACCCACGGATTCCTCCTGTGTTTTTGCGACTTCCACCATCATCTTGGCTGCGGGGTGCTCTATTTCCATCTCATCCAGTATCGTCACCCCGTCATTTGTTATCACAATATCCCCTATAGAATCAACTAGCATCTTGTCCATACCTTTCGGACCAAGAGTGCTCCTTACAGAATCTCCCACGGCCTTTGCCGCGGATATGTTGTTTTTCTGGGCGTCCTTGCCCGTGTTCCTGAGTGTACCCTCAGGCAATATGAATATCGGCTGGTTGCCATTCATTTCTCATACACCTCCATTTAAGCGTTATGCAAACCCCCCAAAGGAGCATAATACGTAGTATATGTGCTTCAAACATATATTTAAATCTTACTGTGCGGAACTATTTTTATGAACTACGTTGTTCTGGCTCTTATAGCCATGGTTGCCTTTGGCATACCAGCTATTATGTATAAGTTAGCGTCACCTCACATCGACCCGGTTTCAACAGTTTTAATTGCCTATATGTGCGCGGGAGCCTTCACGGCGGTGGTCTGGTATTTCACTCCCGGCAAAGTTATAACCCTTACAGGTGTAAAATACGTTGCCCTGGCCGCCTTTTTCGGAATGATTGGTATGATAATGATGGTATCCGCCCTCAAACAGGGTCCGGTTCATATAGTTTCTCCAATAAGAAGCATGGCTTTGTTGGTTACTGTTGTTCTTGCTATATTTATTCTCGGAGAAAAACTGACTCTGGTAAAGGGTATTGGAATAGTTTTTGCTACGATAGCCCTAATTCTGCTTTCGACGTGAGTATAAAAGGTTGGTGGACCCGGCCGGAATCTCAGAGGCAAACCGGGAAACCTTGGTTTCCAAGTTCTTTCCCCGAGGGCTTTCTTTTGAAGAAAGGCCTCTTTGAACCGGCGACCTCCGGCTTCTACGCTTTGAGCCAAATTTACGCTCAGTGGCCTTATAAGACCGGCGCTATGGCCTTGGACTCTTGGATTAAATCCAAACTAACCAAGCTGAGCTACGAGTCCACTCCAATAATTAAGGAATGAAAAGGATATATAAATATTTGAATGATGACTAGCCTGCCACGCTCTTGGGGCCGTATTTCTGGAAAAGGTTGATTTCCTCCGATTTGGTTATTTCCCCGCTCTGCGGGTCCACCCTTATGTTGATTATGGAACCAACCTTGGTGATAAAGGATATGTTCCAGAATTCCCCGTCCTTTTTCTGGAATGAAATAAGTATCTTGGCCAGTGGTTTCCCGTAATTCTTGAATTCTTTTTTGGCCTTTTCAAGGGCTTCCTGGCTTCCCACCTTTATCTTGGATTCGTCTGGGTTGTAGACTTTCCTGTGCAGAGGCTTGTCCGTTACACCCTGCTCTATGGAGTCCTCCGAAACGACAACGGAGGTTATGCGGTCCGTTTCCGGGTTGTAAAAACTCAGGTTCCATTTCTCTATCTTTTCATCCGATTCCAGGGTCACGAATCCCGAGCAGAAAAAACCGCCTTTTTTCAGTATTTCCTTTATGCCTTTCCTTTCTTTTGCTTTCCTGATGGCGTCCTTTATCTTCATTCTAACCAAAATATCTCTGTTTTTCCCTTTCCCGCTTCTTGAAATTCTTCCATGCATTTTCCATTTCGCTGCAGAGTCCCAGCATTGCGTGCTTGATTTCTTTTATCCACATTCTGTAACTCTCCTTTATGAAGCATTCGCATTCCTGGTCCTTGGTGTCGAAATAAATTTTTCTGTATTTCCACTTCAGCTCCATGAGCTTTTTGTATGCCCCGAAAATTTCCTTCCTTTTCACGAAACGCGATTCGTATATCTGCGACCATTTAGAACTCTCGTCAATAAAAAGCGCGTTTTCCATAACGCTTCTTGCGTATATTATTGAATCTTCTATTCCCTTTATGATGTCAAAGTAAATATTCTCGGCATCAGTGCTCAGCTTGAAGGCGAAGACCTTTTCCAGGTCCTCAAGCTTGGGAAGCTTGAATTTTTTGGCCATTTTGGCGTATTTTTTCCTTGCATCTTCCATGCTTATCAATATAAATCTTGAATTAATAACTTAAAAAACTTTAAAATAGATATATTGACGCATACGAAGTGTGAGTCTTTTGAGAAATGAAAATCGTTCCGATTTTCATGAGGGCCTGTGGTCTAGTGGTATGACGTCGCCTTCACATAAGCTTTTTAGAAAAAAACTTAAGCAAAAACTACGGCTTTGAAAACGGCGGAGGTCGGGAGTTCGACTCTCCCCGGGCCCACCAAATTCTACAACTATAAATCTTTTTTGGTTCAAATAATTGTTTAAAGGGTTGGGAAAATGATTGAGAGAAAAGAAATACAGGATATCGTGGAAGATTACAGACCAAGATTATTCAAAAGATTTAGACGAACAAAATTTAGCATAGCGATATTCGGTTCTCATTCCGCTCTGGAGCTAGGAATGGCTGCAAAGGCTCACAAGATTCGAACAGTTCTAATTGCTCAAAAAGGAAGGGACAAGGTATACAAAAGAAACAAACACCTTTACGACAAAATCATAACCTTAAATAATTTTAAAAATATTTTGGAACCCCGAATACAGAAAAAACTTAGAAAGAAGAGATGCATTTTGGTTCCCAACCGCTCATTCTCGGTTTACGTGGAATACAAGGGCATTGAAAACGATTTTAGGGTGCCGATTTACGGAAATAGATATTTATTACGGGCAGAAGACAGAAAAGATGAAAAAGGTCAGTATCACATTCTGGAAAAATCAGGCGTAAGAATACCCAAGAAATTCGAAAAACCGGAGGACATAGATAGGTTATCAATTGTTAAGGTTCAGCAATACGGAAACGAACAAGAGAGAGCTTTCTTTTTTGCGAAGGATTATAAAGACTACAAAAAGGAGGCTGGGGGGCGCCTGAAAAAAAAGATTATAACCGAAGAGGACCTAAAAAACGCAAGAATAGAAGAAGTTGTTCTGGGCGCAAGATTCAACGCAAATTTTCATTTCTACGGGCTTAAAGATGTTTTTGGAGACTTTGATTTTATGGGGACGAGTGACAGGGAACAGGTAAACCTTCAGGGTTTTCTAAACCTCCCGGCAAAAGACCAGTTGAAGATTACTGATGTTCCAATATTAAACGAGGAAATCGGACACAAAGGAAAGACTGTAAGAGAATCCAAACAACCCTTTTTCTATGATGCCGCGGAAAAGCTATATTATTCCGAAATTCTGAAAAAAGAATATCCCCCGGGTCACATCGGTCCAATCGGAATCCAGGGTGCCATACGATATAATCCCGAGAAACTGGCTGAAAATAAAAAAGAACTTGAGTTTGTGGTTTTCGATTTAAGTCTAAGGATTCCCGGAGACCCCTCAATGGGGCCCACATCCCCCGAAATGAGGAATCTCAGCCTGAAATATGGCAGAAAAATAGAAGACCCGCTTGATTTGGTTGTGATGGAGCTTGAATACGCGGCAAAAAATAACAGACTGGCCGAAATCGTCACTTAAGTTTAATTATTAAACTTTTCCCACATCAAACATAAATAACTTTCCCACCAAATACTATCATGTCGGGATATAAAAAGACCACCGAAAAAGCGTATGAAATTCTAAGAGATTATGATTTTAATAATCTGACTATAGGTACTATTTGTAGTCATTCGTTTCTGCAGATATCTAAAGGCGCTAAAGACGAGGGTTTTAAAAGATTGGGTATTGTTGTGAGAAATACCCCAGATAAAAAGAAAAAATTCTATACACAAGCCTTTCGAGAGACAATACCAGAACATATTATAGAAGTTGATTATGACAAAGAAATCTTAAAACCATACATACAGGAAAAGCTGATAGAAAAAAATACGATAATTTTAGCACACGGTTCTTTTGTAGAACGTGTTGGAGGAAAAGAACTTTTAAATAAATTTTATGTACCTACTTTTGGTAATAAACGTGCATTGCCTTGGGAATCTGACCGTAAGTTAGAAAGAAAATGGCTTGAAGGTGCCGGACTAAGCATGCCAAAGAAAATAAAAAGTCCGGACGAAATAAAAGGGCCTGCGATAGTAAAGAAACATGGCGCCAAGGGTGGAAAAGATTTTTTTGTTGTGAAAACCCGTGAAGAATTTTACAAGAGAAAGGGAGGCAAAAAATACGACCCAGAGAATTTTGATATACAGGAATTTGTCATGGGAACTCGCTACTATCCCCACTTCTTCTATTCACCTATCCAGAAAAATTCACCGAAAAATATTAAGGGTTACGAGGCGGGTAAGGGTATTTTACTGCTAATGTCAATAGACAGACGTGATGAGACGACCATTGATGAAGTCCAGAGACTGGGATCCATTAGAGAATTAGAAGAAGCCAATATTCATCCAACTTTTGTTGTTACTGGTAATGTACCAATAGTTATGAGGGAATCTCTGCTACCAGACCTTTTCTGCAAGGCAGAGGCAGTTGTAGAAAAAGCCGAAGAATTATTTGGAGGCATACCAGGAGCTTTCTGCCTAGAGGGAGTTGAAGATGAAAATCTTAATTACATAACCTTCGAGATATCAGCAAGAATAGTTGCAGGTACCAACCCGTATATTAGAGGGTCTCCTTATTCGGATTTTATTGCCAAAAATCTTTCAACCGGTCGCAGAATAGCCCAAGAGATAAAATTTGCTAATAAAAAATTCAAAAAAGAAAACAATTTTGATATCTGGAAAGAGATAATTTCTTAAGCTTTAAGTCCCGTTCTGATATAAATAGTTTTTGAACTTTAATATGGAGGGGCACGATGAGATAACGAATGTCGGTGATTTTTCTGGTTTTCAAAAAATTAGGAAAGGCCATGCTGAATACATACAACAAGGTAACCGATTATAATGTAAAAATAGCCAATCTGATTAACAGAAAGGAGAATCCCGATGGACTTCCAAGAAGATTTTATCTGTCTCTGAGTCAAGCCAAGTCAATGGACCCGAAACTAAGAGCAGAGGGAGAATTATTGGAACTCCCATACGGTGAAAATCCGGGACTGGATGCGGTAGCTTACGGGATAACCGGCTACATGATGGGAATTCTTGACTGGAAATACCTTGGCGGCACCAGACCTTCTTTTAACAAACTTCGCGAAGCAGCCAAGATACACAAACTTTTGCAGGGGTTTGAGTTCATACCGACCGCAATAACAGGCAAGCACGGCATCATAAGCGGGTTCGGTTCTTCAATCGAATGTATAGAAAAGGCTTACAAACTGGCCCATGCCTGCGACCCGGAGGCGGACTTAGGAAACGAGACGATGCTGAACCGGGAATGCACTGTGGAGGCGGCCAAGTTGATAGGACTGGATCTGAAAAACAAATGGAAGAAAAAGTCAAATACAGTTTTTACAGAGGGCTTGGGTTCAGACTCTTATGAGGAGGGTGCCACGGAAAAGGCTTTGGATATAGTAAAAGAGAAACAAAAAAAGAAAATAACTATTTTCCAAACAGGACCATACAGCAATTTTCCTTATGATTTCAGATTTGAAGACGGCATGTTCCTTTGCCAGAAAGTCGTTGATTACAGCAAGGGTATACCAAGAAAAGGTAAGTGGGTTACAAAAAGAAAGGGAAATGAAGAAACAGAAAGCCAGATGTATTATGTTCTGGAAACAGCCTGGAGAACGCCCTCAAACGAGGTAAACGCGGGAACCGCCAGAACAGAAGACGGAAAACTGATTGAACTAAGAACTCTGGGGATAGGAACCTCCACCAAAAGAAGCAGGGCCACATGGATGGCCTTGGAAAATTATAAGAAATTCAACTGGAAGAAGAGAAACGTGATATTGGCTTCCGGTGGATTTTTCCCGGAAAAGGACAACATAGAACTGGCAGCAGAATATGAAATAGATTACATAATAGTTCCTGAAGGGGGGAGAAAAAAAGATGAAGTAGTAAAGGAAGCAGATGATTGGGGAATAGCAATGTATTTCACCAACCCCTCAATAAGATTTTTCTCCCATTAACTCTTTCTCAAATTTTTTCCTTTAAGGAGAAGCTCCCCGAAGGTCGGTTTTTCTTCCCTGTAAAAGATTCCCAAATGTATTTTCCCCTCGGTCGTATAGTTCCACTCGCATGCCTTTTCCCAGGCTTTCTTAAGGTCCGAGGGGTCATGATTCATCTTATATGTATTAGCCTTTATGTAATCGCCCGCGTTAAAGAAGCTCAGGCAAGGCTCCACCACGTCCACTATTGCGAAGCCCCTGTGGTTAACCGCCTCTTTCATCATCTGTCTCATGTGCTCCAGTTCAAAGGACGAGGTTCTTGCCACGAAGGTTGCCCCGGCACCCAACATAAGCTTTATCGGGTTGAGAGGGTATTCCGGATTGCCATAAGGCGTGGACTTGGTTTTCTGTCCCTGTGGCGTTGTCGGCGAGAACTGTCCTGTTGTAAGGCCGTAAATCCTGTTGTTGTGTATAATCATGGTTATGTCTATGTTCCTTTTTGCCGCGAAAACAAGATGCGCCACGCCCTCACCATAGCCGTCACCGTCACCGGCAAAACCCACCACCGTCAGGTTCGGGTTCGCGACTTTCATGCCGCTTATGGTTGGCGGGACCCTTCCGTGAATTGAATAGAAGCTGTTTACGTTCACGTAGTCAACGATTTTCGCATGGCATCCTATACCAGAGGCTATCACAATGTCCTCATGCCTCCTGCCTTCCTTTACCAACTCCTCTACCACTTTTTTGAAGGAGGCGAGTATGGCAAAGTTTCCGCATCCCGGGCACCACGTGTTGCACGCGCCTGTTTCCAGATTCATAAAATCTCCTCCAGTTTTTTCCTCAGCCCCCCAGGGGTAAAGGGACGTCCGTCATATTTCAGGATTCTTTCCTTTATTCCCAGCATATCAGCCAGCTGTCCTGTTGCATTAACCTCAACAGCTATGACCCTGCCTTTTAGATGCTTGTCCAGTTCCCACACAGGCATAGGCTCGAGGTAAAGAGGACGAACGACCTTCAATCCAAGCTGGTTCGCCACCTCGATACAGGCTCCCTTGGTTGAGCCCCAGGTAAGCAGAGTGACTTTAGCATCTTTTTTTCCGTAAACCTTTACGGTCTCCCCTTTCTTCATCTCTTCTTTTAGAGCCTCCATCTTCCTGAGCCTCTTTTCCTGCATCGCTGCGACGGCTTCCGGTTCTTCTGTCGTAGTTCCGTTTTCATAGTGTTCGTAACTTGTTCCCTTCGCCGTTGCCACGTCACCCGGGAAAGCCAGAGGGGAGATGCCGTTCTCAGTGATTTTATATCTCTGGTATTCTCCTTTTCCGTCCCAGAGTCTGGGCTCCTCTTTTTTTACATTCCCCACCTTAACTGAGAAGGTGCTTTCACTTATCTGTTTGTCAACAAGCAAAAATACGGGTATCTGGTATTTCCATGCCAGGTTCATTGCCTTGGCCGCAAAAAAGTATGATTCCTCTGCATCTCCCGGAGCCATAACCAATTTGTTAACGTCTCCGTGCCCGGCGTTTTTCACAAACTTCAGGTCGGCCTGCATAGTGTAGGTCGGAACGCCTGTGCTTGGTCCGGCTCTCTGGCTGTTAACGAATACCACCGGACTTTCGCTCTGGGAGCACAGACTTATGGTCTCCGTCATAAGCGCGAGACCTCCACCGGAGGTTCCCACCATAGTCCTGACCCCGGCGAAACAGGATCCCACGGCCATGTTTGCCACTCCTATTTCATTTTCATCCTGCACGGTAGTCACGCCAAGTTTTTCCCCGTTTTTGGCCAGATAATGCAGGATTGAAGAGGAGGGAGTCATTGGGTAAGCGATGTAAAGCTTCATGCCTGCCGCAGCAGCACCACGGGCTACGGCCTCGTTACCGGTCATAACCTCTATCGGTTCTCCTATTTTTTTCATTTCATATTTCTTGTCCACGGACCCGTAGCCGAATTTCAAGGCTTCCATGTTTTCGTCAATCATCTTGTGGAAGGAATTCTTTACAACGTTTTTTGCGACTTCCAGGCCAATTCCGGTGTAACTACATATGGCACCTATAAAAACAGAATTTCTGAGAAGCTGGGAGCCTTTCTCCTTTGCCCAGGAACGGGCCGGAATATCCTTTCCTTCCGATTTAACCTTGTCCGAATCGTAAATAATTTCTTTTGTCCTCCATTTGTGCTTTTCAATGGTATCCTGGTTCAGGGCTACCAGAAGGTCCACGTGGTCATTGTGGCTGTAGACTTCCTTGTCAGAGACTCTGACTATTGAGAAGTTGTGTCCGCCCCTTATAAGGGACTGATAGTCATCATACACAAAAACCCTGTAGCCAAGCTCATTGAATATCTTTGCCAGTATGACTCCGGATTGCTTTATACCATCGCCCGCCTGCCCTCCGACAAGGATTGATATGTCCATTTAAACCACATTTGTCAAACAAGTTTTAAAACTTTTTAAAACTTATAATAGTTATAACAACTCCTATTTAAAACTTTTTATAGCTTTCAGAGGTAGTTATTTTATGAAGAAGGAGAATGCCCATTACATCGCGGTCACGGGAATAGTGGTCAAAGACGGAAAATTTCTACTTACAAAAAGGTCTTCCGGCGAAAAGGCTTTCCCGAACATGTGGACGGTTCCCGGCGGAAAACTCCATCTGAACGATTACATATCCAAACCCAAAGACACCTCTGACGCCTGGTACAACGTTCTGGAAGACCTGTTAAGGAGGGAGGTAAAAGAGGAGACCGGTCTGGACATAAAGAACATCCGATACCTGACCAGCCTCTCCTTCATCAGACCGGATGGCGTACCCGTGGTTGTCCTGAGTCTTTACGCTGACCACGCTTCGGGTGACGTCATCAAGACCGAGGAGGCCGTGGACCACGCCTGGGTAACCCTGGAAGAGGCCAAGAGCTACGACCTCATAGACGGGATATACGATGAGCTTGTCATGCTGTACCGGGTTCTTAAGGGTAAACAGCAACCGGGCGAATGGAAGAAAACGGAATAATTTTCTGGGTGGAAATATGAAAACTCTTTTTGCATGGGACCTGCACGGGGTTCTGGAAAAGGGTAACGTGCATGCAGTTCAGAATATCTGCAACACCGTTCTCAAAGAGTTCGGCAAATCCAGGAGAATCAGCATTGAAGAGGTTATAGAATTGTACGGCTCCAGCTGGTACCAATATTACAGAAAACTTTGTCCGGAAGCACCGGAAAGTGAAATACGGGAAATGATTGAATGGGATCACAGAATGGGCAAGATCTTTACCAAAAAATTCATGAAACCAATGGACCATGTTTTAGATGTCCTTAAGGAAATAAAGGAAACCGGAAACTCAAACGTGGTCATCACAAACACCAGGCCTGAAAATATAAGTCGCTATCTGGAAGACATAGGAATTATCCGGTTTCTGGACGGCTTTATAGGTGTTCCGAAGGAAAAGGAGAATGAAAATTTTTGTATAATAGAACACAAAGGGAAGGTCCTGAAAGACTATGCCAAAAAACACGGCTTTTCAAAAGTAGTCATGATAGGGGACAAGGAAACGGACGTTAAGGCAGGCAAAATCGCGGGAGC
>CP070662.1:706606-715450 GCA_020355185.1 archaeon
CCTTTAGCAGTTTCTGGTCTGTTTTAAAGGAAAGACGTGAAAGCTGCTTGGCAACGCTGGCCCTGGATGCGCCTATTTCCTCTGCTATCTGCTTTGTGGTCATCTCCCTTCCCTCAAGCATATTTATAATCTTCTGCTGACCGGGTGAAAGGCTTTTTAAGTCGCCCCCGTAGCCCTGTGGCTCTTTCTTATAGTTTGTTTTCTTTTGTTCAGCTTTAATTTCCTCATGTTCAACGTCTTCAAGGGCTTTGTTCACCAAGCTGCGGTTTATGTATTTTGCACCCTCTCCAACCGCATAAATGCAACATGACTCGCAGTTTTCCAGTATTTTTCTGGGTGAAAAGTGGGATATTTCAAAAACCCTTCTTAGACCCTCTTCCGTGAAGGGGTTTACATCACCCTTGCTGAACATCCTTTGTTTAACCATCTTAAAGGCCTCTTCCTCGGTTAATTTTCTTACAAAAACTATCCTTCTCCCTATTCTGTCCGCAAAAGGCTCTTCCAGGTTATTTAAGTCTTCTTTTATGGAAGCCAGGACCACAGAGGATATTTCGCCTTCATCAAACCTTCCTCTAAGCCATTTGAGCAGCTTTGGGGGCATTTCCTGCGCCTCGTCTATAAGAACAAGCTTCCTTCGGTCTGAAAAAAGGCTCAAAAGTTTTTCCCAGAACGTTCCCTCTATGGCCTTTTTAAACTCCTTTTCATCTATTTCGTTGAGAAAATTGAAATAAACAGAATCCTCCTTGTTCTCCTCAAGCCATTTGAGAAGGGTGGTTTTGCCCGCCCCTGTCGCTCCTGTCACTATAAAGGGGTCTTCGGATTTGATATAGGTAAGAATTCTGGTTCTCATGTCAATAAATCCCACGATATTCCCGGGATCAGGCCTTATCTTGAAGGGATTGTCACTCCAGCCGAAAAGTCTGAACCATTCCATAAACCTTTTACCAGCCATTCTATCCCCTGTCTCTTTAATGTCACTATAAATATGATAAAGCTAATATATAAAACTAACAAAAGGTTGTTGGTAAAATGAGTGGAAAAGTGACAAAAAAAGTCTCTGTATACTTGGAAACATATGGTTGTAGTGCAAACCAGTCACACTCAGAGGTTATGCTGGGCCTTCTGAGAGACAAAGGCTGTCACATTACCAAAAATCCTGAAAAAGCTGATATTTTGATTTTAAACACCTGTATAGTGAAGGAACCTACTGAAAAAAGGATTATGCACCGGATAAAGAAATTAAGAGAGAATTTCCCCAAAAAGAGTATGATTATAGCGGGTTGCATGCCTGTAGGCGAGTACAGACTTCTAAGGTCAATAGAGCCTTATGCGAGCTTTTTAGGGCCTAAAAACTCCTCGAAAATCTTTAAATGCCTGAAAGGCACTCTTGAAGGTAAAAAAGTGGAGTATTTGGAGGGTAGGGGAGTATATTGTGACTCCAAATACAGACTTAACCCTTACATAAACATAGTGGAGATATCGGAGGGATGTCTTGGCAATTGCTCTTACTGTATAGTCAGAAAAGCAAAGGGCAGGCTCAAGTCCTATCCTTTAAGTGACATACTAAGAGACATAAAAAAGTCACTCAAATCCGGTTGCAGGGAAATATGGCTCACTTCGCAGGACTGCGGATGTTACGGAAGTGACAAAGATAACAGTTTGACAAAGCTTCTTAGGGAAGTGACAAAGATAAGGGGGGATTTTAGAGTGAGACTTGGTATGTCAAACCCCGATCATATAAAACCTGTGTTGAGTGACCTGATAGACATTTACAGAGACAAAAGGATGTACAAATTCCTGCATTTGCCGGTTCAAAGCGGTTCTGACAGGGTCTTGAGAGACATGAACAGACATTACGTGACAAAGGATTTCAGGGAAATAGTAGCAGTATTCAGGCAAAAATTACCTATTGTGAGAATATGGACAGACGTTATCGTAGGATTCCCTGGAGAGACAGAAAAAGACTTTAAAGAGACAATAAAGCTCATAAAAGAGACAAAACCCGATTTCGTAAATGTAAGTAAATTTGGCATAAGACCTGGTACAGGGGCTGAAAGAATGGAACAGGTTTCCAGAGAGACAATAAATAAAAGAAGTAGACAAATAAGTGACTTGGTTGACAGAATTTGTCTTGAAAGAAACAAAAGCTGGATAGGTAAGGAGTGTCGGGTTCTTGTCACGGAAAGGGGATTAAAGAAAGGCCAATACAGAGGCAGAAACCAAGCTTACAAGCCTGTTATTATAAAGACAGAAAAAGACATACTAGGTAAGTTTGTCACTGTAAAGGTGACAGGAGCCAGAAAAACCCATTTAAAAGGTATTTTGGTTAATTTACAGGATTAAATTCATCTGAACCAATTTTTTCTGCATATTCCTTCCATGGACCCTCACAAATCAGGTCATATTTGCAGTTTTTACACTGTATAAACTTCCTTTTTCCTGATTCCGTTCTCCATTTTCCAAAATCCTTTATTACGTTATTCGCGTCTACTGTCTCTGAATCTGGCATATATAGCTCGGAACAGCATTTTTCGTAATCTGGCATTAAACAGGGTGGAAAAGCCTCTATCATAACCTTTCCGGGCTTATAACCGGACTTTTTTGCCATTTTTAAGGCTTCAAGAAGAAGAGGCTTTACCTCGCTTTTTAAAGGCACTACAGAATCAAAGTTTTTCCACGCATTTCCCACGGGGTGCACAAAGGCGAATTGAAACTGGTCCGGCTCCAGATTTATGAACATTCTGACCATATCAGGCAGGCATTTGTAATTGATTTTGGTTATTACAGAATTCAATAATATGTGTTGGTCGAGGTTTTTAAGGTTTTTTATACCCTGAAAAGTCTGTTTAAAGCTTCCAAAAGACCTTGTCTGGAAATCATGAGTCCTTGGGTTATGCCCGTGTATGGCGAGGGCGAATTCCGTGATGCCCGCTTTAATCGACTTTTGGACGAATTTTTCATAAAAGAACATTCTACCGTTGCTTTGAACCTGGATTAGCTCGTAACCCAGTTTTTTGGCAAATTTCACCAAATCGAAAAAATCCTTTCTAATGGTAGGTTCACCTCCGGTGAAAACAATCTCGTTGCAGTCGTCCTCAAAAAAAGCCCTTTCAAGGCATTCCTTAAGGCTCTTTGTCGGCTGATTACCCAGTTCTCTCTTGTGGGCCTGTGCACAGAATACACAGTTATTATTGCACTTAAAACCGACCTTAATATCCAGTCTTTTCCCCATTTCACTCCACCAGCCACTTCTTTTTCTGTCTTACAGACCTTATGCATTCATTCTTAAGTTCTTCATTTTCGATACCATAGCACCCAGCTTCACTCAGATTTACTTTTGCCCTGCAAAAGATATAGATGTCCGTGTCCGAGATTTTCTCGCAGAAGCTTATATCGCCCCTAATTTCGGCGACATCGGCATAGCAAAAGTCTCTTTTACTGATAAGTTCCCTGCAATCTTCGGGTTCAGGATGAAGGGGGTAAGTCTCCTCTATCTGAACGAAACTCTCTAACTCCACATCCGTTTCTCTTATGTCAAAATTTTTGCTCTCCTTTCTGCTAAATTCTGTTTCATAGCAGGCATCCGAACAACACCATCTGATTTTAATGCCGGAGCTTCCGTCATCCGTGATTGGACAGTTTAAGCTCTTTAAAACAATGGTCTCTAATTGGCTTGCCTCCAGGTCATCCGTCTGGTAAATGTCTCTGCCTATTTTGGTGGGAATTTCCAGTTCTATGCTTTTGATTTCATGAACTCCGGGGTTAAAAACCGGCATTACCGCCCTTCCGTAAAAACACTTGATTTCCCCGTAGTTTATCGGGCAGCCGCTCTCTTCCAAAGAAGATATTCTCTTGTAAGGGTAGGAAAAATACGAATAAACTCCAATTATTATGAATGCGGTTAAAAAAGCTGCCATCAGAATTTTATCTTGGCGTCTCATCTTATCATAAAATTATACTGTTTGCAGGTTAAAAAAACTACCCAATTATCTTTATGCTTATATCCCTGCTTGGGGTTTCCATTTTTACGCTGAAACACGCCTCGGAACACCATCTTAACCTTATTTCGCCCTGGTCTAAAACACAGGTGCTGTGGTTCAGTATTAGAACTTCGGTTTTAGCGGGCTCCAGAGGGTCGGTTACCTCATAAACATCCAGACCTGAATCTGTGGGCACCGAAATGCTTATGTTTTTTAATTCCACCTTGTTTGGGTTATAAAATCCCATAGCCGGTTTCCCGTCTACGCACTCCACTATTCCATATTCAATTGGGTAATCCGCTGATGGCGAATAGTAAAAGAATAAAAATGCGGCTGCTAAAACCAGTATAAAAATTGCTCCGATAAAATAAAATTCTTTTTTCATCTTACCACCGGTTTTAGCTCTCCAAAGCCTCTTCTCTCTGCGTATTCCCTGAAAATTCCCTCGCATTTTTCCTTGACTTTGCATTTTTTGCACACGCTACCCCGAATCCTTCCAATTAATTTTCTCCCTTTCTCTACATTTAAATCTTTGAAATCCGGGCCAACATGCTGTTCCTTTAAAATTTCAAAAGATGCCGCTTCAGAAAGGCTGTTTTCATGGCCGGTCATATAACACAGAGGAAGGTACCTGAAACGAAAATGTCCGATTCCGTTTTTTTCTCCAATTTCCAGGGTTTTGGGTATAAAATGCGATAAGTCAGTTAGTTTTGGCACCACTTCCTCAAAATTCTCAAGGGCATTTCCTCTCGGATGCACAAAAATAAATTCACATCCCATGGCACCAAGTCTTATATTGTTTTCAGCTATTTCCGGCAGGTATTTGTAGTTGTATTTGTTTATGGTGGTATTGGTGCATATATAAGCCCCGGGGCTTACGTTTCTCAGGTTATCTATTCCTTTTTTTAACTGACCGTAGGAACCTTTGACCCTGGTCAAAAAATCATGAAGCTCTGGTGTGTGGCCGTGTATTGAGAAGACCGCAGAGTTCATGCCTGCCTCTGTTAATCTTCTGGTAAGTTTTTTATAGCTCATCATCCTACCGTTTGTGGTTATTCCTATGTTTTTGTAGCCGATTTTCTTTGCAAAGAATATCAGTTCGGTTAAATCTTTTCTTAAGGTCGGTTCCCCTCCGCTGAAGTCCGCTATCGTACAGCCGCGTTTTATTCCTCTTTCTAATTCCTTTTTTGCTCTTTTGGTGGTCAGAAAACCGGAATCTTTCTTGTCTGCACAATAACAGAACCTGCAGTTGTTGTTGCACCTGTAGCCCAAAATCAAGGCAAGTTTTTTCTCCATTAAAATCATCCCACAAACCCAAACTCCTTGTCACCTACCAGTTTGACGTAACTCTTCCAAATTCTCGGGCAGTCTTCCCTTAGCCTGCATTTTTCACAGACCTTTACAAAGGTAAGCTCACCGGCTTCTTTTGTAACTCCTTTTGCCATATTCCGCAAATTTTCCGGTAAAATGCAGAGGGGAAAATGATAAAGCTTAGTGTTTACATTGTTTTCTTTTAAAATTTTCACGGCTCTCTCGGTAAGGGGAACGACTTTTGAAATTTTAACCAGAACCTTTTTCCTGTTTTTAAGAGCGTTTCCCGTGTATTTCATGTTCACAAATACAAATCTTTCCATGCCTGGAAATTTTTCAGCCGCGAATTTGGCTATATGCGGCAAACTTTTGTAATTTAACCTGCTTATTATGACCCTTATCTCCACATGAAAGCCGAACTCAATCAGGTTCTTTATGCCCTTAACAGTCTGCCCGAAACTCCCCCTGCATCTTGTTATTCTTTCGTGTATTTTTTCATTATGACCGTAAAGAGCGACCCCCACCCTGAAATTTTTCAGACTAAGTTTCGAAAGCTTTTTTGCAAATTCCTTGTAGCTGAAAATCCTTCCATTGGTTGTTAAAAAGATGTAAATATTTGGATTGGTTTTTCTGGCGTATTTTAAAATTTCAAAAAATTCCTTTCTAAGGGTCGGCTCCCCCCCGCCCAGTCCAAGATAATCTGTCCGCGGATTTATTTTTTCAATTGCATTTTTTATATCCTGAATCCTGGGGTCTGATATTTTTGAAATCTCACTTGTCTTGCTTATGCATGTAATGCAGTTGTTGTTGCACTTAAAGGTCAAAGGGTAGTCTGTCATAATTATAGATTTAAATCCAAAGATTAAAAGTTTATTATGCTTTATTTGGTGCCGGTTCTCATAATTTCTGCCGTAATCTGCTACGATGACCTGAAGAACGGCTTTATTAGAAACAAGTACCTTCTGGCAATATTATTAATATTCTTAATAAAGTTTTCCTTCGGTTACCAGTCCTTCCTGAACAGCAGTTTTTTATATCATATGCTTTTTGCCTCTTTTATCGGCATTTTCCTGTACTCGATAGACCTCTGGTCAGCGGCCGACGGAAAATTTTTCATGGTTCTTTCGCTCTTCATACCTTTCCGGATACCCGATTTTTATACCCCTCTGGATTTTTTGATTAATTCCGCGGTCCCTCTATTTTTTGCGTACATGATTCTGGTTTTTGTCAAGAGCAAATGGAAAGAAATAAAGGGTGCCTTTAAATTCGCTTTTGACCCGTACAAGATTTTTTTGATAACCACGGTATACCTTGGTGCGGCATGGTTTCTGGTCCTACCATTGTCTTATCTGGGGATTCCTGTAAATATTTTCACTTTTATAATAATTCTTTTTATTATAATTGAGTTTATAAACAAGTTTTTATCCTTTAATATTGAAATTCTCTTTGTCGTGCTGGCTATCCTGAGAATCATACTGGACTTCAGGAATGTCTATACAGCCGGTTTTCTAGCCCAGTTGGCCATGATTGTCTTGCTTTTCCTGTTTTTCAGGTATTTCGTCCTGAGACTCGGCTTCAAGATAAACACGAGGAAAATTAAGATAAAAGACCTTAAGCCCGGTATGGATTTGGCGGAAGGGATAAGAAAGGGGCGAGGTAAAAAAATTACTTATGAAAAAATACCCCTTTTTCAGGCAACATTCTATGATTTCCTGCTCCAGAAGAAAGAAAAATTCATCCATTCCAAGGAGCTTACGGAAGAAGACATTAAAAAAATCAGGAAAATCAGGAAAGATTTGCCCTTTGACAGCATCTTGGTTCACCAGCCGATGCCCTTCGCGGTTTTCCTTTTCGTGGGATTTTTGTTAACTTTGCTCTTCGAAACGAATTTCATTCATGCCATATCCAATCTTTAAATAACAATAAAAATAATAGTAATTTGTATGTCCAAAATACCCGAAATAAAAAGAAGGATTTATAATTTTTTGATAGAAGAAAAGGGAAGCATATCAAAGCAGAAGGCCCTTTCTTTGGGTTCCTTTCTCGGAACCGCATCCATTCTCTCTCTTCTTCCGGAAGTCGCCGCGACGCACACAAACGTCTTCAAGGTTTCCTGGGTAAGCGCAACCGGAACCATCCAAGGAACGCATGCCCACCACGCATCACATGCATCACACGGCTCACATTCAAGTCATAGCTCAGTTGAACTAGTAGAAACAATTCCTCTTTGCTTTTTAGAAGGAACAAAAATAACCATGAAAGAAGGGGATGAAAAGGAAATTGAAAAAATAAGAAAAGGTGACGTGGTTCTCTCTTACAATTTGGAGAAGGATGTAATCGAAAACTCCGAGGTCTTAAAAACTTTTAAACATAGCGAAGATGAATCAATGGACTATTTTATTATAATAAATGACAAGATAAAAGTGACTCCAAATCACCCGATTTTCTTAAAGGGAGAGTGGAAAGAAGCAGGAACCCTGGAAGAAGGGGACAAAATCTTCAGAAGGGATGGAAGGCTGGTTGCCGTTAATAACATCAAAAGAGTGAAGAGGAAAGTCAAAACATATAACCTTGAAGTTGCAAAAAACCATAATTATTTTGCGGAAAGGTTTTTAGTTCATAATAAATAAGAGTAAACCACTGCCTCAAATGTTTCTAAACTTCTTAATATTTAAGTCACCTAATTATCTGTATATGGGATACATATTTTGCTTGATGCCTACGAATTTTTGTAATTTTAACTGTGGGCACTGTGGGGTTAAAAAAACCGATAAAATTGGATATGCTTCCGTTAAAAAAATGGTAAAGGTAATAGAAAAAGCAAAAAAGCAAAATTTTCAAAATTTGGATATAACGGGAGGAGGAGAACCTTCATTGGAATATGAAAATCTGTTAAAGATTGTGAATGAAGCTTCAAAAAGAAATATACAATGCTCGCTGGTTACTAACGGTAGTTTTCTTTTAAAAGACCTAAACAGGCTCGAAGAACTTAAAGAAAATGGCCTGCAACTAATAGTTTTTTCCCTGGATGCTTTTCATTTAGAATTCATATCTCTTAAATTTTTGTCAAAAATAATTAAAAAGTCCTTTGAAATTAAACTTGACACTCATATCAAATTATCTCACTTGCCCGGTGATAAAAAACCTGTAATAAAAATTCTCAAGGATCTGAAAAATGATTTAGATGCCAAAATTTATATTTTGACTTGGAAAGACGAGGGAAAAGGCAAAATAAAAAAGAAAAAAAATTCAGTAAAGTTTGAATTTTTCCCCATAAAAAAAACTCCCTACACAAAATTAATTTTTAAAACAAAAAAAAACAGAATAAACAGAATTGGTATTTTAAGATGTAAACTCAGAATGCCCACAATAGACTATAAAGAAAACATTCTACCCTGTTGCTGCTTTGAGGCTATAAACAATCCAGGGATTTACAATATGGGGAAAATAGATGATCTACATGAAGGAAGGGACATAGACGAATATCCGCCTTTTCTTAGAAAAATAGTTTACAACAGGTTTCCTTTTGTAGACATCTGGCTGAGGGTTAGAA
>CP070662.1:715550-742452 GCA_020355185.1 archaeon
AATATTATATAAAATATATTAAATAAAGTATTTTTTTAGAAATATATATTATATAAAATATATAATAAGAGATATAATATAATATATATTATATAAAATATATATTATAGTACATATTAAAAATCCCACAAAAATGTGAGACTTAGGAGGAGGCCTCACGGGCCCGAAGACTCTAAAGTGCAAAATTTGGTGGTTTAGAGCCTTTAGGGCATAAAATCCGGGTTTAACATATTTATAACTGTTTAACATAAATAAGCTTTTAGAAACATAGCCCCGTAGTCTAGAAGGCCTTTTACTAGTAAAGGCTTGGGCATTGGCCAAGGATGGGAGGCTCTGGACATAGGAACATCTTGACGTAAACAGCAACTCATCGGAGAAACCTCCAGACCCAGGTTCGAATCCTGGCGGGGCTACCATAAATTCCATAAGGTGTTTAATTTGAGAATAGACAGGTTCTCTTTCGGCAAAATTATAATAGACGGAAAGGAATACAATACGGACGTTTTCATTACCGGAAATTCGGTTGAGGAAAAGGAAAGCAGCCACACCATAACAAAGGATGATATAGACAAGGCCTTGATTGAAAATCCTGACATTATAATTATAGGCATGGGTACCACAGGTATGGTTAGAATTCCAGAGGAAATAAGGGATATAGTGGCAAAAAACAAAATAGAACTGGTGGAGGGGAAAACGTCGCAGGCAATAGAAGATTTTAATAAACTGAGAGGCAAGAATAAAATTGTGGCAATATTTCATTTAACTTGCTGATTTGGTGCAAAAAATGCATGAAATTAAAATTTCATATTTTCCCACAATGGTGGTAAAATGGAAATAAACAAAAAACAGGCCGGAACAATTCTTATAGCAGCCATATTCATTATCTCTGGAATATCTTTTGCCATAAGCTGGAGCCCCCCGGCTCAGCAGACCGGGAAGAGTCCCAATGTTATTGAACAGCCCATAGCCAACGAACAAAGGTCTGTTTTTTTAAATAGCGATGTTACCATCTTAACTCTTTTTTATCTTGAAGATGACGGAGATTCCCTGAAATTAAAAAAGACCGTAGAAAGATTAAATGACGAAATAGGGGAAAAACTTCTCGTAGAGGAGATTAACATAAGGACCTACCAGTCTTTCTCTGCGGAGTATAATGTAAAAACAGTACCCACAACACTGATAAGGGGCAAGGAAAACATTCAGGAACCCCTGAGAATGGAGGGTCTTCAGGAATACGCTGAGCTGAAGGGGAAAATATGCACAACCTATGAAGAAAAACCAGGATCCTGTGGTTGAAAATGTATGAAATGGGGTTTTTTCTGCTAGTAATTTTAGTCCTCGCCTTCTTTGCATTGAGATACAGGTCTCTTTATATTAAAGAGAAATACAGGAAGGCAAGCATATCCGTCAGACACGGCAAATTCCTTGAACATTACATACCTTGGATAAAAAAAATTTTTCCCCACCGGCCGGAAAGATTTCGTTTTATCGGCAATCCGATAGACGGGATTTTGTTTGACGACGACAAAATAATTTTTATGGAATTCAAGACTGGCAAATCCTATCTAAATGAAGCACAGAGAAAAATCAAATCTCTGGTCGAAGCCAAGAAAGTTGAATGGAAAGAGATAAAGACAGATTAAACAAAAAGTTTTTATTTATATATAAGAAAACAGATATATTCGGTGTGGTATTGATGGGCCTGAAGCTTAGATGCGACATGTGTGGCGTGACTCTGAATTCCACCAACATCGGCTTCGTAAGTCACCCCCAAGAAGAACATCTCAAAGCCGTGATGAGATGTAAAATGTGCCACGGCAAGATAAAAGAAAAAAAGAGACAAAGGAACTCAAGTTACATGATAATAGATGATTAATCTGAAATTTTTTTCTCCAGTTTTTTTATTTCCTCTTTCTGTTCTTTAATTTCATTAACCAGTTTTTTTACATTATTTTCTATATGTTCCAGATCTGATTTTAAAATTTCTGAAATTTCTTTCACGGTTTCATTTTCTTTGTACAATTCATTCACCCAATTTTTTCCTTATATTTTCCTTCACTTTACCAAGTCTGTCTTTTTTCAAACCAAATCCCTGGCCGAGTTTGGGCGACCCCCCGCCGCTCCCCCCAAGATCTTCGGCAATTTTTTTTACAATTTTACCCACATCGGATTTTACATTCTTTCCAGCAGAAGCGAAAATGTCTATCTTCTCATTCAGTCCGAACAAAAAGATTATCGTATCCTTTCCGGTAAGTTTCATGGATATTTTCTGCATCTCCTTCCTTGGGGTTTTTTCAAGTTCCTTTATCAAAACTCTGTATTTGCCGATTTTTTCAAATTCGAGCTTTTCTGTCCTATCTCTTACCTTCTTTTCCCTGAGTTTCTCCAGCCTTTTTCTGTTATTTCTCCATTCTTCTCTCATAGACCTGATTTTATCGGCAATTTTATTTCTCGGAACTTTAAGGATTTTTTCAAGCTCCTGCAATATTCCATCACATTTCTCCAGATACTTATCTGCAGCTTTCCCGGAAACGTAGCTTATTCTGACTATTCCATCGTGTGGTTTCTCTGTCCTGAGTATCACTATTTTCCCCGCATCTTTCGTCTGTTCCAGGTGAGTCCCTCCACAGGCCTCGTGTTCTATGTCATCTATGGATACGATTCTCAAAACCTTTGAAGGCACGGCCGCACCCTGGTAAATTCGAAAACCATACTTTTTCTCGGCTTCAGGCCTGGGTAAAACTTCTTTTTTAATTTTGTAATTCTTCCCGACGATTTCATTCGCATTCCTCTCAATTTCATTCACTTCTTTTTCTGTAATGCCCCGGTAATGGCTTATGTCCAGGTGAGCTTTGTCCACATCTTTTTTCGAGCCGCCCTGCCACACGTGGTCCCCGAGTACAATTCTTGCAGATGCATTTATAATATGTGTTGTCGTGTGGTGTTGCATAATCTGTTTTCTTCTGACTTTGTCAACTTCACATTTTACAACATCACCAACTTTAAGGCCATTTTTTCTCATCTGATGGACTATTATCTTGTCGATTTTTTCCACATTGAAGACCTCAAACCCGTTAATTTTGCCGATATCCGATTCCTGGCCCCCGCTCCTAGGATAGAAGGCGGTTTTATCAAGAACAACGTAATCACCCATTATTCTCAAAACCCTTGCCTCAAAATTATAAATGTCTTTATAGAAAAGAACGGGGGTCTCTTCAAGCCCCCTAATCTGTTTTTCATCCAAAGAATGCTTCTTCTTTTTTTTCTTTTCACTTTCATGCCTTTCCGTAACTTTTTGATATATGTTCGGTGGAATTTCTATATCCAACCCGTTTTTTTCTGCAATCTCTCCGACAGTTTCCGGTGTAATTCCATGGGAATCGTAAAGTTCAATCATCTTTTCTTCAGATATGTTTTCCCCACCTTCAATCATTTTATCCAGCATGTTTCTGGTGTTTCTGGAGGTTTCCTCATATTTTTCCTTTTCAACCCCCACAACCTTCTTGAAATGTTCCATTTTTTCACCAAGTTCAGGGTAAAGAGGTTTGAAATATCTTCCTATCTCTTCGGCTACCCATTCCATTCCAAACGGGAGATTGTATTTTTTGATAAAACTAAGAGTCCTCCTTAATATTACCCTTAAATTGTAGCCTCCTCCCATATTGCTGGGTATTCCGCCGTCTGTTACGGCGAAGAGCAACGCTTTGGTGTGGTCCGCTACGGCGTACAAGGCCTGTAAAGGTTCTATTTTCTCGTTCATTTTATTTTTGCTTATACCTAGGGACTTTGCAACCTCTTCCTTGGCCTTTTCTATATCTTCAACCTCATCCATGTTAAGAAGGCCAGCCAGTTTCGAGTATTTCTCAAAAAGCTTTCTTTCATACTTTAGCCCGGCCTTTTTCTTCATTTTTTCCAGAACAGAGCCAAGTATGGCATCATAGTTAGTTGGGGTCCCTTGTGATATCCATACAAATCTGTCAAAACCGGCTCCCATATCTATTAAACGGTTTTTCATAATCCTATAGTTGCCCGGAGTTCCCCTAAACTCCGTGAAAACCGCATTTCCCATTTCCAGGCCTCCCACGTGATATTCAAGTGAATATCCGAAAGCCCCAGGGCCAAGCCAGGCATCCTCCACAAAGTTTATTCTTTCCTTTTTGATTCCCAGCACCTCGGTCAGCATCCTGTAATCCAGTTCTATGCATCTCTCCTTCCAGTAACCTCCCCTTTCATCCGCCAGCGAACCCTGCTCCAGATGTGAGTGGCAGGTCCAGTGTCTCCCGCTTACACCCACCTGTGGTATGTCATTGAATCTCAAAGAAGGCTGCAAAATCAGGACAGGGTTTTCAGGCAGTTCAAAAACAAACTTGTTCCCGTCTTTCCTGTAAAAATCAACGACGCCGGCTATCGTAAAGTAAAGATCAGGGAACCATCTGCAAAGCACTGGATATCTATCTACAACGGCATGCCCCTCACTTTCAAAAAACTTCCTCACGGCCTTCCACATTGAAAAGTAGTCAAACTCCTTCCTGGTCAAAGGATTCCCAATGAACTCATACGGACGACAGGACGAGTCATTGCACAAATCCTGGTCTTTCAAAGTCCAAAAGAACTTTCCGCACTTCCTGCACTGTTTCCTTTTCCAGCCGTTCTTCCTGAAGAAATCAAGATACCAGTACTTCTCCGGATTCTTCTGCAGTATCTTAATCAGTCCTTTTTTGTCCATAATCAAAAATAGTTGAGCTAAACTAATAAATATTAGAATTAGAAGCAGAACAGGATTGGCATCGTTTTAACCGAACAATCCCGCCAACCCTTCTGCTGCCTCTTCTTCCTTCTTTTCCTTGTCTTCTGCTGGTTCTTCCTTTTTCTCCTCGGCCTTTGCTTCTCCTGCAGGCGCCGCTGCTGCCGGTGCAGCCACAGGCATGGCTGCCTTTGATACGGCTTCTTCAATGTTCACGTCCTTGAGTGCAGCCACCAGAGCCTTTATCTGAGCGTCGTCCGCCTTTTCACCGGTCGCATCAATGACTTTTTTAACGTTTTTCTCATTTATTTCTTTTCCCGCGGAGTGAAGCAAAAGCGCTCCGTACACGTATTCCATTTCTACACCTCCGTAATTATTTCCTTGAGGGTCATGGCTTCCTTCTCGGCCTTTGCCAAGATTTCATCCATGACACTCTTTGTATATATTCCTGCTTCCAAGGCAAGTGATTTCGCCTCTCTGAAGGCCTTTTGTATCGCCATGGGAGCGGTCATTTCCGTTAAATAGGAGGCGTTCAGGGACAGGTTTATGGCGGAAATTATACACTTGTTAACCCTGCCCATAAATTCTTCTTCGTCTATGTTAAGAACCTTTTTATCAAATATGGTTTCGTTCTCGTAGACTGCCGATAAGTCCAGACCTATTTCCATAGGTTCTATACCAAGCATATTCAAAACATTGGAAACCTTGGAGTTTATCTCCTCACCTTCCTTGACCACTACAGTATCCTTGACCACATGAATCTTTCCGTCTTCAACCTTTGATATAAGTCCAGCATCAGATAACTGACCTATGGCCGGTCCTGCCTGGATGCCCGTGTTCCCCCTTTTAATCATTACGTCATCGGGTGCTATATCTCCGGTCTTGGCAGGTGCGGAAGTCTTGTTTTCCTTAAGAAATTTGAAAAGTTCAAACGGGTTCATCTCGGTGAACATAAGCGCAGGCTGGCCTTTCATATGTTTTTCCATTTCCTTAATATCCTTCTTTTCGGACTTCTCAAGAGCCCTTTTCATTAAACTTTTTTTGGACATTATTATCTTTGCTTTGCCTTCAAGCTCCTTCCTTATCTCCTGCAACTGAGGAGCCGGCATCTTGTGCATGTTTATTATACCGATCACTGGGTGCTTGTCCATTAATTTCACAAGCTTCTCAACCTCTTCCTCCTTCCACTTCTTGGTCATAATTTCACCTTTACCGGTTTGCCCATAGTCATCTTAACTATAATACTGTCAATCTGTTGTTTGCCCTTCGGAAGCTTTCCTTCCACAAAATTAACAATGGTTTTTATATTTTCCCCCACTTCATCGTCCTTCATTTTTTCGTTCCCAACAGCACCCTGGATAACCGGGTTCTTTACGTTAAGGCTGAAGTTCTTTTTCCCGGATTTCACCAGTCCTTCAAGGTCTACATTAGGCGGAAACGGCTTGGGCATCTTACCTCTGGGTCCGAGAACCGGTCCCAATATTTTACCAATCTGGGCCATCAGAGTGGTTTCACCCAAAAAGTAGTCGTATTCGTCCACAAGCTTCTTAATATCAGGTTTGGCAAGCTTTTTGAGCTGGTCTTTATCAATAACACCGACATCCAGCTTCTTGGCTTCCGTGACCTTGGAGTCCGCTATGATACATATTTTGGTCTTCTTTCCCTTGATATGGGGCAGAATAACATTGCCACTAAATCTGTTTTCAGGTTTGGAGAAATCGATGCCCCTGAGATTTATTGTTAAATCCCAAGTCTGACTAAAGTTCCTTTGTTTGCTGTTTTCCCTAGCCTTTTTCAAAGCTTCCAATATTTCCATTCTAATAACCTCCTACCGAAGTAGTAAAGCGGTTTAGATAAAATAGGAAAGATAAACTATTTAAAATTATCCCTTTTTCTCTTCTGGCTTTCCTTCGCCTCCCTTCTTGCCCTCTTCCTTAACATCCACTTCACGTGCTTCCTCTTCCTTTGGCAGCAATTCGTCTATCAATTCCTGCGGTATTTCCTCCTCATGCATTCTGGTTATTATATCTTTCCTTTCCTTGCCTTCCATGGACTTCATTATCTCTTCTGCCTTCTTTTTCATCTCTTCCATATGTTCCTTCCTTTCCTCTGCAAGTCTCTTCCTTTCTTCCTCCAGTTCCTTTAACTCTTCTGCAGTTAATTCGGTTTTTTCTGTTCTTATCTCCTCTTCGTATTTTCCTTCATCTATTTCCCTGAGAACCTCTTTAGGATTTTTACCCTCTACCAATATTCCACAGGAAACACAGCTTCCTATTACCTGTCTCACACTGGATTTCATACCCACCGAATTCATACTGTCTTTCTTGTTTTTTGCTATCTTAATTACCTGTTCTATCTTGAGGTCGGCAACTTTCTCCTCCTTCGGATGGGGGGATAACTTTTCAACATTGGCCTCCTTCTTAATCATGGCGGAGACAGGAGGAGTGCCAACCTTTATTTTAAAATCCTTCCCATCAACAATAACCGTTACAGGTACTTTCATCCCCGAAAAGTCCTTGGTCTTTTCATTTATCTGTTTTATAACCTCGCCTATGTTTATTCCCAGAGGTCCCAGTGCCGGTCCTAAGGGAGGCCCTGCACTTGCTTTACCTCCTTCCACCAAGGCTTCTATTTTTTCGCTCATTTTTCTTCCTCGCTTTCTTCGGATTTCTCCACAATTCTTATAGAATCTGTCGTAACGGTGACCGGGATCGAAACAGCAGCTTCCAGAAGTTCCACCGTAACTTCACCCTTTCCTGCTCTTGTCACCTTACCCCTCTCTCTCTTGAAGGGGCCTCCTATGATTTCCACCAAGTCACCCTTATGTACTTCCAGTTCCTTGTCTTTTGTCTCGAGAAACTGTTTTATCTTGTCTATTTCCACAGGTCTGCCGATAACACCTTTGACGTGTCTCATGTCATGTATAACTTCTCTTATGTCACTTTCTTTCCCCTCGACCATTACATATCCCTTCAGTTTTTCGGGATGAATTAACGCTTTTATTTCAAATCCCCTCAATCTGACCTGATTCTCTATTTCATTCATTACCATATTCTCTCTTCCGATGGTGGTTCTTATTGTGTAAATCATATAAAATCTACCCGAATATGTTCGCAAAATGGAAAATAAGGAATATAACGAATCCTATAAATCCTATAATAATTATTCCCAGACCTGTTATTTTGGATGCAGTTGTATACTCTTTCCTATCGGGTCTTCTGGTAACTTTCAAGACCCTCATGGCATTTTTCATAAAGTTTCTTATCCCCATAAAATCACTGTTACAACACATAAAGATTTAGAAAGATATATAAAGGTTATTTTTAAGTTAAAATGGAGCCCCTTAAAGGGGCACCCCAACACACTGGGAAGGACGGCTGTTGCCGTTTAATCCACGAAATCTATGCCCAGAACCTTTTCTATCTCCTTTCTCCTTTCTTCAGTGTAGGTTTTTGTAGGTCCATAGATTTGCGGGCTCTTTACCCCCGTCACTATTATCATGGCCTTTATGGTGTCACCTAGGGAAGGATCTATCTGTGCACCCCATATCACTTTTGCCTCGGGGTCCAGTCTCTCATTTACTCTTTGTACTATCTCCTGGGCTTCTTTTATGGTCATATCAGCCCCGCCCGAGACATTTATTAGAGCACCGCTTGCCCCCTCTATCTCAACATCTATCAGAGGAGTGTTGAGCGCCTTTTCTACAGCTTCCGCGGCCCTTCTTTCGGTATCACTCTCGGCCAATCCTATCATCGCCAGGCCGCCATTTGACATAACGGCTCTTATATCGGCAAAATCCAGGTTTACCAGACCCGGTTTGGTTACCAATTCTGTAATTCCCTTTACGGCATTAACCAGTATCTCATCCGCCACTTTAAATGCGGTGGACAAGGATACATCAGGTACGATTTCCAAAAGCTTGTCATTGGGTATTACTATCAGAGTATCCACTATCTCTGCAAGTTTTTCCAACCCCCCCTTGGCATTACCGGATCTTTGGGTTCCTTCCATGGAAAACGGCAAGGTTACAACCCCGACCGTTAATGATCCGGTCTTTTTTGCAGTTTCCGCAATTACAGGTAAAGCCCCGGTTCCTGTGCCGCCACCGAGACCGCATGTAACAAAAACCATATCAGATTTACCAATCATTTTTTGTATATCCTTTTTACTTTCCTTTGCAGCTTCTTCACCAAGTTTGGGATCCGCCCCCGCCCCCAGTCCTTTGGTTGTGTCTTTCCCCAGAAGGATTTTGTTATTACAATCAGTGTAAAGTAAATCTTGAGCATCGGTATTCATGGCAATTATATCCGCACCAACAATTCCTATTTCATTCATCCTGGAAATGGTATTGCAGCCGGAACCTCCTGCACCGATAACTTTTATATCAGCCTTTCTGGATTCTAATATTTTTTCAAGTTCACTATTTATTTTGGTATCTCTTTTCTTGTCACTTTTTATTGCAGCCATTTTATCCCTCCAAATTTATTTGACATCAAATAAAATCAAATGTTTATCATTATTTTTCAAGTGAAATAATATTGGCACGTTACGTATATAAAGGTTTCGCCAGAATTTAATTCTTCCTTTCAAAAATTTGGGAGAACTCTATTTTATCAAAATTCATATTGTCAAATATGTCATCTGTTATCAATTTTTTATTTTTTTCGTCAATTTCATTCTTAATTAAAATATCAACTTTCCTTTCCTTTATTACAACTTTTTTATATTCACAATTATAGTATTCACAGACAGCCTCAATCTTTTCCTCGCTTTTTTCCAGTTTTCCGCTTATTTTTAAATCATAAACAAGGGTTTTCCCTGCCAGAGGGTGCTTAAAATCCACTCTTACCCTGCCAGAGTTTACTGATATTACCCTACAGTTAATCCCCTCCATACTAAGAATCATTCCCGGGTAAGGTGTTATATTTTGTTTTTTGAATTCAGAAAGAGGCAGAAGTTTCAGCATTTCCGGATTCCTTTTTCCGAATCCCTTTTCGGGGGGAATTTCTACCACCTTTTTCTCTCCGAGTTTCATTTTCAATAATTCTTCATCAAGTCCTTTCACGGTTTTTTCACTTCCGATTATAAACAACACAGGACCATAATTTATCTTTGGATTGAATAGTTCCTCTTTTTTGGCAACATCTTCCTTTGTAGTATCAAATATTTTTCCAGTTTCCTTTACCTTGGCCGTGTATTCTATCTTTACAAAATCACCTTTTTTCATATATATCACATTTGACATTAATTATTCTATAAGTATGCCAGGTTTCATGGGCTCTGCCTGCTTGGCTTTCTTTTCATCACTTTTCCTCGCCTCTGTTATCAAAACATTTGCTCCAGTCTCTTTTTCCAGAAAATTTCTCTCTTTTTTCAAAACCCACATCTCTCTTTCAAAATTCAGTATTTTATCTGTGGGTCTTTTTTTCATAAGTCCCTGCGCGTAATTTACCAGTTCTTTGCCAACTTTCTTGTATTTCTCTTCTTTCATAAAGTCCCCCACCTCTTTACCTTCCTTTATACCCTTCCAAATGTCATATTTCCATTCAGGTGAAACAAATATACTGATTCTTTTTGGGGTTTCAATTCCTGTTATTTTTTTGATTTCATCTATATCATCCAAAATATTTTTTACAAGTTTTTCACCCATTTCAGCCTCCAGATCAATCTTAGATTCGTCAAATTCCGGCCACTTTTCTGTCGATATGAACTGTTTGTTTCCAATTTTTTCCCACAGTTCTTCCGCTATGTGAGGGCAGAACGGATGCAGAAGTTTAAGAAATATTTCTGCAGATCCTTTGGCCACTTTATCTTTAGATTCAATAATCTTCAAAAATTCTCTCAACTTTATAATTGCAAGATTATATCTGAAATCTTCAATACATTCCGTAACCTCTTTTACCGTTTTGTTGGCCTTGCTTTCAGTAATTTTATCGGCTTTTGTGGTTTTTATTTTTTCGAAGCACGTCCAAATCCTTTTTATAAACCTTAAACTACCTTCAATTCCTTTCTCACTCCAGACAACATCCTTATCAGGAGATGCAACAGAAACAAGGAAAAGCCTGGCGGTATCTATCCCATATTCTTCGGAGACTTGGCTGGGCAGAACCACGTTTCCCCTGGATTTTGACATAACAAAACCGTCATCCCCATGAAGCATTCCCTGGTTAAAAAGATTAAATGCGGGTTCATCAAAATTCAGTAATCCTATGTCTCTCAGGAATTTCGTATAGAATCTGAAGTAAATCAAATGCATACATGCGTGCTCTTTACCTCCAATATATCTGTCAATGGGCATCCAATATTCAACCTTTTTTTTGTCGAATATTCTGTCATTGTTTTTTGGGTCACAATATCTTAGGAAATACCACGATGAGTTTACAAAAGTATCCATAGTATCTGTTTCCCTTTTAGCGGGCTCCCCACAATTCGGGCAGGTAGTATTTACAAAATCCTCGCTTGTTTTGAGGGGGTTGCCTTCTCCGAATTTCACATCCTCTGGCAGAGTGACCGGCAAGTTCTTTTCAGGAACGGGGGCTATACCACATTTTTCACAGTAAATCACGGGAATAGGGGTTCCCCAGTATCTTTGCCTTGAAATAAGCCAGTCCCTTAATTTGTATTGCACAGTTTTCTTTCCCATACCTTTTTTTTCAAGATATTCTGAAATTTCGTCTATAGCTTTTTGACTTTCTATACCGTCAAATTTACTGGAATTTACCAGTATGCCCTCATCAACAAATGCCCCTTTCATTTCTTCCGCCTTAATCATCTCATTCCTGGGTTGTATGACTATTTTTATCGGTATATCGTATTTATTGGCAAACTCAAAGTCCCTGTGGTCATGCGCCGGAACAGCCATAACCATTCCGGATCCGTAGTCAGCAATAACAAAATTTCCGGTATAAACAGGTATTTTATCTCCATTCACGGGGTTTATTGCATATGAACCCGTAAAAGCACCCTCCTTTTCCAGCTCTTCCATATCCTTTTCACTGGTTGATTTTATTTTTTTGAGAAAACGCTCAACTTCTTCTTTATGTTCTTTTTTTACCAGTTTCATTAATCTTGGATGCTGCGCCGAAATAACCATAAATGTAACACCAAAGATGGTGTCTGGTCTGGTGGTGAAGACAGGCCACTTTTCACCATCAATTTCAAACAGTATGTCTATGCCATAACTCTTCCCGATCCAGTGTCTTTGCATAGCCTTTACATCATCCGGCCATTTTTCCAGTTTTTTTATATCCTCGTAAAGCTCCTCCGCGTAATTGGTAATCCTGAAAAACCACTGCTCCAGATGCTTTACCTCGACATCCGTGTCCTCATGTCTCCAACACTTTCCGTTATGCACCTGCTCGTTTGCCAGCACAGTTTTGCACTTGGGGCACCAGTTAACGGGAGCCTTTTTCCTGAAGGCGATACCCTTTTCCAGCATTTTCAGGAAAATCCACTGGTCCCATTTATAAAATTCCGGGTCGTGAGATTTAACCAGCCTGGACCAGTCATAGCTTAATCCAAGAGATTTTTGCTGAGATATAAAATTTTCTATGGATTTTTCTATGTAATCTTTGGGATGCACACCCGCTTCTATAGCGGCATTTTCTGCCGGCAAACCAAGAGAATCATAGCCAACAGGGTAAAGAACATTAAATCCCTGCATTCTTTTTAATCTGACGTAAATATCACTGATTGTGTAATTGAAGGCGTGTCCCATATGGAGTCCGGAACCAGAAGGATATGGAAACATTTCCAAAACATAAAATTTCTTCTTTTTATCTTCTTTGACTTCAAAAATTCCCGCTTCTTTCCATTTCTCCTGCCACTTCTTTTCTATCCTTTTGAAGTCAATTCGTTCCTTTTCAGCCATAAAAATCACATATTATTACTTATAGTTTTATATTTAATCTTAATAACCTTAATTTGTGGGTGCGTAGCTCAGCTTGGAAGCCTTTCTTTTTCACAAAAAGAAACCCTTGGGAAATAAAAAAATTCCCGTTGGTGACAGAAAAGGAGGGTCTGGGTACATAGAGCACTGGCCTTCTAACGGGCAAAAGACTCAGTTTCGCCTACGTCAGCTTATCGTTAGAAGATTTGAAACCCGTTTACCGGGTTTGTGAAAGGAAGAAAGCCAGGGGTCGAGGGTTCAAAAACAAAACAAAGAATTGCAATTCCGAAGGAATTGCCGTTCAGGAAAATCCCTCCGCACCCGCCACCAAATTTATATATTTAAATCAAAAAAACCAACAGTTCTATGTGGGGATATGGGAAGGATAATAACATTTATTTCTGGAAAAGGTGGGGTAGGAAAGACCACTCTTGTTTCAAACACAGCTCTGGTGCTTAATGAACTGGGTAAAGATACCATAGCCGTGGACGGAAATGTCACTACACCGAATCTTTCCATGCACCTTGGTATACCGCTTTATCCCATAACCCTCCATGATGTTCTCCGGGGGGAGGCCAAGGTAAAAGAGGCCACTTACATACATCCTACGGGTCTGAAGATTATACCCGGAAGCATAGGCATAAAGGATCTGGAAAGCATGAATCTGGATTTGCTTGACGAATCCCTCTTTTATCTTGCAGAAAATTCGGATTATGTTCTTGTAGACGGGGCCGCCGGCCTGGGCAGAGAGGCAATCAAGTCCATGGAAATAGCGGATGACATAGTAATAGCAACCAACCCGGATTTGCCTTCTGTCACAGAGGCCCTGAAAGTAAAGAATCTGGCGGAGAGCTTTGACACCAATGTTTTGGGAGTCGTCTTGAACAGGATAACAAAAAGAAAGACAGAGCTTACAGAAGACGAGATAAAGAGTCTTCTTGAACTGCCGATTTTGGGGAAAATCCCCGAGGACCCCCTTATATCACAAAGCATTCACAAGAAAATACCGATAGTGAATCACAAATCCGGTTCACCCGCGAGCATAGCCATAAAGAAATTCGGTGCCAACCTTGCAGGGGAAGAACCCCTTATAAAATCTCCCGGTCTATTCAACAGAATAGCCAACTGGCTATCCAGATAATATTTTTACCATCTCTTTCTTCACATCTTTCATCGCAGTCTCAAAATTCTCATGTTTACTTTCCATGGTTACTATTATCTTATCCAGGAACATGCAGGGAAGAAGAATAAAAATAGCAAAAATCAGCATGCCCGTACCATAAGATGATATTATCGCTCCCTTTGCGGCAAATCTGCTTAAGATAGGCACGTAAATATTAAAATTAATTGTATGATACTGGCTGGAAAGCGGATAGAAAACAGCTACTCCCGGCTCGGTGAATACATCTAGTATCAGATGACTGGAGAGAAAAAGAAATAGCATAACTGAGAACCCTTTCATGTAATAATCGTTTTTGTATATAAAAACCAGGGCGATTATGGCCAGAGGGAGTGCCACGGTAAAAAAAATGTTATGGAAAAGCAGTCTTTCAAATCCGTAAATATAATGATCTATGTCTATGATAACAGCCAGCAAACCCAGTATAAGTATCGTTCTTAGCCCATGTTTTACATGAACTCTTGCCGCCAGAGCTCCTATTACCGGGAAGAGAAAGTGAAACAGGCTGTCCATTATAGTACCTCTAAGTCAATTTCCAATGCCACCACGGGCTTTTCTAGACCGAAATTTTCAAGAACTTCAGGATGCATCTCTCCCATTTCACCCACAACCTTTCCCTTAACCAGAACAGAGGCACACCTCCCCTTTACAAATTTCTTGTCGTTTTTTTCTTTAATCTCGTACTTAACTCCGAGATTATTCATCAGGGACTCAAGAACAGAGGAAATATTTTCATATCCCATTATTCTGTCGGTGATCAGAACTGAAAGCCTCCTTTTATCCAAGGTCATGGTTTCTTGTGTTTTGTCTATTTTGATTACATCACCGATTTCAAATATCCTCTGGGGATACTCCACATGTTTGTTGTTGAACAGAAACCTCAAACACCCCGGAATCAGGGAATTCCTGAAAACCGACCACCTAGAGGATATAGGATTCTCTATTTCCACCAGTTCCCCGCCAATCCTCATATTATCAAGCAGATCTTTCTTGTTGCTTAGCGTATAATTCAAAACTTCCTGAAGCCCAAGGCCTATGCAGGTTTCCCTCACTTTTTTTGAATACAATTCCTTTTCTATTTCCTCCCCTCTCGTATAGATTTTGGGTTCTTCGGGTTCTATGTCATTATAGCCGAAAGATATTGCCACCTCCTCTATTAAATCTCTTTCATCCATTATGTCGTTTCTGTAGGACGGGTAAAGAATCTTTATTTTATTATCCGCAAGTTTTGCATCAAATCTAGCCTGTCTAAGGAGTTTTACCATCTCTCTGCCTGATATATCCATCCCCAGCACCCTCCTGCATTTTTCCATGTCAAGTTCCGCCCTTCTAGGTTCAAGATTAGGGGTAGTCAGAATTTTGTCATATTTCACATCAACAGAATACAAATCCCCTCCTCTCTCTAACAGAGCCGTCACGATGACATTAAGAGCAACAGATATGTGCTTTATATTGTGTCCTGAAACCTCTATGAAAACATTCCTTGTTCCCTCGTCAACTTTCCCCGTGTAATTGGAGTTTATTACGGGGGGCATGGACAAGACGTTTCCGGCGCTGTCTATGAAAACTGGATACTCTTTCTTATCCTTCAAAAGATATCCGTATTCCTTTCCCTTGGGATGCTCTTTAAGAATATGTTCTAGGTCCATTTCCTTGCTGAATCCCAGAGGAACGAACTTAAGCTCTTTGGGTTTGAAGGTTGTATACCTTATAGGCCCCTTTATTTTGTCATAATCATAAACTCCTATGGCAGCCTTGTCCCTGTTTCTTCCGAAAGTCTGGCAGATCTTTTCCTGAAGCTGTATCATCTGTTTTATGGCTTGGTCGTCAAGTTTCAGGTTCTTTATAACGGCACAGACCGTTTTTGGCCTGACTTTCTCAACTTTTCCCCCCACATTTACAACAAGTCCGGACTTTCTGCTCTTAAATTCGGGGAGTCCCTCTTCAATCTTGTAGTGGCCCCTCAGCTCCCTTGCAATTCCTTCCACGCTCCAGAGGTCGGGCCTGTTCACGTCTTTTATATCCACCTTAATTTCCCCGTTTTCCTCGCCATCAACTTCTCCTTTGACAAAAAGCACTGCTTCTTCCCTGAAGTTGTCAAGGCATAATTTTTTACCCAAAAGCCTTTCCAAGTCAGAATGTGAAAATTCTATTGTAGGCATTATAGCACCTCGTGATTTCTAAGCCAGTTCAAATTCTGGCTGAAAAGTTCTCTTATATCATCTATCCCCAGAGCGCACATTGCCAGCCTGTCAATCCCAATTCCCCATGCTATCACCGGTTCTTTAATACCCAGAGGTTCCGTCATTTCCCTTCTGAATATCCCCGCTCCAGCAAGCTCCACCCAGCCCATCTTCTTGTCCTTCATGCTGATTTGAACGCTGGGCTCCGTAAAAGGATAATAATCGGGATAGAATTTAATTTTCTCGGCTCCCCCAAACTCAACCGCAAACATCTTGAGCAGTCCCAAAAGATTTTTCAGGTTCATGTCTTTTCCTATAACAAACCCGCCCAGCTGGTTGAACTCGACTCCATGTGTCGCGTCTATTACATCTGGTCTGTAGCACCTGACCAGATTGAAATATTTTCCGGGTATTTCCACACCTTTGGCGAGATACCGGGGGGAAATCGCTGTATCATGAGCTCTTGGTGTTAGTTTACTTGCCCTTTTCTCGTTCCATTTATAACACCACCCCCCTTCGTGAGACTTTTTAACAGCTTCCACTATTTTCTTGTCGGGAAGCCTTCCGTAAACTGGATTTTTAAGGGAGTAAGTATCTGTCCAGTCTCTTGACGGATGGTTTTGTGGCTGGAACAGGGCGTCAAAGTTCCAGAATTCCGTTTCTATTGCGGGGCCCGTCATCTCTCTGAACCCCAACTCCACAAGCCTTTGCTTGACCTGCATTATAAATTTCTGGTAAGGCTGGATTTTACCAGGATAAATTTTTCTGCCCGCAGCCTTTACATTATATCTTTTCAGTTTTGTTTTTCTCCACAGTCCTGTTTTAATCAGAGAAGGGTGGATGTTGTTAATCTCCTTACCGATATATTTTCTGGCCTCTTTTTCTACGTCGTCCCTGACCTCTCTGATAAGGCCTCTCTTAAATAAAATATTCAATTGTTCCTTACCGGCATTTTTCAAATTTTTCAGGGCTTCTTCAAGATCATACCTTCCCGGTTTCCTTTCCCGTATCAGCCTGCCTCCTTCAATTTTTACCCAGCCGTTCTTCTTCGCCCACTGCAGGGCTATGTTAAAACCGTCCACCATTTCCCTGAGTTTTTTCAAGTCGCTTTCTTTACACAGTTCTTTAATCAGGTTAATCTCCGGCAAGCCCCTTTCTAAGTATCTCCTGCCTTCTTCAGTAAGCTCGTACATAAAACCACTAAACCTAATTATTTTATATAATTAACTATTTAATAAGTGGTATGATGTTATCTGTGGTGATACCGACTCTTAATGAGGAGAATTATCTCCCAAGCCTTTTGGAAGACCTTATGAATCAAACCTACAACAACTTCGAAATTATAGTTTCTGACTGCAAATCCGTTGACAATACGGTTAAAATAGCAAAAAAGTTCGATTGCAGGACAGTTATATGTGAAAAGAAAGGACCCGGACCGGCCAGAAACAGGGGTGCTTCTGTAGCCAAGGGAAAATATCTTTTGTTTTTGGATGCGGACTCAAGGGTGCCAGAAGAGCAATTTTTAGAGAGACTGATGCAAAAGGCTGAAAAAAAATTTGTAAGGCTGGCAACTTTAGGTTTTTCTCCAATTGAAGATAACAAATTGGACAAAACAATTTCAAAATATATCGTAAAGAGCCTTAAGATTTTTGGTACATTTGAACCCTTTTCACCCGGATTTTGTACTTTCGTTTCAAAACATATACACGACAAAATAGGAGGTTACGATGAGGAACTTTTTCTGTCAGAGGATCATGAATATGTTAAGAGGGCCTCAAAGATGACTAAATTTTTTGTAATAGATGACATTTGTGTTTTGTTTTCTTCAAGAAGGCTTATAGCCGAAGGCAGATTTAATTTATATTTAAAATATTTTTATGTCACACTTTACCGTTTTCTGAACGGAGAAATTAGAAAAAAGATATGTGATTACGATTTTGGTAATTATTAATTTTTTATAGTATACTTTACTCCGTAATGAATTCCCAACAAACCCCCAATCGCGGTTGTTGCCCAAAACCACACAATCCTTTCCAAAAAGACGGCAGTCGCCGCTATTTCTATGGGCACTCCCATTAAGGCAAAAACAGATACCATTCCCCCCTCCCATATACCCAGACTACCGGGAGTTGCGGGCACACTCATGAGCATTATGGCTATGCCTACAGCTATAACAATTTCCAGAATTCCCAGAGGGTGGCCGATTGCCATGAAAATAAACAAAAATTTAATTATGTCAAAAAATTTCATCAAAAAACCGTAAAACAAGGCCTCTGAAAAAAGTTTTTTGTTTTGGAAGCTTTTTTTGAATGTAACCTGAAAATCCCTGTATCTTCTTGGGGTTGTCTTCTCAAAAGTTTTTAATTTCTTTATTTTATTGACAAACCAGATTAGAATTCTGCTTATAAATTTTTTATCAGAGTATATGCCGAATATCCCCCCAAAAGCCAGAAGGGATATCAAAATGAAAATGACCAGAACCAAAGACAGCCATACTGGAGGATTCATGTAAAGCGTTATTAGAGAAAATGAAAGAATGACCATTGCTATGGAAACGAAAAACTCTATTGTGAGGTCGGAAATTATTGTTGCCAGACTCTTTCTTATCGGTATGGCGTTTTCCTCTTTTAAAAGGTATGCTCTTACCGGCTCTCCGCCAAGCTTTGCCACAGGCGTGATGTTATTTACAGCCAGACCAATCATTACATTTTTTAAAAGTGAAAAGTTTGACACTTCATATCCGCAACCTTTTATAAAAGTTTTCCATCTTAACACCCAAGACATTATTGTAAGAGCAATGAAAAGCACGGCTAAACCGTAATAAAACAAATTCAGCCGGGAGAGCTGAAAAATAAGCTTGTCTATGCCTATGAAATAGAAAACACCCGCAAAGATAATTAGGCCTAATAAAAAGAAAGTAAAGTTTTTTAAAATATTAAGTTTCATACACTTCCCGTTATTAAAAACTTTAAAACGGTGCTGATTACCTTTATCCACTGATCGGGACTTTTGAGGAATTTGCTTTGCGAAAGTCCCCCACCGCGCGAAACCCTTTCAACGTCCATAGATTTTATAGTCAGTCCCATGCTGATTGTTTTGAGATTCATTTCAGTCTCAATTCTAAAGTCGTCTGATTTTAAATTGAGTTTTCTAAATAAACCCCTTTTTAATGCCCTAAATCCTGTTAGAGGATCTTTAAAATTTAATTTCGCGGGAAAAAAGAGAAGTCTGTGTGTAAGTATAAATATATTATAGAAAAAATTCTTGCTTGTCCTGCAGGCAAGAACTAAATCAGCTTCCTTGGTTTTTTCAACCAATTTTTCAACATGAATAAGTGAATCTGTGCCATCCCCGTCCATAAAAACTATTATATCACTCCTGCTGTTTTCAACACCGGTTTTCATGGCCCTTCCTTTCCCTTTCCCCCTTTCTGTAATAACCCTAGCACCAAGTTTTTTTGCTATAACAGGTGTTTTATCCGTCGAAGAGTCTACTAATATTATTTCACCGTTTCTTTTTACATTTTTGGGAATATTATTCAATAGGATTTCAATACCTTTTTCTTCGTTTTTCGTACAAACAATAATGCTGTATTTCGGCCTCATTTTAACCTCTCTTAAATAAGTTATTAGGGAGTTTATAAAAATTTATTATTAAATAATATTTAACATATGTGGTATGATAATATGCTAATTAAAAGAATAAAAATACCCAAGAACAAACTCCTTTATTTCTTCATTGGAGGCATGGTCTATAACAATAAATTCAGCTTTGCCACGGGTTCCAGTAACCGGTATCCCTTTACGACCTATTACATAAACAAAGTAAAAGACATAAACAAGGATGGCATCCGTTACCGGTCCCTTTTTTACTGCAAGCTCCCTCTAATTTGCCTTCAATTCAAGGACAGATGCGAATGCATAGAGCTGGATTTTCCAGATAACATAAAGGGAAAAGACATGCCCTTCGTCGGTCTCAGGGAAACAGAAGGCTTTTACGAAGTCATAATCAGACATTTCCCCGAGATAACTGTAAAGGAAAAAAAATACGCATGGCTGGGTATTTCAAGAAAAAGGAAAATCAGACCGAGAAAAATAGATTTAAAGGTAAACCATTACAGGAAAAATAGCTGGAGGGAAGCCGTACTCCAATATTGCAAAAAACAGAAAATCAAAAAAACAAAAATAAAAACTGGAGGCCTTATGAAAGAGGTAAAAGAGGCTCTTTTCAGGTCTTACGACAACGAGCTCGGCACATTTCTCCAGATGCCCTGGTCGGATTCCACGGGTTTCTGCATGGACAAGTACAGCTATTCCTTGCTAGGATTTGAGGCCAAGAGGCTTAACTACTTTCAGGAACTTTATGAAAAGACAGGTGACCCCTATTATGCCCTTTGGTCGGGTAAACTGGAAAAGTTGTTTCTAAATCCGGACCTTCAAGTGCATACAAAAAACGGTTTTGCATGGTACAATATGACCCACTTTGACGGAAAAAAACTTAGGGGTCTTTTCTATCTGGACATAGGTTATGCTGGCTATCCTCCAGGTCAGGCTACAATTTCTTTTAATCTCGCCAAATACCTTCAGAAAAATAAAAACGTTAAACTGGAGGTTCTTCTGAAGAAAAACTTAAATTACATTATGAAAACACAAAATCCGGATGGTTCCTGGAATACGGCCCTTCCCAAAGGAAAAATAAAAAGAAGAGAATGGAAAAAATCCGAGGGCTCGACCGCGGAGTGTGTCAGGGCCCTGCTAGTCGGTTATCATTTATTCAAAGAGGAAAGATACAAAGAGGCTGCAATAAAAGCACTGGAATATCTGGATAAAGAAAATCCGATATGCAGAAATGTTCTTAGGGACATAGGAATAGATGAGCCGGAGGCATTTTCGGCTATTTTAGTGATTGACGCCTTACTTGACGCCTACACCTCGTTTAACAAAGAGAAATACCTGAAAAAAGCAGAAGAATATGCCATACACGGACTTACGTGGTTTTACTGGTATGGGAATTTGAAGGGATTTTTCCACCCCATATCAGAGTCAATAACACCGAGAATATCTCCATATGAATCCCTGATGCTCGTCAACACGTACAAGAGACTTTACAAGAAAACAAATAATGAAGTATGGAATAACTTTTCAGACCAGCTTTTTGCAAAAACAGTCGGATTAAAAGATAAAAATAATGCGCTCCCAGAGGGCATATTTCCCAACCTGACCGGGAAATTTTGTCCATTACCAATGGAGCAGACTTTTGCCACCGCAGAGCTTTTGCACACATGCCTGAATTACGGCACATATCTTTACAAAGATTTCGAAAAAGAAAAAATAAACATAGAAGAAAAGGAAGATCACTTCATCGTGGAAAATTCACTTAAAGTAGGGAAACAAGAATTTTATTTAAAGACAAAAAACAGAAAATTGGATATTCTTTTCTCAAGTCCTTACGAAACCAAATCAATAATTTACACCAGAATTTCCAAGTTTATAAGGAAGCTTGGTATCTTGAATGTTGGAAGGGATTTTAATTATTTGCTTAAAGGGGTAAAAAACAAAAAAGTCAAACCAAAACCGGGAAAAATAGAAAAATACATAGAAAAATACAATGTTCGTAAAGGAGAAAAGGAACTCGCAATTGAAATAAAATTACCTTTGCACAAAATAAAAATAACAATTTTCAAGGCGGGAAAATTGAAAATAGATATAAAAATACTGGTCAGGGAACATGATTTGATGTGCGACAAGGTAATTATAAATGGAAAAGACTATACATTAGATACGAACTGGACCAACGGAGGATTGTTCAGGAAAACATTTGATTTAGGCGTTTAAATGGTTAATAAAAAAATATCTGTGGTTGTATGTACCAAGAACGAAGAGAAATACATAGGCCAGTGTCTGAAACACTTGGTCATGGAGGACGTGCCCTGTGAAATTATAGTTGTAGATGCCCGTTCCACAGACAATACCCTAAAAATAGCCAGGAAATATGCGGATAAAATAGTCTTTGACCATGGTGGAGGCATCTCTGATGCCAGGAATGTCGGATGGAAAAATGCATCGTCTGAAATTGTGGCTTACTGCGACTGCGATTCCATACCTCCGAAGGACTGGACCAGGAGAATACTTCAGGAAATAAAAGGTCTTTACTGCGTTTCAGGTCCCATTATTTCATACGATGGCTCCATTTCGATGAAGATAAAATTCTTTTTATGGGGCAGCCTTTTCCCGAGAGTAATGAGCAAGCTGGGATACCACAGCGTCTGGGGGGCCAACATGGCTTTCCGCAAGTCCATACTGAAAAAATACCCATTCCGTTTCAGATTTCTGGAAGATTACGATATGGGGGTCAGGTTGAGAAAGACATTCAAAGTCAGATTCTGCAGCAGCCTGAAATTACCTGTTTCCTCAAGAAGATTCAAGGAGGGATTCGGCCGCATATGCATAAAATATTATATAAGGGAATGGTTGGGAAGAAAAACCAGAAGGAGCTCGACCACAGGATATTTTAAATAATTTTAAGGTCAAGTGATAAATATGACATCCAAAACAGACAAAGTAGCCAGCATAATGAAAAGAAGGGGATTTCTTTGGAAGAGTTCAGAGATTTACGGTGGGCTCTCCGGGTTCTACGACTATGGTCATCTGGGCACGCTGATGAAGAGAAAATTCGAGGATGCTTGGAGAGAGTTCTTCCTGGGGCTTCACCCCAATTTCTTCGAGATTTCCCCCTCCATGATAATGCACGAAAAGGTGTTCAAGGCTTCCGGTCATCTGGATCATTTCACAGATCCGATTGTAAAATGCCAGAAATGTGATTTTGTTGAAAGGGCCGACCAGATTCTGGAAGAACAGCTTAAGGAGAAATTCGAAGGTAAAAGCAAAGAGGAGCTCACGGAAATAATAAAAAAACATGAGATAAAATGTCCCAAGTGCAGGGGCTCCCTTGAAGAGGTGAGCGAGCTCAACTTGATGTTCCCAGTGGACATAGGGGCTTTTGACAAAATCAGGGGTTACCTGAGACCGGAAACTGCCCAGGGTTCTTATCTCAACTTCTCCCGGGAGTTCAATGCACTCCGAAAAAAACTTCCCTTTGGTCTGGCTATAGTGGACAGGGCATTCCGCAATGAGATTTCCCCAAGGCAGGGCGTCTACAGAATGCGTGAATTCGTACAGGCCGAATTGCAGATATTCATTGATCCGGAAAAGGTGGGAGAGCATGAAAACTGGAAAGAGGTCGAGGATTACAAGCTAAGATTGTTTCCGGCCTCTTCACGCGATAAAATCCTGGATTTGACCTGCAAGGAGGCCTCAAAAAAACTAAAACTGCCCGAATTTTATGTTTACCACATGGCAAAGATACAGAAATTCTATCTGGATGTTCTAGGTTATCCAAAAGAAAAGTTAAGGTTCTTCGAACTTTCGGAGGAGGAACGTGCCTTCTACAACAGACTTCACTGGGACCTGGAACTGGAGCTTGAAGGTTTCAACGGATTTGGGGAGGTGGCGGCTATTCATTACCGTACAGACTACGACCTCAAATCCCACGAAAAACTGAGTGGGGAATCCCAGGAAATATTCTTCAACGATAAAAAATTCGTCCCTCATGTTATCGAGGTTACCTTCGGTATAGACAGGAACATTTATGCCCTTCTGGAGTTCTTCTATGACGAAAGAGAGGATAAGCCGGTCATGCGCCTGCCTGTCCGGGTCGCCCCCTTCAACTGCGCAGTTTTCCCACTGGTGAAAAAGGACGGTCTTGACAAAAAGGCCTACCAGATTTATGAGAGCCTCCATAATCGCTTCACATGTTTCTACGACGACTCAGGGTCCATAGGCAGGCGATACGCAAGACAGGATGAAATCGGGACACCGCTCTGCATAACAATAGACCATGATACGAAAAAAGACAATACGGTAACAGTGAGAAACCGCGACACGGCAAAACAGGTCAGGATAAAATCAGGCGAGTTAAAATCCCATATAGAAAAGTTTCTGGAAGAGAATTAGTGAATATCTAATCTTTCATAACCTTAACAAATATTTTTATTTCTTTAGGTCCATCAAAATCACAAACCATAATATCCTGCCATCGTCCTAATTGCAAACTCCCGTTTTTTATTATAATCGTTTCAGAAGGCCCGATTACGGATGATTTGATATGAGCAGCCCCGTTATTATCAATACTATCATGTTTCCATATGCCCTCCGGTACGTTTTTGTTTAAAGATTCAACTATATCAAGCATAACGTTGGGGTCATAATTCTCGTTTATAATAACAGCGCATGTGGCGTGAGGAACGTAAACAACACAAATGCCTTCTTTAACTTCAGATTCTTTAACAATGCTATTAATTTCTTCGGTTATATCCAGAATTTCCTGTTTTCTTGAACTCGATACGGAAATTTCCTTTAGCATATTAATAACTTAATAAATAAACATAAAAACCTTTTAACAATCTATTTCTTAGGATCAGGCATTTCTGGGGCTCCTTAAATTCATTTTCTTTTCACGATCTTCTATAATCTGTCTTTCCAGCCTGTCCAGGGCTTCGTCTGTTGTGGTTATCACGTTCCATCCGGAGGCCTTACTCACGTAAAGACCCACGGGCGTCAGCGCTCTAGTCCTTATGGAAAACAGTTTCTGTTCACCCTCTCTCTGACTTGATTTTATATGAACAAAGAAGTACTCCATTGGTCCGTGAATTTTGCCGATTTTCTGTACGGAATCAATAATCATTGAGTCTATTTTGTCCTTTTCAAATTCATCTTCAGTTTCCCCCAATCCGTTTATCTGGACGTAAACTCCCTTCTGACTTTCCAAAGAAGCCATAAGCTCAAGTATGTCCTTTGAGGTCACTATACCAACCGGTTCCTTGTTCCTGACCATTATTATGTAGGACTTATTGTGTTTCTTGAAAAGTTTTATTATCTTGCTGCAGGTTATGTTCTCTTCCGTAACAAGCGGATTCTCATCCATTATTGTTGTGACCGGTAGTTTGAATTCAGGAACGGAATCTCCTGCGCTGTCTTTCCTACCCATACCCTCTCTTGGGTTAACTGTTTTAAGGAAATCTTCTATGTCAATTATTCCCGAAAGCTTACCTCTTTCATCCACCACGGGAAGCCTGCTTATGTTCTTTTCTTTCAAAACGGTTCGGGCTTTCCCTATACTCTCGTCCTTCTCAATGACATCTGGAACGCTTGCTATATCTTCCAAGGTTTTTTTGGTATCCGAAAGGCACTCAGAATTTCTTATAAAATCCTTTTCATAAAGAAGTCCCGCAAGTTTGTCCTTAGAGAAAACAGGAACAGCCTTTACGTTGTTTTCCAGAAAAAGTTTTGCCACTCCAGCCGAACCTATGTCATCTTCAATTCTGGGTATATTCTTTCTTACCAGTGTTCTGGTCTTGGTTTCTGCCGGGTAGTCCCTGTCTATAAGCTGGTTTGAGGATATTATTCCAATGAAATTTTCATCACAGACAACCACGGCTTCCTCCCCCCTGATCATATGCGAAGCTACCTCGGAAATCTTGGCATCCGGTCCAACTTCCAAAAAATCCTTTCTTACGAGTTCGCTTAAATCCATAAAATCACCATCAGGGGGTTATCCGTATGATTTCGTAGTAGGTCGTCGAGCCCTCCTCATCCACAACTGCCCATATAAGATGGGTTCTTATATTCTGGGCCAGGCGAACTGCCCTTGAAAGCTCCGCATAGGAGCACTGAAATCTTTCAGGTATGGCATGAACTATCCACTTGGTGTGCTCCTTGGCTGACTTGGGCCCCTTCTTGAGCTTGACTCCCCGCTCATAAACTCTGAAGTGGGTGCCGAATTTAAATCCGGTTCTTACAAGGAAACCTCTTTCCCTCAGGTCCTTGTAAACTGCATACTTCTGTGGGAACTCCTCGTCCATCTCGCATGCCCTTTCAAAGAACTTCTTCTTTTTAAGTTTCTTTCCCTTTTCCTTGACTGCCAGTCTCTTCCTTTCAATTAAATGGAGCGCTTCAACTGGACTAAGGACGAGTTTGTCATCCAGAATTTTTCCGTAACAACCCAGATCATATATCTCCTCCACGTTCTTCCAGGCAACTATCTCATCTCCCACAATTTCGGCTTCAAAAATTTCTCTATCTTCAGACTTTTTCTTTTTTTTGTTCATATCTTCGTTCCCTCCATTGAAATTTTGAGGGTACATTCCTTGCAGAAATCGTTTTTCTTGTCATCCACGTATGATATGGAATTGGAGAATGACATCACGCATTCAGGATTGGTGCAGTGATTCATACCGAACATGTGGGCCACTTCATGAATAACCTCCTTAATCGTCCTTTCAATCAGTTGGTCGAAATTTGCAGCCTCGCCGTAAAACTGCGGGTCAAGTCTGGCTGTGCTTACCAAGCCAGCATCACCGCCGGCCACTCCGAATACGAAATTCAAATCTCCGGAATACAGGTCGTTAGATGTAATCCCCAGTACCTTGTCCGCATCAACATTCTCTCCAGCGAGCATATTCATAACAATTCTTGCGTCATACTGTTTCTTGAACTTGTTGTAAGATTCTTCTGGCATCTTGATCTTGCCACCGAAAAAAAACTTGCTCTTGAACCTTCTATTAAGGTCTTTGACTATTAAATCCAGAATATTCGGCTGTATTTCACCAACTTGAACCATTTTTATTTTCATTTATTCATCCTCCGTAAAAATCTTATTTTGGTGGGAAGGGTGGGAACCTCCGAATGGCAAATCCGAAGGATTTGCATGTTCTTTGAATCTTGGAACTGAAGTTCCAAGTATTGCGACTTTGTCGCAAAATACAAAACTTTCTTTCTAAGAAAGGTTTTGTTTTTGAACCCACGACAACTACCTGCCAGCAAAGACGCGAGCGAAGCCCGCGTCAATCT
>CP070662.1:742552-745635 GCA_020355185.1 archaeon
AGGCTGTTTCTGGAGCCACGGGCATCCATCCGCGGGCCGTGGGCATGGTCCTTGCCGCGAACAGGGAACCGGAGAAGTATCCCTGCTACAGGATTGTGAGAAGTGACGGGAGCATCGGGGGCTACAGCGGAACCGGTGGCGTGAAGAAAAAGGTTCAGCTTTTGAAAAAAGACGGGATAGAAATCAGGAACGGGAAAGTTGACCTGAAGAAGTGTCTTCATAAGTTTTGATTACGGTTAGAATTTTGGTGAGGTCTTTCTCCTTTATCACGCTGTCAAATTTTTTCGTGATCTCCTTTCTGTTGGTGTTGAAAGGTATAGGAAGCGCCACTTTATCTGCGAGGTAAAGGTCGTTGACACCGTCAAAAACAAAGGCACACTGGTCCAGATCCAGGCCCAGTCCCTTTGCCAGACTCATGCCAAAATTCAGTTTACCCCCGTAATCGCATGGAAGGATATCCGGCTTTTCAAGCTCGCCTCTCTGATTAAAAACAAGAGAACATCCGGTAATTAGGTGGTCTATCCCCAATAATTTCTGGGCTCTTTCTGCAAGTTCCTGAAAGCTGCCTGTTATTATCGCGGTCTTGTAACCCCCCTTTCTTAATTCCTCAAAGGTTTCACTCGCCCCCTTCATCAGGGGGATTTTGTTGATAAAATTGTAGTATCTTTCCCGATTAAGGCCGTAATTCCTTAACACCTTCACAGCCTCTCCCGCCCATTCGCTGTAGTCCCTATATCTGCCACTTGCCCATTTTTTACTCATTCTATCATCCTCGTGCCTTGCATTCAAATAGTCATAGAGAAGAGTCCAAGTGCTGGCAGAATGTTCTTTGCGTTGTTCATAGAAACCCATGTCGAAGATGACGTTATCCATGTCGAAGAATATGAGTTTTATTTCAGGCATGCCATTAGTTATGGTCTTAGGTTTAAATGCTTTGATTTTGTTTGGGCCGGTACTTCTCGTAGTCCTCCTGAAGGAGGTACCTTCCTGAAGATAAAGATTGAAATTGTGTTTTTTCCAGTACAGTTAATTATTTGGGGAAGAACTGACGGACTCTTTGACAACCTCTAGACCAAATTCAACGGTCCAATATACAGTAATCACGACTTCTGAAGAAGTATTTGTATGAATTTAAATGCCTCCAATAACCGTAGCCTGAAATTCATGTTTTTAAATCAGAGGAATAAATATTAAACATGGCCTCGAAAAAAGAAGTGAAAGAAAAAACAAAGAAAAAAAACAAGTATCGATATCCTGTGACAAGAAAAAAACTGACACTTGGAGAAAAAGCGGCAGACAAACTTACAAAAGTGGCAGGAAGCTGGAGCTTTATAATTTCTATGCTTGTCTTTATGGCAATATGGATGTGGATAAACATCAGTGCCTATATAGGACACTGGGACCCCTATCCTTTTATCCTGCTGAATTTTGTATTGTCTTGCTTGGCCGCGTTACAGGCCCCGATAATTCTGATGAGCCAGAACAGGGAGGCGCAAAGAGACAGACAAAGAGCAGAGTATGATTATCAGGTAGACAAAAAGGCGGAAAGAGAAATAAAGGACATGCAAAAAGACCTTAAAAAAATGGAAAAACTTGTAAAGGAACTTCACTCAAAGTTCGTAAGGAAACGGAAAAAATAGAGGAATAACAGCGCCAGAATTTTTATGAAATTTTGTTTTTAAATCCTGAGAACCAAATTTTTTTATGCACAGGAGAAGAATTGAAGTTTTCCTGGAGTTTCTTATATTCGGGATAGCCATGGGAGTAGTTGAGGACATGATAGCTGTGGTGCTAGCCACTGGAGAGCCCATAACCTGGAATATCCTGGTTATAGTCACACTTGTGGCCATACCCTTCGCGGCCATAGGAGAACTTATAGTGGACAGGATACACCTGATTCCCAGAACTGAAGAAAAAAACAAGAAATAACTATTCCAGGACAATACCACAGTATCCCACAAGGGCATTGATGTCACGGGATATTTCATATGAGGTTGAGTAGTCCAGAATGGTTCCCTTTGAGGCCTTTTTTTTCACCGCGTAAAGCATGGAAGTTATTGAGGCCCGGCCGCAGATTGTGGCCCTGTATTTTTGAACAATATCCAGAAACCTTTCCGGGGCAAGCTCCGCCACCGCCCTGGCGGCTTCCATGTCCACTTTCTCCACGTAAGGGAGGATATTTCCCGGCCCGCCGGATACGGGAGCGTAACCATAGCTCTCGCCGAAATGGGTGAAGTCGGAGGAGGCTATGACCATCATGTTTCCCTCAAGCGAGTCGCTTATGGCGTAGCCTACGTCCTTGTAGACCTCCGGGTTCGCATGACCTATGGTGATTGGAACGAAATTCACGGAAGAGAAAAGGTACTGGAGCCAGGGGAGCTGAACCTCTACTGAATGCTCCTGCGTGTGCGCGTGTAAGTCTTCCTTGAGGAACCTGCTTTTTTCCAGGATTTTTTTCGCAAGCTCTGAGTCAATCCTGCATACGCCGAGGGGAGTTTTCCACACGCCCTGACACATTACAGAAGCCTGGGCTCCGAGCCCCATGTGATTGGGACCGATTATAACAAAGGTTGTGTTCTCGGGTATGGACTTGTAAACCATGGCCTGGGTTTTGCCGCAGTAGATGTAACCTGCATGCGGTGAGACCAGACCAAGGACGTTCCTTTTTTCAACCTCGGCCCTTCTCATGAACTTCTCTATGGTGGTCCTCAGGTCTGAGGAGCCCCTCGGATAAAAAGAGCCGGCAGCAATAGGATTTCTAACAATCACGGACACACCCAGAATTAATTGGCAGGGAAGGTTAATAAAGCTGCCTCAGCCTAGCAGAAAGCGGTTAAAAACATTTATATATTAGTTACTACTATATAGTTATTATGAGTGTGAGCGGTAATACCTCCATTCACTATTTTTCCTTAGATAAAAACAGCTCGTTGTATTCATTCAGTTCAAGTAAAAAAAACATTTTCCAAGTTATAAACAATCGCATGGAAGACTACATCCTAAATAAGGAAGCTGTTGTCTTATGTAAAAATGACAATATAGTAGCGGCAATGGTGGCAAGGAAAAATTATGCTAAATGTGAG
>CP070662.1:745735-756690 GCA_020355185.1 archaeon
CATCCATAATAATGACTTGGTTTACTGCCCCGGAATCCACAGGTCTGGCTGTTTCTTTTATTATATCCTTAAGAATCTCTCTGTATTTCTCTGTACCTTCGTCGAGTGTGGGTATGATTACAGTGGTTATTTCTCCACAGGCCTCCTCCCTCTCATGAAGTTCCTTATTCGTCCATCTGAGAACTTCTTCATAAGGATATGTCTCAATTCTCTGCATGAAATCCCCCACCTTTTAAATAATGGTAGAAAGGGCCTGGATGGACCGAGGAGACAGCGCAGATTAATCCGGAATTCCTTCTCCACCTCGGCACCCCCTGAACATCAGAAACCCTTACTTAGGGCTGCTCCCGTCAAGGTCTGACCCGGTTCATAAAAGTAATGATCCCAGAGGACGAGGCTTCGCAGTCGGAATAACGGGTCTGCACTACCACCAGGCCTCTCCAGGCTTTTCGGCCGCATTAAAGAGGGCTTGAGCTTACAGGCGACCCCTAACCGCCCGGCCTATTCCACCATAATCTTATTCCCTGCAAAGCCTTAAATACGTTTCCGGGGTCTTGATTATTCAAAATAGCTCGGTGTCTTGCTCACATATTAAATTAGTCCAAAAGAACATTTAAACCCAATCCGGTAGGAAAATCAGGACCCAAATAAATAAGAGCGTTTACCACAAACTATTTCTTATGAAGTATCAGAAAATCGGGGACATAATAATTCTCAACAGGAAGGACATGGAAACCGCGGAGCGGCTGCTTTCCTACCAGCCCAACACCAAGACGGTCATGTACAGGGCCAGCTCCATCTTTGGCAGGTTCCGGGAGCCGAAACTGAAAAAGCTGGCCGGCAACGGGACCGTGACCGTTCACAGGGAACACGGCTGTTCCTTTAAAATAGACGTGGAAAAGATAATGTGGTCCAAGGGCAACCACAGGGAGAGGGTCCGGCTGATTAATAAGGTGGAGAAAGGGGAAGTTATCGTGGACATGTTTGCGGGAATCGGCTATTTCTCGATACCGCTTGCCAAGAAATCCAAGGCCGGGAGAATTTACGCCGTGGAGCTTAACCCGGTCGCCTTTTCCTACCTACTGGACAACATAAGGCTGAACAGGACCAGAAAGATAACGGCCATTAATGCGGATTCAGGAAAGGTTGATATACCGGAAAAGGCGGACCGCGTGCTGATGGGCCTGTTGCCTTCCCCCCGGGATTTCATGCCGAAGGCTCTTGAACTGGCAAGGAAGGGAGGCATGATTCACTACCACGGCCTGGACGGGGAGGAGCCGGATAACCTGTGGCAGGAGGTCAGGGAGGCCTGCAGAAAGAAAAAGGCAAAGTGCGAGCTTGCCGGAAAGTCAAGGGTGAAGTCCTGGAACCCGAAGAAATGGCACTGGGTCCTGGACGTGAGAATTAAGCTATGAAACCTTTATCTCAAGGCATACCTTGAAGGTCCCGGGACCGTATGGCAGGACTTTTCTTTTTCTGAGGATGCGGATTTTTGTTTTGGTCTTTTTTGCTGCGGTTTTTGCCTTTTTCTCCAGGTCTTTGCTTCCCTTATCTTCAAAACCGTAAAGGTAAATCACGCCACCGGGCTTGGAGCAGGGTAAAGCCATATCCAGGAAAGACCATGCCTTCTCGGGCAGGGGCATGAGAATCCGGTCGAACTTTTGGCCCAATATCTTGCATACTTCCCGGACATCACCAAGCACGGGAACCACCCTGTTCCCGACCCTGTTCAGCAGAACGTTTTCACATGCATATTTATGGGCCTCGGGATTGATTTCCACGGAGTAGATACGCGTATCCTTGTTTTTGGCGATAACTATGGCAAAGGGGGCCACTCCCCCGAACATTACCAGAATCTTTTCCCCGTCTTTAACCTGCTTCGCTATTCTTTCCCTCTCGGTTCCCTCTCGAACGGAGAAGTAGGTCTTGCGGGGGTCCAGAAGGAACCGGCAGCCGCTTTCCCTGTGAAGGACCTCCGTGTTGCGGGAACCTGCGATGAGCCTGTATTCCCGCAGGCGGAACTCGCCCCTCCTTTCCGAGGACTTCCTGAGAACGGAGACCACGTTCTTGTGGACCCGCAGTAGAGCTTCCCCGATGATTTTCTCCTTTTTCCGGAGTTCCTCCGGCACCTCAATTATGGCCACGGCCTTCTCCCGCGAGCCGACTATGTCAAAGGAGGTGCCCAGTTTTTCCGTTTCCTTTGCGGTAAGCCTGCCTTCAAGCGCGTCTTTGAGGTTCATAAACAATTTAAATCGGCTTTTGCTTAAATTAATTATGCGTCTGATAGCAATATCAAATGTCAATTCAAATCTTCCTGCCCTGCAGGCGGTCTTCAACCACCTGTCCCAGAACATAGGCTCCGTTAACTACGTCCTGTGCTGCGGGGATGTGGTTGGCATCGGTCCCTATCCGAACGGCGTCTGCAGCCTTCTCAGGGGTATAAAGAACTTCGTTGGCGTGAAGGGTGACTTCGACCAGGCCGTGATTGACGGAAACATGCGGGGCATAGACCAGCTTGTGGGAGAAACTGTAGATTGGACAAGAAAGGTGCTGAACAAGGAGAATATGGATTTTCTGGCGAACCTTGACGGGTATAGGACCCTGAAACTGGGGAGGTTCAACGTTCTTCTTCTTCACGGCTCGCCTGACGACTACCTGAACGGGGAGATCTCAAAGATGGAGACCTTGGAAAACATAAACAAGTACTTTGAAGACACGGGGGCGGACATGATTGTCTGCGGCCAGGGTCACACTCCTTTTGTCAAGGACTTCAACAACAAGTTCATAATAAATCCAGGCTCCGTGGGCCAGCCCAAGGACGACATAACCAAGTCCTCCTACGTCTACGTGGATACGGATACCATGGAAATAAGCTTCCAGCGGGTAAGATACAACCTAAATGCCGTTCTGGACAAGATGAAGGAGGAGAAGTTCTCCGAGACGATAATAAATAACTTCTATCTGGTCTAACCCGAATTTAGGGTTTAAATCTTTTCGGACTAATAAGTTAATTAGGTGAAGGAATGACTGATAATCTTGATTTTGAAAATAAAATATTCGTCAAAGAAGTTAAAACTTTAAAGGCAAATCTCCCCCTAGACAAAGAGCAACTTGGGTGGATAGAGCAAGCGTATAAAATTATTGAAGGCTATAAAGGAAAGACTGTCGCGGTTAAGGAGATTGACGAAGTTTTTGAGTCTGTCGGAAAAATAAAAAATAACTGGAGCAAGGAACTTCTGGAAAATGGAGCTCAAATATTATCTTTGAGAACCATAAAACTTTCTGAGGCGGATAAAAAAGAACTTGCAGAATACGGAAAAAAACAAAAATTGAATGAACCGGGAGTTTCTTATTGGAGGCCAGTAGTCGGGAACAAATTATTATATCTTTCGAACAGAGGAGAATGTAATCAATTGTTTTTTGGAGTAATAAACCCCGGGGAAGTTGACGGGGAACTAAGTTATATTACTTTACCTATGGCGACAATTGAATATAAAACACTCTGATTCAGGTCCCTCAATCTCTTGTGTAGTTCTCGAGGAAAAGGGAAATCCGGTTCAGGATCGATGAGAAGAAAATCCGGAGCTGCTCAAGGAAACCCACAGGTTTCTCCGCCTCTATCTTCTCAAAAATTCTCTGGTCGTTTACCAGTATGTTCAGGTACTGACTGCTGCCTGTGCAGTCCTCCTGGAGCATGGTTTCCAGCACCACGGTCTCCTCCTCTTTATCGGTTCTTAAGTACTGCCTGGGCACGTAGCGGAGTTCCCCGCTCTGCTCAGTATCTATCTCGAAATAATCTTCTCCCAGGTTTTCTATTGTAAAGGAAACGTTGAAAGGTTCCCCGCACTTCACCAAGGAAGGTTTTCTTATGTCCTTTATTTTGAACTTCAGGTTGTCTCTTACCTCTATGTCCTTCTTCACAACCTGGCCGGTCTCCGTGGCTGCTATTATGTAATATGAGCCCTTTTTGTAGGCTACCACCTCGTTTCCCACTATCGGGAGATTTGAATAAGTCCTGTGGGGCGAATCGCTACGCACGGAGAATTTTATCTTTTCCCCCTGCTCTGCTGTCTGTGACTCCAGCTGCAGGTAGAGCTTGGAATAGTCGTCCTGCCTGGGGTCTATTTCCAGGTCTATGGCCTTCTTTTCCCCCAGGAAGGTGTATATGTCCGCAAGGTTGTAGTATGTGTAGCCGTTTTCCAGGGAGGTGTTGGAGGTTATTATGAAGTGCGACTCCTTTACCTCGCCCGGGCAGATGGAAATAATATCCTCTCCCCAGACGGATATTATGGGCCTTTTTTGCCTGTCCACGCGGGGGTTTATCTTGAGGCTTGTCGCCAGGCAGCCGGAGGCGGATGTCTTGGTCTTTATGGTGAGCACTGATGACTCTCCAACCGCTATGGACTGGGGGTAACTCTCAAATTCTGTTGAGAAAAGTGTCTGAATGGGCCTCGTTTCTTTTATTTCAACGTCCGGTCTGGGCTGGCTTATCTCCACTTTTTTCTTTTCCTCGGATACGTAACTCGTCTTAACCTTTACTTTGCCTCCGTCGAGGAATTTTCCGAACTCTACATGGGTCGCATCCAGCCAGCCTATCTCATTCCAGGTCGGGTCAACAGGAATCCATTTATCCAGGTAAACCTCCGCCCAGGCGTGATACCCCCATCCATCCTTGCTGTAAGTTATCCCGGCCACGTACCTTCCGGGAATGCCAACTGACCTGCACATGGCAAGGAAAAGGTTGGTGAACTCGTCGCACGTTCCCCTCCTTATTTCGTAGACCCTGTCCGAGGGCAATATCTCTTCCCCGTAGCTGAGGTCGTATTCCAGGCCGGAATAGATCCAGCCGGATATCCTGCTAACAGCCTCAAAGCCGTTGGTGCTTCCCTGAACTATTTCCGATGCACGTTCCCTTATCTCATCCGTTATAACCACGTATTCGCTCTCTGCAAGATAGTCAAAAGTTTCCTGGGGCGGGGAATAGGGAAAGGGAGTTTTTTTGGGGCCTTTAAAACTGGCGCTGTTAATTACCTTCATTCTGACGGTATAAGTCTGGGGTTCAAAATCTTTCCAGAAAATCTCAAGCATCCTGTTGCCGTTTTCGTCCTTTCCTATGGAATATATGAAATCGCCATCCCCGTCCACTTCCAGGTCCGAGTACTCGTCCGGTATTATGTAGACCGAGTGGTTGAGATTGTCTATTTTTCCGGATGAGCCTATGTAAGAGACGAATTCCAAATCCGCCTCAAGGTATCCTATTTCCTGGGGATTGATTTCATCCGCCCCTGCAGCGGGCGCTAAAAGGACCAGTAAGAAGATTAAAACAAAGGTAAACTTAAGGGGGGCGCTCATCATAAGATATTTCTGTAGGTCAGATATTAAAAAGTTTGTACCCAAATATATGAGGTGGGGGTATTTGGAACACGCAAAATTAGCTTTTTGTCGAACTTCTGGTTTTAATAACAGTTATCTTTATATGGATGAGGTTTCATACTATAAAGTCCGGCGGGTGGTTTGAGTAATGACCACAGAAACAATTCCTACTGATAAGTCAGATGAAATGAAACCAAAAGGAGAGGTACCTGTTTCTGACGGTGCTTATTCTTCCGAAACTGAAAGAGGTTACAAGTCGGACCTGAAAAAAGCAGATCCGGAAAAATTAAGAATACCATACCCACGAGAGAAATTTGTCCTATTGGATTTCGAGAATGGTCGTTGGTATAATCTTTCCATGGCCATAGAAGACTGCATAGGCATAGGGAGAGATGAGGCCAAAAGAGACGCCGGATTTGTATTAGATATATTTGGATACAGTGACCGTGTAATAGACAACGTTCTTGACCCTGAAGACAGGCAGCTGTTTTACATTTTGGAAGAGGTAGGTATGTTAACAACAGAAAGAGAAGTAACAACACTTTACGATGGAAGGGAATGGAGAACACACTACTGGGTGATCGTAAAAGATAAAATTATGGAATATGCAAGATTACACCTTGAAAAAATCGAACCTCCAAAAATCAATCCCCTAAACGAAAACAAGCCAGACAGCAGAAACCTGGGTGATTTTGGATGGGCATCCTTCAAAATATTACATAAAGGTCAAGCTACTACTTATGAAGAATTTTTTGAAAAATACGATGTAAAACGCGTAGCAAAGGGAAAAGAAACCTAACCCAGAGCTTCCGCTATTTTCTGCCCGATTTCCGTGGCGGCATTCGGCCCGTTGCCCGTTATTATCCTTCCGTCCTGTTCCACGACTGCTCCCGTGTAGGTAGCTCCCTTGTCCTCAAGATTCCCTTTCTCTGATGGGAAACAGGTCGCCTTTTTCCCCTCTAACAGACCGGCATTCGCCAGAGTGGAGGGAGCTATGCATATTGCTGCCACAATCTTTCCACCACCGTAAGCCGTCTTTGCAAGGTTCCAGGCAGTTTCGTCGTTGAAGTAAACTGAAGCGCCAGTACCACCAACGAAAACCACAGCATCATATTCGTCTGCATTCACACTTTCTATATCTTCATCCACGGTTACAACCGCACCGTACATTCCCTTTGCGCTGTCTGCTCCTTTTGAGGCCACGGTCACCCCGGCCCCGGCATTTTCAAAAATATCCTTTGGCTCCAGAAGCTCCTCGTCCCTGAAGTTCTCCGGAGCTATGACCATAAGGATATTTTTTCCTTCTAAACTCATTTCAGCACCTCCTTCCGTTTTTTCTTTAACGTTTATTTCACTGGTTGTGTTCACACAACCAGCTGTAGCCAAAACAAAAACCAAAAGAATTCCCCATTTCATAAGAATAATTATTCAGAGACTTATAAAAAGTTAAATTGATTTAGGCTCAGGTCTGGGCAGTTTTTCTTCAAAAATTTTCTTTATTTCTTGAAAGCTATGACCATACCATTTTGCGTGTTGATTATTGTATTGGTTAACTTCTTCCCATGTGGCATCCGGTTTCTCAAAAACTTTTGTTAGCATATTTAAAATACTGGGACACGGAACGCTTCTTTGCGGAACAATACATACAAATTTCATCTCAGTATCATCGATTTTTTCTGCATAATAAATAGGAATCAGGCAATCGCCATCTCTTATACCATTTTTCTTCGATAATTTTAAAATCTCATCCATGTCCATTTTCACTACCTTTTCTTTTTCCCTTCGTTCCCCCCTAAGTATTCTTTCTTTCATCTCCCTTTCCCCTTCCGTTTCTTTCATAAAGGCTAACCTGGGATCTTTTTCAAATTCCTTCACTATACCTTCAAAATCAAAGGGCCTGTAGAAATCAATTTTAGCACTGATTTTATGATAGTGCGTCCAAGGTCCCATTGAAGCCTCAGAAGGCCTTAGCTTACCCTTCAATTGCGGAAAAACCTTTATCACATCTTCAAAATGGTGGCTATATTCTTCTGTCTTAAGCCCGTCTCTGAGCGGCTCACCCGGTTTCATCCCAGGATCTTTTTGCCTTCTTGTAAAATCTGTTGTAATTCGTTTTATATTCTCCGGGGTTTCCACTTTCAGAATATCACTCAAACCATTTCCAGTGCCACTTGTGTTACAGGAAACCTGTTTTATGCTTTTTTGGGAGTAATCCTCAAAATAGAGATGTCCGGTTGCATTCTCAACACTAAGGTAATTGCGTCCGTTAACCAGGTTGTCATCTCCCCCTCCCTGTAACATTAATCTGATTCCGGGGTGTTTCGAGAAAATATTTTTATAGTTTTTTACTTCGGTGTGTTTTGGAGAACAGTCAATAATATAGCCAATCTCACTAAAATCTATGTCATCAGTAGATCCAATAACTTCCATTCCCAGGTATTCAAAATCTTCTTTCCTATCTTTGTAATCCTCGCCGGGGGTTATATACAAATCAATGGAGCTCTTTCCAAAATTATCATAAAGCCAAAGAAGATTTTTTGTGTTTACATCATCAGGGTTGGCCGTTCTTTTTACCCCAATTACGGGACCGCCATGAGCACCCAAATAGATGTGAGCAGAATTGTTTCCAACCGTTCCCAGTCCCCAGATAGCAAGCTTTTCTGTCATAATCTAATCTTCATTGAATTCATATTTAACGATTTCCGAACCACTGAAAGGTGAAACACTACAGAGATAAATTCTTGAAAAACCAAACTTTAACGTATAGAATCTTGGTTTTGATTAAAAATTTGGGGTGGTGTTTGATGAAAGAAATTAAGGAGATAACTCTTGAAAAACTGGAACCGGAAAAATTCATAAAACAAAAGGTTGATTATATTGCTTCTGTCGTGGGGGACAACTATGCCATTAACGCTTTATCTGGCGGAGTTGACTCGGCTGTTGTCACCATGCTGGGCCACAGGGCCCTGGGGGAGAGGCTCAAGACCTTTATAATAGAGAACGGAATAATGCGGGAAGGGGAAGTTGAACACATAGCTTCTTTGTTCAGAAAATTGGGTGTGCCTGTAGAGGTCATTGATGCAAAAAAAGAATTCTTTGAAGCCCTCAAAGGTAAGACAGACCCCGAAGAAAAGAGAAATGCCATTACAGAAACTTTTTACAAAAAAGTTTTTGGCAAAATTGTGAAAGAGAGTGGCGCAAAATACCTTCTCCAGGGAACCAACTACACAGACGTGGAAGAAACCGTGGCCGGCGTCAAGAGGCAGCACAACATTCTGGAACAGCTTGGAATAGACACGGAAAAGGAATACGGCTACAAGGTCTTGGAGCCTGTTATCCAGCTCAGAAAAACCGGAATAAGGAAAGTGGGCGAAGCCCTGGGGCTTCCCGAGGAGATATATAACAGGATGGCTTTCCCGGGCCCGGCCCTGGCGGCAAGAATTATCGGGGAGGTTACTCCGGAGAAAGTGGAGACAGTAAGACAGGCCACAAATATTGTTGAGAGAGAACTGGCAGATACAAGCGCTTTCATATATATGGCAATCCTTCATGAGAACAATGTTACGGGAATGAGAAACGGAAAAAGGGATTTCGGCCAGCATATACAGGTAAGATGCTGGGACAGCGAGGATGCAGTGATAGGAAGACCGACGAGACTTTCTTGGGATACTTTAGTAAGACTGGGTGACAGAATAACATCAGAAGTTCCGGGTGTGGTAAGCGTAACCTACAACATAGCCAAGAAGCCGCCCTCAACCATGGAAGCGATTTAACGGGGTATGACTATCCCGTCCAGGTCCTCGTATTTCCCCTGCAGGTAGGCCTTGCCCGTGAGGGCGCATATAAGAGCGTCATACTCATCCTTGTTCGCGGCCTTCTTCTTGTCCAGCCCCAGGATTTTTTCAGATGCCTTTGAAAAGACCTCAATCACCGAGAAGCCGCGCTTCTTGAGGATTCCCGAGAGCATCTTTCCCCTCCTGGTCAGGGGCTTCATTCCAGGGAAGATCGGAGACAGTGGGGAAAAGCCCCTGTTCTTGAGCAAAAGGTCGCTCTTCCTGAGGTAGCCCTGCTCGGGCCAGTCAAAGGGCGCATCTATCGCTACCACCTCAACCTTCTTCTCCTGGTTTAGACTGTCAATCTCGTCAAGTATCTCCCTGTCAGAAAGAAGCCTTTTGACGGCAATGCTGTCTTTTCCCTCTTCCGAGTCCAGCAAACAGAAGCCGGTCTCGTTGGTTTCCAGACCGGCCAGGTCTATCCCCACCACACGCATGATTAGTCTGGGGAGGCCAGAGATAAATAATTTTCAGTTTTAAATACATTTCTTACCAAAAATAACTGGTAATGCAGATGGAAGAAAATGCAGGCAAAGGTGCATACATAGCAAAGCACTTCAACCCGTTGCAGGAGCATTTACAAAGATATTTAAATCAATACTGCGAAAATGAGTACATGGGACGCTTCAAGGATAGGTAACTTTCAGGTATAATGCTTTCTTGGATGGTATAAAAGGCTAATTAGTCCAGACCATTAAACGTTGTAGTTTTCAAAGATTTTTGCAGTATTCTCTTCCAGAGTTCCCGACTCCGGGAAGAATGTTTTTTCTGTCCACCTGTTAGTAAAGGACATGTAAACCTTGCTCAGACCATAAAGGAAATCCTGTGGCACCGTTTTTCTCTCTACCTTCAACAGTTTCTTCCAGTCAGACTCATTCTTTTCAACAGCTTCTTTCTTGGCTCTGTTCACGTCTTCGTACCATTCCTTGTCATAATTTTTGAACCAGTTTCTCAGCAACTGCTTGTTGGCTTTTTTCCACTCTCCGTTGACTTTACAGTTTATCCTGTTTTCATCAAGCGTTCCTGCAAAGTCAACCAGGTATATCTTGTCTCCTAGATACATCATTTCAACTTTTCCATCGCCGTTTTTGAGGTCCAGTTTTTTAGCGTGTTCTGTTATTATATCGTTTGCTTTCAATGCATATTCCTTTACCTTTCTGAAAAGCGATTCGGACACCCCTGACATTTGCAGGGCTTCTTCTTCGTTCACGTACCTGTCTTCTTCCTCGTACTTGGATGAAAAATCAAGGTAAGGTTTTTCCAATACAACTGTTCCTTCGGGCCATGTGTCCGTATCCAGACCCACTTCCCTTGGAGAATGGTGTTTTCTTAAAGAGGAGTCAGGCCCTATTTCATTTCGGGGGATAATTTCTATAGGCATAACTGCTGTGCCATCTGCATCGCTGTGATATTGTTCATAATCATATGCAAGTTTACCTGCAACCTTTCTGGGCTTCAGCTTAGGGACGTAAACAGTTGTTATAAACATGAGGTTTGTAGGTCCCTTCAGTTCATTCAGTCGAGCTTCCTCGTTTTTCCTGGGTAACCCCCCATAATGAGTTGGAATCCTCTTTTTTTCAAACATTTCAAATGTTTTTGCACTCTGCAGGGTGAGTGAACTGCCTTTATTCTTTATGTCAGCCACCCAGCCAAAATCAAACACAGAAACCCCATCAGTAGTTGAAAAATATCCATGTCCCGGACATCCAGGAATTGCCTTTTCAATTTCAAAAAGAGTTTTTACGCTAC
>CP070662.1:756790-799426 GCA_020355185.1 archaeon
CAAGCTACTATTTTCCTAAAAATAAAAAAATTCTTAACCGCAAGATAAACAAAGGAAAGGAATATAATATAGAATCCGCCATTACGGTGGATTATGAAAATGATTTGCCTGTTATAAGAAGACTGAACAAAATTGACATCGCAAAATCTTACTGTGAAAAATCCGACAATATAATTGCAATACTGGATGATGTAAATGACTTGGAATTAGCTCTGTATTTGAAACATATGTCAGTAAACAGTAAAAAAGATGTTCTGATAGTAAAGGGCAACGGAAGAAATCTGAATTTGTACGAAGGCGTTGCAGACATTTACATTAATGACATATCAGAAATCCCACAAAAGGTACCTATTTATCAGAATTCCGGAATCAAGACCGATTTCACATCATCTCTACTTCATATATTCCCATCAGTTCCAGACAGTTTCTCATTACATGGATAAAGGCCTGGACCATGGCCAGCCTTTCACCCTCCTTTTCATCACCGACAACGGGACAGTTCTCGTAGAACTTCGAGAAGAGCGAGGCCAATTCATAAGCATAGTTGGCCACCAGATGGGGTTTGTAGTTCTCCGCCGCCTTTTTAACGACTCCGGGGAACTTTGCAAGCTTCTTGGTCAGCATGAATTCCTCGTCTTCCGCCAGCTTCCCGATTCTGGGATTTTCCTTTGCCTTTTCCAGAATCTTCTTTGCACGGACGAGGGAATACTGCAGATAAGGACCGGTTTCGCCCTCAAAAGACAGGGACTCCTCCGGCCTGAAAACGAAATCCTTGTATTCATCATATTTTAGCAAAAAGAATTTTATGGCGCTCAGAGATATTTTCTCCGCCAGCACATCGGCTTCTTTTTCACCCATTTTGTTTCTCTTCTTCACCTCCTCAAGAGCCATGCCCTTTACCTCGTCCATCAGGTCATCCGCATCAACCACGGTTCCCTCCCTTGACTTCATCCTCCCGGATGGCAGGCTTATGTAGCCGTAGTTAAGATGCACATTTTTCCTGGCAAAGCTGAAGCCAAGCTTTCTCAACTCCTCAAGAAGAGCGAAAAGCACGTCAAAATGATAGTTCTGCTCGTTTGATACCACGTATACAGACTTGTCCATATTGAATTCTTCGTATTTCAGCCTTGCAAGATACAAATCCTGCGTAACATATAACGTGGTACCGTCCGCCCGGATAAGGAATTTCTTGTCCAGACCCTGCTTTGTGAGGTCAAAAAAGATTGCCCCAGTGTCATCCTTCCGGAAAACTCCCTTCTGCAGGCCGTTCATGACCATTTCCCTTCCCATTTTGTACATCTCGCTTTCCCTGTAAACCTTGTCGAAGCGTATGCCAAATCTTTTGAATGTCTCCTCCATGCCGGCTTCGGTCCATTGATTCATCTTCTTCCACAAAACCAGGACTTCCCTGTCGCCCGACTCCCATTTCCTTAACATTTTCTGTGCCTCCTTCTCAAGCTCCGGGTTTTCCTTCGCCTTCTTCGCAAACAAAACGTAAAAATCGCCTACAAAATGGTCGCTCTTCCCTTCCGGTTCCTTTCCTTCGCCCCATTTCTGGTAGGCTAACATCGATTTACAGACATGGATGCCACGGTTATTCAGCAGGTTGACCCTAAAAACTTGCGAACCGTTCTTCTCGAAAATCCTTGAAATGGACTCCCCGATGGCCATGTTTCTCATGTGACCGACATGCAGGGGCTTGTTGGTGTTCGGGGCCGGATATTCCATCATTATCTTCTCGCCGCTCTTCCCGGACCCGTAATCACTTTTCCTGGCCTCCTTTACCACGGCCTCGGAAATCGCACCCCTGTCAAAAAAGAAGTTTATGTAAGGCCCCACAACCTTTGCATCCCTGAATACGGAACCCTTAAGGTCCAGCCTGGCCACGATTTCCTTGGCCAGATCCACCGGCTTCTTCCCCTCTTTTTTGGCCAGCTCGAAGCAGGGAAACGCCAGGTCCCCGAAATCCGGGTCCGGCGGCTCCTCCAGCCCGCCGGTTTCAGCCTTGATTCCCGCTTTTTCCAGAATTTTCGCGGCCTGAGCCCTGAAATCCTCAAACATAAGAATAATTAGCAGGCCTTAATTAAATATTTAAACCGACTCAATCAAATCAGTTTCTTCTCCAGCAGGAAATCGCGGACTATTTCGAAAATTCGTTTGTGAATTTCAGCACTTGGATGAACGCCATCCGTGAGGTATTTCTTGTAATCCATTTTTGTTATTTCGGAGAATATGTCTATAAAGTAAGCGTTATTTTCCTCGCAAACTTTTTTGATTATTTTGTTGTATTTCTTTATGTCTTCATTTTTGTAATAGGTATCCTTATCCCATTCTATGGGATTTGTTCTCGATTCGTCAACCGGGATAAGACCTACAAAGGCTGTTGCTGATATAAATTTTCTGGAGATTTTAATCATTTTCTGGAGATTTTTCTCAAAATCTTCGGGCGGAACGCGAAAATCTTTCTTGCTCTCCATAAATGAAGAATCGTTGATGCCGGTTTGGATAATTACTAAATTAACATCTCCATATGCCGGATTTACCCTTACGTTGATTTCATCTCCTATATATTTTACAATCTCAGAAGAAAAACTTCCCGGATCGGCTAGATTAAAAACTTCATTGAACTGCCCTCTTTTCATATGGAAAATTTTGAGCCTGTCTACCCAGCCACCCTCTTCAAAATCTCTCATTCCCCAAGCCAAACTGTTTCCGAAAACAAATATTCGCCTTAACATAATTCACCGCTCTCTATGATTTTTTGGCAGAATTTTATTGCCTCGCTTCTGTCCCTGCCCATTTCCTTTCCTGTTTGTGTCCTAAATTCAAAATCTTTTAAAAAATCGATGAATATCTTTGACGCTTCTAAAGGATTTGTGTTTTTTTCAAGCGCTTGTTCTTGTAAATACCTTGCAAAACCGCAAGAAGTTATAGAATCTAACTTGTCAGCATCGAAAAGGCAGTCTCCCTCTATTGTGCGGGGCTCGTCTGTCGGGTTATCCAGACTATGTTGCTTTATCGTGGAGCAAATCTTATCTATTTTTTCCTCCTTGAAACCACATTCTTCTAGTATGTTTTTTGCCATTTCTGAACCCAAAACTGCATGTTTGTCATTGTTTTCCGGTAAAGTTCCTTTCTTAAGGGCAATGTCGTGCAGCATGACCGCAGGCAAAAGTATGAATAAATCTGCACCTTCTTTTTTTCCAATTGTTTTGGCTAATTTAAGGACTCTTAGAACGTGACCCAAGTCATGTTCGCAGGAGTTATCCTTGTACAAATCAGAAAGCTTTGTTTCCAGTATTTTTATTGGCTCCATAATAAACACTTCACTCCTGAAATATTAAAACTTGTGGCCGAGTTTCTCGAAGATTTTTTTCATCTTCATGGAGTCCTGCTCGAGGACAGGGCTCTCGGAGATTATCGTGATATCCTGCCTTGAGGCCAGAATTGCCTTGCATACCCCCTCCACGGGCGGACTTTTTTCCCTGGATTCGGAGAAGGTCATGTGGTTCCGCTCCCCCTTCTCGCCATAGGCTATCTGCGAGAAATGGGAATGAATGTGGCCGAGTTTTTTGACCTTTTTCATAACTTCGTTGTAATCCACTTTTCCATGGTAACGGGCCCACATGTGCGCGAAATCCAGGCAAAGGGTGCAGTTCTTGTCTTTTATCTCTTTAAGGAGAAGCAGGAGTTCATCGAGCGTGCCGAATTGCGAAACCTTGCCCGTGGTTTCCGGTGCTATGCTTAGGCTCCATCCCTTTTCACGGATTTTGTCCGTGATTTCCAGGATTCCTTTTTTGATGAAGTCAAAGGTCTCCTGGGGCGTGTAATTGCCGTAAAAACCGGGATGAAAGACCACGGGACTGGCATTCATGTAATGGGCTCTCTCGCAGGACTGGAGAATACGGGCCTTGGAGGCCTTTATCTTCTTTGGTTCCGCTGAGGCAAGGTTTATGAAGTAGGGGGAATGGACTGAAAGCTTGACCTTTGTTTCCTTCTGTGCCCTGCCGACTTCTTTGGCCAGTTCGTTCTCCATCTGGATTCCGTGGGTAAACTCTACTTCCATGGCACCGAAACCCAGTTCCCTGACCTTGCGGACGCCCTCAGGGTTTCCCTCCCCTTTGGCGGTCAGGGGTATTCCGGCGGGTCCGAGGAGTATTTTCATGATAAGAATAGGTTTCCTGATTATAAGTTGTTTCAGAGCAGATAAAGCATTATTTCCAGGATGATTATGGCTATGATTATTCCGGCCACGTGCTCCGGCTTTAGCTTCACAGCCTCGGGACTTTCCTCAAAGTAACGGGTCAGGCCCGCGGTGCTCATGGGCATCGTCTGTTTATCCTTTGCCATGGTTAAAATAGGGCACCTATAAATATAAAAAGTTTATATTTGGGCTTTTTTAAATTAGAAATGTGAGGTGAAGGAGATGACGAAGAAAAATGAAAAGCTTAAAGACGCGCCGGAAGACAGAAGATTCTGGGTCTGTGACGGAAGGGTCCTTAAAAACTTCAGGGAGCTTGAAAAGGCCTTGAGAACCATGAGTGACGGGACTTACAACTATCACGTTAATGGAGGCAAAAATGATTTCTACAACTGGATAAAAGACGTTTTCAAGGACAAAAATCTGGCCGAGGCCTTAAAGAAGTCAAGGAACAAGACGAGCGCCGCCAACAAGCTTAAGAGAAAATTCAAACTATAGTTCTGAAATCTTGAACAACTTTTAGCCTTGGGAGGAAATCAAGATGGATTTGGATAAAAACCCAAATGACGTTCTTTATGAGGTATCGTACGAGGCAGGAAACCGGGTGGGGGGGATACACACGGTCCTGGTCTCCAAGGCAAAATACCTCAAGAAGGTGTACAAGGAGAACTACATAGCCATAGGTTTTTACAACAAGAAGAATGCCCTTATGGAGGTTTTGGAAAGGAAACCCCCTCCCTACATGAAGAAAGTTTTCAGGGAGCTGGAAAAAGAAGGTATAAAATGTACATATGGCCACTGGGCCGATGCCCATGACGTTCCTATAATACTCGTGGACTCCCTGGTTTTCCAGAGGGATAGAATAGATGAAATAAACAAGATATTGTGGGAAAAGTACAAGATAGACTCCCTTAATACATGGAACGACTACCGGGAACCCGTGGCATGGTCCTATGCGGTCGGAAAACTAATAGAAAAACTGGTGAAAAGCCGGCCGGAAAAAAAGACTGTGGCACATTTCCATGAATGGCTTGCGGGAGCGGGACTGCTTTACCTGAAAATGAATGACGTAAAAATAGGCAAGGTTTTCACCACACATGCCACAACCCTTGGAAGAACCATGGCATCCAACAGGGATATGTCTTTTCTGGATGAAAAAACGGATCCGCTGGAAAAGGCCTACAAGTACGGCGTAGCGGCAAAACACATCATGGAGAGGGTGGCGGCGGAAGAGACTGATGTTTTTACCACCGTAAGTGATGTCGTGGCAGAAGAGGTCAAACTTGTCCTGGGAAAAGAGCCGGATGTAGTAACTGTCAATGCCCTGGATTTTGAGGTAGTTCCCTCGCAGAATGACATATCCGTAATGAATGCCAAGTACAGGAAAAGGATGGACGAATTCATAAGGGCCTATTTCACCCCATACTATCCGATGGATGCCTCCAGCTATCCGGTGGTTTTCACCGCCGGAAGATACGAGTTTGAGAACAAGGGTTACGACATATTTATAGACGCCCTGGGAGAGCTCAACAGAAGGCTTAAGAACAGCAAGAGGATGGTTATAGCCTTCCTGTGGGTGCCGAGGGGGACAATAGCGGCCAAGGATGAGATAGTAAAGAATTTCCTTGTTTACGACAGACTGGAAGAGATTCTGGACGGTGACTGGGAGGAAATAAAGGAAAAAATCATGTGCAAGCTCTCACTGGGGGAAAACATAGAAAAATCCGACATAATTTCAAATGAAATAATAGCCGACATAAAAACCAGCTTCGATAAAATAAGAAGCAGAACCGGCCTGAACCCCCCTATAAACGCCTTTCAGTTATCCTCAAGGGAGGAAGACGACCCCATAATCAAAAAGCTCAGGGAAAACGGCCTGGAGAACAAAGAAAAAGACAGCGTTAAGGTGGTTTTTTATCCTGTTTACCTCAACAGGGAGGACGAGCTTCTGGGCCTTGACTACAAAGAGGCTTTGATGGCAAGTGATATCGGGGTGATGCTGTCCCGCTACGAACCCTGGGGATATATGGGACATGAAACAGCTGTCTACGGCAACATATCCATAGTAACTGACTACAGCGGGTTTGGGAGGTTTGTGCAGAACAACTATAAATCAGAAGAGGAAATAAAACCGGTGGAAGTGGTGGAAGCCGTTGGCAAGCCCCACGAGGATATAGTCAAAAAGGTGGCGGATCTTCTGGAAATCTACCTGAAAATGAAAAGGGAGAAGAGAAAAAAAACAGAAATAAAGGCTTATGAGGTGGCCAAACTTGCCTGCTGGGAAGAGCAGATAAAGAATTATATCAATTCATACTGCCTTGCTCTTGACAGGATTCAGTCCTAATTTTTCCTTAAGGTTGTTAAGGATGTTCATGTAGTTGGAATAGGCCTCATAGGGATTCATATATGTATTGAAATACTTGTGGATGTCCCCATCGGCGAACCACTTTGTACACATATAATAAAAATGGTCAGAAGTCTGCAGTTTTCTCCAAATATCTATAAGCTCCTTGTCTTCTGATTTGAGTATAAGGGGCCCCAGTTCTTTCATGTTCCTGAAGGCGCAATCCTGCATCTTGTTGCCCAGCCAGGCCGACAAATCGCGGTCTATGTCGGCCCAGGAAAGTATCTGGGGCACGTCAACCCTGTCCTTTGACTCCATATCCACGAGCTCGCTTATCTTGGCCCACTTCAGATGCGGATACTTTGCAACTTCCTTGGGCAGGTATTCCAAAAAATCAAATATTCCAGTTTCCTTCCACTGGTGCTCTCCGAAGGTCTCGTAGTCCAGGAACAGGTTTATGGTCTGACCCTGGGTCGAGGCAAGCCACAATGCATATTTGTCTGCAGTCAGGGGATACTCCCTCCAGTCAGGCGTAGAGAAACGGAAACCTATGTCATCGCTCAGTCTGTAGTTCCTTAGAAGCAGCTTTATATCAGAGCCGTTGGGCTGGTAGATGTAGTTGGGGGATCTCCAGCCGAGAATCTTGTCCCAGCCTTCACCCACTATTCCCTTGTAGCCCATATTCTCCACTTTCTGGGCCATGTCATTGGAAAGCATGGCCTCGGTATTCCTGAATATCAGGGCCCTGTGGCCGAATATGTCCTTTATCAGATTTCTGTGGATTCTTACCTGTTCCTTGAACTCTTCATCGGATATGAGGTAGGCAAGGGAATGGTAATAGGTCTCATTGAGTATGTCCATGTTCCCGGTGTTGTAAAGCTCCCTGTAGACTTCTATCACCTCTGGTCTGTATTTCAGGGCCTGCTCCATTAAGAGGCCGGAGAAGGAAAAACTTACCTTGAATTCCGGATGTGCCCTGACGAGCTCTATAAGCTTTCTGGTCGTAGGTATGTAGCACTTGTCAGCCACCTTATTAAAGATGGCCTTGTTTTTTGCTTCATTAAAGTACTCGGAACCGCGGGAAAAATAGTTAAAGCTGCTCAACCTGAAGGGCTGGTGCACCTGAAAATACAAACATATCTTGGTCATATTCTTACCTCAACACGGATTCGTAGAAATCCTTTGTCTGCATGGCTATGTCATCCCAGGTTATTCTCTTGGCCTCGCTCCTGCAGTTGTTGGACATCTCCTCAAAAAGCTCCTTGTAGTTGAGTATTTCCAAAATTCTGGAAGCCATCTTCTCTGTATCCCAGAAGTCTATCTTGAAAACGTTGTTGGTCACCTCGCAGACCCCGGAGGTCTTTGATATTATGGTTGGCGTGCCGGCTGCCATGGCCTCAAGGGCTGTTATGCCGAAGGGTTCAAAAACGGAAGGCATAAGGAATACATCCGCCCTCGCATAAAGCTTTGTTATGTCCTCCTGGGGAACGTAACCGAGGAAAAACACGTTTTTCTCTATTCCAAGGTCTATGGACATTTCCACCAGGTCCTTGAACTTGTCCCCCTTTCCTGCTATCACGAACTTTGCGCTTGGATGGTGTTCAATCACTATTTTGGCCGCCCTCAGCAGGTGATCTATGCCCTTGTGAAGTGTCAGCCTCCCCAATGAAAGTATCAGATCTTCTGTTGGCTTGAATTTCAAGCCGCAGTCGAAGCTGGACGAGTCTATGGCATTATATACGACCCTGATTTTTCCCGGGTCCGCGCCATATTTTTCTATAATCTGCTCCTTTATCCTCTTGCTCACGGCTATTATGCCGTCCGCCTCGTTTATTCCGTACCTCTCTATGTCCATTACCCAGGGACAGGGATTCCCTATAGACCTGTCGTATTCCGTGGAATGAACAGTGAAAACAAGCGGCTTTCCGTTCTCCCTCTTGGCACATATTCCCCCCATAACAGTCAGCCAGTCATGGCAGTGGACTATGTCAAAATCAGTCTGTTTGGCCGTTTTGCCGACTTCCTTGGCGTAATCCTCAACGCTTTTTATGATAGATTCCTTGAGAACAGAACCGCCAAAAGTCATGTAAGGCCCGAAGCCTATGGAAGTTTTTATTCTTTTTATATCCATCCAAGGAACGGATACCTCACCCCGGTCAGGCATAAAGAAAGTTATGTTAACATCATGGGGCATTTTTCTTGTAAGTTCATAAGTATGAGTACCCAGACCGCCAGAAACATATGGCGGAAATTCCCATCCCACCATCAAAACTCTCATTTAAACACTTCTTCGGGCCGTAAAAAATCCCTGATTTACAAGTATTAATTATCTGCCTGATATAAATTCTTTTTTTGGTTTATGTTTTCAACATCTGATTAAAATTCCATTACAATAGAATGGGATTTTTTCGGAATGAGATTTATTACCCTTTCTCTGGTTTCCACTCCGTCAAGCACCACTCTTGAATACAAATTTGGCATCTTTGCCTTAACAGGAAGATTTTTTATGTCCAATTTCATTTTTTTGCCGCTTCTGAAGTAATTAATCTTTACGTTTTTTTTACCTATTTTTATGTTCCTTTCAAAGGAAGAAAAGCAGAATTTTGAGGGGTCAAAAATTATCATCTTCTCTGTCAGTTTGGGCTTTATTCCCAGGAAATAGCCATCCAGAACCGTAATCATCCCGGCCACGGACCAGGCCTGGGTTGTGCAGCCCCCGGGATTTAATTCATCTGCGTAAAAGAACTCATTTACCCCGTTTATGCACTGCTTGTCAAAGTTGCCGGCGTTTATTTCCAGGAGCTTCTTGACGCCTTCAGTTTTCTCGTAATTGCAGAGGGCAATTGCTGCAGTCAGTGTCAGGAAGGGCCAGACGGAACCGGTGTGATAACCCCTGGGATCGTAACCCTTGTCGGAAGTCGGCCTGCTCCTTATACCCACCTTTGTCAGATAATCCTTGGATGTTATCTGGGAAAGCTGCTTTGACACGTCTCTTGATATGTGCATCAGGGCCAGCTGGAATATGAAGTTGGGAGACCTGAAATCCTTATCAAGATTGTCCCTCGGAATCCCTTTCCAGTAATTCTTGTCTATCTGCGAGAGTATTCTTGAACTTAGTTTAAAGTATTCCGCCGCATTCTTGCCGTTCAGGTAAAGGATTACTCCCCCGCAGTAGAATGCCCTGGACCAGAGAGCCTGAAGTTCTATGGCCTTTTTTCTCTCCAGACTGTCCATCCATGTGTATCCGTTACTGGTAACTATGTCTTTCTGGAGCCTTGACTTGCCGTATTTCAGGACATTTTCCAGGTTTTTAAGCATGGACTTCTCAAATTTTTTGTCTCCCGTGAAATCCAGATAGTCATAAAGCCCTATAACCCACAGGGGTGTCACGTCCGAGGAATCATGAAAACATCTTTCCGAGTTAATCAGGCTGGGCACTTTTCCGTCCTTTATCTTTCCGGCAACTGTTTTGAGAAACTTCTTCACCTGACCAAACATTCCCAGATAGAGGTACGCGGGCAGACACCAGCAGGCATCCCGGACCCATATTTCGTTGAAGAAGGGGTAACCGGCAATAAAGCCGCTGTCCGATTCGAAGGTAATCAAAGAACTTATTATTTTATCCAGTTTCTGAGAGTATTCCACGTTTCTGTATTGTTTTCTCAGTTTTTCGTAATTTTTCCTTGAATCCTTGATCCAGTTCTCGTATTTGCTGTAGCCTGTGGGATATTTTTCCGAGAAAAAGAACGGTACCTTTTTCTCCTCCCCGGGACCCAGTTTTATCTCAACCACGCACTCTCCCGGTATATACTTGCTCTGCAGGTCCTCATTCCAGCTTCCCTTAAGGCCTTCTTTGACAAGATAACCGCAGTACTCGGCGTATTCCCCGGGCCTGTGCTGGCCGTAGTCTTCTTTTTTAACAAACTTCCCGTCGGGCGTTCCGAACAGGAGGGTTCCCGTCTGGTTCTTTACCTCCAAGAACTTCCTTTTTGTCCTGAGCTCATATTTGTGGTTATGTGAATTTGTTTTCCTTTTTCTTATATTCACTCCCACTTCCAGGGCTATTTCAACACTTACTTTTGACTGGGACCTGTTCTTAACCTTTATTATGCTTATGAAAACGTCCTTTGAGGGCATCAATTCCTCCGTAACAAGAAGGTCCCCGATAATGTGCTTGTGGTTTGCGGACCATAACATGTGCTGGAACTCAAAACAGTTTTGCATGGAAAGCCATGTGCCGTTAACCCTGTAGGCCCAGTAATCCGCCAGTTTTTTGTCAAAACTCCAGAGACCGGCCCATTTGGAGCCGAAATTGGTGTTCAGGAACCTGAAGATGTGCATACCTCCGTTGCTTAGGACATAATTCTTGTAGAAATTTTTCTTCGGGTCTATAATCATGATTAAATTACGGAAAAGTAGTATAAATTAATTTAGTTTATAAATTCAACAGGGAAACCGCGCCGTAAAGTCCCGAATCCTCCGGTGCTCTTTTAAGTTTCGGGGGCTTCACGACAATCCTTTTCCTCATTTCATCCCGGGCAGGGCCCAGAAGCAGGGAACCGCTCCTGATTATCTTTCCTGTGAAATAAATGATTTCGGGATTAAAGGCATTGGCAATGTTCGCCAGGCCTATACCCAGGTACCTTCCTATCTCATTATAAATCTTTTTTGCCTTTTTATTGCGCACGGCAAGTCTTTCTATTTCTTTGGGACTCAATTTTTTTCCAAAGTATTTTCTGGCCAGTCTTTCAAATGCTCTTGCAGCCACGTATTCCTCCAGACAACCTCTGTTGCCGCAGGTACACCTGAAACCGTTTTTTTCTATAGTCGAATGGCCAAAATGACCGGCACTTCCCATGCCCTTGTAAAGTTCTCCCTCTATTACTACCGCCCCGCCCAAACCAGTTCCCAGGGTTAGCAAAACAAAGTTCTTTGTTTTTGTATTTTTCAGTGCCCCAAGACCCGCACAGTTGGCATCATTTTCCATGATTACTTTTGTTTTGAACTTTTTCTGAACAATTCTTGCAAGGGGAAGATTTTTCCATTTAAATTTGGAATATTTAACAACAACTCCCGTTTTACTGTTAACTCTGCCCGGTGAACCAAGTCCAATTCCACTGATTTTGCTGCTCCCCTTGACTTCACTTATCATATCCAGAATGTTACTTATCATGAATTTTGTTCCTTTTCGCGCACCTGTTGACCTCTCCAGCTTCTTTACAATCCTGTTTCCCTTGAAAAGAGCGCATTTGGTATTTGTCCCGCCGACAACCAGAGCTATTTTGAACATTTGAGCTCCTTTTTGATTATTTTTATGTTCTCTGTCTCGGCCGGGTCGACCGCCCTGAAAAGGGCAAGATAGTAGCTGACACAGTCACCCAGATATATCACGTAAAAAAGTCTTGCCAGAAGACTCTTGCCCCTGACCTTTATTTCCTTTGTCTCTATTTCCCTGGAGAGTATTCTTTTGGCCACCCTTGTGTGAATCTTAACCCTCTTGTGCGTATGCTCGTCCTTAAGAATCACTGCCACAGCATCCCTGTTGTCCTTGAAATCGCTCACAATCTCGTTATGATTAAGCTCGGGGAAACAGTTTATGTGCGCGAACTTCTTGCTGTTCTCATTTAGTTGCGTTTCCCAGCGATACAGGGCACATCTGTATTTTTCCGGGCCGTAAAGCAGGGGAGTTCTCATGTAGAGCTTCTTTGCAAGCTGTCGTGCCATCTCGAAGTTAAATCCCTTCAGAAGCTTTGAAACTTCCCTCACATCCTTTGTCTTGTTTTTAACAATACCGTTATCCTGCAGGAGTTTAAGTATAGGGAAGAATAAGTAGGGGAGAGCGACCCTTGGAAGGATATCCTTCGGAAGCTTTATTATGGGACAGCCCTTGGTTTTGGCAAACTTTCCGTCTGAAGTGAGCAATACAAGCTGGCAACCCCTTTTCTTGGCGTCCCTCAGCATGTAAAGGCTGACCTCAGTGTTTCCTGAATATGATATCATGATGACAAGGGTTTTTCTGTCAGCGAAGTTGGGAAGCCTGTAATCCCTGGAAACGAAAACAGGAACTTTTATCTCATCCTCCACATAGTTCTTGATTATGTCTCCGGAAATCGCGGAACCTCCTATTCCCCCAATTATTATTTTCTCTATCCCTTTCTTCAGTCTGATTTTTGGGTCAAGAGAGAAGGCTTTCTCTATGTGCTCCGGATAATCCTTTATAAAATCGAACATTATTTGCCTCAATTTTATATACTTATTCTTTATTAAAAAGTTTATGGAACAAAGCTCAGCCGTGGTGACAAGGGATATCTTGAAGAAAGTTTTCCTAAAAAGAAAGGTTGATGCACACAAATACCAGTTCGGCTCGCTCCTTGTTATAGGAGGAAGCAAGCTTTACCACGGTTCCCCGCTTTTTAACGCCCTTGGCGCATACAAGACCGGGGTGGACCTCGTCACCGTTATTGCCCCGGAAAGAGCTGCAAACATCATAGCTTCATACGGCCCCGACCTTATAACTTACCCTCTTAAAGGAGATTGCATAGAAGAAAAACACGTTAAAATTATGGAAAAATTCGCGGAAAAATGCGATGCCATAGTAATCGGCGGCGGAACAGGCAGGCAAACTAAAACAAAAGAAGCTGTGAGGAAATTCCTGAAGAAAATCAAGAAACCGGTGGTGTTGGATGCCGATGCACTGCATGTCATAAGACCGAGCGATATAAGGAAGAACTTTGTCCTGACCCCCCACACTGAAGAGTTCAAGACCTTGTCCGGACTGAATGCTACAAGGAAAAATATAGAAAAATTTGCCAGGAAACACAATTGCGTTATACTGCTCACGCATTCCAAGGACATAATAACAAACGGCAAGGAAACATTTGAGAACTGGACCGGAAACCCCTACATGACGGTGGGCGGAACAGGGGATATATTGGCCGGTATATGCGGTTCCCTGCTTGCCCAGGGGGCTTCACCTATGAACGCGGCCTGTGCCGCGGCATACGTAAACGGCATGGCCGGCGACCTAGCGGCAAAGGTTAAGAAGCAGGCCTTGATGGCCTCAGATATTCTGGGCTACATAGAAAAAGTTTTTTAAATGTTTACCAAATCCTCTATGACTTTTTTCGGGTCTTTGGCCTTGGTTATGGCCGAGGCGACTACCACACCCCTTGTTCCAAGCTTTTTTGCAATTTTAACATCCTCGGCACAGGAAATACCGGCACCGCATAGCGGCACTATTTTTGTGTCTTCTAAGATATGCACAAAATCTTGTATTTCCTCTGGTTTTTCCTTCGAAATCGGGCGTCCCGAGCCAACCAGTTCCGGGACCTCATATGCCAGATAATCCGGTCTATATCCTTTCAGGTCCGAGGCCTCGGAAAGGTCTGATACAAAAACCAGAGTTTTAAGTCCCGCCTTCTTGCAAAGCCTTATGGCTTTTTCCACGTCCCAGGGCTTCATGGGATGCTCCGAGTGGTTAAGCATAACTCCGACAGCTCCTGCCTGTTTGACACTCTCCGGAGTTATGAAGCCCGTGTTCCTTCCGGGGTCAACGGGGTCAACATGCTGGGCGAAAACAGGAATTTTGAGTGAAGAGACCCCCAAAATGTCGGAAGGCTGAACAGCTATTATAATTTCTTTTCCTGTGCCTGCAACCTCTTCGTGTATCTTCGCTAGCTTGACTGCATTATCCCCGCTTGACTCGGGATAAGTCTTGAAATTCGTGACCAGAATCATAGTTCCTTCATAGCCTCCTTTGGTTTTGCCCCGTGAAATATTACCTTCTTCAGGGCCTTTGTTATCTTTAGGGGACTTTCACTCTGCCATATGTTCCTGCCTATGGCCAGGCCGCATGCACCGCTTTTCATAATGTCGTAAGTGTCTCTTATTAGCTTTTTCTCATCTTTTTTCAGACCCCCCGCGATAACCACCTTTGTCTTTCCCGCGGACTTGACAATCCACTTCAAATCTCCGGGATTTCCGTTATACTTCATCTTTATTATGTCAGCTCCGAGTTCCAGTCCGACCCTGGCTGCGTATGCCAAAACGTCACGAGAAGTATCGTTTTTTATTGCCTTGCCCCTAGGATACATCCATGCGATAACGGGCAGGCCCTTGGCATGGGCCTCCTCCTCTATACTTCCGAATTCCTTTAGCATTTTCTGCTCGTGTACGGAACCTATGTAAATTGTATAGCCTACTGCCTTAGCGCCCAGTTTCACCGCCTCCCTGACTGAGCATAGCTGCGTGGAAAGCGGGTCTCCCTTGACAAGGTTTGTCTTTCCGTTAAGCTTCATTACCAGAGGCACGGAACCCCTGTAATATTTCTCGGCCACACCCTTCTGGAATATTATGCCGGAAAATCTTCCTTTCTCTGCTATGCTCATTATGTACTTCGGGTCCACGTTCCTGTCGTTGAAATCCTTCGGGCCATGTTCCATTCCCTGATCATACGCAAGGAAAATTGACCTGCCTTTGCTCATTATATTGCCTAAATTTACCATATTAAACATCTACAGCCTTTCTTTTTTAACCTTCACGGGATTGCTCTTAATCTTGCGTACGGCCTCCCTGTACGTCAGTAGCTTGTTCTTGGCTCCGTGGTACATGACAACGGATTCCGCATTGACCAGTGCCAGCTTCATGGCAAACTCTATATCCTTTTTTATCAGCCCGGTCACGAAGGATGAAGCAAAAGCATCTCCGGCACCTGTCCTCTCCTTTATATTTATTCTGTGGGGTTTCATGGAATAAAAATCCCCTGTCCGCACGTCATAAGTATAATCCCCGTGAGGACCGTCGGTTATGCAGATTATTCCGGGCCCCATCTTTGATATTTTTTTCATCTGACCCTTTATGTCATTCTTTCCTGTGAGAAGGCCTGCCTCCCTCCTGTTGAAAACCAGGACATCAGACCTCTTAAGAAGATAGCTCACATCACTTCTCTTTATCTGGTAATCGCTAGGATTGTAGGCCACCTTTATTTTTTTCTTTTTCGCGTACAGGCACAGCTTTTTCTGGGTCTGGAAGGATTTACCCATAAGGGAGGAGAGATAGAACCATTTTGTCTTAAGTTTTTTCTTGTCTATTTCCCTGAAGTCGAGATGGTTGGCTATGCCCTTGTAGGTAAGAATGGTCCTGTCATGACCCTTGCTGTCCAGTATAACCGAATAGGCTGTGAAATCCTTTTTGCCACGCGGACCCACAAAACTGACGCCTTCAGTTTTTAGCTGCTCGACTATTCTTCTTCCTGTGTCGTCCGTGCCCAGCTTCCCGAGGTAGGCCGTCTTCAGGCCCAGTCTGGAAAAGGAAACGGCCGTGTTTGTTCCGCCGCCGCCTGTCATGAAACCAAGTTTTTTTATAAGTATCTTCGAGCCGGCAGGGTAAGAGACAAGCTTCCTGGTGCCGTCCATATCCGGCAGTTCCGTGTAAACGAACACATCCAAGGTAGCTGAACCAACCGTCACTACGTCATACATCATTTCACCCTAAGAACTTCCAGTCCCGGAAGCTCCTTTCCTGCAAGGTAAGCTATAAGGGCTCCCCCGGCAAGGCTTACATGAGAAAATTTGTCCTTACTAATATTAAATAATTCCACTGCATGGGAAGAATGACCGCCTCCTATGAGTGAGAAACAATCGCTTTCGGCTATGGCCTTCATTATTTCAAACGTACCCCTCTCAAAGCCCCTTTCCTCAAACTTTCCTGCCGGGCCCTTGAAAAATACGGCTTCCGCCTCTTTTATATGCTTGCCATAAAACTTCATGGTCTTTTCTCCTATGTCCAATATGTCCGTGTCCACAGGCAGGTCCTCGACTGCAATTTCCTTCCTTCCGTTATCATTAACGGCAACGTCCAGGGGCACCTTTATCTTTCCTATCACTTTTTTTACCTCCTCCACAAGACCTCTGTCAAGGCCCTCCTCCGGTTTTCCCAGCCTGTATCCGCTCGCCACCAGACAAATCAGACCGAATATTCCCGTGGACAAAACCTTTTCAACCTTCTCGTCCTTGACAAGAATAAGGTCGTCCTCCGGTTTTGCTCCACCCATTACATACAACATTCTGCGGCTCCGCATGTCCTTTACCGCCTTAAGTTCCTTCTCCATTAACCTGCCCATACAGGAAGGCAGAACTTCGGCAAAACTGACTGTGGAAGTCTGGCTTCTGTGGGCCACGGAGAAAGCATCATTTACAAAAATATCAAAAAGCGGGGCAAGATTCCTTACCATCAAATTGTTCGGGGAAGGCTCGAATTCCTCCCCGTCCGATCTAACGTTCTTGAGAAGCAGGATTTCGCCTTCATCCAAGCTCTTTATTCTTTTCAGTGCCTCCTCCCCCTTAAGGTCGTCGACATAATCTATCTTGATGAATTCGCCTGCAAGCTTTGCATGCTGCTCCAGGCTCTCCGTAAAATCTTTTTCAGGCCTTCCCTGGTGGGCTAAAACCACCGCCGCGGCCCCCATCTCAGATATCTCTTTTAGTGTAAGGGCGTGCTCCCGTATCCTGTCATTCATTTCTATTTTTCCATCTTTCAAAGGAGAATTAAAATCCACTCTGACAAGAACTTTCTTTCCTTTAAGGTCGAAATCGTCCAGAGTCCTGAAATTTCCTCTCTCGGTTTCTATCATAAAAAGAGTTGGCTTGGATTTAATTTAAAGTTTCCTGGCCATGAGCTTTATTACATCCGTCATCCTTGAGGCGTATCCGTATTCGTTGTCGTACCATCCCAGGACTTTCACCATTTTGCCGTTTGCCTTTGTGCTCAGGCCGTCTATTATACAGGAATGAGAATTTCCTATGATATCGGGTGAGACCAGTTCATCCTCGCTGTATTCCAGAACGCCCTTCATCTTTCCCCGGGCAGCCTTTTTGAAGGCCTTGTTCACCTGCCCAACCGTCACGCTTTTCTTCAGGTCTGCCGTGAAATCCGTGATTGAACCGACGGGCACCGGAACCCTTATGGCCATGGCATCCAGCTTACCCTTCATCTTGGGCAGAACCTCAATCACCGCTTTCGCCGCTCCCGTGGTGGTGGGAACGATGGAAACAGCCGCGGTCCTCCCCCTCCTGAACTTGTGACTGGGTCCGTCGAGAATTCTCTGGGTGCTGGTGTAAGCATGAGCCGTGGTCATGAAACCCTTTCTTATCCCGAAAGCGTCGTCCAAGACCTTTACCATGGGCGCGAAGCAGTTCGTGGTGCAGGAGGCATTGCTCACTATCTTCTGTCCCTTTAGTTTCCCGTCGTTGACCCCTTTCACCACGGTTATGTCCGGGTTCTTTGCAGGAGCTGAGATGAGAACCCTTTTGGCCCCCGCCTTCAGGTGCTTGCTTGCGCCCTCGCGGTCGGTGAAGAAGCCAGTGCTCTCCACCACTATATCCACCTTAAGCTTTTTCCAGGGGAGATTTTCCGGGTCTCTCTCGCTGAAAACCGGATACTGCTTGCCCGCGACAACAAGTTCCTTACCGCGGGCAGAAACTTTTTTTCCGTAACGCCCGTAAACCGTGTCATATTTCAGCAGGTAGGCCAGATTCCTAACATCCGTCAGGTCGTTAATGGCCACAACCTTCAGGCCCCTTTCCAAAGCCAGTTTGAAAACCGCCCTTCCAATCCTACCGAACCCGTTTATAGCCACTCTAACCATAAAGTCACCTTAAAAACAATAATAGCCAAATAATAGTAGGTGGGGGGTATATAAAAATTATTCCTTGGGTTTAGGATTCTTGAAAGCAACCTTGAAAAACCTTAATACATATTTTACATCTCTTTTTGTAAAGGGATAAAATTTTTCACCCTCTATCTCATGCAGAGGATCTTCCTTAAGACAATAATCTTCGTCAATTTTATGTACACCAACCTTGGAACCCTGCCTTAAATGAAAAACATCAAATTCATAGTCGTCCCCTGCGTAGAATATCACGTTCTCGCCTATAAGGTTGTTTATCTCTTTCCTTGTTTTAAGGCGAATTTTCAGTCTCTTTAACCAAGGAGAATCTTTCAGTTCCTCGCTTTTGTAATTATCTTTCTCTCTTCCAGACCTGTCTTCTTCTCTGATTACGCATATCGAGGGTCCGCTTTGCCTGAGATGAACGTGGTAAACCTTCTCTATGCCTTCCATATGATCGTTTTCCATGAAATCACCAGAATATTAGAACCCCAAATTTTAAATGCTTGAATAATGAAAAATAATTATGACAGATGACAAAAGCGTAAACGTTGATGTAGATTTGTCCCAGTACAAGAAAGAAGACTTTAAGCGAATGACTTGGGAGGAATACGGCAGAATTCTTGAAACTCTTTATCAAAAAGTGAAAAAGTATATTGATGAAAAAAGCATAAGAGTAGATGCCGTGGTTCCCATACTCCGAGGCGGCTCATTTCCTGGAGCTTATCTAGCATACCGTTTGAATTTGCTGAGGATAATTCCGATACAATACAAGTATTTTTTCAAAGACGGAGACCTGAGCAAAATAAAACTCAATAGACTTCTGGATTTTCCAAAAGACATTAAATTACCGGATAAACCAACTTTTTTGCTTGTAGAGCAGAACATGTGTTTTGGAACTACCGCTGTAGAGGCCGCGAAGCATCTCAAGAAAATACATCCAGATTGTAAAATAATATTAGCCGCAGATAGCATAGATTACTCCTATAAGGAATTTGATGATTTTGAAGCTATTTTTTGGGGGACTTTCAGCAACGACACAAAGGAGCTTAGCAAAGAGGAAGCTGAAAATCTGGGTATAGACACGAGCCTGAGATTGTTCCCATGGGAAAGTCTGGAAGAAGAATACACAACGGTACAGGCCAAGCAATTCAAGTTTAAAGACCTGGGTTACGTGTGAGAATAATGGTGTGTTGGGATAGCCCGTCTTCTGTGAGGCCTATCGCCGTCCTGGACGGGTCACCTGAAGGCCATTTGGCATTCGTCATCGCCGAGACGCACACTGCGTGTGCGTCGGTCTTTAGCGACCTACCCGCTGCTCTCTCGTCATCACAGCCTACTTGGTCTTGCACCACGCGTGCCAGTCCGTTTCATCCCTTCCACCGAACATCACTTAAAGTTCATCTGGAGACTTGACGCAGGTCGAAGACCTACGTCTACCGTTTGGGTGGGTGGGTATCGTTTCTGATACTGGCCTGGACCTCTCGGCCCAGCTGCTTGCACAAACTTGGGACTGCATCCCAAATCTTCGGGATAGAATCCCGAAACCGCGATTCAACGGTGGACGGAGCTTCCTCAGTTATCCGAAGACCTCCCGCGATGAACAGGAGGTTTTCATCCCTACCAACCGAGAGCCAATTCCGCAACACACCAAATAAATAGGGAAAAGCAAGATATATAAAGATTTGTGGGGGCCAATTCCTTGTTGATCTTCAACAATTTAATATAACTTGATACAAATAAAATATCATGATTAATAGAAAAGTCCTAACCGTAATTTTAATTTCAGTCTTATCTGCAGGTATTACAACGGTTATCGCCAGAATTGCTTATAGTTCTGGAAAGATAAATCCGCTATCTTACTCGATGAATGTTTTGTTACTGACTCTTTTTTTCTTCGCTTTATTCACGGTTTTACGCAAAGAACCTCTGCGTAATTTCTCTAAGCCCATTTGGATTCACTTGTGTGTATTAGGTATTTTAGGCACAACTATTGGGATGGGTATTTACTACATTGGACTAAATTATACTACAGCTATAAACACATCATTTATTATGAGATTACAGGTACCAGTTACAGCTCTTTTTGCATTTCTTTTTTTAGGAGATAGATTAACTAAAAAACAAATTTGGTCTACCGTGTTTATGTTCATTGGAGCATATTTGATTATGTTTGGATTTAACATTATCCAACCGAATTTTGGTGATTTGATAATGTTAGCTTCTGCAGTAGTTTTTGGATTGACAAATGTATATTACAAAAAAACACTTGCTAAAAAAGTTCCAGTATTTACTGTCCTATTATATCGTTCGGTTTTTGGAGTTAGTGTTCTTGTTTTATTAATTGTAGCTGTGCTTAGAGAACAAACACTACAGGCGCTATTTACTATTCCACACCTGGTTATATTACAGGCATTTTTATATGCTATTTATATATTCGGGTTTTATTATGGTATCAAAGAAATTGGACCAGGACCAACCACAATATTTTACTTAATTGTACCACTAATAACAGTAATTTTGGCATTCATTGTTCTTGGAGAATCTTTAGTTTTAACTCAGGGTCTTGGCGCAGCATTAGTTTTAATTGGAAGTTACTTTATGATTAAGAATAAGTAAAAATATATAACACTGTTATATTTAAAGTTAATTTTGCACCTACCGTAAATTAATATATATTTTAACATCCAATTATAGGGTAGTGATAAAATGACAGGTGAATGCCTTTGGACTTTCAAAGTCTTGTAGAAGCGTTCTTTTAGTTTTGTCTAGTTCTGAATCTCATACACAAAATGAAATTAAAGAGAAAACCAGTCTATCCATCCGTTCTGTGAAGGAATCATTAAAATTTTTGAAAGAGAAAGATCTGGTGAAGGAATACGTAGTCCTTGGGGATACAAGAAGGAAAAAATATTTTCTAGGTGATATCAATGGATAGAAACTATTTCAGTTTTTCTTCGGATTTGGCAATGAAGAGTGCAAATAATGTAGAAAAATGTGAGAATGAATTAAAATACACAGGAAGAAGTTTGATTGATTATCAGTGCATGGTTTTGGAAGGATTGATTGAAGGAAAAATAAAACCGGAAGAAATAACAAAAATAGAAAATGACTTGAAAAAATACTTGAATTTCGTTTCATCCAAAAGAAAAAAATTTAACGAGTCAAATTACAACCTGGACGTTGAAAACTTAAAAGACTTTGTTAACAGCAAAAATTCCCAGGGTTACTTTAAAAAATTCAAGGAAAACCATCCCATAGCTTATAAGGCTACCAAATCTTTTGGAACATTTTTAACTCTTTTCTCCTTATGTGGAGGTGTTGCTGCCGAGGCATTTTCCAATTCGGAATCTTACAGTTCCGAAGAAAATGTAATAACAGTTGATGATGAACCAGGAGATGCTATGTTCACAAAAATCCAAGATGCTATTGATAATGCAAGTATTGGTGATACTATAAAAGTTTTTGGCGGAATTTATCCGGAGAATGTTTTTCTAGATAAAACACTCAACCTCATAGGAGTTAAAGACATAAAGGATAATGAAACTATACCCGTTATAGATGCCCAGAGAAACGGTAGCGCTATTTACTTAACTGCCGATAACTGTTTGGTCGACGGATTTGAACTTATAAAAGCTCCTGTCACAATTCCGGGCACAGGAAACGTTAGTGCTGGTATAAAAGTAACTTCAAATGGTAACGTTTTTAAAAACAACAATATCCTGATGAATAAATATTATGGAATTTATTTGGTAGGAGTGAGTAAAAATAATAAAATTTTAAGAAATAGTATATCTCAAAACAATGGCGGTATTATGGTGAGTAAAGATAGCAAAGACAACGAAATTTACGAAAACTTGATATCAGATAATGACGGGTCGGGAATAAGAGTAGAAGATAAAAACAAGATATATAAAAATAAATTATATTCCAATTATATGGGAATTTTTGTAGGTGTAGGAAACATAGGGGTAAGTAATACCGAAATATTTGAAAATTATTTTATAGATAATCATATAGGTCTTGAAATGTACTATTCTGATAATAATCATATTCAAAAAAATACTTTCAAGGGTAACAGAATAGGCGTTAAATTAGACCGCTCAGACGGCAATCATATAAATAACAATAATTTTATAAAAAACGACTTGCATGCAACCTTTAAAGGGGTTTTATATGCAGATCCATGGGCTTTTTCTTTGACAAACTATCCTGACGGAATTAATAACGATTGGGAAGAAAACTATTGGAACAGGACAAGAATATTTCCTAAAATTATTTTAGGCACTGGCTGGTATTACTATTGGAATTTACCTCCAAGCTATAGGATTGTTTTTGATTTTGATTTGCATCCACTTAGAGAACCTTATAAAGAAAATTAATAGATTAGTGAAATTAAAAAAACAGTTACGTCTACTATAAAATCCAAAAATAAAGGTATTTAGATTCCAAGCAATCCGAAATAATAGGCGGCATAGACAAGGATTATGATTATTATAATGCCTATTATTAGCTTTAATTTTTTCATAATAATTCTTGGAAAAGCTGATTTAAAAAGCCAGTTTAATGTAAAAAAAATAGAACGAGGGGGTCTACCCCCCACAAATACATGCTTCGGTTAAACCTCGACAGCCACAGCCGCATGGTGCCCTACATCCGCATTGTTCGTTCTTTATTTCATTGTTCTCTTCCACCACCTCCCTTTCTTCAAATTCGACATTTGCCTGGGTCACTCCAAATGCCAAAGAAAGCACAGCTACTGCCACGATTAGGGTTGCGATATATTTTTTTCCTTTCATACAATTACAGGGATGAAACAGCATATAGGAATATAGGTGAAACTAGTTTCAAGCCAACGTTTATTAGGAGTTTCATCCCTGATTTTTTATGGTATTATTTTGCATACCATGTCTGATGTTGTTAACGTACTTTGCAGTAGCATCAGTTTTCATTCCCCGTTACCGCTTGTACATAGGGGAGGGATGGAGGTGCTTTCTGGACAAGATAAGGGGCAAGAACTGTTCCGTATCCTTTGACAACAAAATGCGTCTCATCGTGTCGGAATGGTTTGCAGACAAGGGTATGCCGAGAATAGGCAAGTTCCTTTACAAGAAGAAAAACTTTGACTGGACCCTTATAACAATAGGGGTTTTGTCAACTGTTTTAACCCTGTATCTGCTTGTGGTGGCAGTCCAGTTCTGGTTCGAACCGCCATGCAACGTGGATACGTGCAGCATCACTTGAGAACAACGGTGTTGCTCATGCCTCTTCTCCTTCTTTCCAGCAGGTTTTTTGTCTCCAGGCTGTCCAGAATTCTGCTTACCTTAACCTTGGTCATACCGGAATTCTCGGTCAGTTTGCTCTGGTAAATTATTCCGTCCGAGTTTTTTATGATGTCGTATATCGTTTTTTCATCTCCCTTCAGTTCGTTGGATTTCTTGTCCCAGTCTCTTTTTTTTGTTTCAACTATTTTCGGTTGCTCCTCGAAAAATAACATAAGAATTCCTATTACTAAAAGCAGCAAAGAGATTGCATAAAAAATGTAGGAATAGTTGAGAACCAGAACGTGCGGGCATGTTCCCACGGAACTGCAGGAACCTACGCCAACTTCGTCCACAAGACTTAGCATGTCATTTGAAAGATTAAAAGTTGTAAAGGCCGTTGTAATAGAGGTTAGTATTATCACGATACCAAAATACCTTACGTTAAAATGAATCTTCATAACTATAGTTAATCATGGCAATATAAAAATAGAAAGACCGCCACAAGCCGAGAAATACTCCAGACCTTTTAACCCGGATATCCGGGAACTCCGAAAATGGTGATTAGTACTGGTAGACTGAACTGGTCGCCGAAGCTTCCAGCTTACATCCCCAGCCTATCAAACCCGTCGTCTACGGGAACCTAGGCTGTCTCTTTTTGGGGGCCGCTTCGAGCTTAGATGCCTTCAGCCCTTATCGGCGTAGGGCGTAGCTACTCGGCAGTGCCTTTGACCAATGCCAGACAAAAAATACAAACAGTACTTTTGTTTATCTGGCATTGTTTGTCAGACAACCGATACACCAGAGGCCCCAGGCGGATGTTCCTTTCGTACTGATCCTCCTTTACCCTCAGACAACCAACACTCCTAGTAGATATTGACCAAACTGTCTCACGACGTTCTGAACCCAGCTAACGTGCCTTTTTGATGAGTGAACACCTCTACCCTTGGCTGCATGCAGAACCCCCTCCCGCTTTTACGCGGAAGCTGATTTTTCGTAAACGTTTTTGCACGTTTACCTTGTGCAAAAAGGTTTTGCTGCACAGCCAGGAGAAGGCGAGCCGACAACGATGTATATTGTCGGTAGAGCCTACTTCACCGCATATCTAAAAGGATTACCAAATACTCCGTTTCCTTTAATTTCTAAAAGGTCCTGTTTTCTCAAAAGTCTTAAAATTCTTCTAATGGAATCAACATGAAAATTGAAAACCTGAGAAATTTCTCTTGATGTACAAAAAGGATTTTTTCTTATGTAATCCAAAATTTCTTTGTCTTTTTCCAAGAAAAACTTATTTTCTTTGATATCGTTAAGTCTCTTAACTTTGTCTTCGTGTCTCATAAATTTTCCTATTTTTAAATCAAATTTTTTGATATTTTTAATTACTATTTTATTTTCTCTCTTTCCTGCCTTTATTATTAAAGGTTCGAAACTTAAAATCTCAAAGGCTTTCTTTATCCTTTGTATTTCTTCCTTTTTCTCGCATCCGAAACTTAATTTTATTACAAGATTTCTCTTGTCTATAGTTCCTTCTGCATCTGAAAATCCTGCAAGAAATTTTGCAATTTCTGTCTTATTCTTTCTTAATATGTTATCGCTGTATTTTTGAAATTCTCTGAAAATAGTCCGACTTTGTGTGTAGACCCTAAAAGCATATTTTCCGTACATTGAATTTACTTCTGCTATTTTCATTTTGCTTAGAACTTCTGAGGGTAAATTTTCTTTTATTTTTGCTGTATCTAATTTTTTCTTTACTTGTATTTCAAAACTAATTCTACTTTCATCAACGATATCCCTGAGAAAATAAAATGTATCTTGAACCAAATTTAAGGATTTATTTACTATCCCTACTCTAGGAAATCCTACTCTATCTCCTGTCCATTTGCCAATTTCGTATGGATTGAGTTTCATTAAATCACTGATTTAATTTACTTGAAGCATCCTTATCTAACTTTCGTTCTTAAACCAATTTCATTGAACGAAAGGAAGAATATGGATGCTGAAAAAGATATGCGGGAAGAGCGACTCACACCGATAACAACACGCGGCGTCAATAGGGGCTTTCGGCCGCTACGATCCGGTTATCCCTGAGGTAGCTTTTCTGACATCCCTGAGCCCTTAATCGACCGGCGCTTTAGTGCGCCAAGTTATCAATGAGCTTCAGGATTTCGTTAGGCCCGGCTTTCGCCTCTGAATCCCTCGATGTTCAGGATTCAGTCAAACCAGCTTTTGCCCTTACACTCTAAGGAGGATTTCTGACCCTCCGGAGCTGATCTTTGGGCACCGTTGATACCATTTCAACGGCGTACCTTTGGGTGCACGGAAGCCTTCGGTGCATCAGCGGACATATTCTCCCTTTCGCCTTGCGGGACGAAAGTTAGATAAGTCCGCTTCGCAAAAAAGTAAACATGAAAAACAAAAGTTTTTCAATGAACAAAAAACTTAGTTCATTCATTGGTTTACTTTTGTCTGATGGTTCTGTTTACTACGACAAGAGTAAGCAGACTTTTTGTGTCCAGTTTACAAACAAAATCCCTTCAATGAGAGATTATTTCAAATCGCTTTCCACTGATTTATTTGGAATTGAGAATTTTCATGAAAATCGCTGCAAAAATGCCATTTCCATAAGATTCTTTTCCAAGAGAATTGCTGAATTTCTTTTCACTTTCTCTCCAACTTACAGAACTTTAAGGTATGAAAATGGAAATTATCCTACTTGCAAAGTTCCAGATGAAATAAAAAACTCTAAAATATTTTCTGCAGAGTTCCTACGTTCTTATGTATCCTGTGACGGTTCATTTTACTCGAATCCGAAATATTCGATAAACCGTCTTGAGGTTCGGTGTTATCACCCAAAACTCATTTCAGATTTAGTGAAATGTTTAGATGTCTTGGGGATAAAATGCAGGACTTCTGGTAACAAACTGCTTATTACTGACAGAGAAAATCTAAAGAGATTTCTTCACTTGGTTGGATTTCTTGAAGAGAGTCTTGTTTCTGAGACGACATCTCCCTCTTTTGGATTTTCCAAAAATCAGAAGATGAAAGATGCACTTCATTAACGCCTCTCGCACATGCCCCAGTCAAACTGTCCACCTGATGTTGTCCAGGTCTCCCTGTAAGCAATAGGTTTTCGAAAGAGTAGTGTTACATTCAACGACCGACGCGCATTGAAGATGCACGTCAAATCTTTGTTGACTACACCTGGACTGGCGTCCAGGCTTTAGCGTCTCCTACTTACGCTATACAACCGAAACCCTATCACAGCATCAAGCTACAGTAAAGCTAACCGTTGGAAGAAAGAGCAAGCCTCATTCTTTCGTTTGTACTGAGATGAGGTGGACAATTGCCATGATTTTTAAAAAGTATGATTTTAGGCAAATGCTTTTCGTTTAAAAAACCAATTTCATCTATCCATTTATTTAACATCTCCTTACCGTAAATTCTTATCCTGTAGTCTCTAAAAACTCTCTGATATGTTTCCTCGCTTGAAACTTTGAAACCAAGTTGAATTAACTTTTGCAAAGCGAATTTATGGATTACCTTGTTATTGGTAAAGAACTCAATTCTCGGCTCGTTGTGAATTCCTTTTCTGTTTTTCTTGAAGGTGACTGTGAAGTCTGCATCTGCAAGACCTCTCAAGAAATGATTTACCAAGTCACCTTTTATCCAGCTTGGAATTTCCTTTAGCTTTAACTTATTTCCAACAGGCAAACCTATTTTTATTTTCTTTTCTACAGCACTTTTGGAATTCAAATGAACTACTATGGTGTTTTCATTTCTTCTAAAGTAAACACATGGTTCTTTTTTGTATATTTTCCTTAGTATTCCAGGGACCAAAAATTCGTAGAAATTTCTGTCGTCAATTGAATGGCCGGAATATATTGTTCTATATACCTTGTTTTTTCTGTCTAATTGTAAGGATCCGTCTCCTAAATGGAGTCCCGTCTCGTATGCCAAAAGTTCTTTCTCTTTCAAATTTTTAATTTGAAAATTTTTAATTTTCATGGTTCATTGTTCGTGAAGCGGACTTATCTAACTTTCGTCTCGCAAGGCGAAAGGGAGAATATGTCCGCTGAACAATGAGTTTTGTCTTATCCTTCTTCCATCTACGGGGACTCTACTTCCCACTAGGAGTCTCAGGCCCATTCCCCTGAACAGCAAGTTCGCTGAACTCCAGGTTGGGACAGCGGGGACCTCGTTAAGCCCTTCATGCAGGTCGACATTCAATCGACAAGGGATTACGCTACCTTAAGACGATCAGAGTTATCGCCGCCGTTTACCGGTGCTTAGCCCCGTTGAAACAGGGTTTAACATACCGGCACTGGGCAGACCTCGCCGGCTATACACAAGATTTCTCTCTAGCAGCCGGTTACGTTTTTGTTAAACAGTCGGGCCCCCTTTGTCACTGCGACCTGCGCTTCCCATTAAAGAGAGCGCAGGCATCCCTCCTACCAAAGATACGGGACTAACTTGCCGAATTCCCTAACCTGGGTTGTTTCAACACCTTCGCCTTCTCAGCGAGAGCACCTGTGTCGGTTTTGGGTACGGACACCAAGGGATAGTTCAGAATCCTTTTCAGGGGGTCCAGGAATCAGCCAAACTCCCCATAAGGGAAGCCTTGCCGGGTTCACCTCCTTCTGTTCTTTACGAATTTCCAGAGGCTTGCCCAGCTCGGTGAGGCGACGACCTCACAAAGCCTATCCCGAACCGTCAGATACTGATAGTGACCCAAGGTGGCACAGGAATATTAACCTGCTTCCCTTTCACCAAGCTAGGTTAACGCTTGGTTTAGGACCGACTTACCCCCGGCTGATAATCATGGCCGGGGAACCCTTGCTCTTCCGGTGGTCGGGCGTCTCACCCGACTTTGCTGCTACTAATAACAGGATATTCGTTTCCATGCGGTCCACAGGACCTCACGACCCTGCTTCTGCCCCCACGGAACGCCTTCCTACTATCTCTCGATCTGGGGTATCGGTAGTTGACTTACTCCCGTCCATCTTCGGCGCCCACAACCTAGACGGGTGAGCTATTACGCTTTCTTTGAAGGGTGGCTGCTTCTAAGCCAACCTCCCCGCTGTTTATGGTTGAAGACAACCTTTGTGACTTAGCCAACATTTGGGGACCTTAACCCCAGTCTGGGTTGTTCCCCTTTCGGGTACAGAACTTAATCCGTGCACCCGCACTCCGACCATCTGCAGCGATGACAGATTATGAGTTTGACAGCGAAGCTGAGGATTTCTCCCCTTGACTTCCCAATCAGTGCTTTACCCTGCCATCTGCCTCCGGTCAGGCTGAACTGAGATTCATTTCGGAAGGAACCAGCTATCGTGTCCCTAGGGCGTAAGAGCAGACATTAAATTATTGAGCTGTTCTCTTTTTCTAATTGGTCTAAAAATGGAAGAGAATTTTATGAATTATAAAGATTAGTGTCTACTCTAGCCACCCAAAGGATATCACGCAACTCGATTGGCTTTTGGTGTTCTAAGAACAGCAAATCAAGAATACCGTTCTTGAATTTCACCCCTATACCCGGGTCACCCGGACACGTTGGAGTAGCTCCGGTAACGGGCCTCCATCGGGGTTTCCCCCGACTTCACCCTACCCAGGAATAGATCGTCGCGCTTCGGGTCTTATCCCCATGACTTCCCGCACTTTCGTACGGCGCCCCTCGAGAGGACCGACGCATACAGAGTATGCGTCTAGTTCCAGTTTGCGGGCTTGTCGCTTTCGCTGTGGCTCCAGCATTACTGCTTTAACCTCGCCATGAAAATAAACTCCCTGTCTCGTTCTTCGAAACGAACAGCACGACCCTAGTTCACCTCTCTCGTACTAATGCGTCACCGCATATTCCTTCAAGAGGCTTCATTCCTTTCGGGCCGTACCTGACTATAGCCGACTAGATTCAAGCTCTTTTCAATCCCTGTCACGGGTTCTTTTCAACTTTCTGTCACCATACTAGTTCGCTATCGGTCTTTGGTAATATTTAGAGTTGGGAATTGATACCTCCCATATTCCTGCCCCATATCCGAGGGACAGTACTCTCTTGCTTGGAATCGACCTTCCTGCTTCCTTCTACGGGACTTTAACCCTCTCCGGTGCTCCATTTCAGGAGACTTCAAGTGGGCTGGCTGGGCCGTACCAGGCGCCACATATACCTTGCGTTTCCGCAAGGAATTCGGTTTGCTCTGAGCCGCTTTCGATCGCCTTTACTAACGGCATCGAATTTCTTTCTTTTCCTCCGCCTACTAAGATGCTTCAATTCAGCGGGTTGTGCTTCCTAAAAAGGAATGCCTTCCGAAAAAGACACGAAGTCGCATTCAGTAATCCCGGGTTCTAGGGCTGCATGCGCCTCGCCCGGGCATATCGCTGCTTGCCACGACCTTCGTCCTTACCAAAGCCTAGCTATTCCCTAGCCGGCGTAAGCGAATGGTGTTCCTAAATATCCAGTTGGTCAGGCCTGAGTATTCTCGGCTTGTGGCGGTCTCATTAACAAAAATCTCAGCGATCGTCTTAAATATCATTGCGCAAGCGCTCAAATGGTGTTCACTAAATCATCGTTCTTGTTTAGACCTAAGTCCTCTACCCCTATAATAGAGAACCGCATATACTGGTATCTTAACGAAAACATCCCAGGGCAAGAAAGCTAGTCTTTACTTTTTACGCCCTGTTTAATTCATAATAGACACCTAAAAGCATTTTATATATGCCCCTGACACGTATTTAAAGGTTTCTATCGTTTTTCGGTATATATCCAGATTTAAATGCCTTTGCCTTTAGAAAATTAATTATGAAGTCAAAAGATTACTCTAAGGTGCTTGAAAAACAGGTAAAAAGTGGCAATCCCGACATTCAAAAGCTCTATGAGGACACTTTGGACTATATTGACGGAAAAAAAGCCGGCAAGAACTTCAAATTTTATGCCGGTATTCTGGAGCGGGACGGAATTATAATAGAAGTGAAGAAAATCGATAAAACCTACCTGAATGCCATAGATATGTGCCTGGGCAAAAAAGACAGGGAAGGAAAAGTGATTAAAGACAGCGGAGTTAAAAAATTCCCCGATCTCGTATCAAAACCGTCCTTGGAAAAAAGCATAAAAAGCGCAGAAATGAACAATGGCAATTTTAATGATTGTTACATCTGGATTGGTCCTTCCGCTTATTTCAAATGGAACGAAAGGGGTCTTTGTGGGGTTAAAGCTCAAATGGACGCTGGTATTGACGTTGGAATTGTCTCCTGTGATATAGATATTTTCGGCAACATTATCGAGGCAACCCCAAAGTCTTTTATAAACTGTTTGAACTTCAAAAAAATTCATAAAAAAATTAAAAAGCATTCGTATCCTTTAAAAGATTTTGAAATATTCAAAGAGACTATAAGCAGGCTGGACAAGGTTATAAGAGACTATAACAAACGATAAACCTTTATATTTCTTTCTCAATTACTTAATTCGACCGAAATGCTGTATACAGCATTTCCCGTCATTTGGGCCGGTAGATCAACGGAAGACCGACGCTCACGAGCAAAGCGAGTGTGCGTCTCCGTGTTAGATCGCTACCCTTGCACACCCGAAAGGCTTTATGAAGTCAGAAGGGGTTGAGAAAGGTAGAGGTTGTGGGTTCAAGTAGGCCGACGCGCACGAGCAAAGCGAGTGTGCGTCTGTGCAACCAGTCTGGAAATTCCCACCCGGTCCACCAACTGATTCTAAGGTTTTTAAATCCGGGTAACAAAAAGTAAATATGAATAAGAAGTTTCTGTTCATGTCTATCGTTTTTATTATTTTATTCGTTTCTATAACTAAAGCGGATTTGCCACCAGCGTATTATAAAGATTTCTATATTAAATTAGATGACAAACCCATTTCAGATGAAATTTTCTATGCTAAATTAATATATTTAGATGAATCTGATTATCCTAAAAATACTACATGGGAAAAATGTCAATTAAGCGAATGCCGTTTTACTTTTTTCTTTAATTATCCCAATCGAGAAGAATTCAGATTGACAATATATCTGCCCAGTTCGGACAAGACATACATAAGCGATTTATTGGAATATAAAAATTCAGATAGCAAATACGAAGCTGAACTTATATACGATGGAACAATAGAAATAAAAGAATTGTGGTATCTCGAACCTCAATTATTATCATTTGCATCTAAATTTGCTATATCTTTAATATTAACTGTTTTTATTGAATTGATTTTGGGTATAATTTACATTGGTTTGAATAAAGTAAATTTTAATAAATACAAACCTTATAGAACAAATATTTTGCGTTCAATATTATTAGCCAATTTAATTTCTTTACCAATAGTATGGTTCGTATTTCCATTTATTCTAACTGGAGCAGAAGGTATTTTGATTGCAGAATTTTTCGTAATAGTTATTGAAGGTTTTATAATAAAAAAATTCAATAAAAATTTATTTGATTTTAGAAAATCACTTGAGTTAAGTTTAATTTTTAATGTAATAAGTTTTATTCTCGGTAACTTTATTTTTATGATGATAATTTTTTATTAGCGGGGAATCAGGAGTTGCCAAGATTTGGAAATTAATTTCCAATATTGAGAATCTTTGATTCTCAAAAACTGAAGGGGTGTCCCCTGCGGTTCCGGTGTGGGCTCGGGGCAGCCGAATCCAAGTATAAATTCATCCAAAACCAACGATATGTATAAGGGATTCGGAGAATGGAGAAGCCGCCCACCCGGTCCACCAAACACTGATTTCTTAAATTATATATCTTTTTATTTCCATAATTATTTGATAAAATGATTAAGATTGGCATAATCGGGGGCACCGGGCTTGATAATCCGGAAATACTAAAAAATCCGGGTGAAATAGAAATAGAGAAGACTCCGTACGGAAAACCTTCTTCTTCTTTAAAAACCGGGGACATAGACGGGGTGGATGTTGTGCTTCTATCGAGGCACGGTAAAGACCATACCATACCTCCGTCTGAAGTCAATTATATAGCCAATATTTATGCGCTTAAAAAACAGGGCGTGACCCATATTATAGCTACCACAGCCTGCGGGAGTTTAAGAGAGGAAATTGAAAGGGGAGATTTCGTCATACTTGACCAGTATATTGATTTTACCAGAAAAAGAAGGAATTCCATTTACAAGACCTTTGAACCGAAAAAACCGGTCCATACTCCAATGTCGGATCCCTTTGATTGCCGCTTGAGAAAAACCCTTATTGAAGCGGCAGAAGAACTTAAACTAAAGTATCATGACGGCGGCACGGTTATAACAATAGAGGGTCCGAGGTTTTCCACCAAGGCGGAGTCCAAAATGTACAGGATTTGGGGGGCGGATGTTATAAACATGACAGTGGCGACGGAGGCTGCAGTGGCCAATGAATTGGGCGTGCCTTATGCCGCGGTGGCTATGTCAACTGACTACGACTGCTGGAAAGGTGACGAAAAGCCTGTTTGCATGGAAGAAATAATGAAAGTAATGAAAAAAAACTCAAAAAATGTCGTGAAACTGTTGGTGAGAGCTGTCAAAAAAATCCGGGAAAATATAAGATAGACAATAAATTCTTTCCAATTTCGACTTGTAATAAAACTCCATTTTTAAGGTTTTGCCTTCTGGAAAGCTTAAATACTAGCTATATCATTAGATAACTGTCAAAAGGATGGAGGTAGGGGGCATGTTTGTCTTTGACGACGACGAAGACTACGGCGACGACGAAGACTTTAGTGATGATGAAGATTAATAAGAACAAATTCTGATTACCTCTCCTTTTTCTCTTTTTTTATTATTTTTGTGCCATTGGTACAGAATATAAACCAATAGCCCTCAATTTTTTTGAATTAATAGGACGGGAAAAAACCTGTCAGTAGATAGCTTTATATTCTGGTTATTTCATCTACAACATGTATTCAACCAGGAGGTGTTCTGGGTGGCAAAAAAGAAAGCTGCAAAGAAGAAGAAAAAGAAATAAGCGTGATGTTTAAAATCAATCCTTGGTTTATTCTTTTCCTTTTTCTCTTTTTATCCTCCACTTAAATTTCAAGATTGGATTGAGAATTTAAAGTGTCTTGAGCCTTGAAATCTTCCTCGGATGTACAAAGCTCCAAGATTATGGTATCCGTCAGGTGATGAACCTCGTGGTATATCCCGGAGGGTATTTCTATGAGGCTGTTGTCCGAAGCTTCGTGTTCCTCTGTCTCTCCCGTTTCAATGTCTTTTGTAATTATCCTTATCCTACCCTTTACCAAGTACAGGATCTCCGGGGATTTGGAGGTGGATTTACCCTTGTGATAGTGCTTGCCGCTGACAAAACCCTTGTTCCTGTGCAGGACCACTATGTAACCCGTATCTCTTGTTGAGAAGGCACGGTCGGAACCTTTTTCAGTATCTCTATATGGTTCCATCTTTTTGATTTTTATCATGTTAACCCCTCATAATTATGAATATTATGTAGGCCAAATAAAGGGCTATGAAAATAGCTCCCTCCCATTTGCCCAGTTCATGTTTTTTTCCTATGAACATGAAAAGGAAGAGGGCAAAGGTGGCAAAAGCCAGGAAAAATATGTCAAAGTTCACAAAACCCGGCAGGACTATGGGAGTTATGGTGGAGGTTATTCCGAGTACCCAGAATATGTTAAATATGTTTGATCCCACTACACCGCCTACTGCGAGATCCACGTCCTCCTTTATTGCAGCTATGACCGAAGTGGTAAGTTCCGGGAGAGAGGTCCCCAATGCTATTATAGTGGCTGATACAAGAAACTCGCTGACTCCTATAAAGCGGGCAATGGATATTGCACCCTCTACCACCCACTTGCCTCCAAGACAGAGTCCTGTTATCCCGAAAACTATCATGGAAAATATTACATAGTAGTTATATTCTTTTATCTCCAGTTTCCTGTCCTGTAATCCCCTTCTTTTTTCCCTAGCCACGTCGAACACATAGTAAAGGAAAATCGCGAAGAAACAGACCATAACTATACCGTCAATTCTGGTTAGAAGGGAAAAACTTAACTGGTCTATTAAAAGATCATTGGCTGCCACGAAGAGTATGAAAACAGCGAAAATGCTGAAGGGTATCTCTTTCCATACGGTGGAGTGCTGTACTTTCAGGGGACAAATTGCAGCCGTTAGGCCGAGAACTAGAAGTATGTTTGCGATGTTAGAACCCATGACATTCCCTATGGCAACCTCCGTGGCATTCTCCAGGGCAGAGAAAATATTAACCATTAGCTCGGGCATAGAGGTTCCGAAGGCAACAATAGTGAGACCTATGAAAAGGGATGGTATGCCCCACTTCTTGGCAAGAGAAGAGGAGCCTTCCACAAGGAAATCCGCCCCCTTCACCAGAAGGAAAATACCTATGATGAAAAGAAAATATTCAAGCATAAGAAAGATTACTTTTCGCAATTAATAAAATTATACTTTTAACTGTAAAATTGATTCAAAAATATCTGATTAGAGTATTGGCGTCCTGATGATAATTTTTAGGAGGTGATCCAGCCGCACTTAGGCCAAGGTATCGAACACGATAGCCCCGTGTTCCCGTTACCGAGACGAGAGAAGATTTCTCATAATCGTTAATCTTCGTTTCTTTTCAGGATGTAATGACCCTATCAAATCACAAAAGTTAATTATGCCTTCTTTGTTTGTTATAGAAAATCTCCATATTTCACCACAATCATTATGCTCTGAGATTCTTACTTTTCCACATTTAATTCCAAAGTTTTCTATCATTTGTTTCAGTTCTTCTAGAGATTTCTTTTCTTTTTGTGTAAATTTTATGTACATTTTCTTTTCCGGTGTTGGGTTCTTTGGGCATCCACCATCTGTATCCCAAAAACCCATTATATAGAATTTCTGTTCGTTAATTGTCTTTGGTTGTCGATTCTGAAACTCGTTTAGTTTTTGCCATATTAGTTTATCTTTAAATGCCAGATACCATACTGGTTTGTATTCTTTCTGCAAGTAAATGTTGTTTTTGATTTCTTTATCAAACACTTGTTTAAATGTTGGTACAATAACATCACTTAGCCATTCTTTATTTTTCTGTTTTATCTTAATTGTCCATTGGGTTGTCAAACATCCGTCTTTGAGAACACCAATCAAGTAATATATTTTTGAATTAATTAAATCCCTTGGATTTAATTTAAAATTTTTGATTTTCATACTTGAATTTAGGCGAGGCAAACTTATCTAATTTTCGTGTTAAAAACCGAAAAGAAGAATATGTTTGCCGAGCCATTCTGTGCTTATGTGGTATTCTCCCGTCTTTACGGCTACCTTGTTACAACTTAGCCCGCCTTGCGGAACCGTGATTCGACTTTCCTAAGAAAAGAAAAGCCTCACCAAAACTCCACTCGGATGGCTTGATGGGCGGTGTGTGCAAGGAGCAGGGTCGTATTCAGCGAAAGATTCCACGCATTTTCCGAATTTTCCGTAAACGCTTTTGCGCGAAGCGGAAAAGGGTTTGCTTAGTGACTTTCGCTTACTAGGGATTCCGGCTTCACGAGGGTGAGTTTCAACCCTCGATCCGAACTTGGACCAGGTTTCAGGGATTAGCTCCACCTTTCGGTGTTGCAACCTATTGTCCTGGCCATTGTAGGCCGCGTGTAGCCCAGGATATTCGGGCCTTCTGCCATGAGAAAGTCCGGTAATCGGTAGACCTTATTCATGTATACAGACCTACCGTCGCCCACTCCCTCCTCTGATTTATCACCAGCGGTCTCCTTAGAGTGCCGCTACTCCGAAGAATAACGTAGCAACTAAGGACGTGGGTCTCGCTCGTTGACAGACTTAACTGCACGCCTCACGGCACGAGCTGACGATGGCCATGCAACTCCTCTCAGCTCGTCAGGTAACCCCTTCAGAGTGACCGTCATACTGCTGTCAATCCTGGTAAGATGTCTGGCGTTGAATCCAATTAAACCGCAGCCTCCACCCCTTGAGGTGCTCCCCCGCCAATTCGGGGAAGAGATTTCCTCTCTTCTTTCCCTTAAGTTTACTGTTGAAGTAAACTCGTGCGGGTTTACTCAAATTCAGTCTTGCGACCGTACTCCCCAGGTGGCCCGTTTAACACTTGCGTACCTTAACCCATCCACTTTCCGCGAGCGTCTTGGGACTTTGTCCCAAATATTTGAAACATTAGTTTCAAAACTTTGCGCTGAGTAAAGGGTTCTACGCTACGGCACATCGCCTCCCCGAAGGAGACGATACACCAAACGGGCATCGTTTACAGCCTAGACTACCGGGGTATTTAGCCAAACGAAGTTTGGATAAATATGAAACTTCGTTTCAGTATCTAATCCCGTTCGCTCCCTAGGCTTTCGTCCCTCACCGTCGAAGCCGTTCCAGCTGAGCGCCTTCGCCACAGGTGGTCCTCCAAGGATTACAGGACTGTTAGACCGCAAAGTTCGCGAAGAACCTTGTCCGGCATTTAACCCCTACCCCTGGAGTACCCTCAGCTTTTCCCGGTTCCTAGTCTGGCAGTGTTCTTGGCACTTCCTATGTTTTACACAGGATTTCACCAAGAATTTGTCAAACCGGCTACGAACGCTTTAGACCCAATAAACGTGACCACCACTTGCAGTGCGGGTATTACCGTGGCGGCTGGCACCCGTCTTGCCCACTGCTTATTCACCTACCCTTTTGGAGTAAGTAAAAGCCCTAGCTTTGCTAGGGCACTCAGGATTCCCCTATCGTCCGTGAAGACATTGTAAAGGTTTCGCGACTGCTGCACCCCGTAGGGTCTGTATTCTTGTCTCAGAACACATCTCTGGGCTACGTCTCTCAACGCCCATATGGATTATAGGTTTGTTGGTCCAGTAAAAACCATTGGAAATTTTTTGATAAAACTTTTTTCCAAAAAGTTTTCTTTACACCAACAACAGCCTAATCCACCGCAGTCTCATCCTCAGGCGCCGGAGCTTTGAATTTCGAAACATTCCAGTATTCGAAGTCTATGGGGTATTCGTCCCAGTTTCCCGGGTTTATCCCCCACCTGAGGGCAGATTAACTACGTGTTACTGAGCTGTCCGGTATGCGGGCGAACCACATTCACCTAGCATGTCTTAGTCGAATCCTGATAGCGGTGATCTCCGGCAGGATCAACCGGAGTTAGATCGCATTTGAGAATTGCTTGCACATCAAGGTTTTTTACCAACAGGATATCGCCTACTCTTTTGGAACTAAAGTTCCAAAACTTGGAATAAGATTCCAAGATAATCAGATATTATCGAGAATATCCAACACTCTGTACCCATACCAGGAATGTTGTTTTTCACAGTATAGGCATAAAGAAGTCTCTACTTGAGAGACGTAGCCTACCTCCAACCTCGCCAGTTGGTATGGTGTTATTATAATGATATGGCAGGTTTAAATACTTTTCGCAGCGATTTTCATGAGAAAACAAAAGTACTAAATCTATTATATAATAACCTTAAGGTAGTAAAAAATACAAAGATATTTAAACCTCCAGAAAGATGTATTATTATGGATAAAGAGAAGATGAGAGAAGATATGAAAGGTGCTATTAAAGATAGTTTGTCTATTTTCAGAGCAATTCTTTTAGACCACGGGATAAATTCTTTGCCTAGGGAAGTAACTGAATTACCATCATACGCAAACGACTTTCTTGAATATGTAAGGCAGAAAGCAAGGGAAGATTTACCTGAATCACAATTCACAGGAAAGATTTATTTAAACAATGTTTCAGACATGGTTGAAATTGGAGGTTATGTTGGATACAACGGAGAATTTATTGAAATAAGTTACGCAAAGCCCGATACCAATAACGTAAATATCAAAAAAAATCGGGATAGAACATCTTTACAATCATCCACAAAAGGAGAATCCAATTTAGATTTTCAAAAGCTAGAGGAATCTGATGATGTGATAAGCTGGCATACACATCCTGTTCCCGAGGCACCGAGTTATCCTGATTTTGATCATATGATAAAAAACACGAAAATGTTACAAGATCTTTTCGAAAATAAAAAAGCTTATTTTGTGCTTTACTTACCTCTTTTGGACCAGGCAAATTGGTTTGAAGTAAAAGAAAATTGTCGCCATACCTAGTCGAAGATCCTTCACAGTCGGACTAGCCAGCCCATCTCCGGCCTCGCTGGCGGGTATGGCTTTTATAGTGGCAAGTTGGGTAATAAATAAGTTAAATGGGGCCGCGGCCGGGATTTGAACCCGGGCCAGAAGCTTTCCACGTTTTTTCGTGTTTTTGCTCAAGCTTTTTTCTAAAAAGCTTGCTACACAGGCTCCTATGCTTTGTGATTACGGAACCAAGGTTCCGCGATAACCACTACACCACCGCAGCCATCTTGTATTGACGCATACTTTGTATACGTCAAAATATTTTTATTTTGTCTTTTTCGGTTTTTTGCCTCTTTTGGGGTACTTGATTTCATTTTTAAGAACTGCCAGGCTTATTAGTCTTTCCTCACCCGATTTCATGTCCCTGAGCTTCACGACCTTTTTCATCAGTTCCTCATGACCGACTATTATGCAATACGGTATTCCAAGCGAATTGGCATAGCTCAGGTTCTTGCTTATGCTCCTGTCCATTATATCCATGTCCGCATTTATTCCCAGTTCGCGAAGCTCCCTAACCACGCCAAGGCAGTACTCTTTTGTCTTTATTGGTATGACGAATACATCCGTGACGGTTTTCTGTTTTTCCAGCTTGCCTTCGAGAAGCATGGCATCGTAAATCGTGTCCAGCCCGAAGGACGTTCCCGTGGCAGGGACTTTCTCCTTTGAGCCCATGAAATCGGAAATCATGTTGTCCCATCTGCCCCCGCCTGCCAGAGACGAGGAAAGCGCGCCACTTTTAAGGAAGACCTCGAATATGGGACCCGTGTAGTAGGTCAGGCCCCGGGTAAGGGTCGGAACAAAGTAAATATTCTTGGCCCCCATTGAAATTGCAAGACGGGAAAGCTCCGTTATGTCTTCCAATCCCTCTTTAATGCCATCATTGTCTATATCAGGGTTTTCCGGATCTATGTCCTTTATTATCTTGTAAACCTCCCTTATTTCGTTCTCGCTGATGCCTCTTTCTTTTGCATCTTTTACAACCTCTTCCAGACCTATTTTCTCCAGCTTGTCTAGGGAAATCAGTATGGCATTTCTCTTCTCGGGGGGGACCCCCGCATAGGAAAGCACGTTATCCAGAAACTTTATGGTGTTTATCTTTATCACCACCTTGAGACCGAGTTCCTTGAAGATCTTCGTGTACATGGCCAGAATCTCCGCATCCGCCGTCAGGGAAGCCGACCCGACTGTATCCACGTCACACTGCCAGAATTCCCTGTAACGGCCTGTCTTGACAGGACCATCCCGCCATACCTTGCCAATCTGGTAGCGCTTGAAAGGCTTCGGTATCTGCGGATTTGCCGCTATAACGCGGGCCAGAGGAAAAGTTAACTCGTATCGGAGCGTTAGCTCGCGTTCCCCTTGGTCTTTGAAGCGGTAAATCTCCCTGTAAACATCTGTTGTGGAATCAGAACTTCCTTTTTTGGTGGCTATTTCCCAAGTTTCTATTGCCGGAGTTTCCAGGGGAGAAAAGCCGAACTCCTCAAAAGCCTTCCTGAGCACGTCCAAAATACTCTGTCTGAGGATTTTCTCCTCCGGGAGGAAATCACGCGTGCCCTTGACAGGCTGGAATTTTTCGGTCATATTAACACCTACTCTTTATTTAAGACAATTGTTATTATTAAGGATTCTCAACATCTGGTTTATTTCCTTTTTTTCGTAACTGTCGTCTTCGAGTTTCCTGTAAAGAATCTCTTCAGACTTGGCAGCATATCTCCAAATCTCTGAACCCTTCAGTGGTGGAAACACGCATCCACATCCGTCTACAATCATCTTTGTGAACCCGGTCACCTTTCATTTTTATCGCCTCTTTTTTATTTTAATTTTTTTATCTTCCTTTCCACAGCCTCCAATATTTCACCCGATTTGACAACTTGAGTTAACTTCTCTATATCAGGATAAAGTGGTCTGTCTTTGTCTAAAAATTTCACATATTTTCTTACAACGTTATAGGCCGTTTTAACACCTTTTCCAGGCTTTCCTTTCCTTAAATCTAGAGCTTGAGCCGCCGCTAACAACTCAATGGCTATAACTGCCGCTGTATTGTCAATTATTTTTCTTGTTTTAATTGCTGTATTGGTTCCCATTGAAACAAAATCCTCTTGATCCGCCGCTGTTGGAATTGATCCGATGGCTGCCGGAGTTGACAGAACTCTGTTTTCACACACCAAGGATGCTGCTGTATATTGTATTATCATTATTCCAGAATACATCCCGCTACCTTTTATTAAAAATCCAGGTAATCCTTCGTTTAAGTTTGGGTTAACAAGTCTGTTTAGCCTTCTTTCAGAAATAACTGAAATTGTTGTTATTCCTAATCCCAGTAACTCTAAAGGAAGTGCGATTGGTGTTCCTTGGAAATTGGCCCCTGCCAAATACCTATAGCCATTTCCTTTGGGAATAAACAGGGGATTGTCTGCTCCCGAATTTATTTCTATTTCTATTTGATTTCTTACCCATTTTATTGCATCTTTTACCGCACCAACAACCTGTGGTGTTGATCTAATACTATATGCGTCCTGAATTCTTTCCTGTTTTCCCAGAATTTCTGACCCCATTATTAATCTTCTAATGTTTTCAGCACAATCAATTCCGCCCTCATATCCTCTTAATAATAATATTTCATTATCGAAGGCCATAGTAACAGCCTTTAAGGCCTCGAATGTCATAGATGCTGCTATTTCAGAAGTTTTTGTTAAAATATCAGCGTCATAAACCTCTAAACCACCCAGACCTGCCGTTAACTGCGACCCGTTAATCACGGCAAGTCCGTCTCTTATTTTATATTCTATGGGTTTAAGTCCAACTTTTTCCAAAGCTTTTTTTCCCAGTAGCCTCTCGTTTCCTACAAAAGCTTCTCCTTCACCTAATGGAACAAGCATCGCCTGGGCCAAGGGCGCCAAATCCCCGCAAGCGCCAACGGAAGCAGGATACATAACTGGAGTTACTCCTCTATTGAGCATTTCTGTTATAAATTCAACAACTTCTAATCTTACCCCGGAAACGCCCTTACATAGAGTGTTTATTCTCGAGGCTATTGTTGCTCTTACGGCTTCCTGTGAAACAGGATCTCCATAACCTGAAGCGTGACTGTAAACCATATAAGTTGAAAGCTCTTTTGCCTGTTCTGGTGTTAAAATAACTTTTGCCAGTTCTCCTATTCCTGTTGTAGTTCCGTATGCAACTTCCTTTTTAATAAACATATCTTCGACTACTTTCCTGCTCTTAAGAATTTTCTCTTTTGATTCCCTGGCGATTTCTAATTTTGAATTTTTTCTGGCTATTTCAACCAATTTTTCTATTGTTAATGTTTCACCGTTTAATTCTACTGGCATTTTTCATCACCTCTTGAAATGGGGTTGTAGCCGGGATTTGAACCCGGACCTGAGGCTTTCTGCCAATTCGCGCTTTTGCGCGTTTTGCTCAAGCTTTTGGAAAAAGCTTGTCCACAGGCCTCTATGCTAGCCATTACACCACTACAACCATTTGTAACAGAAAGGAATTTTCCGTCAAAAAAGATTTCATCGGCAGAATCAATTTTGTCTAGGATTTTCTTTAATTGTGAGAATTTAGAAATCTTGAATATTTCAATTTTCTGAGGCTTGGATATAGAAACTAAAATCTTTGAATCTTTACCTAAGTTTAACTTCTTTCTAAGGCAAGAAGGTATGACTATTCTGCCTTTATCGTCCAGAGAAGCAATAAACAGTGAACTAACCAAATCATTCTCTTTCGTTGTGAACTAATTCACCTTTCATCTGGTTCACCAAGTAAGATATTGGAACTGTAACCTATATAAACTTAACTGGGCTGTTCTGTGGGACGGATTAAAGCAAAAATGTTTCTTTCCTCGGACCAGACTCTGGCCGATAAGCCTGCTTCCGCTATTTCGTTTTTTAGCTCTTCCTTGTCATAGAGATAATATATGCGTGTCTGATCGGCCCACTTTTTTTCTATAACCTTCTTGTCGGGCAGCTCTGGGTTCTCGCGATTCCAGACAGTGATAAAGGCCTGGTTGCGCGTGACCCTTTTTATTTCCCTAAGGGCCTGCAGGCGGTCTTCTCTTTCTAGGAGGTGGTGCAG
>CP070662.1:799526-808498 GCA_020355185.1 archaeon
ATCCATCTGACTTCATCGGGGTAAACCTCGTCATTTCCCTTTAACCACTTGTAGAACCTCTTTATAACAAGCTTATAGTCATGCTTCGTCCAGTCTGTATACTCTTCCTTCTCTATCTTCTGGATTAGCTTTACGATATCAGGTTTGTCAGCCTTATCGAAATCCTTCTTCAACCACTTTGCAATCTTAGTTAATGTGTAAATGTACTTTCGAATCCTTGAAGAAGTTAGCCCGTCAGCGGAACATCTGTCAGAAAATTCTTTTATCAATGATTTGTTGTTCCTGGAAACCCCTTTTGCTTTCTTAAGCTTGTCAAGAACAAGTTCTACTCTTCTATTTTCATTATGTATGTCTAAATTTTTCATATTATATTATTAAACTTACTGAAATTTAAAGCCCTACTATTATAAATTGTATTGTGGAGCCTCAGGGGGGATTCTCAAAGGGACTTAAGTTGGGAAAACTCAAAGAGTTTTCCAAGTTCTTTCCCCAAGGGCTTTCTTTTGAAGAAAGGCCTTTTTGAACCCTCGACCTTTGCCTTATCAGAACCATTCAGCATGGTTCCGATGCCTCCCGGCTTGCTGAATGATTTACCAAGGCAACGCTCTATATCAAGCCAAAGATTTTTCTCTTTCCCAAGGGTTTCTCTTTTACAAAAGAGAAAGGCTTACCGACTGAGCTACTGAGGCATGTTGATTCGTTTATGTTTTTAGTAATAAAATTTCTTTGTTAAAAAGGTATAAGTAACTTTGCTTTTTATTAAGATTATGGAAAAGATGACACACTATAAAATACTGGGCAGAGATAAATACTATAATGCAGTAATAAGACTGAAAAATGATGAAATGGTAATGGAAACCGGCTCAAAATACCGTAAGAACAGTTTCATCAACCATTCTCTCATGGACCTTTCCTATGCCATATTTTCACTCATAGGGGAAACCCCGGAGATATGCGTTAACCCGCTTTCCGGGGGGATGCTGGATTTCGGGGGCATCGAAAAAAATGTAAGTAAAGAAGAGGCCCTGATTTCCGGTTTCGGCCTCAAGGTACCGATATATGTTAACGATGTGAACTGTTCTTCGAAAGAACGTTTTTCAGGCAGAAAACTGTCGGGATTTGAGGAAATAAAAAAGCATCCGTACGAACCGGAAATAGCCGACTCTGTTAACCGGGGCCTTTACAAAAAATGGCTTAAAGTGGAACAAAAAAAGATTCTGGACGAAACTCCGGCATTAATCGGAGTGAAAATACCTGAAAAAGAAATGACTGTTACCATACAATTCCAGAACTTGCCTGCTTTGGAATTTTTAAAGGAAGTTTCGGAGTCGTACGGGATTTATCCTGAAGTTGCTTACTTGTACTTAAAAAGAAAGAAAATATGCGAACCCGGTGTTATGAAACTTGATGAAAATATAACTCGCGCTATTTTGGAGCTAAAGAAAGGTTCAGAAAGTATTTTAATAGAAACTTGTCCTATATTGGCGCTGGATTATTGTTCCGGAAATACGATGGAAATTTACGGAAGGCTGGCCTGAAACTATTTTTTCTTCTTTACCTGGTCCCTGAGTTTCGGGACACGAATCAGACAACTGCACTTCTGGCACTTTACGTTGAAGGGCCTCTTCCATGGCTTCTCCTCATAAGCTTCGTGGCCGCACTCCGGGCACTTGTATTCCACCCTGGCCGTGTTGTCTTCCAGAACAAGGACTCTCAGCTCTCCTTTTTTGTTTCCGCCCTCGTCCTCAAGGTCCCTCCAGGTGTGGTAAACGTACGACTTGACACCGTGGTCCTTTATGTACTGTGTTATCCTTGTTAAAATCATAACAATCCTTTCGTTTTATTTTTTAAATAACTTTATCTTAGTTTTAAATACTTTAGAAAAGAGCCCCGGCCAGAAAGGCCAGCAGGCAGACCGTCATGGCGACCTTCATAAGTTTCTGAACGTTCTCTGCCGGGGTGTTTCTTATGTTCCAGATTATGGAGAACAAGAAAAGTATCAGGCCTACCGAAACCACGTACATGTAAGTGTTGCTCATGTATCCCAGAACATAAGGAACCGGTGCAAGTATTATTGTGATTGCCGTTAGAAGGGATGATATCTTTCTGGCCCTGGACTCCCCAAATAGTATCGGTAGTGACTTGACCTTTCCCATCTTGTCCCCTTTCATGTCTTCAATTGTTTTGACTATCTCCCTGGAGAAGTTCGCGAAGAATGCAATAAGGGAAAAGGTTGCCACCGGGACCAGGTTGCCCAGGTTCACGGCAAGCCCGCCGAAAAGGAATGAGGAGGCAACAAGGTAACTTATTATAAGGTGGCCGAATACCAGCATTTTCTTGAGCCTGTAGGAGTAAATAACCAAGAAAGCCGAGCTAATAAGGGCGATTACAAGGCAGTAGACGTTTATGTAGTATGATATGTAGATGCCTATGGCAAAGAGTGTCATGGAAATCATGAGAGCTCCCTTGGGCCTCACCCTCCCGGAAGGTATAGGCCTGTTCCTCTTGTTAACAAAGTCTATTTCCCTGTCACAGAAATCGTTTATAGTCATGCCCGCGCCGGTTATGAAGAAGGTGGCTATTATTGCAATGTGGACCTCTGTCATGTATGCCACAAAGGTCCCGCCGGCTATAAGGGCCCCGATAAAAACTGCTATGGCCGCCATTATACCGTTAATCGGCCTAAGAAGTTCAACAAAGCACTTTACCATATCTCAGTCCCCACTGTTAAAAATTAAGAGCTTTAATATTTAAACTTTAGAATTAAACAGAAAAACAGAATTTGTCGGACTTATCTTCTGGGCTCCCTGCTCTTGGGTCTGAGGGCATGCGAACCGCATTTCCTGCACTTGATCTTTCCGGCCTGGACCTTGAAGACGTTGGCCCTTATCTTGGCCTTGCATTTCCCGCACACGAACACGCGGTCAAAAAGCCTTTTCTTTGCTTCTTCTTTCATTCATATCACCGTTAAAGAAGGTTGAAAATCTGTTTGATTTTCATGCACTTCTTTCATTCACATCACCGTAAAGAATAGTTAGGTTTGGCAGGGAAGGTTTAAATAGGTTTCTACTTAATCAGCCCTTTCTTCTTCAATAAAGAAAATGGGTAGCCCAGTTTGTCTGGGTTTGAGGAATCAATGCCGAGATTTTTCGCGAATTCAAAAAGCTTTTTTCTTGTCTCTTCCACGCCCCCGAAATCCTTCTTTGACTCTATCTCTATGAAGTGACCCAGGTCCTTGACGAAGTCCAGAACTATTTCAAACCCGTCGTTTGAGTAAATTTCCCTTTGCTTGTCCACGGTCACGAGCTTTTTGAAATTGAGAGCCGTGAAAAGCTTTCTAATTTGTTCTGGCTCCCGGACTTCTATATTAATCTCGTCGCAATGGGTTCCGGTACCCGCTTCCTTGTCCAAGTACCAGTGCTTGTAGCTCAGGATTGTTCTGTCACCTCTTTTCCCTATCCTCAGCCACTCGTAAGGAATCTCTGGCTCAAGGAAATTCCTGTGAGGCGGGGTGTAGTAGTCGTCAACCTGCCGGATTTTTTTCCTGAATTCGGCAAGCTCTCTGAGCTTCTCTCTTACCTTTGAGAAAGTTTTTTCATCAAGAGGGATTTTTATCTCTATTTCCGTGTCGCCTGGCATTTAATCTGCCTCAAATTCATCCTGGGGGTCGTAAGGCGGCATGGTTATGCACAGGATTTTGGCGGGCGAGCCGGATTCGTTCCTGTAGCCATGGGCCTGTCCGGTTTCCCAGACGTTAACGTCTCCGGGTCCTTGAGGTTTATCGCCGCAGAGAATTTCGCCCTCCAGAATAACTTCGATTTCCTTCATCTTCTTGTGGAAGTGCCTTGCGATTTCCTTGCCCGGCCCGATTACCAGAATGCTTGAGCCGAACTTGTTGTTTGATTCAAGAATTTGAACCTTTCCGAACGGAACGTTAATTTCCTTCATGATCACACCTTCATGTTCCTCAGTCTATTTACCCTTTCCTCAACTGGGGGGTGGGTGCTGAACAGGCGGGACATGCCTCTTGCACTGAGCGGGTTTATGATGAAAAGGTGAGAGGTGGACGGGTTGATTCGGAGAGGGTTCTTCTGGGCTATGGTGTGAATCTTTTCCAGGGCCGAGGCCAGGCCGAGAGGGTCCTTCGCGATTTTTGCGCCGGACTCGTCCGCCAGGTACTCCCGGCTCCTGCTTATAGCCATCCTCACCATTCCCGCGGCCAGGGGGGCAAAAATCATCATTAGCAGTCCCAGACCGGAGCGGTCCCTGTCAAAGAGGAAAGCGTAGGAGAGCCACGTTATCGCTCCGCCTATCACGGCAGCCATGGTCTGCACCAGGGTGTCACGGTTCCTGATATGGGATATCTCGTGGGCCAGAACCCCTCTTATCTCTTTCGGCTCCAGGTTCTTGATTAGCCCGAAAGTCACTGCAACAGCCGAATGGCTCGGGCTTCGTCCGGTTGCGAAGGCATTGGGAACGTTGGTCCTTACCATATAAATTTTTGGCTTGGGAATCCTGGCCTCCTCTGACAGGTCGTTGACAATCTGGTGAATCATGGCGTTATCCGCGGCCGTTATCTCCTTTGCCCCGTAAATCTTTAGGACAATTGAATCGGAGAACCAGAAGGAAAAGAAGTTCAGGATGAAAGCAAAAATAAGGGCGAAGAAAGCGCCGCCCATGCCCCCGAGGAGGTAGCCTATTCCCAGGAATATGCCGGTTAGCACAGCCATGAGGCCAAATGTCTTGAAAAAATTCAAGAAAGCCATTCCTACACCCTACCTTATGAGCATCTTTTCGTATTTTTCCAGCCAGTCTATGTCCTCGGTATCTTCATTATTGTCTATGAGTCCTTTTATAGTTTTAGCGGCCTTTTTACCGCTTCCTTTGGATGTGTCAAACTCAAGGACTTTTTCCCCGCTTTCGAAAGCCTCGGAGGAACAGGTTCCGAGAATCTCTGCCTCCAAGTTCTCGCCGATTTTTTTCCGGGACCATTTTCTTTTTTTCAGCCTCCTCTCCAGAATGTCAGGCCTAGTTCTAAGGACCACTATGATATCAGCCAGGACGAAATGGGAAAGGTGGCCGTCCACGACCGAGTCGTCCGGCACTAATAGCTCCCCCAGCCTGTCTGTATCTATGATTTTTGAGTGCCTCTCGGGGTCCACCCCCGTGACGAGACCCTCCTTTTCCGCTGTCCTGTTCAGGTTCACGTATTTGTATCCGTAAAGGCGCGCAAGCTCCCTTGCCACCCCCGTCTTGCCTGTTCCCGGGGTCCCTGTTACCGCGATTATCATGTTTAGAATAGTCTGGAGAAATTTATATATTAAGCAATGTTAATTAATTGTATCCTTTTTGTGGGGTTAGAGAATGGCTTTGGAAGTATGGACAGAGAAATACAGGCCCAAAAAGCTCAGTGAAGTTGTGAACCAGAAGGACATAGTCGAGAGGCTGCAGGCTTTCGTAAAAAATAACAACGTCCCAAACATGCTCTTTGCAGGACCGGCCGGTATCGGGAAGACAACCTGCGCCCTTGCTATTGCTCATGAGGTTTACGGGGACAAGTGGAAACAGAACTACCTGGAGACCAACGCCTCGGACGAGCGCGGCATTGATACTATCCGGCACAAGATAAAGGACTTCGCCAGGACAAGGCCAATCGGTGGGGTTCCCTTCAAGATAGCGGTCCTGGACGAAGCGGACGCACTCACGCCGGAGGCCCAGCAGGCCCTGAGAAGGACCATGGAGAACTACACAGGGACCTGCCGCTTTATTCTTATCGCCAACTACAGCTCAAGAATAATAGACCCCATCCAGTCTAGGTGCGCTGTATTCAGGTTCACCGGAATCGAAAAGGACAAGAGCAAGAAGCATCTGCGGGAGATAGCCAAAAAGGAAAAGCTCAAGATCGATGACAAGGCCTTTGATGCCATACTCTACCTCTCGGAGGGGGACATGAGGCGTTCCATAAACCTCCTGCAGTCCTCGGCCGCACTGGGAAAGAAGATTACGGAAAAAACTGTTTATGACGTGGCGGTCCAGGCAAAACCAAAGGACATAAAAGACATGCTCGACCTCGCCCTGAAAGGCAAATTCCTTGATTCCAGAAAGAAGCTTTACGACCTGCTTATAAACCAGGGCATCTCAGGTGAAGATATCGTTAAAGAGATGCACAGGCAGGTCTACGACCTCGACACCAAGGAAGAGAACAAGGTAAACATAATACAGCATCTTGGGGAGTATGAATTCCGGCTGGACGGTGGCGGAAACCCCATGATACAGCTGGAGGCCTTCCTGGCCCAGCTGGCCATCCTGAAATAAGCCCTCAGGGGCGTTTTCTTTAATCAGGTTTAAATACTTTGACTTCTAAGTAGTAAAGAAAACGGGGGTTTTGGAATGAAGTTTATTAGCCCGGAAATCTACCTGAATTCTTTAATAAACTCGGTTAAAAAAGAACCGTTTAGTAAAAAGATAAATCACCAGCCGCTGTGCAAATATTGCAATTTTTAAAAACAGGACTAATCTTTCTCCGTGAAGTCCTCAAGCTTTTCCTTGTATTCCTTGTTGTCCTTTATTTCTTCGCGGGATTTCAGTATTTCCCGGGCCAGAAGGTAGTATAAAAGCCCCAGGGACTTCTTGCCCTTGTTGTTGGCAGGTATTATCAGGTCCACGAACTCGAGGTCATTGTAAGTATCACATATGCCCACAATCGGAATCCTCTTCTCCGTGGCCTCGGTTATGGCCTGCTTGTCTGCTATGGGGTCTGTCACGACCAGAACCTCCGGTTCCATGTAATCCTGGAAGTTGGGGTTGCTCAGGGTCCCGGGCAGGAAACGACCTGTAACGGCCTTTGCCCCTATAACCTCAGCGAACCTGTTGACGGGCTTTATCCCGTTTGTCTTCCTGCAGACCGCCATTATGTCCTTGTAGCGGGCCAGGAAAGCTGCGGCAAGCTTTATCCTCTCGTCTGTTTTTTCGATATCCAGGACCGAGAGTCCGTCAGGCCTGGTCTTGAATATGAAGGGAGCCATGCCCTTGGTCTTCATTCTCATGCCTATGTGGACTCCCGCGGAGAGATAATCGTTCCTGTCAGCCAGATCCGTCATATTTGCACCTTTTTACTAAAAACGCTATTCTTTGTTTTAAGGTTAACATATTTAAATAGATTATATGCTTGGTAATGTAAATTAAACAGAGCGCGGCTAGAAAAATCTATTTTTTGATAATGTCATTTTTAACGATGCCTTTCAAGTAATTTATTAGATTTCTGGCATATTTTTCGTTTTCTGATAAAAAGTTAAAATTTAATTCAGCCCAGATTTTATCATCACAATTTTCTTCGCCCGGCATTGGGCAATGACCAATGTAATCAATGATTATGGATGAGTTACATTTTACTCCCTTTTTCAGATTAGTTAGCACAATAAAATTTCTAATTAACTTATCTTTTGACTGTATTTCATATCCGATTTCATTGATTTTTTCGATCACTAATTTGTTATTCGAGAGTTCTTTTTCATCATCCCATCGAATGTAGAAACCGAAGCCCTGATTTATGCTTTGATTTTTCTCTTTCATAAAACCCAATAAATATTCGTAATAAAAACATTTAAATTAGTAATTTCAGGTTCTCAGGCTTGCCATCTTGGGGTATTCCAGGTTCTCCCAGATTTCAAGCAGCCTGTTCATCTTCGCGAGGCGTTCCCCTCCCCAGACGCCTGTCTTTATGAAGTGGCCCAGCCCGAGAGCCAGGTCCGCGATTACCGGGTCGTTGGTCTCCCCGCTCCTGTGGGAAACCACGATCTTGTAGCCTCTTCTTGCGGCGTGCTCCGCCACCCTCATGGCCATCCCGATTGTCCCGGCCTGGTTCGGCTTGATTATTATGGAGTTGCAGGAATGGTACCGGAGGCCCCTCTTAAGACGGTCCATGTTCGTCGAGAACAGGTCGTCCCCGCACACTAAAAGCTCTCTTTTTCCCTTCCAGTCCAGGAGCTCCGCAAAGCTCTTGAAGTCGTCCTCGTGGAACGGGTCCTCCACGTAATAGACTTTCCACGTCTCTATGAGTTCCTTTACGGCCTCCATTTGCTGCTCGGGGAATGCCTCCCTGTCCAGCTTCTCGTAAACATACCTCTTCTTTGTCCTGTGGTAAAGGCTTGAGGCAGCGATGTCCACGCCTATCCTGGCCTCCAGATCCTCTGCAATCTCGCTTATGGTTTCCAGGGTCTTTTCCTCTGAAAGGCCTGACACCAGTGCGTTCTCATCGTTTTTCCCCGCAAACTCGTGCCTGGAAAGCAGGATGGTTCTTATCCTCTTCTGGGCTTCAAGGCACGTCTTTATGGCCTCGGGGAATGTCTCCGCCTTGACAGGTATCACGTGAAATTCCTGGATGTCGGTCCCGCCGCCGTGCTTCCCGCCGCCCACCACGTTTACTATGGGATACGGAAACCTGACATCGTCAAAATACTTGAAGGGATCGCCGAAAGTGGATGCCTTGAGAAGCGCGGAGGTAAGGGCAAAGCCCAGATGGGCGCCTATCTTCTGGAAGTTCTTTCCGGCCATTTCCTCCACCATCTGGTCCATTATACCGAAGTCGTCCTCGGTGAGGCCGATGAAGTTGTGCTTTATTTCCTCCAGAATCTTGAGGGACTTCTCCATGTCAAAGACATAGGCCTCGTAGCTGCTCCTGCTCTTGCCGGAGGGGGCGGAACCGGAAAAGACGCCGGAATCGGTTGTGACTTTGACAAGAATTGTGGGCTCCCCCCTGCTGTTGTAAATCCTGCAGCCTTTTATGTCACGAATCATGATTATTTTTTGTTTTTCTTTTTTAAAAAGGGGCGGGATGTTTTCTACGTAAATCCGCGAGTTTAGCGGAGTGGATGGTCGTGACCGAAAATCGGATGCTGTCTGAGATTATTAGGGTTCGTTGTGAATGAAAAGCTCTAGTTCCATGGCATATTGCCCGGAACCAAACTGTCATG
>CP070662.1:808598-820262 GCA_020355185.1 archaeon
GAAATTATGTTCTTTCTCTTATAGCTGCTTTACTTGCCTTCGGCGTTCTTAGAATAGGAAAGGTGGAAAGGGAACTGGAGAGAGAATTGCTGGGAAGAAAAGAAGAAGTGAAGATTGAAAAGGACGGCTCGGAAGGACTGAAGATAGAGCTGAAGCTTCCAAAAGAAATAAAGCTGGGCGGAAAGAAAGAAGAGAAGTGATTCAGATGAGGCTTGCTGAAAGGACTGGCGGGATGAAGGCCTCTGAAATAAGGGAACTCCTGAAGGTGACGGAAGACAAGGAAATTATTTCTTTCGGCGGCGGGCTGCCCAGTCCGGATTCTTTTCCAATTAAGGTTATTGACCAGCTTTGCAGCCGTGTGCTGAAAAAGTACGGGACCCGTCCCCTGCAGTACGGAATCACGGAGGGGATCACGGACCTGAGAGAGACCTTGGCCGGAAGGATGGGGAAATTCGGCATAAAATGCAAAAAGGATAACCTGATAATAACCAACGGCACCCAGGAGGGACTGGACCTTATTACCAAGACCTTCGTAAACCCTAAGGATACAATAGCCCTTGAAGTGCCGACATATCTTGGAGCGGTCTGCTGCTTCAAAATATACCAGTCTCGTTTTCTTACGGTGGGTATGGATTCTTTCGGAATGAAAACCGGTGAACTGGAGAAAAAACTGAAAGGGTTGAACCCAAAGAAAAGAAAAAAAGTCAAGTTCATTTATGCCATACCCAATTTCCACAATCCGGCAGGTGTTACCATGTCCCCAGAAAGGAGGAAACATCTGGTGGAAATAGCCGGGAAATATGACATACCTATAATTGAGGACGACCCGTACGTGGAACTCAGGTTTTCCGGAAAGGACGTACCAAGCATAAAAAGCCTGGACAAGAACGGACTGGTCGTTTACATGTCCACGTTTTCAAAAATATTCGCCCCGGGCATGAGACTGGGCTGGATTGTGGCTGAAAAAGAACTTGCCAGCAAGATAACCATCCTCAAGCAGGGTACGGACCTTTGCACCAACATATTCTGCCAGTATCTGGCAAACGAGTACATCAAGAGCGGCGCCATGGACAGGCAACTCCCCAAGACCAGAGTCCTGTACAAGAAGAAGAGAGATATAATGCTTGAAGCGGTTCACAAGTATTTCCCGGAGGGATGCGAATGCACCAAGCCGGATGGCGGGATGTTCCTGTGGGTCACCCTGCCCAAGAAGATAGACACCAAAAAGCTCTTTCCGGAAGCGGTCAAGCACAAGGTTGCCTACATACACGGCGCGGCCTTCTGTGTTGACGACTCGAACCACAACTCCCTGCGTCTGACCTTCAGCAACGCGAACATAGCCAAGATAGAGCCCGGAATCAAGCGACTCGGAAACCTGATAGAGAAAAAACTGAAAAAATGAAATTACGTGTTAAATTCCAGATACTCTCCCTCTGTCACAATCTCTGTCTTGCCTTCTGTAACTTTTATTGCGGTCTGGTCGTCTATCGCGTACATCGGCTCATCCGATTTTTCTGCTATTTCTGTTAGGGTTTCTTTTGTTATTTTCGGAAAATGGGGCGAGTTTAGATGAGGAAAAATATGGAAACTGACAAAAGCCAGTCCTTCCCTGTCTCTGACTTCTTTGACTTCGTCCTCCCAGTAAAGCAGCAATCTGCTTCCCGAAATTTTATGGGTAGCGACCACGCTGCCCGCGCTGATTCCCACGTATACCCTGTCCTTAAGAAGGGCCGGGAGGATTTCCCGGAGACCGGATTTTTCCATCCAGCTCATCAGATGAGCGGAATTCCCTCCCCCGAACATCAGGACGTCAGCCTCCCTGAGTCTCGGCTCCCAGACATCCCCAGGAACGGAGGAAATGTCAACTATGTCTATGGATGCGAACCCCAGATTTCTGCAAGTGATAAGGTCTTTTATCAACCAACCCTTGTCTCCCTTCTCCACGTTTGCTGCGGTGGGAATAAAGGCCAGTTTTAGTTTGCTGAACGGCTTTCCCGCCAGTTCCGCCAGTGCCTTTGATATGGACTTGTTTGATAACCCGGCAGACGTAAGCAATAATTTCATATTCATTATTTCTTTCCAATCTTTAAAAACCAAAATCCGGATTAAATTGATTTGAAGAAACCGACCGAGAAAAGTGTCACCAGGACGGCCGCAATGGAGACGCCGATTGCGATGGAGGCGAAGGCCTTCTTCTTTTCCATGCCCAAGAGCCATGCCAGGATCGTACCGGAATAGGCACCGGTTCCTGGTAGGGGGATGCCCACGAAGATTATCAGGCCGGGGATGCCGTACTTGTCTATGTATTTTGTTCCACGCTTGCGGACACGCTCCACAAGGGTCCTGCATACCTTGAACCTTATGAAAAAGCTCTGGTAAAAGGTCTGGAGACCCCAGTATATTACGGGAATTATTATGACGTTAAGGACTAGGGTGAAAAGGAAGACAAACCACGTGTCAAGCCCCTTGCTTATTCCGTAGGGAATGGAACCGCGGAGCTCTATCCAGGGCACTATTGTGATAAGAGCGAGTGTCAGGAGGTGGTTTATCTCCGGGACAATCATAAGACTAATTTATAAAAATACATATAAAAATGCCCGGAAGTCCTTTGCCGGTTTATATCTTGTTTGAGTTGTTCCAGACCATCTTGAAAAGGGGCTCAAGCATTTCTCCTGCCGCATGGTCGCTCCGTGACCAGAGATGCAAATCCTGTGTCGGGTGGGTCTCTGTGTCCTTTGTCAGGGCCATTATGAGCTCTTTGCCATCAGCTATGACAAGCCTTCCCGAGACATTGGTGTTCTTTATGTCCCTTATCTCGGCGATGGATTTAAAGCCCTTCAGGACCTCTTTGTTCACGTTACCCAGAGGAGCCGCGATTTTTATGCTTACCCCCCTCTTGGAAGCGCTTTCCAAGAGCTTGTTGTGGTTCTCGTACAACTCATTCAGACCTTCCACGGAAGTCATGAGCAAGAATCTCTTTTTGGCGTTCCTTATCAGGGCCTGCATCTGCTGGTGCATGGAGTTCCTTCCCTTCAGTGCGCCTGTGAATTGTGTAGGGTTGACTGTCTCCACCCCGTCCCTGAAAAGTTTCTGCAGCTCGCTGAGTTCCTTTCCTTTCTTTACCTTCTCGATCCTCTTTACTATTGTCTTGTATTTCTCCTGATGGCTTGACTTGAGCCTCTCAAGAGCCTCCTTGGGCTCTATTGCAACGTACTTCAAGGGCTTGCTTGACTGAATGACAACGAAGCCCTTGTCCGCGAGGCTTTCCAGCACATCGTAAGTCCTAGATCTTGGCACCCCCGATAACTCTGACAAGGTTCCTGCGTTGGAAGTTCCCTTCGCTATAAGGGTCACGTACAGCTTTCTCTCATAGGAGTTCAAACCTAAAGACTTCAGTATGTCCATTACTTCCTGGCTTGCTATGTTTTGTACCATTTTTTATCTACCTGAAAAATATTCAAGTCCTATATTTATAAGCTTTTGTGTCACTCTTAAGTGCTAAACGTTATAGAGAATTGAGGTTCCTTAAGTATTTAAGCTTTATTATCGCTTTTACGAAACCTTTTAAAAAGTATGCTATATTTCAAATCAATTTTATTTTCTTCATATTTTTTATAAGAAACTCTCCCCAGTCCCCCACTAAAACTTTTGGAATATTTTCTTATTCTGTTAGAAAGTTCGTCCTCCAGGTCTGGATCAACTTCCTCCAACTCCAAAACAAGATTCTTATATACCCTGTAAGTATGCTTCATACAGGTTATTATTGAATTGTCAAGACCCAAACCGCTTTTTAACTTTATGTTTATGTCTTCTATCTTCCAGTTCAATTTCTCCAATTTCTGGCGGTTTTTTGTTATCCGGTTTATACTTTTCAGACAACTGCTTAAAGATTTGCCATTTGTTTTGAACTCAATAGATGAGCAGTAATGCGGTTTAAAGTTATCCTCATAAAAAGTATTCTGATACGTCCTTTTGGGATTCTTTATTAGAGGCAAAATATTTACTACGGCTTCCACTTCATTGACCATTCCGATCTCCAGTATTTTACGTAGAGAACGAGCTTTAAATACTTATTTTAAATTATTATCCTTCCGGGCCTGAATCGTACTGCTGAAAAGGCTTTGATGGGTCTTGTTTTTTTGTTACTTCTTCTGGAAGGAGAAATATGAGCTATGAATTTTTTGGATAATTTCTCCAAAATCGACCGAGTCTTTGATTTTTTCATACACGTCATCTATTTTTTCGAAGAAGGTGTGGTAGTAAACAAAAAAAGCATTATTTATAGGTCCTCCTAAATTGTCTTTTAATTCTTTTTTTGCTCTTTCCAATACCTCTTCCCTCTCTGCCATAATAATTTCTTGTGAAAGTTGTGTACCGTCTTTTCCCACCCTAAAACATAAAATTTCATCAAGTTCATTATAAAATCTGTTTACAGAACGCCCCAAATTCAAGTTCTTTTGATAATGATCAATTGCCTGCTGCCTCAGACCGTCTTCATTAAAATAATGAACTGCACCAAGATATCCTACAAAAAAAGCTGATGCTTCTTCATATTGCCATTTTGAAATTCTATCTCGTTCTTCTTCGAAAAATAATTTAGGCGTATTATGAAACGCTTCATGTAAAGCATATTCGACTTTTTTTACAATACTTAAATCAAGAAATTCAGGTGATGGTAGAATATGTCCATCGGATGATACTGCCTTTTTACTGAAATAATCGGCATTCTTTTTCTCTGCCATTTTCATGTGTTCCTCAATTTTTTCTCTAGGGCCAAATACTATTGGAAATTTTAATTTTTTATCAAAGTCGGGTTTATACTCATCTATATAGGAATAGAGTATTTCATTATTACTAAGACGGTTCTTCCAAGAAACTGAAATTGCCCATTTATCGTCATTTGTTATATTTTTATCACTGTATAGATTAGTGGTTTCAAGACCGTATCTTCTCGCAAAATCGGATACAGATCTCATTAATTGTACATACTCTTTGTGTTCCATGATATTTAGTTGTTTAAAAAACTATTTATATTTATAACTACTTTATGAGAGTTACAATAACTATCCTTCCCTGCCCTGGCTCCTGTACAATTTTTTCAGCCTTTCCACCGTGTCCGCCTCATCCGGGCTCCTGTCCTCGCGGATGCGCAGGAGCCTCGGGAACCGGAGGGCGTAGCCGGCCTCGTAAGTCGGAGACTTCTGTATTTCCTGATAGCCGGCCTCCACAACCACCTTGGGCTTCAGCTCCACTTTTTTACCCTTTTCCTTTGTAACCAGCGGCTTCAGGGTATGAGTCATGGTCTCGAACATCTCCTCGGTCAGTCCCGTGCCCATCATCCCGCAGGGCAGGAACTTTCCGGTGTCCGGCTCCCTGCAGGCCAGGACATAGGAGCTAAGCCATTTGGAACGCTTCCCCTCTCCCCAGGTGGCCGCAACGATTACCAGATCCAGCGTCTCCATGATGGGCTTTATCTTGTACCATCCGCCCACGTGCCTGCCGAAGACGTACCTGGAATCAGGTACCTTAAGGAAGACCCCCTCCTGCTTGGCATCCAAGGCCTGCTCGTAAAATTTTTCCGCCTTTTTCAAGTCGTCCGTCACGATTTGTTTGGCCAACTGGAACTTTTCCGGTATGGTCTTGACGGATTTTTCCAGTATCTTTCTTCTTTCGGTGAAGGTCTTGTCGAAAAGCATCTTGCCGTCTTTGTACATTATGTCAAAAAGGTTTACCTGTATGGGTATCTTTTTGGTCATCTCCTTTATGTTGTATTTCCTGTGAATCCTCTGGGAAAGGTTCTGGAAGGGCTGCGGGTAGCCGGTCTTTTTGTCTATTGCCAGGACCTCGCCATCAACCACGCACTCCTCCGGCTTCAGCGCCTTCCTTGCCGTCTCCACAAGGTCCGGGAACTGGTGGGAAACGTCCTCCAGCCTCCTGGTGAAAATCCATATCTTGTTACCCCTCTTGTGGAGTTCGGTTCTCAGGCCGTCGTATTTGAATTCCACGGCCACCTTTCCGAATTTTTCAATTATATCCTTTATAGAGTCCGTCTTCTCCCCGAGCATTACGTGTATGGGCTGGCCAAGCTTCACTTTCGCTTTTTTCAATCCCTTCACGCCGTCCTTCTTGGCTATCCGGGCGACCTCGCTGAAGTCTGAAAGGACATTGTAGGCGTAATCCACGGCCTCGGTGAATTCCTTCTTTTCCTCCATGTCACCGGGACTGAGGAAGGCCTTTACTATGGCATCCCTTATTATTCCCCGGGCCACTCCTATCCGGAGCTCCTCAAGCACGGTTCTGGTTATGTACAGGGCCTCCTTGGGCTCGGCGGAGGCGAAAAGCTCTGCAATCAAATCCATTTTCTTTTCCTGGGACCTCGCCCCCTCGATGCTGGAAAGCTCCCTTATGTTCCGGAAAACCTTGTTCAGGCTAAGCTTGCTGCTCAAAAGGGTGCGCTGCCTTCTGGATTTAACAAAATGAGATGCCGCCAGACCCAGGTCCCCTGTTTCCTTGAACTTTTTTTCAACATCCCTTATGGAGAAACCCGTGGACCTTGATATTGCTTTTATCATGAGTTGCGAGGCTATGCCTATCTCGTCCTCGGAGTAGGAAGGGAAGACTCTCCCCCTTGCCAGGAAAACTATCTTGGGCAAGTCCTCGGGAGAAGCCCTGGAAAAGAGTTCGGCCAGTATGTCCGCCTTATCCAGCTTGGACTGGGTAGCCTCCAGCTTTTCGTATGTTTCGGCCATTTCTGCATACTTCATGAAGATATTTAAGATTTGGAGAAATAAAAATGATACATGATTGTAGATTATCACATTCACACATCTCTTTCAGACGGCATAGGAAAACATGAAGGTTATATATAAGCTGCCATTAAAAAGGGTCTGGATGAAATCGGTTTTGCCAACCATTTTTGTCTTAAAAAACCTGTATGGTCAACTTCAGATACCGCTTCCATGATAAAAAAAGTCAATTCCTTGAAGGGAAGTTATAAAATTCCCATAAAACTGGGGGTTGAGATGGATTATAACCCGGGTTACGAAGACGAAACAAGAAGTTTCATAGAATCCGGGAAATTTGACTATGTGATAGGTTCCATTCACTTCATAGGAGACTGGAACTTTGACTCATCAAAAAACATTTCAGGGTATGATAAATGGAACGCAGATGAATTGTATGAGGTGTATTTCAATCTTGTTAAAAAGGCCGCCGAATCGAAATTGTTTGACATAATGGGCCACCTGGACTTGATAAAGAAATTTGATTACAGACCAGAGAGTGATATAACTGATATTCTTAAGAGAACCGTGGATGTTATTGGTAAAAGCGAAATTTGCGTAGAGGTAAACACCAGTGGTTTGGACAGACCCTGTAAAGAGATATACCCAAGCAAGGAAATTCTAAAATTGTGTTACGATAAAAACATTCCCATTACCCTGGGATCGGATGCCCACGCACCACAGGAAGTCGGCAGGCAATTTGACGAGACCGTGAAATTGATTAAGAATATAGGATACAAAAAAATTGCCCGATTTGCGGGAAGAAAAAGAAGTTTTGTTGAGATATAAATATTTATACCTTGAGGAAACTAATTCTTTTTGTGATAGTATGGACGTTTTCGATGCCATAACCGGAAGAAGGAGCGTAAGGAAATATGAGAACAGACCGGTGGACCAGGAGAAGCTGGGCATGATTCTCGATGCCTGCAGGTGGGCCCCTTCCGCAGGCAACAGGCAGCCCTGGGAAGTGGTGATAGTGGACGACCCGGAGAAGATAGAAAAACTTGCCGAGGCCGCACTGGAACAGATGTGGATGAAGACCGCGCCCGTGATACTGGCTGTCTGCATAAACGAGAATATAGCCAAGGGTACTTATGGCGACAGGAGCGACCAGTACGCCCTTCAGACAATAGGTATGGCCGTAGAGAACATGATGCTTGCGGCCCATTGCCTGGGGCTAGGATCCTGCTGTGTTACAGCTTTTGAAGAGAGCGAGGTAAGGAATATAATTGAATGCACGGAGTTCATAAAGCCGGTCGCCCTGGTTACAGTAGGTTACTCCAGAGAGGAGCCTCCGGTTCCCTACAGGGAGGAAATCGCGGAATTTACACATTACAATTCCTACCGGGAGCAGTACATGCCGGGTTTACCTGGCGCTTTCCGCAAAAAGAGGGGACTGAGAAAGAAGCTGTATGACAGCCTGAAGAATCTCTGAGGGGTCAGATTTATTTAAGCGGGAACAAAATATTATAAGGGCGTGACGGGGATGTGTCCGGTGAGTGATACTTATGGTGAGCATAGAAAAGGTTTCCATGCAGGGTTTCAAGTCATTTCCCAACAAAACGGCCCTCCCGTTTCCTTCAGGCTTTAATGTAATCTGCGGGGCCAACGGCTCCGGAAAGTCCAACATCGTTGACGCCCTCTGCTTTGTTCTCGGAATAAGGTCCGCCAAGAGCATACGGGCGGAGAAACTCGAGCAGCTTATTTTCAACGGAGGCAAGAAAAGGCCCTCTGCCAAGTACGGAGTGGTCAATCTTTATCTTGACAACCAGGACCGGGAAATAACCGGCGAGGAGGAATCAGTCAAGATAACCAGAAAGGTTAACAAGAACGGCGTCTGCATCTACAAGCTTAACGGCAAGACAGTCAACCGGAGAAAGATAGTCGATATCCTGGGAAACGCGAGGATACAGGCCGACGGCCACAACATAATAATGCAGGGGGACGTGACCAACCTCATAGACATGACTCCCCTACAGAGAAGGGGAATAATCGACGAGATATCCGGCATAGCGGAATTCGAGGACAAGAAGACCAAGACCGAGAACGAACTGATCAAGGTGGACAACAAGCTCAAGGAGGCCCAGATAATACTGGGGGAGAAGGAGAAGGCACTCAGGAAGCTTGAACGGGAGCAAAAACTGGCCAAGGAATTCAAGTCCCTTGAGGAGGAGGAGAAAACTCTTTCCAGTTCCATAATACATATTAAGCTGGGAACGGCCAGGAAGAATTTAAGCGAACTGAAGGAAGCCCTGGAAAAGATGGAAAAGGAATTCAAGGAGATAGACAAGGAATTCAGCGGGCATGATTCATCAATGGAGGAAAAACAGAACCAGATGAAGGAAATGACCTCCAGGGCGCTGAAAAGGAACAGAGATACCGAAGCCTACAACAGGCTTGATACGGAGATAAGTAAGCACAGAAACAAGATAGAGAGCAATCTCAGGGAGATTCAGAGACTGGAGGACCTCATAGGCAGACTCTCCCAGGATGATGAGATAAGCAGTCTTCTCAAGAAAAGGCCGGGGGTTTACGGCTCGGTGGCGGAACTTTTCACCACGGACTCCAAGTATCAGGTGGCTTTGGAGGTCGCTGCCGGGGGACGCCTGAGGGATATAATAGTTAAAAGTGACATGGAAGCGGCGGAATGCATAGAACATCTCAAGAGCAAAAGGATTGGCCGGGCAACATTCCTGCCGCTAAACAAAATCAGATATCACGAGGAAAAGCACAAAAAAGAACCGGGGGTTATAGATTTCGCGATAAACCTCGTAGACTATGACAAAAAATACGATCCCGCAATGAAGTATGTTTTTGCACAAACTCTGGTGGTTGACAAGCTGGAAAATGCAAGGAAACTTGTGGGAAGGTACAGGATGGTCACCCTTGAGGGGGAGCTTCTTCTCAAGTCAGGTGCCATAACCGGCGGCTTCAGGAAGAAGTCCAGGGCAGGCGAGGTTTCCAAGTACAGGGAGGACAAGAAGGCTCTGGAAGGGGAGAACGAATACCTGAAAGACCTCATGGCTGTGGCGGAGGAAAAGCTCAAGAAACTTCAGGAACAGGACCAAAAGGATGTTCCAGTTGAATACGAGGGAAAAATAGCCAAAATTGGGGAAGAAATTGAGGAGATAAGGAAGAAGAGGCACGGGCTATACGATAAAAGGATGACCTACCAGACCAAGATAGGAAATCTCAGGGTCAAGAGAGCCAAGCTGGAAACGGAAATAGAGAACCTGGAACTGGAGTTTGAGGAGTTTGAAGGGATGGAAAGCTTTCTTGACCAGGATCTCGAAAGCATGCAGAACCAGAAAAAAAACGTGAAAGAAAAGCTGAGGAGAATAGGAGCTGTCAACCTTAAAGCCATAGAGGATTATGACAGCATGAAGATGCTTTATGATGACCTAAAGGAAAAGACCGGCAGAATAGAAAAGGAGAAACAGTCTATACTTCAGATGGTGGAGAAAATAGAATCCAGAAGAAGGGAGGTATTCATGAAAGCCTTTGAAGCTGTGAACAAGAACTTTGGGGACATATTCCAAGATATAAGTGAGGGCAGCGCAAACATGGAATTGGAGGAGCCGGAAGATATAAGGTCGGGACTTATAATCAGGGCCAGGCCCAAGGGCAAGAAAATGCTAAGCATAGACTCCATGTCCGGAGGGGAAAAGACCATCACTGCCTTGGCATTCCTTTTCGCGGTCCAGATGTACAAACCAGCACCGTTTTATGTCCTGGACGAGGTTGACGCGGCACTGGACAAGATTAACTCCAAGAAGATAGGCACGCTGATAAAGAAGCAGTCCTCCAGGGCGCAATTCATAGTAATTACGCACAATGACGTGACCATAAAGATGGCCGACCAGGTATATGGCATAAGCATGGAGGACGGCGTGTCAAAGGTCATGGCAATAAAGATGCCTGAAAATTAAAAATTTTCAGTTTTTTCTGACGCAGAAAAATGCCTGAAAATTAAAAATTTTCATATTCCTTAAACAAGTTTAAGAAATGCCTGAGAACTAGAGCGAATTCTAGACAGTTTAAATAAAAAACAAAGATTTAAGCAGTCACTCTCCAGACTGTGTCGCCACTTGAATCTACACTGTAATTTGTTAACTCCGACTTAACGCCGGCACATGTGGTGGTTGTTGCCTGAATTTTATCCAAAGGTATTGTGGGTATATCACAGCTTCCTGATTCCTCTATGGTTATTGTGCTTCCCACTGTTATACTAGACGGCGTGGCATCACATGTTGAAGCATAACTACTGTTGAAAAAGACCACCTTTAAACCAGCCAGGTCTTCTTGACCCTCGTTTGAGAGTACCAGAGTAAAGTTATCACCAGTTGAGTTTATGCTGACCGTATCACTGTCCAGTTTCATTATAGCCACAGAACAGTCAACGATGGTCGTTGCCTTGGATTCCACCCCTGCCGCCTGTTCCCTGGTGAATCCGGTGAAGAATGTTGAGGCTATTCCCGCGACTGCTATAACGAATGCTATCAAGATTACCGCGGCTATGAGCGGTGATATTCCTTTCTTTCCTGACATAATCTTGCCTCGGGGGTGTTAACCTATTTAACTTTCTCCAACGTTATATATAAAGTTTATTAGGTTTGAACGTTTATTTTGATTACGCTTAAATACTGACAGGTGCCCCTGATGGAGGAAAAGGATATAGTAAAGATGGCTTCCGTGGAATCCAACTGGGAGGAGGTCCTTGAGTACATAATAATGGAGGAGGGAATGGACCCTTGGGACATAGACATAGTTAAACTGGCCGATGCGCTTCTCGAATACATTGAAAATATGGGGATACTCGATTTCCAGGTGCCCTCAAGGATAATAATAATAGCCGCCATACTCCTGAGGATGAACGTCGTCC
>CP070662.1:820362-832779 GCA_020355185.1 archaeon
CACCCCCGAAAAGCTTCAGGTAAGGAGCATGGACTGCCCGACGGAATCGATATTCACCTGCATATACTCCTCCGGTAAGTTCAACTGCTAAAAGACTTATTTATTAAAAAACCAATATTATTATGCCCCCAAAAGGAATATCACCCCTTATAGCAACCATACTTCTTATAGCATTTGTAATAGCCGTTGGAGGGGTTCTCTCCGGCTGGCTGATATCCTTTTCCAGGGAAAGTACGGAAGAGGCGAGGGTAAGGGGGGAGACCGACATAAAATGCTCTTATGCGGGTCTGTACATCTCCGACGCCACCTGCAACAGCACCGACCCGGGTAAGCTCACGCTTATCACGGAAAACACGGGAAGCGAGGATCTCACGGATTTTAGTATTACAGTAATATACGACAACAACACGGCCTTTACCTTGCAGGTCACTCCCGGTTCCACTACCCTAAGTCCCGGTGACGTCCAGGCTTTTTACAACAACACGGATATAGGCGACTGCAACGACATAGCAGAGGTAATAATAAAATCCAACACATGTCCTGTTGACTCCAGGGATAAAATTCTGGATTCGGACATGAGTATAGTTTCCTAAGGTAATTTCATGTCTGGTAGAAAAGGCATCAGTCCTTTCATAGCCTTCGTTCTTGTCGTGACGATTTCGGTGGCGGCGACAATTCTGGTTATGAGAGCCTGGAGCGGCTCCCTCGAGAAGACACAGGATTATTCCATAATAAATGAAGCCAGGGGGGTCATGAACTCCATAAACTCTGCTGTGAAGAACGTGGTAGCCGAGGGAGAGGGCTCTTCAAGAAGGCTTTCCTTTTCCATAAGCGGGGGCCATTACAGGGTTTCCTCCTCACAGGATTCCATAACATTTTCCCTTGACAGCAGAAAGGAGCTTTTCTCCCCGGGAATGTCGAAGAGGGAGGGAGACCTGTATTTGGAAGCCTACCAGAATTATACCGTGAAACTCAAGCTCAATTACACCAGCATAGATTTGGTAACAGACAAAAGATGGTCGAAGGGCTCTTACATTTTCATGGTAAAAAATAACGGCACCTCCTCAGGCAAGGCGGAACTGGTTTTTGATATTCTCTGACCAATCTTATATAAGACACAGGATAACTATTAATCATGAAAAAAGGTCTGAGTCCCTTCATGTCCCTTATTCTGGTTGTGGTTATTTCGGTGGCCGGGATGGTCCTGGTGCTGAGGATGGGGGAGCCGCTTATGAACAAGACAGAGGATTTTTCCGAGTTCTCCGAGTCCAGGGACGCCATGAACAGGATAAATTCCGCCATAAAGGATGTATCCTATGAGGGAAACGGAAGTTCCAGGAAAATCAGTCTAAATTCGAGAGAAGGAGAATACAGGGTCTCGGCTTCCGGCGATTCGGTCACATACAAAATGGAGAGCAAATACGAACTTTTCTCAACCGGCATGTCGAAGAGGGAGGGGGACCTTTACATCGATTTTTATGAGAACAATACCCTAAAATTAATATTAAATTCCACGAACATAGATATAACAACCACCGAGAGGTGGGGCACCGGCAGTTATAATATTTTGATAAAGAATGAGGGATATTCCGGAGGCAAGACCAGGATATCTTTCACTCTTCTCTAGCGGGAGGATATCATGTATTCAAAAAAGGTAAGGAACGCACTTAAAAGAAAGGGGATAAAGGTAGGGGACACGGTAGAGGTCAAAAAAGATGAGAGGGCATATATAGGAGTCCTGATGCCCAGAATAGACATGGGCGACCGTGGTGCCCTGGTTATAAAGCTGGACAACGGATACAATGTCGGCCTGAAGTATTCCAAGGGCATGGATTTAAGGCTGGTTTCAAAGAGAAGCGAAGAGGCAAAGAAAATCAAGGCCGCAATCGGCCATGATGAGACCAAGCCAAAAATTTCCATCCTTTCCATAGGAGGAACCATATCCTCCAAGGTGGATTACAAGACAGGTGGCGTCATACCGCGTTTCACTGCCGAGGACCTTATAGAGGATGTTCCGGAACTGGCGGATATAGCGAACATCCACGGGAGGCAGGTAGACAGCCTGCTTTCAGGGAACATGAACTTCGGCCATTACAAAAAACTGATAAAGGAAATAGAAAAGGAAATTAAAAAAGGTTGCGAGGGAATAATAGTCACACACGGAACCGATACCATGCACTACACCGCCTGTGCCCTTTCCTTTGCTCTCCAGGACCTTCCCGTGCCTGTGATTCTGGTGGGCTCCCAGAGGTCAAGCGACAGGGCCTCCTCTGACGGGCCTTTCAATCTCATCTGCGCCGCCCGTTTCATAGCCGGCTCCGACTTCGGTGAAGTCGCCGTATGCATGCACGCCACCGAGAGTGATGACTTCTGCTTCATATACCCGGCCTGCAAGGTAAGGAAAATGCATACCAGCAGGAGGGATGCCTTCAAGGCGGTCAATTCAATGCCATGGGCTCTGGTGTCGCCGGACGGCAGGATAAGGTTTTTCAGGGAAGACTACATGAAAAAAGACAGGAAAAGAAAACTCAAGGCAAAGGCAAGGTTCGAGGAAAAGGTGGCCCTTCTCAAGTCCTACCCTAACATAGATCCGAAAATCATAGATTTTCTGGCCAAAAGCGGCTACAAGGGACTTGTTCTGGAGGGCACGGGTCTTGGTCATGTCCCGGAAAATCTCCACAACAGTCTGAAAAATTTCCTCAAGAAGGGCCTGGCCGTCATAACCTCCCAGTGTCTCAGCGGAAGGGTAAACATGAACGTGTATTCATACGGAAGGGAGCTGGAGGAACTGGGGATTGTCTGCGGGAATGACATGCTTCCGGAAGCAGCTTACATAAAGCTTGCATGGCTTCTGGGCAACTTCAAGGGCAAGGATGAGATAAGGACAAAAATAACGGAAAATCTCAGAGGGGAAATTAATGACAGGTCAGAACTATGAGAAGCTGGGCTTCAAGGCCGGGATAGAGATCCATCAGCAGCTGGAGACGCACAAACTGTTCTGCAACTGCCAGGCCAGAATAACGGATGAAGACCCCATGCGACTTATAGAGAGGCATTTGAGGCCCGTGGCAGGGGAAACAGGAGAGGTGGACAGGGCAGCCCTTTTCGAGTCACTCAAGAGGAAGGGTTTTGTTTATCACGGTTATGACAGGGAATCATGTCTCGTGGAATCTGACGACGAGCCGCCGCATGACGTGAACAGGGAGGCCTTCAGGACAGCCATGCAGGTTATCAGGATGCTCAACTGCAACGTACCGGATGAGGTCCACTTCATGAGGAAAACCGTCATAGACGGTTCCAACACCTCCGGTTTCCAGAGAACCGCAATCGTGGGTATGAACGGATTTCTGGATACTTCATCGGGGAGGGTAGGGGTGACTAATGTTTCTCTGGAGGAGGAGGCCGCAAAGATAATAAAAAGGGAGGAAGACAAGGTGGAATACGGTCTGGACAGGCTCGGCATACCTCTCGTGGAGATAGGAACAGCTCCTGACATAAAGAGCCCCGCCCAAGCCAGGGAGGTTGCAGAGAAAATAGGTATGCTGCTCAGGGCGACTGGCAGTGTCAAAAGGGGGATAGGAACCATAAGACAGGACGTGAACGTATCCATAGAAGGCGGGGCCAGAATAGAGATAAAGGGTATGCAAGATCTCAAGCTTATACAAAAAACCGTGGAGGCCGAGGTGGAAAGGCAGCTTAGCCTTCTGAAAATAAGGGATGAGCTTGCGGAGAGACAGGCAAGGATAGACAAGGAAATTCTGGACGTTACACTGCTTTTTGAGAACACCAAGAACAGCATGATATCAGAACTACTCAGCCAGGGAAAGACTGTGTTTGCATTCAAACTGAAGGGTTTCGCGGGGCTTTTAAGGAGGAACTTGTACTTGGAAAAAACCTTCGGCAAAGAGCTATCAGAGTATGCGAAATCCTATGGCATCAAGGGGTTCATTCATTCTGACGAGGATTTGGGGAAATATAATCTTACAAGAGAGTTCCTCAAGCTCAAAAAAAACTTCAATTGCACCGAAAAGGATGTTATAGGCATTGTTTCTGAGGAAGAGGAAAGGGCCCGAAAGGCCTGCTTGGCCATTTTGGACAGGGCCGAAAAGGCCACACATGGGATTCCTGAAGAGACAAGAGTGGCAAATACCGACCTGACAACCTCTTATTTGAGGCCCCTTCCCGGGGGAGCCAGGATGTATCCGGAAACAGATGTAAAGCCGATTTCCGTGACAGAAGATCTGCTCAAGATAGAGCTCCCTGAAACACTTGAAGAGAGAAAGGAGAAGTTCATAAGGCTCGGCCTTTCAGGGGACCTGGCCAGGCAGATGGTAAAATCCAGATACTTGGGACTTTTTGAGGAACTGGCCGAAGAAAAAATAGACCATGCCAGGGTAGCAGATGTTCTTTTAAACACTTTAAAGGATTTAAAAAGGAAAGGAAATCCCGTGGACAGGATAGGCAGATCCGAACTTAAAGAAGTGCTCAAAAAACTGGACAAGATACCCAAGGAGTCAACAACAGGAGTTTTAGAGAAACTTTCCCGGGGGAAGAGCCTGAAGGAATCTGTAGATTCCGTCGAGTTCATAAGCATAGAAGAGTTGGATTCAATAATAGAAAATGAATTGGACAAAGAATTAATCAAAAAAGAGGGCAAATCCGCCTTCAAAAAGCTTATGGGTCCAGTAATGGCTCGTGTGAGAGGCAAGATAGACGGGAATATAGTGGCGGAAAGGCTCAGAAAAAAGATAGAGGAGCTGACATGATTAATCTTCTGGTTTCATGGATTATATCAACCATTTTAAGTACTCTGGCTATTATAGCCGCCACAAAAATTATTAAGGAAACCCCAAATCTCTTCAAATCTTTTGTGGCAGCACTTTTAAGTAATTTTCTGACAGTTTTTGTCTTTTCCTTTATCTTCCTTCCAATACCTTATTTTTTCCTTGTCATGGGAATTTTGATTTGGATAGCTGTCGTTAAAATCCTGTTGCGTTTTTCCTGGTCACACTCATTTATGATAGGTATTCTGGGATATGCCATAAAATTTGCCCTGGATATACTGGGTGTCTCGGGCTGGATATTAATGATTCTCGGCATCTAACCCGAATAAAATCAAACTCGTCCGGTACGTTTTAGATTGTAAACTTTTATACCATTAAATTCTGTATGGTTTACAAGTTCAAAGTTACTGTAGATGAAATCGCAGTTTTTCTTGTTTTCCTGGTAATGCCTTGTGCAGGCAGTATCTTCTATGAAATAAACAGGTCTTTCAGTGCTGTATTCTAATTCCTCATACACATGGGTGTAGTTGTCAGCAAATATCAGGTTTATATCAATCCATCTTCTTCCATCTTCAAAAAAATCGAAGTTGGGAACAGAAGGTTGCGAAATGAAAAGCAGGGAATTTTCTGGAGTTGAGTTGACAGCAGTTACGATTTCCTTGGTGTAAAATTCCTCCATTCTGTTGTCTTTAAAAATATATGGCTTGAGGTTTATGCCAACCATTATTGCGGAAATTATAATTGCCAAAAACAGGATGGCAGTCGAATACCTTCTGATTTTTTTTATTTTGTCAACAAAAAACAGTATTGATACAGATGAAAGGATAGAGTAAGGGATAAAGAGAGGCTGCATCCTTCTTATAGAGTTGAAAACCGGGTCAAAGTAAAGGGCCGAAATTGAAAAGAAGGCCAAAAAAACCAGCCAAAGGAACGCGTTTTTTATTTTTTTATTTTTCCGAAAGTAAAAAATTACAAGAGGCAGGGAAATAAAGAAAAATACCGAAATCCAGGGAATAAAGAAATAGCTTTCATTCAGAAGGCTGGGAAATAAGAAGTTATCAATCATGTAGGAAGAATTCCTCCCGAAATAATCCAAGGAAAATGTTGGAATTCCTCCTCCGTAGTTTATGTCGCTGAAAATAAACCAGTGGAAGAACGGCAGAAGTGCTATTAAGAAAATAGTCATTGGCAATGATAATATTTTTAAATTTTTCTTAATACCAGAAAGATTAATTTCCCTCCTTTTTTCCCACAGAAACAGAAATAAAAAAGGAAAGAAGAGTATGATATTTTCCTGCCTGACGTAAATTGTGTAAGAGAATATTACAGCAAACATAGACCAGATTTTTGTGGAATTTTTTCTCAAACCCAGAATAAATGAAATTATGCTTAAGGCAATGAAAAAATTGGAAACCGGCCTCACGGCTGCCGTTGAGCAAAGAAAAATATCCAGGGGTATAAAGGCGTATATCATGGAGGATACCAGAGCAGTCTTTTCGGACGAAAAAATCAGGTAGGCCATCCCGAAAACCAGAAAAATTGTGAGAGAGCCCAAAACTCCCGATAAGTACATGGCTAGGAGATCTTGTTCCCCGAAAAGGTGAAACATTAAGGTTATTAGAAATGGGTGCCCCTGGGGCATCAGAACCTGGTTGTAAAGCCTGCAGTTTTCAGAATTTCCGATAGCACAACCCTTGGTAAACAGATTATTTTCGTAAATGCTTTTGGCGGACTCCTGATAAAGATAGCCGTCCATTCCTACACCATAAATATAATCAGAGTTTCTTAACCAGAATCCTGCAAGGATTATCAAAACCAAAATTAGCCAAGTCCTTTTGCTGATTTTAGAGAAAGTATTTGTAATTGTCTTAAGATTAATCAAGACCATGAAAACAAGTAAAAGAAAAATGGGAACCATTATCTCATAAGTATGCCCCAGAAAGAAATAACCCAAGGGATTTAGATGGTATGTTCCTGTGGTTATAATCATGATTTATATTTTTAATGAGGTGTATAAATAGTATGGATATTTTTCTTGATTACAAGTGCAACAATAACTGCAGATTTTGTTGCGTGAGAGATTGCAAATTCATAAAACCTGTAAATCAGGTAATTAAAGAAATAAAAAGCGCAAAAGAGGTTAACTTCACCGGCGGGGAGCCGACTCTGAGAAAAGACCTGAAGGATTTCATTGAATATGCAGGTCAAAAAAAAGTAATTTTGACCACAAACGGTAGAGTTTTTTCCAATAAAAAAATGGCTGGGGATTTGGTGGGAGCAGGATTGAATGAAGCCGTGGTTTCCGTTCACGGGAATGAAAAAACACACGATTATCTTACACAAACCAAAGGCTCTTTCAATCAGACCATTAAAGGGCTGGATAATCTTAAAGAATCCGTGCCTGTGAGAGCTAAAATATTGGTAAATGATATGAATTACAGAATTCTTCCAAAAATTGTTGAAATGCTGTTGGAAAAAGTTAAAGGAATTTGCTTCATTTATCCCATAGTAGAGGGAAACCTTCTGAAACATCTTTGGCTGGTCCCCAGGTTTGAAAGCATAGAGAAGTATCTTCATGAAAGCATAAAAAATGCTGAGGAAAACGGCTTGAACGCAGAGGTTTTGAATGTTCCCCCATGTTTCCTCAGGGGTCATGAAAAAAATATTTCAAAAGAACATGGACTGGAGAAAGAAAAGAGTTTCGTTAAGCCCGAAGCATGCAAATCCTGCTCTTACAATCAGGAATGTTCCGGCATTTCAAAGGACTATGTTAACCTGAAAGGAGAGAATGTCAAACCGGTTATTTAACATGAACAAAAAAATTCAAAAATATGAAATTTTGATGAATTTTGAATGCAATCAGAGATGTATTTTTTGTTCTGTCGGACATATGTTTAGCAGGAAGAAAAAAATAAAAACCCTCAATGAAATTAAAAAAGAGCTTGACTGGGCGAAAGATCAGAGTATCGGTATAATTTCTTTTTCGGGAGGGGAACCCACCATTAGAAGAGATTTGTTTGAATGTGTGGGATATGCAAAAAAGCTGGGGTTTGAAAAAATCGAAATACAGAGCAACGGTATGATGTTTTATTACAAAAGTTATGCCAAAAAAATGGCCGAGTCCGGTGCCAACAGATTTTTTATTTCTGTTCACGGGAATGAAAAAACACACGATTTTTTAACGCAGGTAAAAGGCTCCTTTAAAAAGACAATTAGGGGATTGGAAAATATCCAAAAAACTGGGGTTGAGTTGAGGCTGGGAATAGTCATAAACAATTATAATTACATGCAGTTGTTGGAATGGACAAAAAATCTTTTAAAGTTTGAGGCATTGAGCTATCACTTTGATTACATAACACCCGTTGGATTTTCAAAAGAAAATTACAAAAACCTGGCGCCCAAAATAAAAGAAGTCGCACCCTCTCTGAAGAAAAGTGCGGATTTTTTACTTGATTCAGGTTTCAATCCTTGGATTCATAATATATACCCCTGTAATTTGAGCGGTTATGAGGCAATGATGTCAGAACTTATGGAAAAACGTACAATATTATCAGGATCAAATTTCAGGGCTGATATAGACAAGACAAAAAAGGATGGCAGGAAAAAACCATATTCATGCGAAAAATGTAAATTTAACTCCCTTTGTACAGGTCCCTATCAAAAGTACATTGAGATTTATGGAAACAAAGAATTTAAGCCCATAAGAGGGGAATTAAAAAGCATAGAATTCCAGAAATATGAAAACTAAAACCTTTTTACAACCTTTTCTCTGGGTATCGGAGGGAGATTCAGCCATTTAATTATTATATTTCTTTCCTCTTCCGAGAACAGTATTTTCTTAAATAAGGTTTTTATGATTTCTTTGTATATTTTGCATCTGAACTCGTTTGAAAGTTTGGGAACAATATTTTTTTGAGTCACGTAAAAATTGACCGGACATACGGCACAGTATGGGGAAAAGGCGCATTTGTCGCATATCAGAGGAAGCTTTGAGGATATATTCATCATGGATACTGTAACAGGATTTTCGATGACTTCTTTGAGGTTATTCTCTTTAACGTTGCCTATCTTGAATTCTTCTCCCAAAACCTTTGCCTCGTCGCATGTAAATATGTCGCCCTCATGATCGTATGTAAGTTGTCCGATACCCGCTCCGCACGGCGACCTCAAATCAACATTTCCTGTGTCATATCTGTTAAGAATTTTTTCCCCGAAATAATACGAATATCCCTCTACCATCCATTTGTTTTTTCTGTTCATTTTCATTATATAACCAAGTATCTCCCTGTAAAATTTCAGGAATTCGTCGGCCGTATAGCCTATATCTTCCCATTTTTGATTTGCGTATCCCAGATTGTTCATAAATCTGGGCCAGATGCTCCTGAAACCAAGTTTGTAATATTCGTCTACAATTTCTTTTGGATATTTCAGGGAGTGTCTGGTAACAGTGGAAACACTTCCCAAGCTGAAATATTTTCCAAACTCTTTGTTTATTCTCTTTATCCAGTAAACAACGTCATCATAAGTTCCACTCTGGTTGAAGTATCGTCTGTTTTTGTCGTGAACCTCTTTCGGTCCGTCAAAGGAGGTGCAAATCCCGACAATATTGTGTTTTTTAAGAAATTCCAAAATTTCTTCGTTCATAACAGCCAGATTGGTGACCAGTTTGAATCCCAGTTTTTTATTTTTCTTCTGTGCCTCCTTTTCAGCATATTCTATTATAAATTTTACAATCTCAAAGTTAAGCAGGCACTCCCCTCCCTGGAATTCCATGCTTAAAAAATTCGGGGGAGTCTTCAATATAAAATCAACCACAGATTTGGCTGTATCCTCATTCATGTCAAAGCCCCCTTCCTCCACGGGTTTGGCAACCGAATGGCAGTAAACACAGTTCATGTTACACCTGAAGGTGGGTACTATTATATGCAGGGTTGGAGCGCTGAACAAAAAATAAAACCTTTCTCTATAGTCCTTGGCCAGTTTTTCAAAACTTTCTTCAGTCACGACTATCCCCCTTTCTTTCAGAAGACCAAAAAGTTGCGGATTTTCATGAACTTTATGCGATCTCAATGTTTGGTATTCCTGATCATCCAGTAAAACCCATGCCCCGTGGTCTGTTGTCAAAAGGGTTTTGTCCCTACCGAAAGAAAAATTTCTGTAAAAATTTAAAGTATAGTTTTCTTTAACGGTTTGCGGAAACATTGTAAAAGCCATCAGGTCACCATTTCCTTTTTTTTAGCAAAAGCATGATTAAGAAATTCGTAGCCCAGCTTTTCCAGATCAATTTTCTCCTTCGCTTTAAGAGAAATTATAAAATTTGATTGACTTTTTTTTATTTTCCCGCTGCAGATATCCTTAAAATCCTCCAAGGTTTCTTCTATAGCGCTTCTGGAATAAAAAACAGGGTTTAACTTTATTTGAATCTTTTTGAAGGGTCTGATAATTTTTATATTGTTCATTTTATTCCTCTTCCAAACCCTCTGCCTTTTCCGGTTTCCACGGTTCCGCTATACCCTCGGGATCTTTTTCCCAAAGATCTTCCTCCACGACTCCCAGAGCCCTTTTAACTATTGCTTCCCTGATTTCACCGGTCCTTGCAGCCTGTACCACGTAAACGGAATAATTGATGAGTTCGTTGTTAAAATCTTCAGCCAGTTTTTTTAGATTCTCCCCTTCGTTTTTTGCTTTTAACTGGATTAAAACCTGATTTTCAGGGTCCCCGTCTATGATTACATAGACTTTGTCCAGAAACATATAGGCCGCCGAGTAAATAACCTCCAGAGCATATATTTTTGGATTAACAGAAATTATTATCGAATTTTCTTTTTGATTTATCTTAAAATTTTCCAATTTTTCCGGCAGAGACATAGTTATTATAAACGCGGAATATATATTTAAATATGCTTATCGAGGGTATTGGTCTTTTAATTACATCTTTGAGTTTCGGCTTAATAATGCTTTTTCTTATTATTGGTTTCCCAGAAATAAAAAAAGAATTTAAAAAAATAAATCAGAATACATGGATTTTGATTTTAATCATTTTTTTAATTGGTGCCGGAATCAGGTTTGCTTTGCCTCATGCCAATTTCATATACTCTTCAGAATATTCTGATTTACAGGCCGGAAAGAACATTTTATTACACGGTAAGGCAGAATTGTGCGAGTATGAGGATTTTGAACTGCTGAAATGTTACAGCTACAAAAAAATGATTGGGGGTCCCCTCCTCTTTGCTATGGCCTTTTCAATATTTGGCGTAGACAACTTTGTGGCCATAAACGTTGCCACCCTTTTTGGGAGTTTATCTATTTTTTTGATGTTTTTAATCGGCTATTTAATTTTCAATGAGAGAATAGCCATTTTATCTGCTTTGTTTATGGCCCTATCACCGTTACATATATTTTTTTCTTTATCCGCATCCATTTACATAATTGGCTTGTTTTTTGTTTTACTGACTATTTTTGCTTTTCTCATTTTCTTTAAAAATAAAAACACAAAAGTTTTGATTCTGGGTGCATTATCTATAGCATTTTCCATACAAATTTTAGCAGAGCTAGTTTTACTTATACCTCTAGTAATTTTCATGTTCTTTATTTTTGAGAAAGATTTGAAGAAGAAGGTAAGAAATTACAAATTTTGGATACCCCCTTTGGTTTCTTTCATTTTCTTTTTTTTGGCATTTTTACAATTATCTGGGAATTTTTATCTTATCTCTTCTGTGGAAAATAAAAATATTTTTGAAAATTTAATTAAAATGCTCCAATATACATACGAGATTCATTTTTTCAACCTTCCTTTTATGCCCTTTCCCATTTTTTTCATTTGTTTTTCCATGTACAGTTTTTTAAATCACAGAAGGAAGACTGTTTTAATTTTTTTCTGGTTTATACTGTTTTTTTCATTTTATCTATTTTCCCATTTCATACAACTTAATATTTTTTTGCTCTTTTGTCCGGCTTTGGCTTTGGTTAACGCATCTGGAATAAGTTTCATTTCCGGAAAGATTAAAAAAAATTCGGCCTTCGTTTTTTTTGCCATCTTGCTCACAATTTTACCATTTTCTATGTTCAACTTTTACTATTTTTTCCAAAGTCAGTTGAAGCTGGAAACGGATATAGTAAATGAAATAAAAAACGACATACCAGAGAACTGTTATTTGATAGTTGCAAACCCAACAGTATTCAGATCCACCTCAGACGTTAAAGCCATAAATATAGAAAAAGCTCTTGACAATAAATTTATAATATATTTAGAGAAAAAAACTGACTGTATAATGTTTTTAAGCGATGTTTACTGCTTTTTTGAAGATTACAACTACAGTAAAATTTATCAGGGGGACTACTGCGGTTCCGTTATAGATTTATATGAACTCCGGTCTTTTAAGCAGTACAAAAAAGACAAAATATACTTGTATACAGTTTACAATCTTTCTACAAAATCCGCCACTTTGTGATTTAAACGAAAAACAATTTTTTCTGCATAATTTATAAAAATGTAATGAAAGTTTCTTATAAAGAATAAGAGCTTTTCCAGTTTACCCGGCTCCGGAAGGCTTTCTATACCGTTTTTGTACTTCATGGCAAGATAGCATAGATCACACTGGTCCTGGTACTCGACATCAAATTTCTTTCTCAA